>NZ_JBNJQR010000011.1:0-225926 GCF_050113715.1 Brevibacillus ginsengisoli
CCTCGCTCGACTTGCATGTATTAGGCACGCCGCCAGCGTTCGTCCTGAGCCAGGATCAAACTCTCCAATAAAGTTGAGTTGATTCTAAACTTCAAAACATTTTGCTTGGCTAGTGTTTGTTTCACTAAACGTTTATTGTTCAGTTTTCAAAGAGCATCTTCATTTACTTTTCAACAACTTTTCGTCAACCGTTTATCAGCGGCGACTCTTACTACTCTATCACATCAGAGTTGATTAAGCAAGAAGAAATTTTTGTTTTCTTTAAAAAAGACTCTCAAAATCTCTTTTTTCTTACATCCGCTCATAGCGACAAAAAGTAATATAACAAAAATCCTCTACAAGCGTCAATAGTTTATTCAAAATAAATCAGATGTAAAAAATGGATAAAAACTTAAACAAATCAGCAGAATAGAAATAAAGAATAAGGTGGTGAATTCCATGTGGTGGAGTAAGAACAAGCCAACCTACAAAAACAACTATAGCGAGTTGTCCACAGTTGAGTCTCAACGAAATGAAGTTTATTTTGAGGAGTTTCCTGAAGGGCCATATGGTGCTGCGACCAATGAAGAATTACTCGGTAAAGCAACAGGCTGGGAGGAGGGCCAATACTCGACAAATGTCCAGTTTGGCTATGAAAATCGGGCTTTGCATCAAGGTTTAGACCGGGGCGATCCTGCCTCACATCCGGCTAATGATCAACCAGAGATGCCTGAATAAACAAACGCCCCGCTTGCTTCCGGCCAATAAGCAAGCGGGGCGTTCTCCTATTCTTCTGCTACAACATGGTTTGTTAGTGTTCCAATATTCTCAATGGTTACCGAGATTTCATCGCCAGGCTGCAAAGGTCCTACGCCGCTTGGGGTGCCCGTAAGCACAACATCGCCAGGGAGTAGTGTCATGACAGCGGTAATCGCCTCAATGATTTGCGGAATCTTGACGATCATTTGATTGGTATTGGAGTCTTGACGAACCTCTCCATTAACCTTGGTCATGATGCGCAAGTTATTGTAATCGATCTTGGAGGCAATCACAGGTCCCAAAGGACAGAAGGTGTCGAAGCATTTGGCACGTCCCCATTGACCATCACTTTTTTGCAAATCGCGAGCCGTCACATCAATGGCGCAAGTAAATCCAAGAATGTAGTCTTCAGCGTCTGCCGCTTTCACTTTGCGCGCCTCTTTTTTAATGATGACAGCAAGCTCTCCTTCATAGTGAAGGTTTTGCGTCAGCTTCGGATAGACGATGGCTTCCCCTGGTCCGATCATCGCTGTGGAAGGCTTCAGGAAAATGAGCGGGTCTTTGGGTACCTGTTTATTCATTTCGTTTGCGTGGTCTTGGTAATTGACCCCGATGCAGACGATTTTGGAAGGAGTGCAGGGTGAAAGCACCTTCACTTCATTCAATGGGACTTCTAGTCCTGTCATGATGGTGCCTTTTCCTTCTTCTCGCTTATAAATATCTCCCTCAATAACCCGAACCTTGTTTTCCGCTTCAACCAACCAGCCATGCTTCACCTTGCCATTGCGTTCATAGCGAATAATCATGAACCATCTCTCCCATTCAGCTTATATATCTAGAATAAATCTACAATCGCTTCACGAGGTTTCGTCGTAATTACTTCTACTTCTGTACGCTCCACCGCATCCTGTACCAAAGCTTCAACGTCAAGAGCTTGCTCAAATTTTTCAGCCAGGTGCGGTTTGGGACGGGTAACCGGATTTTTGGGCGTGAAAATCGTACAGCAATCTTCAAACGGCAAAATGGACAACTCAAACGTATCAATCTTTCTGGATATTTGTGTAATCTCGGTTTTGTCCATCCCAATCAGCGGACGTAAAATTGGAATTTGCACGACACTGTTGATCGTATTCATGCTCTCCAACGTCTGGGAAGCGACCTGACCCAAGCTTTCGCCTGTGGAAAGCGCCAATGCTCCTGCTTTCTTGGCTACACTTTCAGCGATCCGCATCATGAAGCGGCGCATGATCGTAATCGTGTAATCCTCCGGGCAATGCTGGCGAATCTGCGTTTGAATCTCCGTAAAAGGAACAACGTGCAAATTAATCGTCCCGCCGAATTTCGTCAGCTTATGCGCCAGGTCACGCACCTTGTCCAGTGCGCGCTCGCTTGTAAACGGATAACTATGAAAATGAATCGCCTCAAGCGTAGCGCCCCGCTTCATCATCATCCATCCAGCAACTGGACTATCAATACCTCCGGAGAGCAATAGCAAAACCTTACCGCTGACGCCAACTGGAAGACCACCAACTCCTTCAAAGGTTTGGCAGCTTAAAAAGGTTCCTTCTGAGCGGATCTCCACATTCACGACCACTTCAGGATTGTGCAGATCCACTTTAATTCCTTCTACATTTCGCAGGATGTGTCCGCCAACCATACGACTTACTTCCATCGACTTCATTGGATAACGCTTGTCCGCGCGTCGGCTCTCCACACGGAACGTACGCGGTTGAGTCGGCAGGGATTTCACCATCTCCAAAGCCGTAGCGTTAATCAAATCAGGGTCTCCCTCAATTCGTTTGGTTGGGCTCATGGAGGTAATACCGAACACTTTTTGCAGTCGATCAATCACTTCATGCGCGTTTTCACCGTGTAGCTCCACATACATGCGGCCATAGGTGCGGCGTACTTTAATTTTATAAAACGAGCGAAGAACCGATTTGACACTGCGAGTCAACGTCTCTTCGAACTGGTCTCGGTTTTTTCCTTTTAACGCAAGCTCGCCGTAGCGAATCAAAATCACATCGTAATTCATTAGAAGTCCATCCTTTACACTTTCATATATGGCCGCAGCTGGTTCACGCTTTGGGCAAGCGCAGCCAAAAATTGATCGATCTCTTCCAGCTTGTTTTCGCGGCTGAGACTGACCCGAATTGACGCTAGCGCCCTCTCTTTATTCATTCCGGTCGCCATTAACACACGGCTGGGTTCGTTGGCTTTGGAGGAACAGGCAGATCGAGTAGAGACAAGGAAGCCCTTATCTTCCAGTGAATGAATCAATACTTCAGGTTTGACGCCTAAGATCGAGAAGTTCACGATGTGTGGAGCCGCTCCCGTTTCTGGCGTATTGATGAGGCAATTGGGTATTTGAGCCAAACCTTCCTTTAAACGTTGACTCATTTTGCTTAATTGGGGAGTATCGACAATTTGATTCTCCGCCACAAGTCGCATCGCCTTGGCCATTCCAGCAATTCCAGGCACATTCTGGGTACCTGACCGCATTCCACTCTCTTGCCCACCGCCGATAAGTAATGGCTGAAGGGTAATTCCTTCCCTTTTGACCAAAAGCCCAGTTCCTCGTGGACCGTGAAACTTGTGGGCAGACAAGCTGAGAAGATCGATTCCCCATTCGCGAATGGCAAGCGGTACCTTCCCGAAGCTTTGCACAGCGTCAACATGGAAAAAGAGTTTGGGATGCTGCTGCAGGAGCTTCCCGATTTGTTGAATCGGTTGAATGGTTCCCGTCTCGTTATTCACATGCATGATGGAGACGAGAATCGTATCGGGACGAATCGCTCGCTCAACATCTTCAGGTGAGACTCTTCCGTCCTCATTAACGGGTAAAAATGTCGTCTCAAATCCGAAATCCTCCAACTGCTTGCAAACACTGTAAACAGCCGGATGCTCCACTTGAGACGTAATAATATGCTTGCCTCTTCCTTGATATTGAAAAGCAATTCCTTTGATCGCCAAATTATTGCTCTCGGTACCGCCAGAAGTAAAAATAATCTCGCTTGGCTTTACATGAAGCGATTGTGCGGCCAAGGATCGCGCTTGTTTCAACACATTTTCTGCCTCGACACCTTTATGATGAAGGGATGAAGGGTTGCCATAGTATTGCTGCATGGCCTTCGTCATCACATCAACAACCTGCGGATGAGGTTTGGTTGTGGCGCTGTTATCCAGGTAGATCACAGAAGACACCTTCCTCTTGTAAAAACTACCTTTCATCATACCTGATTATCACTGAAATGTTCTACTTCAATTTGTACTTTATTCTGCCCTAACGTTATTTCCCTACACGCCTGGTCTTCTTTTCAAGTGGCATTGGTTCTTGAGCCGATTCTTAAGAATTGCCTCAAGCTCCTGAATAGTCGCGTAGTGTGCAATTTCTTTTGTCGGGAAGGAAAGACCTGTCTTGACGTGTATAACCGAGTCGGATTTCACTTGAAAACCAAACTTGTTTATTAGCTTCAGTTGTTCAGTCGTCAGCATGTTTCGCCTCCTTCAGCTCCATTTTCCTCTAAATTGTGTCAAAAAACATTAGTAAAAATGATTTAATCGATAAAATTTTGAAAAGCAAACGCTTACATCAAAAACCCATCTTTACGCCGGTTGGTCAACTTGTTAGAATAGTCTACAAATTCAGATATATTAAGAAAATATCAAAGGGGAGAAATTGTATGAGTATGGTAGAGGAGCAAATCAAGCGAGTAGAAGATGAATTGAATAAGTTGAAAACAGAACTGGATAAGATGCGCCGACAGACGAATGAATTTGAACGGACGGATACGGATGTCTTTTTGACGGAGGTTTACAACTTCTAAATGATTAACATTCATGGTTTATCCAAGCAGCGCTCAGCTTGTCGTACCTGATGTACGAAGCTGGGTGCTATTTTTTTGTATTTATAAATAAAAGAAGCCTCCGACTCAAGGCTTCCTTGTTCCAATTCTTCGGTATCTTAATGAGTTGATAACATTGGAATCTCTAATGAATAGACGCCGCTGCATACTTCCACCGCAGGGCCCGTCATATATACCCGATTGTTCTCTTCCCGCCATTCAATTTGCAGGTCGCCTCCAAGCAGATGGACTGTTACCTTTCTATCAGTGTCCCCTTTTAGTATGGCGGCTACCGCTGCCGCGCATGCTCCCGTTCCACAAGCTAAGGTAACACCGGATCCTCGTTCCCACACGCGAAAAAGGATCTCCTGACGATTGAGGATTTGGATAAATTCCACGTTCGTGCGCTCTGGAAAGCTTTCGTGAAATTCAATTAACGGCCCGTATTTCACGACTTCCTCTTCATCAATCTGGTCCACAAATAAAATGGCGTGCGGATTGCCCATGGAAACAGCCGTCATGGTATAGGTACGATCCTTTACCGTAAAAGGCTGACCTATCACCGTTTCCTTGGCCTCTCCAGTCATCGGTATCTGTTCTCGAGTAAGTCTCGGCTCGCCCATATCAATCGTCACCTGAGCGGCTTTTCCATCATGGCCCACTTCCACTACTGGTGTAACGATTCCCCCCAGCGTTTCAACAGTAAAGCTTTGTACTTGGATTAAGCCGTGGTCAAATACATATTTGCTCACGCAACGAAGCCCGTTGCCGCAATTGCGAGCCTCGCTGCCATCATTATTAAATACACGCATTCTGAAGTCAGCCGTGTCAGACGGCATAATCAGGATCAGACCGTCCCCGCCAATTCCAAAATGACGATCGCTCACTCGTCTAGCCAACTCTGGAAGGTCTACACCCTCTAAAGGCTCTTCAAAACAATTAACATACACGTAATCATTGCCTAAACCATGCATCTTCGTAAATTTCATTCGTAGACCTCCCCATTCTTTGCCCTCATCATATCATACACCCCCTGTCAGTAAAATGACGTTCCTTTTAGGGAAATATGGTAGAGTAGAATAGGTGAAGACCATCGGAATAGGAGGCTAGCAACATGAACTTGCCACCGCTCATATTAGGAACCACCAATCAAGCGAAACATGCTGCTGTCATACTCGCAACAGGAACAGAGCCTCTTGGTGTCAAGGTTTCCTCTGGAGTATCAGATCAGCCGTTAAGCGAACACGAAACCATTCAGGGAGCCATTAACCGGGCCAAAAACGCATGGGAAGCCTCCCCAAGGCCAACCTATAGAATTGGTCTTGGACTTGAGGGTGGACTACATTACGACGGCATGTATACACAGCAATGGTATTTGTTCTCCGTTTGTGCGGCATGGGATGGAACACGCCTGACGATTGGGAAAGGCTTGTATTTTCCCATACCGAACCAAATCGGTGAACGCGTTCAGCAAGAAGGAATCGAGCTCAAGACTGTAATTGACGAGCTAAGCGGAACAACGAATAACAATCATAAAGAGGGGGCGTATGGACTTTTCACTGCGGGACAAGTAACAAGAGCGAACGTCTTTCGTGACGCGGTGATTGCGGCCCTCACTCCTTTTACTTCTCCCCTATATAATCTGAAATGATCATGACGAAAAAAGCCTCTCCACAATTAAGGAGAGGCTAGCCTGCTTACAAGCCCATCATCGGGCTATGAAATACGGGTAGACAATCAACGCACCCAGAATCGCGATCGCACCCACAATCATCGCCCAGGTACCAAGCGTTGTCGCGTTGCGTCGCATGGCCAGATACCCTAAAACAATCCCAATGGGAGCTAACAGATACGGTAGCATGAATAAGGAAAGCAACGACAGACCGAGACCGACCATTCCTAATCCGCCCGCTGCGTCTCCCCTTGCCTGGTTAGGACCTGTCACAGGAGATTTGGATTCGTTCCGACGTGTATCCATTCTCGGCAAGGCTCCCGCTTCCGCACCCATCTCGTATTTGGTTAAATTGCTGATATCATTGCTTCGATTGGCATTGTTCTGGGAATTGTTTGCTTGTGTGGCAGGCAAATCGGTGTGGGACCATGTGGCTTGTGGCCCGAGGTATTCGTCTGTTTTCTTACCTGGATTATGCATCATGTTTGTGTTTGATCGGGAAGCGTCTGGATTCATGACTGCCCCCATCCAGGTATCCGCTCCGAACTCCGTATCGTCCAGATAGCTCTGGAAGGGCTGCGGAGTGGTCACTTCCTTCTTGTCAGCATTCAGTTGCGCGTTTTTTTCATCCGCCATGATATGCTCAACCCCTTTTCCATAAAGGATTTTGTTGAAGGAAGTAGCCTTATTGTCTCATGAAGGTGTACAATTTAAACTGGAGGCGAGAGGATGAACTCATATAAAAACCTAACGATTGGCATTGATATTGACGGAACAGTAACGGATCCGGGCAGTATATTGCCTTTTATGAATGAAGCGTTTGGCAAAAATTTAACGTTGGCCGATTGCATCGAATATAATCTGGCCACTGTTTACAACATTCCGGAAGAGGTTTTCGAAAAATGGTTGGACGAGCAGGGTGAACATCTGTATCGCTGTGCCACCCTTCATGACGTAGCCGATCAAATTTTAAAACAATGGCATCAAGCCCATCGTTTGGTTTACATCAGTGCGCGAGACGAGAAGCATTTGCCTGTAACTTATGAGTGGCTGGAACGTTTTGAGATTCCTTATCATTCCGTCAATTGCATCGGTTCCCACGATAAATTATCTTCGGCCAAAAAATGGGGCGTAGACGTTTTTCTTGAAGATCGCAAAGAAAACGCTGTTCAACTGGCCGAGGAGCTTCAGATCCCTGTTTTTCTATTCGACACTCCCTACAATCAAGGAACGCTTCCTTCTTTGGTGAAACGGATAAACACCTGGAAAGAGGGAAATATTCTGCTTAATCAGCTTGCCATGCAAACCACCTTCTAAATTCCACCAGATACTCGATGGTTGGCGTAATAAAAAGCAAAGACGCATCTCGTCCGTCGAGATACGTCTTTTTTGGTTGTTGATTACGCGTTCTTCGCTTTGAAGGTGTGACAACAGGTATGGGCAGCAGAACTTGCGGTATCGTGATGTTTGCTGTCATACCCATACTCATCCGCAAATTCGGTGTTGTACTTCGTTTTCGAGTGCTTGTCAATCTCTACCATGATCATATCGGCCTGGCAGTTATTGCCTTGACCCCAATAAGAACAATTCGATACGCTGCACTTCACTTGTGGCATATTGGTTCACCCCCTGACCCTATGGTAACCAGCAAGGGAGTCCTTATACCCAACGTTTTATAGTGACAATCCGCCATCGATGCTCAAAACCGCTCCATTCACGTATCGGCCAGCATCTGATGCCAAATAAAGATACGCGTTGGCAACATCAAGCGGGTCTCCCAGCTTTCGGAGCGGGACACGCTCTTCCATCATGTTGAGAATTTTTTCTGGTACCGCTTTGGTCATCGGAGTAGCGATAAAGCCAGGCGCTACAGCATTGCAGGTAATCCCTTTAGGCCCCAACTCTTTCGCCCATGTCTTGGTCATGGCTATGATTCCGCCTTTGGTTGCGGCGTAGTTGGTCTGACCAAAGTTGCCGTGAATCCCCACAATCGATGAGGTGCTGATAATTCGCCCGCTTCCCCGCTCAATCATATGCGGGACGACGAGTTGAGTACAGGTAAATACGCCTGTCAAGTTGATGGCAATCACCCGATCCCATTGCTCTTCTTTCATCTTGGTTAAGGTGGCGTCCGCTGTGATCCCCGCATTATTGATCAACACATCGATGTGACCATACGCCACCAGAACAGATTGAACCATCCTCTCTACACTTGAACGGTTACTTACATCCACCTGCTCAAATCTCGCTTGCCCACCTTGCCCAATAATCTTTGCAACCGTCTCCTTGCCAGTGGCTTCCTGATAATCGGCAACAACCACCTGTGCTCCTTCTTCCGCAAAAAGCAGGGAAGTCGTTCGACCAATTCCGCTTGCCCCACCGGTGATGATGACTACTCGATCCTTTAATCGCATGTTGTTCCCTCCTTATTTCATCGATTTCATACGAGCTATTCCTTATCTATCGGATGATTTAATCGAAAGAACTTCGATAAAAACTTTTCATATGTTACGATTGGTTTACTCATTATCTGTATGGTAGTTACATCTTAGTTACAAAAAAAGTAAAATCAGAAAGCGTGTGGAGCAATTTGTCTGACTTGGAACGAATCATTATCATTACAGGCGGTTCGGGTGGGCTCGGGTTCGCTTTAGCGAAGCTTTACCTTGCCTCGGGTGACACCGTGATCATAACCGGACGCAATGAAGAGAAGCTAAAAGCGGTCCAACAGAAATTAGGCGCTCCTTCCCACCTGCACACCTATGTCCTCGACGTTTCGGACAATGAACAGGTTAGACGGTTTGCGGCTTGGGTCAGGGTTCACTTTGAACGGTGCGATCTGCTTTATAACAATGCGGGTTCAGCTGTCTTCAAGCCGTTTATGGAGATGAGCGTAGATGAAATCAAAGAAACCTTAACGGCTAATTTAGACGGGGTCATTTATATGACGCGCGCCTTTTTACCCATGATGATTGAAGCGAATCGCGGGCAAATCGTCAATATTGCTTCGCTCGCGGGCCAAGTAGCTTCTGCCAAAGCTTCTGTCTATGCGGCGAGCAAGGCAGCCGTCATCCGTTTTAGTGAAGGACTTCGCAACGAGCTGTACCAAACTGGTGTCCAGATCACCTGTGTCCTGCCCGGACCGATTGATACCACATTCCTGGATCTTGCCGATACCACTGGTACCTACCGTTCCAAAGTTGGTCGCTTTTTGTTAAAACCAGATAATGCCGCTCGGATCATTCGACGCGCAGTCGAGACGAAAAAGGACGAAATCGCCTTGCCAGGACGACTGCATCTTCTCTCCATTATTCACCAGTTGCTTCCCGCTTCAATCAAACGCCTGCTCGCCCCCCTTATTAACCGCAAGTGATTAGCTGAGCTACCTGAGCTTCTGAAGCGGCTGAAGCGCGAGTAAACCAACAATGAGGCAAGCCAATGAAGAAACGAGCAATAAATTCATCACCCCAAGAAATTGAATCAGTTGCCCGGAGAGGAAAGCGCCAAGCGGCATTCCGACTCCTGTGATCGTTCGAGCTGAGGTAAGCACCCGCCCCAACAGATGATCAGGTGTCCCTTTTTGCAAGTACGAGAGGTACAACACATTGTATGGAGCAAAAGCCACTCCGGCAACAAACATAGAGACAACACCCACATGAAAGCTCGGCCAAATCGCCAACGGCAGAGTAGTTAACCCCCATAAGAGAATGATGACGGCAAGGCTCGTCCCAATTGGGTATTTCCAAGTCTTAACGGAGAACCACAGCGAGCCGCATAAGGCCCCGAGAGCCAAGGCTGTCCATAAAAAACCAAGAAGTGTCGCACTCCCTTCCAACTGCTCCTTAGCGAAAAACGGCAAGGCAACTTCTACTGGCCCATACGCCATGTTGAAAAATAGCGTGATTATCAGCAGCACGATCAAAATCGGGCGTTTTCCTATGTAGTGGTATCCAGTCACCAGGTCTTGCCACATGCTTTGGGTTGGGCGTTGATTGGGATTAGTCTGTTGGGTATTGACAGTTGCAATCCCCTTCATCTTATAAAAGCAAATGGCACAAAGGAAAAAACTGATCGCGTCTAAAAGCAGAACGATCACCTCGCCAAAATAACCAATCATCATCCCAGCCAACGCGGGTCCAACCAAATAAACCAGCTGCCATTGGCTTTGCATCAAAGAATTCGCTTTGGTTAACTGCTCTTTATCCTGTACAAACGAAGGAAGAATCGTTTGAGCCCCCGCCGAACTAATGGGTGCCAGCATCCCCAGAACAGCAACCAACACAATCACGATCCATGCCGGAGGATGAAGGATCATCACTAACGCAATAATTGCTAGCAACAAACTCCCCCGAATCAAATTATCCGCAATAACAAGAATCCGTCGATTCCACCTGTCCAACAAGACACCAATAAAGAGCCCTGCAATTACACCCGGAAATAAATAAGCCATGACCATACTCCCAACGATTGCAGGTGAATGAGTCTCTCGCATCATCAACCACGTTAATCCCATCCATCCCATTTGATCGCCCAGCGCAGAGAGAATCAGTCCACTCCAATACCATCGGAAAGAAGGAATTCTCCAGATTGAGTTCATGATTTAACCCTCCTTATGAAATGAAAAGATTCACGTAGAATATTTTAACACTTTTTCAATTATTTTGTATGATAAATTTAGAAAATTAAATAAAAAAGACCCATTCCATTATTGGAGGGTCCAAGTAAACTTTTTTGGTTTCGCAGGAAAAGAATGTCTACCGAGTTTCCGTTCCCAGATGTTGTGAGCGTCGGTTTGAGGGCTTTCGTCCAGCCACAAATACTCCACTTAAAATAAGCACCAGTCCCGCAAGCAACGTCCAGTGAATCGTTTCGTGCAGGATGAGGAATCCCCATAGGATCGCAGTCCCCGGCACGAGGTAGGTAACCATCGAGGCAAACTCCGGACTTCCCGCTTGAATGAGATGATAGAACAAGATGTAGGCGACTCCTGAGCCAAGTACGCCAAGCCCCAGCAAGGCTAACCAAACCGTACTATCTGTGGCAAACGGAACGAACGATATATGCTCATAGCTAAAAGCGACAATCCCGCTTCCCACCGAACAGACGAGCAGCGTTCCTAAAGCGGACTGAAACATCGTGAGACCAACCAGGTACTTCTTGCTTACCTGTGAAGAAATCCCGTAACAAAGCGTAGCGACGAGCATGGCAATAAAACCAACCATGTCAACGGAAACGATCCGGGCCGGATTAATATCTAGCAGGACAAGAATACCAGCAAAGCCTGTGATCATCCCCAACCACTGATTGCGATTGGCCTTGACAGAAAAGAATAACACCCCAATAATCATCGTCCATAAGGGAGTGGTTGCATTCAATACGGAAGCCATGCTGCTTGTTACTCTCGTCTCGCTAAAGGCGATGAGGGACCAGGGAATGGCGGTGTTGAACAAGCCTACAATCAGCATAGGTTTCCACGGGATTCGTTTGAAATGAAAGTTTTGTTTCATGAAGAACATGATGGTCAGAATGGTCAAGACTCCGAACCCGGATCGAAGAAAAGCGATGGACCACGGGCCAAAGTGACTCAAGAGAACTTTAATAAAAAAGAAGGAACCACCCCAAATTAAACTTAACAATCCCAAAGCTAGATACATACCTCGCGGCAAGGTAATCCCTACTTTCTTCTCCATTTCACAGGTCTTGAGGACCCAAGTTTGTTTATTGTATCACGTTTTTGGAATTGATTGAAAAATCAGCTTGTGTAAACGCTCTTTCAAGTGTTACAATACGTTCAAGAATATTTGAACGTTAATTAACACGTGAACGTTTTATCTTTTTAGTAGGTCTTACGAAACTGGAGGATTCGATGAAAAAATACTTCGTTATAGAGACACCAGAACAATTGAAAGCCCTCAGCGATCCATTGCGAATCCAGATCATCGTCATGCTGATTAAAGAGGAGCTAACCGGAAAACAAATCGGAGAGCTGCTGGGGCACTCTGCCTCTCGTATCCATTATCATTTAAAGGAATTGGAGGCGCATGGCTTTGTCAGCGTCAATCGCACGGAGGAAAAGAATGGAATTATCCAGAAATTCTATCGCGCAACCGCTCTTGACTTTGTCGTCAGCGAAGAGCTCCTCCCCCATATTCAGGAGGATACGATGGTTGGGCAAGAAATTATCATCAATCATCTTCGGCAGTCCACCTCGCGTGTGTATAAAGCTCCCGAGGAGTCCTTTCGATTGTTTGCCAATCAGGAAGCGAAGCCACCTCTTCTTTCAGTGGCAGGAGAATTCAAACTCCCACGCCCCGTCATCCATGAATGGCTCAAGAAATACGAGGAATTACGACAGGAGTTAAACCAACTGGAAAAAGAATATGCCAACAAGATTGCATCACAGGAAGCAGAAGATCTAAACGAGATATTTTATATGCTGAACATCGGATTTATGACGAATGAGCAGTTGTTTATCTCTGATGATCAGATTCTGCCGGAAGAGTACGAGAAGGTCACTCCTATAGTGGTCAAGAAACGCACGCGAGAAAAGAAAGGATGAATAGGTGATGCAATTGCAAGCGAATGTCGCGGAAGTACCTGTCTGGAGAAATCGGAATTTTATCAGTTTGTGGCTGGGAACCGTTTGTTCGGCTGTCGGTGATTCTTCTATTTATATTTTGTTATCGTGGTTCATTGTCGATGTTACCGGATCTGAAGCGGTCCTCGGCACCGCATTGCTCTGTATGTCCCTGCCCCGGCTGGTTTTCATGCTGTTTGGCGGGGTGATAGCGGACCGGTTTAATCGCAAACTGGTTCTCGGTCTCTCCTTGATGGCGAGGGCCATTGTCATTGGCTTGTTCAGTCTCTTTCTCTTAGCTGGTGAGAATGAATGGCTTGCTCCCGCTATTTATGTGATGTCCGTGGCATTCGGGATAGTCGACTCGTTCTTCTGGCCTGCTCGAAGTTCTATTGTTCCTCAAGTAATTCCCAAAGAGCGTCTGTCCACCGCCAACAGTATCATGGAAACCTCCCAGCAGGTAAGCAATATCATTGGTCCGCTGTTTGCTTCCCTGTTGCTTTACTCCAAAAACTATCCGCTCATGTTTGCTACCATTGCCGCCGTGTTTCTTCTGAGCGTAATTGCCATCCTCTCGTTACGTATCACTCACATCTCTGATGAAAGACCGAATCAATCAGCCGCCTCCTCCATAGTTCACGACACGTTGGAAGGAATTCGCTACGTTAAACCCATTCGCTCAATTGTGATTATTCTGTTCATTTCTTTGTTTTTTAACGTGACGTTTATGGGGCCGCTGTCCATTGGTCTTCCTATGCTGATTAAACAAATGAGCTGGGACGGAACTTTTTTTGGATACTTACAAGGAGCGATCGGTGTAGGGGCGATCATTGGAGCGCTCATCACAGGGCTTTCGAAAGGATTCCGCGGTTACTACAATCCAATTATTCCATTGTTCGCAGGTCTAATTGGAATGGCGATGGTCGGGGTTAGCTTCATGTCGAGTCTCCCCTATGGATTAGGGGCCATGCTCATGATTGGCATATGCTTAAGTATCATCAACATCCCGATTTTCACCTATATTCAAACCATTGTAGAGGATCGCATGCTTGGACGTGTCATGTCTTTACTCACCCTGATGTCTTCAGGATTAGGGCCAGTCAGTTACGCGATGTCCGCCTTCCTCTTGCAGCAGCACCTAGCGACACCTGATCTGTTGATTATGGGCGGAGGTATTTGCATGGCGATGATGGGCTTTTCTACCATCTTGTTGAAGGATCTTCGCCAGATGGAACAGCATCCGGCTTGGAGACAAGTACACGCCAAAACCAATCAGGAAGCATCGTAAACCACAAATCAATCTTTACAACCTACAAAATAAAATAAACGGGCTCTCCCCTCAGGGATGGGCCCGTTTTTAACTCATTAATGTTTTGGCGTAGGCGCTTGTGGCTGTTGCATATTCGTTGGCATGTTGTTCATTGGCATCTTCATTTTGCCATTCATTTTTGCTTTGTAGCGCTCTTGGGCTTTTGTATCCAGATCTTTCCAGGATGAAAGAGCAGCGTGCTGTGCCTTATTTTCTTTGATAAATTTGGCTGCCGATGCTTTATCTTTGAAGACGGCATAGCCGTAGTGCATCGGTGTTTTTATTTCACTGGAGACAAGGGTTGCCTTGGAAGCCAAGAACCACTCTTTCGTATAATAATCACGCACCCAAATGGCTTTAACGGGTTTGGTTTGCGTATGTTTATAATTCATCATACATCCCAGATCGTCAAAAAATAAGTTCTTCCCATCCGCTGTAACTACCTGAGCAATAAATTGTCCCATCTCATGACCTTTGCCGTAAACTTCCATTTTGCAAAGACCACATTCTTCTTTTACAGCCGGTTCGGTTGGCGACAGTTGTTGTACCGCTTGGTTATTGGTCGGCAGTGGTTTAGCCGCCGGTTGTGAAACAGGAGTTGATGGAGATTTAGCTGACCCTGCGGCTTCCACTAACAAGCCGCTCCCCCCGATCAGACTGATACTGACAAGTCCCGCTACCATCATTTTAGACCAATTAAGTGCTTTTCCCGAATACATGTAAGATCCTCCTTAGATTCCGGTGTTCAACTCCGCTTTGTCAAATCTAGTATAAAATCCCAGTACTCAAAGCGCATGACTCAACCTAGCTATCTTTCAACCAAAAAAATCAACAAATTCGTGAACAACGGACAAAAAACACCTCCGTTCACAAAAAAACAGAGGTGTTTCGCAGGTCGATTATGCAGGTAAGACTATTCGATTACGATGTCTTCCATTTCGCCAATTCGGTTTGGAATTTATCGTTTAAAACTTTAATATATGTACCTTTCATCCCGAGTGAGCGAGATTCCAACACACCTGCACTCGCTAGTTTGCGCAATGCGTTGACGATGACCGAACGAGTTAGTCCAGCTTGGTCCGCAAGTTGACTCGCCACCAATAACCCTTCTTTGGAATCGAGTTGCTCCATGATTTTTTCAATGGCAATCTGTTCGCTGTAAGACAAGGAAGAGAGCGCAATTTTAGCAAAAGTTTTCTCGCGCACTTCACTTTCAATTTCTTCTGTACGGTGACGAACGATTTTCATTCCGATTACGGTTGCGCCAATCTCAGACAAGATCAGGTCTTCTGTATCAAAGACTCCGAAAGCGCGCAGGAGTACCAAGGTACCCAGACGGCCACCACCCGCGATAATCGGCACAATAGTCGTCATCATGTGCGGGAACAAGCCTGTCCACTCAGATGCCAGCATACTGTAGGCACTATCGGTACCGACGTTCGCCAGAGATGAATTCACTTCCAACAGCTTGTAGGTGTAATCCTTTGGCAGGATACTTTTGCTTTCGTCCTGCAGACTGAATTCTTGAGAGTACCCACTACCGAGAATGATGCCGTCCGAGGTGATGATGTACACGTTACTCGCAACCACTTCAGATAAAAGCTTGGCGATTTCCTGATAGCTAACTCCGCTGCCTCCCATGGTCTTTTGCAACATCGTATTAATTCTTCTTGTTTTTTCTAATAGATTCATTTGGAAAATTCCTCCTCTTTACTTTCATGCTCACAGTATTGTCAGAAAAATGCCGTCATATACATGGGGGAGAAAAGTTTAATCACTTTGCCTCTGTATAGCAATTAAACTTTCCAATAAAAAAAGAACAGCTTGCCAACACATGGCAACTGTTCTTTTATACGTGCTTCATTTCTTTTAATAGCCGATTCACGGTTTCACGACGAACTCCGATCAGTTGTCCGATCTCTTCTTGGGTCAACAGCTCGCGAATCGGGGTTCTGCCGAAATTCCCCTGGAACCATTCATACAATAACTGTAGTCGTTCTCTTGGGGTTACGGCTGTTAATTGATCAATTCGCTGCTGCATAGTACGAAGCTTGCTCTGCAACAACAAGGCGACATCCCGGTATTGTTCGGGGTTCTTCTCCAACGTTTTGTACCATTGATCTGCGGGAATGACTTCGATTTCACTGGTCATTACAGCGATGGCCGTTCCGTGATAATCCTTTGGGGTAAGCAATGAGTGATGGGGAAAGACTTCTCCAGGAAGTAGAAGATTAAACAGAAACATCGATCCGTCTTCCTGTATGCGTGTAACCTTGCACAACCCACTGCGCAATTTATAGAGGGGGCCGGTATCACCCTGGCGGAAAAGCACCTCTCCCTTATGTAGAATCATTCGTCTCACCTCTTGACTGATACGCGGATCATTTCGTCGATGTACTCCGCTAATTGGGTTCGTGGACGCTTCAGCTCTGCCTCGGTTACGTGAAATCGCAAATAACGTTCATCCATGTTAAACGCTTCTTCCCTTGCTACCAAAAAACCGCGCGCCCTCTTATCCAACTCTATATACACATCCAACTCAGCATCCTTCAGGAAGAACACAACCTCCAATTCCTCCAAGCGACTGCGATACTCACCAGTCGGACGAAACTCGAACTCTTGCACAAACGGAAAATTGCGTCCCAGAAGACGATTGTACTCACAATCCACCTTAAACAGCTGGAATCCAATGTCCCCAATGGCGCCTAAAACATGTTCCATAAGCGGATGCGGAAGCACCTGAATGAAATCAGAGTCTCCAGGATCGATGGCATTCTTAATATCCAGTCCAGTCCGTATATACACAGGTTGTCTGCCCATCGTTAACGGCGTTTCATAGGGAAGCGGGAACGAGAATGTCAGGACCTTCTCCTCTTTTGGCTTCAGTTTGAATTTGGTCGACAGCAACTGCTTGGCCAGAATGCACTCTTCTTTTCCTTTTTTGTTATCATGCTCGCGCTCGTAGTGAGTAATCACATACATATATATATCGTCGATTTCTTGTTCGATTTCTCCGCCTTCCATATGCACTTCTCCAGTGATCATCTCCCCTGGAATTAACCGATCATTGTGCAACCTTGCGTCTACCTTGGCGGAGCCTACTCCGACACTTGCTAGAATCTTTTTAAAAAATGACATGAAACTCTCTCCTTACGAGCATTTTCATCTTCACGAGGTTCGTAATCACTTCTTTTGTCTATTACGATCTGTAGTTGTTTGTGGTTTCAGTCTGCTCATACATCTACTTTGATTTTAACCGTTACATATAAAAGAATAACACGGGATACAATCGCTGTCTTCAGCCTCACTTCGGCAATTCTTCCTTCCACCACATATTCCCTTCGATACAGCATCTCATGCAACAGCGGATGGAGCAGTTCCCCTACTACTTGATCTACCTTTTTTCCCTTCAACGAGGCGAGATCCTTTTCAATTAAACGAGCGACTGTAGTTTGGGTAAAAGGATCAGGCTTGGGGTCCACAATCACTACCTGAATTCCTTCTATGATCACATCATTACGTTTCTTCGCTACGCGCTGGGATTGATTTAATTTGTCAATGACTTCTTGCTGTCGTTCGATTCGCAACTCCAAATTTCTTTTAATCAGCATTAAATGCTCCATTTCTCGTCCATATAACAGGAGAAAAATCCCGATTCCCAACAGAACGCCCAGCACAAATAAGACCGTATACCGTTTCAAATGCGTACGCTTGGCTTCTTTCATGGTTTAACCTGAGTCAACCAATGAATCGTGATCGTTCCCGCATGAGCGCCGACAAACGCTGTCAAAATCAAAATCAGTTGATTTAACACAGGGGTAAGGTTGCCAAGAAAAATTTTTTCTATCTGTAAAAACGAATCAAATGTTCCACCCAAGGCACCAACCAGACCCCATATCTTTAACTGATTCGATAATTCCAGCATGGTCACCAACGGAGGTCGATGCGTAAGAAACGAACCGATTCCGCCACTGATCGAACCCCCGATGACAATTCCATAGGCCACAAAAAATGTGAGCATAACCTGTACCATTTTTGAAGCACTCCTCACCAAATCTATGCTTATCTCTACGCTGGTGAAGGACAAATTATGTTTCCGCTTTAGACAACCACTATTTGCCGGACAATAAACAGATCAAACCATCACACATTAGAAGGAGGATACAGTATTTCATTTGAAAAGGGGTGTTTCTCATGGCCAAAACAGGAAAAATCGCGGATAAAAACGTACCAATTGGCAAAAGCGAGGACGTTCAATATCAATCAAGCCTGGCGGACGCTGATGATATCGAAGCTCAAAAACGGGCGGATGCTGCTGACAGCCGACAGGAAATGACGCATTAATGGCTATTGACCGAAGGACGGATTCATCGATACGGCAGTTTGAACTTTCCGATCTTGAGAAACTCCATTTGGCGTTGGATATGGCGCAACGTTTTATCCGTGGAGAAGGCTACCATGGAGACAAGCCACAGATTTTGCTGCAGGATTTTGACAGGATGCTCGAAAAGATCAGAGACCTGCGGCATGAAGCAACCGAAGAGCTGGAGCAATTCCATCACCTGATTGATACTTCAGTGCAGGATGCGGACCACGGCAAACAGAATCCCTCTATTTAAAAAAGAAAAGGCGACCAGACAACCGGTCGCCTACCTCTGTTAGCTTCGCTTATTTTTTCACAGATACAATGCGGTTTTCTACTTGCGGTTTAATTGTTTTTTGCTGCATCAAAGCTTCTTCCACGACATCATACAGCGTAAGACCCGTATTGAAGAAGTTTTTCTTCAACGCTTCGTAGCCGTCTCCACCGGAAACAATGAAGTCGTTGGTTGCGACTTTATACGTTTTGGTCAAATCGAGCGGTTGTCCAGCCACTTTCACTTCAACCAAACGTGATCCAGCTGGTTTGGAAGGATCGTAGCTAAACGACATGCCACTGATTTGCGGGAAGCGGCCGGCTCCGGTCTCCACTTGGCTAACGCCATTTTCCAAAGCCTTTTTCAGTTCTTCACCTGTCGCTTCTACGACTACCAATGTGTTCGGGAATGGAAGCATGGAATACAGGTCTTTCTTCGTAATGTCCCCTGCTTTCAGCTGAACACGAATTCCACCAGCATTGGTTAAAGCGACATCTGCTTCATGTCCTTTGATCGTTTTGCTTTTTGCGAGCATGGTATCGGCGATGAAGTTACCTACATTGGTTTCACGCGTCCGTACCAGCGTGCGATCTCCATCCAAATCCACTTCCGATTTGCCGATAACCACATTCATAACACTGTCAATCTTCGCGACAACCTCTTTGACCATTTTATCCACTTCTGGATCGGCTTGAACTTTATCGCTGTACTCCAACAGACCTCCGCTAAATCCTACCAGTTTATCGTGGTAGTAATACAAGTCAGCGCGGCCAAGAGATTTGCCGTACTCCCAATCTTGTACAATGTATGTACCGTTGACTTTTTCAGGTTCTTTCAAAGCGGTATGTGAATGTCCGCCGATAATGAGATCAATGCCCGGTACAGCTTTCGCCAGTTCTCGGTCTACATCAATCCCAATATGAGAAACGACAATCACGTGATCCGCCTGTTTTTTCAGCTCTGGCACAATTTTCTTGGCTACTTCCACTGGACTTTTAAAGGTCAAGCCTTTTACGTTATCCGGGTGTGTCAGAACTGGCGTATCTTCCGCGACAAAGCCTACAAACGCGTATTTTTTACCGCCAATTACTGTGGTGTATGTAGGAACCAATAAGGTTTTTCCGTCAGCTGTGTACACGTTGGAGGAGATAATCGGGTGTTTGACCATGTCTTTCAGCTTCAATAATTGCTGATAACCAAAGTCAAATTCATGGTTTCCTGCCGCTTGTGCGTTGTAATTCAGGTAGTTGAGGATTGGCACGATAGATTCGCCTTTGAACTGATTTACGAACACCGTTCCTTGGAAGGTATCCCCCGCGTCCATGAGCAAGAAGTTCGAATTTTCCGCGCGCCATTCTTTAACCAGTGTCGCAATCTTGGCATAACCAAACTCTTTGCCGTTCGCGTTATCCTCAATATGACCATGTACATCGTTCGTGTGGGCAATTGTTACATGAGTAGTGATCGCCTCGCCCAATGCTTGATAGAAGTCTTTATGGGTTACTTTTGCCGCATCTGTCAGCTTTAACTCGATGCCGACTCTCTTGGCGATTTTAGTCAACTCGGCAGACGACACAGTCGCGTTAGGCAGTCTCACCTGATTATCAGCAATGACTCCTTTTCCTTTTGCCCAGAGCAGGTAAGGGGTCGCCCAATGACCGGATTTGCCCTTCTCAATCTTAACGTCTTTCACCCTGGACAGGATCGTTACAACCTCAGCGAGTGTTACAGGCTTGTCTATCTGCTGGTCACCAGTCGCGCTTCCAGAGAGGAGATGTTCATTGACCATCCAATCTGCATGAGACACCGGATGGAGCGGAGCGGCCAACACAGAACCTGCCATCAAACTTGCACCAAGAACACCAGCGATAAGTGAAAACCCTACGCGATTCAAAACTTTCACAATTTTACCCCCTTGACTCCCTATAATTCTTATATTTGCTAGGTTGAGTATACCAAATATTTACCATGGAAACAGCCCCCATCGACACAATTGGTCAATAGAGGGCTGGCGAGTCAGCGCCTAGACAGTCGCCGACTAATGTGGGTTGCGTTCATCACCATGACGTCAATAAATAAATTGACCATCATGGGATCTTGTAAAACATCATGGAAAACTTTGGGGTTCTGTCGAAAAAATGCTTCATTTGCTTTCACCCAGCTGCGAAAGCCCGAGTTGCTTTTATAATACTGGTTTAATCTGTGCATAGGATCTCTTGAACGCAAGGCCATCACTCCCTAACTGGTCTTACTCGATTCCGTCATCAAAAAAGACAGAGATTAGAAAGATGATTAGCAAGATCCAGATAATAATTTCGAAGCCTTCAAATTCAAACAGTCTGCGCATCACCTATCACCCCTCAAGACCGATTCACTCTACACCTACTGAACAGTATAGGTATATGTGACGTTTGGGTAATTGGCTTTAGACGTGTGTCCCTATACGCCTACAAATCCGCTTATGCCCACACAGCGTGAAAGTCTTGATGAATAAAAACATGCCTGTTTTCACATTACTAACGTGCAAGCTGCTGGTAGAAAGGACAAGACATTGGATGCCTATGACAAACAATCACCTCCTATCCAACCGCACGTTTATTGTGCTGCTTATTACTGCTTTATTTATGCACTTAGCTACCTATTTGGTGATTCCGCTTTTCCCTATTTTCTTGGAGAAAACGAGCCATTTCTCATTGTCTGAGGTAGGGCTCGTCCTTGGTGTTGGGAGTGTAGCTTTTCAGTTGGGAAGTTTGTCAGGAGGGTTCTTGTCCGATCGTTGGGGCAAGCGCAATGTCATGTTAGTCGGTACGCTTATTCAAATGGTGGCTATGGTTGGATACAGCCAAAGTTCCCTTTACGTCTGGTTTCTGCTCTTCTCTGGTCTGAATGGGGTGGGGACAGGATTTTTGGCTCCTACACTAAAAGCGATGATCTCTCAAGTTGTAGATGAAACAGAGCGGACGACCGCTTTCTCCTGGCGAGGAATCGCCGCCAATCTGGGAATCATTCTGGGTGGCTTATTGATTACCGTATTCGCTCTTGGGGCGACCAAAAAGATCTTCTTATACTCCGCGGGCACCCTAGCTGTTCTGGCGGTTCTTACATTTTTCGCTCTCCCCAATGATCGCTGCCAAGGAGAGCAATGCAAACCGATCCCTTTAAGCGAATACAAGGAGATTCTGAAACATCGGAGTTTCCTCTTCTTTTCTGGTGTCTCATTGTTTATTTGGGCACTCTATGCTCAGTTGGCTTTGTTTTTGCCGCTAAGAGCTGACTATGTGCTTCATTCCACCGCTTCCATCGGTCTCATCTGGACCATTAACTCTATAGTCGTTGTCTTGTTTCAAGGACCCATCTCACGGTTCGTTCTACAACGGATTAATCCTTACATCGCCTTGGTTGTGGGAACCGGATTTCTTGGAGCTGGCCTGTTTTTTCTTGGCTGGTCCTCTAACTTCGTGAGCATAAGCGCCTCCGCCATTACCTTTATTGTCGGAGAGATGCTGTTCTTGCCCGTGCTGGATAGTCTAGTTGGTCACTTCGCCAGTCCCAAGTGGATGGGCGCTTATTTCGGGATTGCCAATGTCGTCTCAGGTATTGGGAGTGCCATTGGCAACATCTCAGGTGGTGCCATCATGCAGAGATTTGGCGGAGTTGGCAGCCAGATTCCATGGTTGATTTACGGCTTTTTGACTGTGCTGATTGTAGCGATTCTCGGTCTATTTGCCGCCTACGCCATGCGTCGTCACCATGGAAATAGATACAAACTAACCCACAGAGAAAAAGCAAAATAGGAAGGAGCGAGGAAAATGGCAAACAAAACTCCACAAAAGCAGAACAAAACGGTTCAAAATGAAGAAAAACGCCCCGGCTACGGCGATAAAAAATTAGAAGGACCAAACCGTCCATCAACCTAATCGTTCGTAAGCGCTTCTGCAGATCAAGCGGAAGCGCTTTTTTTTATTCATCTTTTTACGATTTCGTGAGGGATGTTGAACGTTTAGACTTTTTGCCCTATTATGAGTAAAAGGTGATAATTTTTGACAATTTCCGAGGAAAGGAAGTGAGATGTTGCCCAATCGTTCATTTTTTAAATCTTACACAAACTTCATTATTTTACTTCCAATCCTCTTCAGTCTCATTGTATATGTAGGTTATTCTCAGGCGAAAACTCAATACCAACAAGCAGGCCTCCGCAATCTGGACAGGCAGTTGAATGTCATCACGAAAGTCGCCAATCAATACGATCTTCAAGTAAAAAATCAGCAAATTACCTTGGCGCAGGCTCAAACCATCCTCAAAAATACCTTAAGCGGACCTATGCTGCCAAATGGAACCCGCGATATCTCCAAGCTGGATATTACGTTAGGCCCCGGTGACTATTTATTTATTCTCAATTCCAAGGGCGATGTGATATTGCATCCCCAACTGGAAGGAAAAAATGCTTACAATCTCCAAACTCCTGATGGCCGTTATCTGATCCGAGAAATGATCGAACACCCCGAAAATACTCTCTACTACACCTGGAAAAATTCAAACGAAGAAAACCCAAGAGAGAAAATTGCGGTCATCCGCTACTTCCCGAATTGGGATTGGTACATAGCAATCTCCACCTATAATGAAAACTTCTTCGGAATGTATAATAACATCAAATATTTGTTGATCTTTTTGGTTGCAGGCAGTTACATCATCACCGCCTTTTTGTTCTATAACGCTTGGCGCAAAGAAAAAGCACTCCTTCAATCAACGAATGTCAGCAAGCAACTGGCTTACGCCAATCAAAATATCTTAAAAACGTTAGCGGTGGCCCTAGAAGAAAGAGACGCTTATACATCCGGCCATTCCCAGCGTGTTGCCTATTACATGAAATTGATCGCGACGCATATGGCTTTGAGCAAAGAGTTCATTGATACCATCTACACAGGCGGACTGCTCCATGATATCGGTAAAATAGGAATAGAAGACAATATCCTGTTAAAGCCCGGTCGACTTACGCAAGAAGAATTCGAAATTATTAAAACACATCCGGTACGCGGTGAAGCACTTCTGCGAAAACTATACGCGCAGGTAAGCGATCAAGATGACGCTCAAATCAAAACCATCCTGGAAATCACTCGCCATCACCACGAACGCTTTGACGGACGAGGTTACCCCGATCAATTAAAAGAGCACCAAATCCCGCTTGTGGCTAGAATTGCAGCGGTTGCCGATTCTTTTGACGCGATGACTTCCAATCGTTCCTATCGCAAAGGACTGTCTTTTTCCAAAGCATGTTCAGAGATCCACATGAACAGCGGTTCACAGTTCTGCCCAACAGTAGTTGAAGCCTTCTTTCATTGCATTAACGAACAAAATTTCTTTCACGCTCATCAAATTACCTGGGCGAACGAAATTTTACTGCAACGCTTTCAAGAAACCGAGGTTGCAGTAGCCGCTCAACAATAAGAAGGCCCAGGGAGGATTCCCCGGGCCTTTTGCTTATTTTCGGATCACTTCATAGGGTACTTGCGCATCCGTCAGCTGTTGATAAAAATGTTCTTCTTCCTCAAGCGGAATCCGCAGCAGCAAGTATTGGCTAAAATAAAAAACCACGCGCGCCTGCTCTTCTTCCATCAAGGAATAATGCGGGAGTCTGGCCAGATCATCCACGTAGTAGAAGAAATTGTACCGTTCCTCATTCATCTCTGAGCGAAACGTTCTGCTGACAACCGTTGACCCCTGTATATTGTCCCGCAAATTCTCCTTGGTGACGCCAAGCAGTCGCAGGAATTCTCCGGCCCGTTTCCCGAGGGTCTCGGCCAGCATCCGATCGTTGTATTCTACTTCCAAATGGGTTAAGCGTTCTCGCACACTCGAAAGCATCGCCATGAATACTTTGCGCACAACCAGATTGCCTGAGGCAAATTTATTGTCGTAGAAGCTGTACTCAAGTAACGCATTGCCCTCTGATTCACGCCTGGAGAATACAATTCCCTGCATCTTGGTTAACTGCCTCCTGCCTAACGGGCTTTAATTGCCTCAAGAGTTGCCGCATCCAGCTTCTTGATCGCTGCGAACAATAGTCGTTTCGCCGCGTTGTAATCATCCTGATGCATGATGGAAGCGTGGCTGTGAATATAACGAGACGGAATTCCGATAACCGCGGATGGTACCCCTTGACCATGCAAATGCACGGATCCGGCGTCTGTTCCACCTTGCGAGATAAAGAATTGATACTTAATGCCTTCTTGCTCACACAAATCGATCAGAAAATCACGCAGCCCTGGCAACATGACCATTGTTCTGTCATAGATACGCATAAGCAGTCCATCGCCAAGCTTACCCATTCCGTCTGTCACGCCTGGAATATCCCCAGCAGGACTTGCATCCAATGCCAAGAACAAGTCAGGGTTAATCAGGTTGGCGGCGGTTTTGGCTCCGCGTAATCCTACCTCTTCCTGAACCGTTGCGCCAGCGTAGACGACGTTCGGATGTGCTGGATTTTCGTGCAATTCTTTCAACAATTCGACGGACAACGAGCATCCATAGCGATTATCCCAAGCCTTGGCCATGATTTTCTTTTCGTTAGCCAATACGGTGAATGGGCAGATCGGAACGACTTGCTGACCTGGTTTAATTCCGATCTTTTCAGCGTCTTCCTTGGAGTCTGCGCCAATATCAATGTACATATTCTTGATGTCCATTGGACGATTGCGTACATCATCGCTTAAGACATGCGGTGGAATGGAGCTGATAACCCCGATGACTGGGCCTTTTTCCGTGATGATCTGGACACGTTGGGCCAATAGAACCTGTCCCCACCAGCCTCCGAGCGGTTGAAAAGACAAAAATCCTTTTTCTGAAATGCGCGTCACCATAAATCCTACTTCATCCATGTGACCCGCAACCATGATTCTGGGTCCAGCTTCATTTCCTTGCTTGATCCCAAAAATACTTCCCAGATTATCCGTCACGATTTGATCCGTGTAACTTGATATGTATTCGCGCATGATTTTGCGTACTTCGCCTTCAAAGCCAGGTGCTCCCGGTGCCTCTGTCAGCCGTTTCCACAATTCCAGTTGAAAATTGTCAGTCATGAAATAGCCGCCCCTTTACCAAATTTTTTAATCGATCAGTTCCTTTTCATTATCGTTCACTCTCTATATGATTGCAACTCGTTTGCAGGCTGAACGCAACTTCGGCTATCATAAGAGATACCATGAATTAAAGGCAGGTACAATATGAAAGCGTATGATTTTGATGTGATTGTGATTGGCGGTGGACCAGCAGGCTTGATGGCTTCCTACTCCGCCGCAAATCAGGGGGCTCGCGTATGCCTCGTGGAAAAAGGAGAGAAGCTCGGCCGAAAGCTGATTATCTCAGGCGGTGGGCGTTGCAATGTCACCAACGCCAAGGAATTGGATGAGTTAATTAAAATGATGCCGGGTAACGGAAGGTTCATGTATAGCGCGCTGACTCAGTTCGGAAACCAGGAGGTTATCTCGTTTTTTGAGAGCCTGGGCGTCCGGCTAAAAGAAGAAGACAACGGTCGGATGTTCCCTGTTTCGGATAAAGCAACCAGTGTAGCCAATGCCTTAATTAATCAATTGAAAAATAAATCGGTGGAAATCAGGCTGAATAGTCCTGTGGAGCAGGTCTTGTACGAGGATGGGGTATGCCGTGGCGTTTTGCTGAAGAATGGTGATCGCTTAAACTCCCACAGTGTGATCATTGCCGTTGGCGGAGCCTCTGTCCCTCAAACCGGTTCTACCGGGGACGGCTATCACTGGGCGCGTGAGGCTGGACATACCATAACAGAGCTGTACCCTACTGAGGTACCTTTGGTTGCAAACGATTCTTACATACGAAACAAACAGTTGCAAGGTCTCTCGTTACGCAATGTCACGCTTACGCTTTTCGATCCCAAGGGAAAAAAGGTTTCCAGTCAAACAGGTGATATGATCTTCACTCATTTGGGTTTGTCTGGACCTGCTGCCCTTCGAATGGGGCACTACGTGTCGATTACGCAGAAAAAGCATGGACATGTTCCGCTTTCGCTCTTCATTGACCTCATGAACGATCAGTCCGAGGATGAGCTGATGAAAACCACGTGGAGCATGCTGGAAGAACAACCAAAGAAAGCCGTAAAAAATGTGCTCAAAGGCTTCCTCCCCGAACGCCTTATCCCAGTACTCTTGCAGTTAGCCGATATTCCAGAAGAAACGACACTCTCCCATTTATCAAAAAAAAGCTGGCAAAGCTTCGTGCACTTCATCAAGGCATTCCCTGTTACCGTCATCAAGACTTTAACGTTGGAAGAGGCGTTCATTACAGGCGGCGGCGTAAGCGTCAAGGAAATCGATCCCAAGACCATGCAGTCCAAGCTGATTGAAGGTTTATTCTTCGCGGGTGAAGTGATGGACGTGCATGCGCACACGGGCGGCTATAACATTACAATTGCCTTTTCTTCCGGATATATCGCTGGTTTGAACAGTGCCAAACTCGTAGAAAAATAGAATCCACCAGGTTTAAGATTTAGAGAATTGGGTAATATGAAAGTAAGGTACTCTTCTTCCAGAAGAGCGATTCAGAACCCTACTCCCCCTAAAAGTAGTCGGTTGCTGATTCACACACCTCTACTCCCTTTATCTCTTGGAGCGTCGAGCAGTTGGACGCTCATTTTTTTTGAAAAAGATAAGAAGGACTATCAAAATTGACCAATAAAGCTAAAAGCCAGAATTAATAGGTAAAAACCCCCAATAATTACTACACATCCAACCACAAGGTTATATCGTTTTTTAATAGGATTAAAATGTTCCTTTAAATCTGTGATTGGCTGCTCTTCTGTTTTCAAAGTATCAGAACTTGCGGAACCTATATATCCTAAGAGACCTAAAACTAAACCAATTAACCCGAAAGAACTGCTAGTTATCGTATGCGAAAGACGCAAAATAATGGCTAATAACGCTATTATTGGTACTACAACAAGAAGAAAATATTCTTTTATTTTCATTTGTATCCCCAAATTTTTTTATAATGTTCAGCTTTTAATATCCATTCTATTATAACCCAAGTAACTATTTTAACAGAGCCTAAAAAAAACAAGCCGGACGAGAATATCCGGCTTGTTTTCATTTAAATATTTTAATATTGTTCGAACATGCGTTGAATTTCATTTACATTATTGGTTTTGGTCAATGCGAGCATCAGTAGAATCCGAGCTTTTTGTGGGTTCAAGGTATCAGAAGTTACGAATCCATATTTGTCATCATCCGCTTCGTGCGTAGTGACACCACTACCTACACGGGAAGAGCGTACAACGACCACGCCCGCTTTTTTGGCGTCCAGAAGTCCTTCTTGAGTTTCTGGGAAGACGCTTCCGTTTCCTGTACCCGCATGGATAATTCCTTTAGCGCCCGCTTTTACAGCTGCATCCACAAAAATGCGGCTGTCTTGCTCATGTCCATACACGATTTCTACACGAGGCAAAGTGGTAAGATTGGACACATCAAACTCTGATTGGGTGGTATGTTTTTTGATCGATTCTTTGTAGAAATATGGCTTACCGCTGATCATGTACCCCAAGAATCCAAAATCTTGTGATTTAAAGGTGTCAACATTGGTTGTATTGGTTTTGGTAATATCTCGCGCGCCGTTAATTTGGTCGTCCAAGCAAGCAAGAACACCTTTTCCTTTCGCTTCTGGACTAGCCGCAAGGGAAACAGCGTTATACAGATTCATTGGACCATCAGCGCTAGTTGCTGTCGCTGGTCTCATGGAACCTACTAAGACAACTGGTTTATCGCTTTTTACCACGAGGTTGAGGAAGTAGGCTGTTTCTTCGAGTGTGTCAGTACCGTGTGTAATTACGATTCCATCGACATCTTTTTGCGCCAATAATTCATTGACACGTTTGGCAAGTTTCAACCAGATTTCATTCGTCATTGCGGAGCTGTCAATTTTGGCGATTTGCTCACCTGTTATATTGGCTTGCTTCTCCAGACCTGGAACTGCTTTAATCAGTGCGTCTACTCCCAGTACACCAGCTTGATAACCGGTTGTTTGTGTATTACTGGTTCCGGCACCTGCAATTGTTCCGCCAGTCGCAAGGATTTTAATATTCGGAAGATGGTTTGCCTGCTCTGTTGCCTTCACTGGTGCTGGTGCAGCGGCTGATGCGTAAGAGATGATTGGTGCCTGGAGGATGGATGCTGTTAATGTTAGAATGACTGCCGAACTAACCGCTTTCTTTGCTAAATTCATTACGATGCGCCTCCGAAATTATGATTTCTTGAGTGTTTTACTCGAAAGTTATTATAAGTGAAAAGATTCACATACGTAATCGGTTTCACCGCATCGTCACTATTTTATAAATAAATAAACTTATTAATCATATGAATAATTAACCAATTTCTCTTACAATATACGGCTCTCTAAATAAATCAAGGTCAACGCATTCATCGCATTGACCTTGATCTTCTCTATTTAATTCATCAATAAAGTATTAAGTACTTCTATCCCTTACAATTTAAATCGATCCACTGATTCTTGCAGACTGTCCGCAATAGATGATAGCGCCGATGAAGAAGCATGGATTTCTTCTGTTGAAGCCAGTTGCTCTTCAGCGGAAGCGGAGATGCTCATTACCCGTTCCAAATTACGCTTTTCTGTCTCCATCGAATGCTCCGCGTTATCGTGAATCCCTTCAATTCCATCTGATATTTGCTGTACAGAAGCGGATACCTCTTGAATTTGCGAACTCACTTTATTCATGGATTGCAGAATGTTTTGGAATGCTCCATCCGCATCATTCACGCTTTGCAACCCATTTGCCACTGCACCTTTACTGCTATTCATCGAACGAGCAGCCAGCTCCATCTCATTTTGAACGGTCTGAATCAAATTTTTGATCTCGTCAGCCGATTTGGAGGATTGCTCCGCTAAATTTCTTACCTCTTGGGCAACAACAGCGAAGCCTTTGCCATGTTCTCCCGCTCTGGCCGCCTCGATCGCCGCATTCAGGGAGAGAAGATTGGTTTGATTCGCAATTTCGGTGATGACACCTACAATTTGATTGATCTCTTTGGAACGGTCATTCAAGCGACTGATGATTTTGGCTAACTCCTCAACGGTTTGCGAAATTGTGCTCATATTCGAAGTGACAATAGAGAGCGCACAATTACCTTGTTCCGTGCTTTCCAGTGTTTGCAAAGAGGTGCTCGAAACCGCTTGAGCGTTGGAGGCAATCTGCTGAATGCCCTTGGTTATTTCTTCAATCGCAAGCGCTATACGTTCAATGCTTTGTGACTGCAACATGGTCTCTTCAGACATCTCTTGCGTCATTGTCGCGACATGTTCGGTAGCAGAACTAGACTGCTCGGCGCTTGCCGTTAATTGCTCAGACGATGAAGCAATCAGATGAGATTTCTCCGTGATCTGGTAAATCACCGTAGAAAGCGATTCGATCATGTGATTAAAGCTGTGTCCAAGGTCGCTAAGTTCGTCTTTTCCATATACCTCGACCCGGGAAGACAGATCGCCGTTTTGCACTTTTCCTGCGACGATTTTCAATTGTTTCAACGGTTCATGGACGGACCTGAGAATCACATACAAAATGAGCAAACCAATGATAATGGAGATCACAATCGTAACAACGGATGCAAAGAAGATCGGATATGCCTCATCCTTAGCCTCCGCCGTGCTCAGCAAGCTGACAACCTTCCAGCCCGTATTCTTGTTGGTACCATAAAAAGCGTGAACTTCCCGACCTTCATCCAGATACTTCACTTCTCCAGAATCGTTGGCCATCATTTGGTTATAGGCTTCTCCCACTGCTTTCTCAGCACTTTTCAGTTTGGGGTGAACGACAACGTTCCCTTGCTTGTCCAAAACGAAGGTATAACCGGTTTTCCCGATTTTGATATTTTTCACCTGATCCGAGAAATTGTTCAGATTGAGGTCAATCCCGACGACACCTGTACCGTCTTCTAAGGTCCTCGCCACCGTCACAACTACAGCGTCGACAGAAGCGGCTTGGTACGGATCGGTGATGACAACCTCACCCTTGTGCTCCATGGCCAGCTTGTACCACGGTCTTTTACGCGGATCATATCCCGCTGGCATCTGTGCTTGCGGAGAGTTAATATATCCACCTTTCTCGTTACCCACAAAGGTGTTCATCAATTCCGCATGCGAAGTTTGGAAGTGATCCAGCTTCTCGACCATCGCGGGTGAATTAAACTCGCTCGATTTCAGTTCATTCGCTAAAAATTGAATACTACTCTCTTCCGGTGTAAATACATTATTGATCACTGTATTTACATTTTCGTTGCCTGACTTCTCCATTCGTGAAATTTGATCTTGGATGCTGTTTTCCGCCACATTGTAAGAGATTCCTCCAAGAGTGCATAATGGAATCAGTAAAAGCAATAGAAACAGCACAGTTAATCTTACTCTCACAGAGACTTGTCTCGCTAGATTCATATTGGCTTCCCTTCTTTTACTCCTCAATTTAGATTTGGATAAGTTTTCTATGTACAATGTATATTGTACAAGAATATGTTCGCCTGAATTTGTCGATCCTATATAATTTATGTGTCAAGTATGTTCAATATTAGAAAAGACTTTCTCCCTCTCCCTCCTCATTTACCCTGTTACCCTTTTGCCGGGGGACTGAAACGTCGAGGGGTTGAAACAATTTTGACGATAAAACAAAAAGTCTAACTCCCTAATTCGAGAGTTAGACTTTTTGCTTATTGCATACTTATGCGATACAACAATGAGATCCCGCAAAGAATAAACGCAAACCCTAGCAAGAAAAATGTATTTGCGCGCTGCTTCACCCGCTGCTCATTACCTGCAAGGTGGGTACGAATCCTCTCTTGCCAACGCTTCGTTCTAGGTTGCCAGATCACTACCACACCTAAGACGATCAGAAACAATGGTAAGGTGTAGGTCATTTCCGTTGATTCTCCTTATTCTTCCGACGCAAGAGCCAACGATTTACTGAAACGCTTGTCTCTGGTTCCCCTTCAATGACCAACCTCGCTTCTTCTGCAAGGTGAAGCGCCTCACTGAACCGAAGCTGCCTAAACGACGCTTCCGCCCTTGTGAGCAATTCGTTCACTTGCCTGTTTTGACGGCGATAGCGATTGGTATACTGGATCGCTCCTTCCGCCAATTGGCAGGTGGAAATCGTGTGAGTAGCCATTTTTTGTGTATGAGCCAAAGCATCATTCGCCTCGGAAAGCAGATAAGCGACCTCATCAAGCGAATAATTGTGACTGTCCATAATCAGCTTCACTCGTCCAAGCGTCTGGACAACCTGTTCAAACAAAAGTTTCAATTCATCAGGCACACCCGGCAAGTAGCTCCGCTTGATTTGTTGGCGAATCCGGACCAATGTTCCTGAAATTCGTTCTATCTCATCCAGCGCATCATCTTCAGAATCAATGAGAATCTCTTCTTCATCTTCCTGTGCATGGTCGCAAACGAGTTCTTCAGGTACATCTGCCTGTTTCGGAATCACTAATTCATATTCGACTTCTTCCGTATGCCCACTAACTGCTGGCTCGTGGGCCGCTATTTCTTCAACCGGCTTGTTCAATAGAATATGCCGTTCCGCAGCGCTCATCTCAGTTGGGAGCTCCTCTTGCTTTGCGTTGTCGCGTAGCGGCTCGTCCATACCCTCCAACTCGTCTTGCTGATGACCTTGAGCTTCTATTTCAGCCTCAGGCAGATTCTCGGTTGCTGGCTCGTCTGGCTGGACTTCCACTTCCTCATTCCCTGATTCTACTGCAGTCTCATCATGGGGTTCGTTCTCCTGGTTACTCACAATCTCACTTGCACAAGCCACTTGTTTCTGTGCTTGCAAGACGGATTCTTCCATCAGGTGATAGATGTGGTCAACCTGAACCTCAAACGCTTTGGCATGCGTTTGCACGAGTGACAGATTCCCCTCTTCCAAAGCAGTTGTGGCCAGTTGATGCAGTTGACGCGCCTGAAGCAGTCCCGTATCGAGCGAGCTCTGATTCAGATCGTATCCATCGCCTACGGCTGCAGAAATATTTTTCTCCAGCTGCTTTAATTCTTCTTTTAAATCCTTGTGAACCAGAGTGATCAAAGGAGGAATCTGATCCAACGAGGCCGTCAACTCTTCTAATACATTCTGGGCCTCGGTCGTTTTATCAAAAGCCTGAACCGCATCTCCTGCGGCAAGCGCTGTCTTCACTTCACTTCGCAGCTTCTCCACTTCATCCAAGTGTTCTTTTAACTCGTGAAAAGAAAGTCCGTAATCCAAACGATAATTGGTCAGCTTCCTTTCCACCGTCTCGAATAGTTTGACGATCTCTGGAATGACCTGTTTGCTCTCTTTTTTCGATTGTACGACCTTGGTTGTATCTTCCTTTAATTCCTGCAATTCATTCTCGATATCTGTCAGAATCTCTTGACCCTCTGACAACAGGCTGCGGGCCGACTGAAAACGAAAGCGTTCACAAGCGTCTTCTGCTTCAAGGATGATCATTTCTATTTCAGGTATGCGAACTCGAAGCATATTCTCTTTGCGATTGGCCAGCATCGCGTAACGCTCTTCTGTCATGCCGGTCGCCTTACGCATCGATTTCTCCACTTCAATCGTTTGGATCTTCTCTACCAGCTCGTCTTTCCAATCCTCAACATCATCTACTTCTGAGAAGATCTTACGACGCCTGATCATGACCACAATCATCCCAATGATGGAGGCAACAATTAGAATGGCAAGTCCATACAGCCACCATGGGAAACCTCCCCAGATCGAATTGCTCTTGCTTGCTGGTGACGTCTCATTCGAAGCCTTCGAGTTCTCCTGTGAAGCTGGCTTACTTGCCAAGCGGGACATTTCGGCATTCACCTCTTTGATGAACAACTCAATGCCCTTCATGTACTCTTTTTGATTGCGATACGGGACGTAGTAAGAGGTCAGCTTATCATGCAGCAATTCCGGCTTGGCCCCTTTTTTCTGTAAAGCGAGACCAGCATAAACCCCTACCTCTTCTGTATTCATGCCAAGAACGATCACCATGGAATCGTCCGTCAGATTGTACTTGTCATACAACTTGTGGGCGTATTCATCTGCTGTCGGCGCTTCTGGCGTGGTGCTTTCAACAACCACGACTTTATAATGATTGGGATACTGGCCAATGGCATCCGTTAATTTTTGTCGATCTTCTTTCTTCATATAGTTGCCTTCGTCTTGTACAACAGCGTCCGTTTTATCTGGAAAAGGAGCGGCGATTGCCGCATTCGGCATGAACAAGAGCCCGGCAAGGCAGGCAATCAGCAATTTTTTCTTCACTTTTGTCTACAACCCCTTTTCATACTCAAACAGTGTTGGCTCTCGTATCAGCAAGGAAGTAATAAATTGAATCGTGGATGATACTAACCATTCACAAAATTCATCAGAATTAGGCTCCAAATAGTAAACTTCTCGAACAGACTGAGGGTTCAGATAAGGATAGACAAGCAAGCTGGTTAAAGACAGCATCAGCTGATCCAGAGGGGCTGGCGCAAACTCTCCATTCACCATTCCCTGCTCCAGTACGGTGGTAAATCCATGCTTCCACCGTTGGATATAGATCGTCATGACTTCCCTCGCCAGCATGGATTCTACACTTAGTTCACGTTGTACCAGTCTGGTTACTTCCGCATGCTCTTTTTGAAAATAAACATATAGATGAATCATCCGCTTCAGCTTGGCAAACGAGCTCGAAAATTGTTCTTTTTGCTCCAGCTCGTCCAGCAGATGAAAAAACTTCTCGAAGTATGTAGCAATCAGAACTTCCAACAAGCCCTTCTTGCCTTGAAAATGGTAAGAAATCAACGCAAGATTGACGTCGGCTGCCTCCGCGATTTGACGGACAGTTGTCCCATCAAACCCTTGAGCATCAAATAACTTGACAGCCGCCGTCAGAATCCGCATCTTGGTTCGTTCTGTTTTACTCTGCTCTTCCCTCTCCCACTGCATCGGAATCATCCTTCCCAATACGGGATCCCTTCGTAGACTCTGCTCTATTCTCGTAGATCTTACCTAATTTAGAACCACCCCACATGAGAAGTCCTAACAAGCTTACCACGACAAAGAATCTAACTTTGTGCTCATGGAAATTGAAGATGTCATGTCCTAAAATGGCTTCCAAGAAGGTCATCGGGAAATTACCAATTAAAGTGGCAAGAGCAAACTGCGCAAAGGATACAGCAGATAATCCAGAGGCAAGGTTGATTGCTCCTGAAGGTAAAACGGGGATTAATCTTGCCATCAAAATAATGCGAAAGCCGCTTTTCTCTGCTTGATCATTCAGCTTTTTAAAGAACGGCAAGTTGCCCACTTTGGCTTGTGCCCACTCGTGCGCCAGATAACGCGCCACCAAAAAGTTGGTGCAAGCGCCAATAACCGCCGCCAAAAACGACAGGATAAAACCGCCAACCGGTCCAAAGACAATCACATTCACTCCCGCCAAGATAAAAAAGGGAACAAATGGGAAATAGGTCTGCAGAGCCGTTAAAACACCGCTAATCAATACGGACAAAATACCGAATGATTTGATATAGGCTGCAATCAGATGAATATCCCTCGTCTGAAGCAAAGCTCCCAACTTGGTTTGAGTAAGTAAGAGGATCACACCAATCACAGCGACTAAAATTACGGCTACTTTCTTCACCCGGTCACCCCCGGAGATTTTTAAGGTCAATCTCATATATTATAGTACAGATTTACTTCCAAAAAAAGCATTCTCCGCTGGTATTTTCGACAATGTTTCCCTCTATTCTCCGGCACTATTCGACAAGTACAATTAGAGATGGGAGAAAAGGAGGATTCGATGCGAAAATATCTGTTGCTCATTTTTGTCGTTGTACTCGGCCTATCCTTGTACTCTAGCCTTTTCCCTACCCTTCCAGCTGTTGATTCGGCAGGTCATTCTACTGTGTCTGACGGCAATAAGCTGGTAGTCGTCACATATAATATTCGAGGATGTCGGGATGACAACGGCGTAGCGGACGTGGAGGCCATTGCCCGAGAATTGAAGGATCTGAATCCTGATATCATCGCTTTGCAAGAAGTGGATGAAGGATTGCCTCGGTCTGGGTTTGTTCACCAGGCGCAGGTTTTGGCTAAGCTGCTGCACATGAATTATGCCTATTCCCCTTCGCTCAACTTCGTCATTGGGACATATGGCAACGCGATTTTAAGTAAATATCCAATCGATTCTAAAAAGTCGTACATGCTGCCATCTTCGCACGAGCAACGCAGCTTGTTGCAGGCCCAGATTAATTTTGACGGTAAACCACTGATGGTGTACGCTACACATCTTGGACTGGATAAATCGGAGCGTGCCTTACAACTGTCAGCGTTATCGGATTATGTAAAAAGGGACAAGGGGAATCGTCCGGCCATTTTACTAGGAGATTTCAATACCGACCAAAAAGATCCGATGCTGCAACCCTTGCGTCAAATCTTAACGGACCCCTTATATACTCAGCACGAACATTTTGCGACGATCGCTGGCAAACCAGTGAGACAAATTGATCATATTTTTATTTCAAAGGACTTTTCCCTCAACTATGCGACGACTACGACTGCAAGCAGGTCCGATCACTATCCGGTTTGCTTTCATCTGGACGTTCCTCCAATAAAAGCCTAAAAAAAGCGTTCCCATGGTTCGGCCGGGAACGCTTTTTGGTATTGGATATACTTTATGGAGCGGGCAGAATTGTCGGTTTACCATAATTACGTAAAAAGGTCTCAATCTCTGAGTGCTCCACGATGTTTTGATTATGATAGACGTATTGTGAACGAATCGCCATGGTCATCTGTGTCGGGAGCAACTGTTTCCTGTCATAATAAATCGTGTACTCCGCCTCTAATTTCATGTTATCGATCATATTGTCCAGACTATTCTTGCTTGCATCTGATTGAATCTGTGCTGCCCCCGAATGCTTCGGCAGGTCAGAAATACTGAATGCAGCTTTCAGTTTGGGCATATGCACTGTTTGGGTAGACATCGTCTGCGGGTGACGCACCTGGCTGCGCAACCATTCTTTCATTTTATTGGAATCAAGCAAAACCCGGACAGCTTTTAAAGAATCACGCGTGTTCGGATCTCGAAGTGGCAACACCTGAGCTCGCATCTGATCCATCTGCTGCACATTCAGGATTGGATTCCAATTTTCAAACTCCTGACGAATGGAAAAGTCTCCATCATGAACTGGGGACCAAGCCGCGCTACTGCTCATTTTGGAGAACAGTTGAGGACCTTTTGCCAACAAAGACATAGTCGTGATACGCTTCTCTTCCGGATAAGAGTGGCGTACATCCAAATAGACGTCTTTATCTTGAACTACACCGGAGTAGTTGACCAGATTGCTGTTGGTAGTCGTTCCTGTCACCAATTTGGTCCGCCCATAGAAAGAGTAGGCGTTCTGGGCCAGGAAATTATCTCGTACCATCGCATACCTTACTTGTGCATCCGCTTTATCATCCTTAGCATGACAGCCCGTTATCATCAGGAAGGTTAGAGCAACGATCAGTCCCTCACGAATTCGCCTCATCACGTTTCCTCCTTTTCCACTCATCATAGAATTTCCAAGGAAAGAAACGCTTATTCCCACCCCGAACGATCATCAGTTATACGGAATAGTAATGAACTCCATTCCGTTCCTGAACATTCACCTGGTGAAGGATCCGCAATAAGTCGAGATGACCAAGTGTTTCGGACAGCGTAAGCGGCAGTTCTTTTTGATATAACGTAGGAAACAACAAGGCGTTCAGCTCAAATGCGGTTTTGGCCCCATCACGCAAAAAGTTCTTCAAATGATTAGAGCGCTCCCAGTTTTTCTGTAACCGTTGGGCAATCAGTTCACGATGATTGGTCACTACCTCACCGTGACCGGAAAAAATCTGATCGATCTCCATGTCAGCGCACATTTGCAGAGCGGTACGATACTGGACAAGCGTAAGCGGACGCTCCAGCGTATGATTGCGCGGCGGTTCAATAAAGGCATTGGATGACACGTGCTTGATGATGTGATCGCCAGCAACCATCACACGATCCTGCGCTCGATATAACGACAGATGGCTCTGAGAATGGCCCGGGGTATAAAACACCTGCCACTCCGCTAGTCCTGGCACTGCTTCCTGATGCTTCAGCAGCCCGTCAATCTTGCTTTTCTCCGAGAACTTCATCATAAGTTTGTTGAATTTTTCGATAATGGACAACATTTCTTCCGGCAGTCCGCTTTCCCGATAAAGCTTCAAGAAGAACTGGTCATGGAACTCCAGAAACACAGGATCAAGCTCAATGTACGGTACCGCCAAAGGATGAGCGTACGTGACAGCATTGGTCAAACGACGCATCTTCTCCAGCAACCCGCAGTGATCCACGTGATGGTGCGTCAGCACAATTTGTTCAATGTCAGTTAATTGAAAGCCAAGCTGATCCATCCCACTCTCCAAAGCACCCCAAGCTTGTGAAGTCAGTGGCCCTACGTCAACCAACGTTAATTTTTCCCCTTCAATCAAGTAAATATTGACAGCCCCTACAGAAAAAGGGGTTGGGATCTCTATTTGATAAACGCCATTGGCTACCCTTCTCGCCGTGGATGTTCCTTTATCTGCTTGCTGACTCATTTTTCACACTCCTAGCCTTTGTGTATTCCCTAAAGTTTACCATACCCTTGGTATTTAGAGAACACTGCTCCGCGCTGGACGAACCTTTCATTTTCTCTACTTGGAAATAAACACCTTAACAAATCGTGGAATTCAACCGATATTACAGTTGGAAAGATTTTCTTAGATAAAAAAATTTTGGAGGAGGATGAAGGAGTGTATATGAAGATATGGTTAAGCAGAATGACGAAAGTGATGCTGCTTGTTACTTTACTTGTTTTCTCAATTGGCGATGGTTTAGCGTCAGCTGCTAGCATTTCGCGTTTGATTCTTTCCAAAAATACAGTCTCACTCGAAGTTGGCGATTCTTTAGCATTGACCGCGACCGCTCTGTTCGATAGTGGCACGACAGAGAATGCAACGGTCAAAACGGACTGGAAATCGGGCAGTGACCCGGTTGCCTCCGTTTATGCCGGTACAATCACCGCGAAAACAGAAGGAACAGCCGTGATTACCGCAACCTACATGGGGCTCACAGAAGTCGTCAATGTGAGTGTCCACAAAAAAGTAAAGGCACTCTATAAAGACAAGCAGACGATTGATATTCGATCTGGCGGTCAGGACCACATTCAACTAACCGCCCTCTACTCAGATGGCTCTTCCGAGAATGTGACGAATAAAGCGGACTGGACGATTGACAACTATGCGATTGCCACCGTAATGAACGGATTGGTCGTGGGTCAATCCTCTGGTACGGCCACCATTACGGCCAAATACGGAAGCCAAACCGTTACAGTCCCTGTCAATGTCGAGATTATCCGGAGATTGGACCCTTCCAAAACACAGGTTTCCATATTTATCAAAGGAACAGAAACCATCCAGCTGATGGCAACCTTGGCGAATGGCAATGTTGAAGACGTGGCAGCCAAAGCAGAATGGTCCTCCGACAAACCAGGGGTAGCAGATGCGATCAAAGGGGTCATTACCGGATACGGAACAGGACAAGCCGTGATTACAGCCAAATACGGCGGCAAAACAGCGACCATTCGCGTTGATGTGGCAGTAGCCCGCAAACTAGCAGTGGACAAGCCAAACCTGTACCTTCCCAATAATACAAGTGAACAAGTAAAATTAATGGTGACTTACGAGGATGGTACTTCCGAAGATATTACCGACAAAGCTCAATGGACGTCGAATAAAGAATCCATTGCCTTTGTAAGCAAAGGAAAGATTAGTGCCTACGCTCCCGGTGAAGCCGTCATCACCGCCACATACGGAGATAAATCCGCAACTGTCCAGGTAGATGTTGACGTACCAAGGAAGTTGGCACTGAACAAAACCTCGCTCTCCTTGCGTTCAGGAGAAAGTCAGGAATTAAAACTAACCGCTACATACGCGAACGGAACAACCGAAGACGTTTCAGATAAAGCAGAATGGTCCTCCTCTAATCAGGCTGTAGCCTATGTGGTCAAAGGAAAAGTAGCTGCTTATACCTCCGGTGAAACGACTCTGACGGCCAAATACGGTGAGAAGACAGTAAGCTGTATTCTTGCAGTAGATATCCCGAGCAAAATTCAACTGTCCAAGGAGACGGTCTCCTTGCAGGTTGGTAAAACAGAAACCCTGTCAGCACACGCGCTCTACGCGGATGGTCGTGATGTCGATGTGACCAGTCAAGCGGAATGGATCTCAAGTGCTCCAACTGTTGCGGAAATTCGCGGCGGAACGATTACAGCCCTCACGAACGGAACCGCATCGATTACGGTTCGATACGGAAATCGCTTGGCAACTGTTCAGGTGAACGTCGGTGTCATTCAAACGTTAACGGTTGATCCAACGAATCTCGTAATGGGGCAAGGAGAAACCAAAAATCTTTCGCTTACCGCTACCTACATGGACGGAACCAAAAAAGACGTGACTTCTCTCGCTACTTGGACGAGCGCACAGCCAACAGTAGCCAGCGTTACGCAAGGGACAGTTACAGCGAATACCAACGGACATGCTGTGATTACTGCTGCTTTTGAATCCAAAACCGTGACGATTCCCGTGGACATCGGAATGGCCCAATCACTTGAAGCCAATGTCAAGCTGGTCGTCCTCGCAATTAATGAATCCAAAAAGATTGTGCTGGAAGCCAAAGATGCCAACAACAAGATCATCAACGTAACGGAAACAGCGGAGTGGATCAGCAGCAATGGCAACGTAGCTACTGTTGATAAAGGTTATGTCTTGGGAAGAGCCAATGGCCGAGCCAATATTACCGCCAAGTACGGTGGCAAAACAATCGTCATTCCAGTTGAAGTCGGCATCCTGCAAAAGCTCGAAGCCAGTGTACGTTACCTTTCGCTTAAATCTGGGCAAAAAGTACAAATCACGTTGAAGGCTACCTTATCCGACGGTACAACCAAAGACGTGACAAATGACGCCGAATGGAAATCCGGTCAGTATAAAGTCGCAGATGTTGCTGATGGCTTGGTGACAGGCACATCCTATGGAAAAACGACGATTCTCATTCGTTACGCAACAAAAGTAATCAACATCCCGATCGAAGTAGATAATCTCAAGTATCTCAAAACAAGTGATGTCAAAATCACCTTGAAAAAAGGCACTTCCACAAAAGTAAGCGCAACGGCTACTTATATGGACGGATCTGAGTTAAATGTGACGAAGCCAGCTTACTGGTCATCTTCTCATATTCAGATTGCCGATGCAAAAGACGGCATCATTAAAGCAAATGAAGTTGGAGTCACCAACATTACGGTTAGCTACGCTGGCAAACGCGCTTCCATTATCGTCATCGTTCAAGAGTAGAAATCAAAAACAGAGGTTGCCTCTCTCAAAGAAGCAACCTCTGTTTTTTGTTTAATTCGACGCAACAATCACTTGATTGCGTCCATTATTCTTCGCTTCATACAAGGCCATGTCAGCATGGTTGAACAGAGTTTCTACACTTAAATCAGTAGATTTCCCTTTCTCCCATTTCGCTACACCAACTGAAATGGTCACCATCGGACTTGTCATTCCCTCTACCTGTGAGCGGATTCTCTCGGCGATATTAGTTGCAAACGTTTGGTCAATTCTAGGTAGGTAAATGGCTAATTCTTCCCCACCCCAACGAGCGGCAATATCAGACTCGCGGATGCATTGTCTGATCAGCTGAGACACTTGAATCAACACTTCGTCGCCAACCTGATGACCGTATGTATCATTCACCTTCTTGAAGTAATCGATATCAATTAGAATAAGCGACCCGAACGCGTCCATTTCCAGCGAACGCTTCACGCGTTCATTCAGGTAGCGGCGCGCGTACAATCCCGTCAGATTATCGGTGATGACCATACGCTCCACTTCACTATGCAGCATGGCGTTTGTAATGGCGAGACTCGTATGCTGTCCAAAAATCTCCAGTAATTTAAAATCGTCGAAACTAAAATAATGACGTCTTGAATCTGCCACGAGCAGGACACCGGCAACCTCTCCCTCGCGCAAGAGCGGTACACCCATGAATGAAGAAAACGGGATGAGCGAGAACGGCATAATCTCGGTACTTGAATGCGCCAAGATCACCGCTTGCTTGTCCTGCAAAATATCAGCGATTGGACGTTCACCTGAGTCAATCCATTTGCCGGTATGCTCTTTGTTAGAAGATGACAAAACCACCAGATGATCTTCGTCCTGTCTTTTTTGCAAGATGGCGCTGTATTCCGCTTCAAATGTTTCGAGCAGCATCTCGGTAACAAATTGAAGAATATCCTTCAGATTCAAACTGCGGTTTAGCTGTTGAGCCATCTCATTAATCAATCGCAGCTCACGGATGAGGTTACGTGACTGCTGATAAAGCTGAGCGTTCTCAAAAGCGGTTCCAGCTGTTTCTGCCAAAATCGAGATATAGTCCGTTTCATTGGATGACATATTCACGATCTCAGTTGCCGTCAGTTCAAGCACTCCGTAAATGCCTTGTTTCCCCAGCAACGGAGCGGCGATCACCGTCGTCGTTTGGTTATTCACTTGTTGTTTTCCTACGACGAGCGTGCCTTCCAGATAAGCGCGACTACTGAAATCATTTTCTCCTGTTTGGAACGAAAGCTGTTTAACAGGCAGTGTTGTATTCGTATCTACAGTTAAATAAAGCTCCACTTCAAAGAAAGAATATAGTTGGTGAATACTTCTGATAATTTCTTCCAACACATCATTCACATCGATGGAAGCTTGAATTTTTTTGGTTAATTCATACAAAAGATCCTTTTTTTGCGCTTCCCGCCTTATCTGATCGGAAGTAATGGCTCGTAACAGCGCATACGAGATTTTTTCTCCAACCTCTTGTAAAAAGGCGACATCTCGCTCGTCATAGTAAGTCTTGCCATCTGGTTGCACGATCTGCAAAAACATAGCAACCAATGGCTTTCCTTCACAATAAATTGGAAAAATCACTAATTGATCTTCATCTGTTACTGTCGGCTCTATCCGCTGAAGGGCAAATCTTTGAATCAATTGCGTCAAGTGAATCTCATTTTCAGCCAAATTGTTCGCCGTAATTCGCTCATGAGGGACGAGCATCCCAGCTTCGTCTAGACGAACCGCATGACAAGTTCCCTTATCGATGATTTCACTGAGCTGGTCGATCACGCATTGCATGAAGTTCTGCATGCGATCATATCGATTCGCCTTCATGAGAATGTCACCTGTCGCATGTTGAATGTACGCGTCGTATCCCATCGCAATAAGCGGAGTAATCCCTTTTGCAAAGGAGAGCAGATCAAAATCAACTACTTCTTTGGGCGCAAGCAAACCGATGATTGCACGAGTATGTTCACCTCGTTCTTTGATCGGAATCGCAGCGAAGACAACCGATTGTTCCGCTATACAATCGTCTCCCACGCTAATTTCCCGGGTAGAAATCGCCTGTTGGAGAACTGGATGCTTCGTTATTGAATTGGAATTGTCTAAATCCGAATTCCATGTTTGACCCGCCTGCAATGGAAGAGTCTTGATAAGACGACCTGTTCCATCTGTTAAGAAGAGAATACCCGGGCGATCTTCTGGCCATGAGGACAAAAAAAAGTGGGTCATATACATGAATACTGTCTCTAATTTACCCAACATCTGCCGATTGTTCACCACGAACTCCCTCTTCTCTTCCTTCTGGTCTCATGATCATAGGTGATCGATTGCATTAATCGAAACCACTTCCCAAAATCCGCCGCGATAGCGGAAAACACTTGTTCCTGTATTATCAATCCGGGTAATGCCCGTTCCTTGTTCTCCTAGGGTTACATAATGAAGAAACGCATTAATCAAACCACCGTGACTTACAGCGGCAATCGTTTGATTCGGATGATTTAGAGCCAAGTCTGACAAGCATTGATGAGCCCGTTTCTGCATCGCCTCGAATGCCTCGATTCCGTATACAGTCAGATCAGTGGCGAGGTAAGAAAATTGGGTTTGGATCTCTTCCATCGTGAGTCCTTCCCATTCGCCATAGTTACGTTCTCGCAGAGTTTCCAGCGTCTGAAGCGGCACTCCCACAAGATCGGCCAGTTTTTGCGCCGTGCACCGCGCCCGTTTCAAATCGCTTGAATATACGGCAGTAATCGGATGATTGGCAATATGAGCAGCAAGGCGCTCCGCCTGCTCTTCTCCAAGTGAGTTAAGCTCAATATCACTATGTCCTTGAATTCTGCGAAGTTTATTCCAGTCTGTTTCTCCGTGTCGAATGAAATAAAGAATCGTTTCCATTACTTACTCCTTCCGACCCCTATCTAAGCCATTCATTTTCTATTATATAGGATAGACGTCCATCATGCTATAAACTTTGCTTTGCTGTTTGCTATTTCCTTTCTATTTTAAATCTTCATCAATCGTGAAACGTTTGAAATCCTTATACGTCTGAAAGAATAGCTAAGAATTATCAAAGGAGGTAACATTATGAAGCGTATTATTACACGCTCATGTTTATTGGTATTATCGACTTCTCTATTATTCCCGTTTACGCCTGCATTGGCTAACGCCTATACTTCTTCCGCAGGGAAGCCTATGGCGATTGCGGCTGCAGCTCAATCTAACGCCAAGTTTTCCAAGGAACAAGCAATCGCCCAAGCAAAAAAATACTTCTCGATTTCAGATGATTATACGATTGAGAATACTTCCTTTCGAGCAGCTGACGTCTGGCGTCCTTTTCCAGAGTGGTCATTTAATTGGGTGAAAAAAAGCGTGAATCCTGAAGCGGGTCAACCATCGATCTACATCGCGATCCAAGCAGATACCGGTGAATTAACTTCCTACTCTTCCTATTCACCCGAAAAATCCAAGCCGGTTTCCAAAGCCATAAGCCGAGACGCCGCCGAGAAGATTGCCCAAAGCTTCGTCTCCAAGATGGCCCCCGAACGTGCGAAGGAAGTTCAATTATACACCAAAGACACTCCTACTCCTAAGACACCGTTGGGAACCAATGTCATTCACTACTTCCGATACGTTCGAATGGTAAATGATGTTCCTTTCCTTGATAACGGCATCGACATCTCTATTGACGGGAACGGAAGGATCATCAACTATCAATATAACTGGAACGATAAAATAAAATTTGAAAAGCAAAAACCAATCTCCCCCAATGCCGCGATTGAAGCCTTTAAGAAAAATGCAAATGCGCAACTAAGCTTCGTGCTCCCATGGGAAAAAGGACGCTCCGGAGAGAATAACCAACCACTGTTGGTGTATCCTAATCCGTTTACCAGCTTCTATGTGGATGCCTTAACCGGCAAACCGTTAACGATGGGACTAAATGAATTCAAGCCGAATGAAATCTCTGTTCCCGTAAGCGATAAGTCACTGGCACCGCTTCATTCCGGCAATTCATTAGATCAAGATGCGGCTAGCGCCTTTGCCAGCAAATTATTTGGCCTGTCCGATTATAATGTGCAAAGTGCCAATTATAGCGAAAATGATTATCGCGGCAATCGACCGGTCTGGGATATTAATTTTGAAAGAAAAGACAAAGCCCCAACCAAGCGATTTGTCAATGTCTCGCTCGACGCCAAAACGGGTGATGTCCTAAATTACAATACAGATAGTGGCTATCCGACTCCAACCAAGGAGAAACCCGCGTTCACGCAAGAGCAAGGAAGGGACAAAGCCATCCAATTTATTCGCCAGTATTCACCTACTCTAGCTTCCAGCTTGTTTGCCGTTCCTAATATTGACGATTACAAGACTCAGATGGAACAAGGGCGAATGTCCTTCAATTTCAAACGGATGGTTCAAGGAATTGCGGCCGCTTCTGGAGACGCCTATGTAACCCTCGATACCAAAACAGGAGAAATTGTCTCTTATTACCTTTCGACTGGAAATGAAACCTATCCGACGAAAGTTCCTAATCATCATTCAGGTTCTGACGCAATCTCCGCTTATTTAAAAGAAAGTGAAACTAACCTTCTCTACGTGTTGCCACCTGTTCTTGAGCAATCCATCCCAACAGGAACCATTCCTGAGCGAACAGCAACACTCGTGTACCGTATGACTTCCACACCTTCTGAACAACCATATCTATACGATGCGGTAGTGGGCGATTGGAAGAATCAATCCAACGGTAAATCGATTATTCTGCATCGTCCAGTGCCATCCGATTTGAAGAACCATCCTGCTGCCACTGAATTAGGCTTACTTTATGAGTATGATGCGATTTCTTTAATTGATGGCAAAATTATGCCGGATCGCCCCATCACCCGCGGCGAGATGATTGATATGCTCGTGATCGCCTTAAATCAAGGCCGCGATAATCCGTATTGGCTCTCCTCTCGTAAAGCTTCTTTTGACGACGTGGGGAATGGCTCCCGGTATTTCGCTTCGATTGAGACAGCTGTCAATATGGGGATTCTCGACAAGTCCAACGGCTCACTGAAACCGGACGAAAAAATCACGCGTGAAGAACTGGCTGATCTGTTAGTAAGATCATTAGGCTACAAAAAGTTGGCGTCTCACACTTCGCTGTTCACTACAACGCTCACCGATGTGGCCGACTCCAAGGTTCGGGGCTCGATCGCGATTATCGATGAGCTTGGAATTATGAGCGGAACAAAAGGTAAGTTCAAACCAAAAGCCTCCGTCTCCCGTGCCGACGCAGCTGTCTCTTTCTATCGCTTCCTTGATAAAAGAAGAGAAATGAACGAAGCAAAAGATCCTAATTATCGTTACTGATCACTATGCTGTTAAAACAGTCTCTTGACTTATCTAGCATGTACACGATATTATTGAGTGTATGTGTGCAGGGTAGCATTGATTGTAGGTAAAAACGGAAGATGACCCTCTTAGTCCCATCCCTTGTAAATTGCGGCTGAGTAACCTTTTACAACGGAGCACGATGCAGAAACGCTACCGTCTGAAGTTCGTGTAGGTAAAGATGAGACTAGTCTTTCGGAAGTAAACACCTGCGAATCCCAAATTAAAGGAGACTGAAAACACATGGCACGTTACACAGGACCTCGCCACAAATTGGCTCGCCGTCTTGGAATTTCTTTGGACGGTACAGGAAAAGACATTAAACGCAACTTTCCACCAGGACAACACGGACAAAGCCGTCGCAAAATGAGCGAATACGGTGTTCAGTTGCAAGAAAAACAAAAATTGCGTCATATGTTCGGTGTTAACGAGAAGCAATTCCGTCGCACTTTCGACCTTGCTTCCAAAATGTCCGGCGTACTTGGCGAAAACTTCATGAAATTGCTCGAATCCCGTTTAGATAACGTGGTATATCGTATGGGCTTTGCTCCAACTCGCCCAGCTGCTCGTCAATTGGTTAACCATGGTCACTTCCTCGTGAACGGTAAACGCGTAGATATTCCTTCTTACCGCGTACAACCAGGCGACGTGATCACTTTGCGTGAGAAATCCCGCAACCTGTCCCTCGTGAAAGAATCTTTGGAAGCGCGCAACTTCCTTCCAAACTACATCACGTTCAACGACAGCACAATGGAAGGTACTTTCACTCGCTTGCCAGACCGCGAAGAAATGCCTGCTGAAATCAACGAAGTTCTTATCGTTGAGTTCTACAGCCGTTAATAATGAAAAAAGCATTCACCTTAGGGTGGATGCTTTTTTTTGTTCCCTTTCTTTAGGGATATTGGATTTTGTTTATCTAACTCTTGATCACCGTTAGTTTAATTACTTTTCCAGTACTACCAAGTACACAGACACAGTGTGCTTAGTTTCCCAACGATAGCCAACTCAAGGCCTTCCCTTGTACAGATGTTGATTTCCTTCATATTTGGGTTGTATCAAATTTGTAACATATATTACGTCCAATTTTTAAGATAGTTAAGCTATAATGAGCTAAAAAAGTAAAGTCGAGGCTAGAATATGCATCCACATAGAGATGGAAATCCAAAATCGCACCCAGGTTCACATGCAGGATCTATTGATTTTAATGAAAATCCTTTTATCGTGATTTGGGAAACGACCCGCGCTTGTGGGCTCAAGTGCATACATTGTCGCGCTGATGCGCAATATGTGGCGGATCCTAACGAATTGACTCACGAAGAAGGGATCGCGCTTCTTGATGAAATCTACGAAATGGGCAATCCGATGGTCGTATTCACAGGCGGCGATTGCATGCTGCGAAAGGATTTATTCGAGCTTGCCGAGTATGGGATCAAGAAAGGCATGCGTATATCTATGAGCCCAAGCGCAACGCCAGAGGTAACGGAAGCGAGAATGGATAAGGCAAAGGAAGTTGGCATTTCTCGTTGGAGCTTCAGTATCGACGGACATAATGCCGAGATTCACGATGCCTTTCGAGGAATTGAAGGCACGTTTGATATGACCATTGAGAAAATCAAATATTTGAACAAAATCGGTATTTCCCATCAAATTAATACGTGTATTAATGCAAATAACTATCAATATTTAGAACAGATGGCTGAATTAATGAAAGAATTGAAAACGTCCGTTTGGTACATTTTACTCATGGTTCCTGTAGGTCGCGCCGAGATGAAGGATTGCATTTCTCCAGCGGAGCACGAAGAATTGTTCTGTTGGTTATATGAGCTTAGCAAAACCGCACCTTTTGATATTAAGACAACGGCAGGGCAACATTTTCGCAGAGTTGTGTACCAACAAAAGCTGCGTGAAAACCTCGTTGATGCAAACACCATCTCGTTTGAAGATACAAAAACAAAAGATATGGCTTCGTTCATCGATGGACTGAAACGCGCCCCCAAAAGTGTTAACGACGGCGTTGGCTTTATCTTTGTATCGCACACAGGGGAAGTCATGCCGAGTGGATTTTTACCGCTAGTCGTAGGGAATGTGAGAGAAGAAAGACTGCGCGATATTTATCGCAACAGTCCGATCTTAAAAGATCTACGCAGTCCTGACAAATATAAAGGGAAATGCGGCATCTGTGAATATAGAGATGTTTGTGGGGGCTCTCGTTCAAGAGCATACGGAGCCACTGGCGATTATATGGAATCGGAGCCATTTTGCGTTTACGTTCCTCATGCACTACGTGCTAAACAATAAACTGTCACCAACCCAAAACCTCTGCTCGTAAGCTGGGCAATCGACGAAGGTGTTCGCCATGATTTTGTATCGAATTACTTCAGTTTAGTGCCAGCCCTTTAAAGTGAGGGAAAACCGGTTGTTTTTGTGTTACGAGGTTCTTATCGTTAAGAGGTATTCAAGAACGTGCTTTTTCGATCTTGAATACCTCTTTTTACTAAAACTATCGATTTTTTAAAGGAACATTAACCACAAATTTTTTTGAATAAGAAAGTTATCTTTTTTGATTATTGAGTGGAGACCTCTCAAACATCTACTTGTTCTTCTAGTTTCTGAAATATATTTTTACTTGGGTCATGAATGATCTTATACCAATCCTCCATGATGCACCCCCTTACCTTCTACTAACTTAAATCCGAGTTGCCTATACAAAAGTCAAGCAGGAGCATTATCACATCTGTTTCTATCTGTAATCGAGCGCCTTTGTTCGAAATAGTTTTCCAATCCGTTTTTCCCCATGATGAAAAAAATAATATCCTCTAAAGTGAAAAGGATTACATTCATAATGCCGAAGATAGCACTTAGAAACAATGTTGTCTTCAATCCATAGTGTTTAACAGACAGAAAAAGAGGAGTAACCAAACTCTATATTACCAGAATTGCGCGTTTTTTCTAACGATATGAATAAACTCGGTTACTGCAGGCGATAGCCACTTGTTTCTGGGGTACAACATAAATGTAGAAAGCGTTTCTTCATACACCTCTCCTATTAACTTATGATCACGTAACTCTTTCTCTACAGTTATCCGTGGCAATATCGAGACTCCTAGGCCACTTATAATTGATTGTTTTACTGACTCGATACTCCAGAATTCAATGCTGCTTTGAATTCCTATGTTGGATTTTTCTACAAACTGTTCCAGAAGAGTACGATAACTGCAACCTTTATTTGTAACAAGCAAACTGCTCTTTTTCAAATCCAATTGATTGTTGATATTGAAATCATTGGGATATAAAAACATCATTTGCTCTTCTACTATCGTTTCACAATAAATGTTCGAATTCTTCACTTGTTTTCCTAACATGAAGACAAGATCTGTACTTCCATTTGAAAGTTCTTCCTGAAATGTTAAAGGATCGACGTGGTGCCATTCTATACTTACATGAGGGTATTTTCGTTTAAATTCTTCAAAAATTGGTGGAAAACGATAGAGTAATAAGTATTCTGCAATCGTTATGGTGATATGACCTGAAATTTCACCTTCCATTGAAGTTACCTCTTTAATGCCGTCATAAATTTCTAACATCTTTTTGGCGTGAGGCATCAGCTTTTTTCCAACTTCCGTTAAAATTACCTGTTTTCCTATTCGATCAAATAAAGGGCGGCCTAGTTCCATTTCCAAAGACTTTATATGAGAAGTAATGGTTGATTGAGCATAGCCAAGATGATTTGCGGCTTTGGTGAACCCGCCTAACTCAACGATCGCAATAAAGGTAACCAAATGCCGAATTTCCACAAAGATCCGCTCCCCCTCACATCCATCTAAAAAGATGATGGTTTTTATTCAAAATATCAATTTTATTAATTGTTTTCAAGCTCATATACTCGATGTAAGACTTATTCTAAAGGTTGTGATTACATTGAGAACAACGACCGGAATCCTTTATGCGTTTATTTGGGCTACTGCAGCAATTGCTACAAAAATAGGTTTAGTCTCTTCAAGTCCACTACTTTTCGCTTCAACAAGATTGTTTTTTGCAGGGATTATACTATTTGCAATCGTGTATATCGCTAACAAAAAGTATCCTTTTCCAAAAGGGAAAGAATGGGTAAATCTAATAATTCTAGGATTACTTAATTCGACTATTTATGTGGGATGCTGTTTCTTATCCCTTCACCATGTAGATTCAAGCATTTTTAATTTATTGCTCACTTTCAATCCGTTTATTGTTGCCTTTCTTTCCTCCATATTTTTAAACAGAACCATCAAAAGAAATGAGTTGGTGGGAATGTGTCTCTCCGCGTTAGGCCTAGGAATTGCCCTATATCCTTATCTAAACGATATGAATGGAACGTTATTCGGTTTCATTACATTGGGAATTGGTGTTTTTTCAATGGGGATCGGAAGCATTTACTTTAGTAAAATACAAATGAGATTGCCCGGAATTGTAGTAAACACCTGGCAGATTATTTTAGGTAGTGCAATGGCTATGCCGCTTTCGTTTTTATTGGAACCTGATTACTACTTCCATCTCGATTTCTACTTTGTATTTGGGCTTTTCTGGCAGGTGATTGTTGTTTCAATTATTGCGATGTTGCTTTGGTTCTCCTTATTGAAAGAAGACCCTGTCAGAGCAAATAATTTTTTATTTCTAACACCTATTTTCGGATATATGTTATCTGCCATTTTTCTTGGTGAAACAATAACCAACTTTCATTATATCGGCGCACTCTTTGTTATTATTGGTACAGTTTACAGTCAGACGAATATGTTTGGCTTAAAACAGAAAGAGACTAAAATACCTGCTACCGCACAGATTCGTACGGAAGCAGCCGATCAACGTGCAACCGGAGAATCCTAGGAGTTAACCTGCCTGTTAGCTAAATAAAAAAGAGATTGCCGCAGCAATCCCCACTCTTCATATAAATGTATCCCGCTTTCTAAAGGTTAACAAGAGACCACCCTTCTACTTTAGCAAACACGCGTCCCCTCTTTCATCAAACGCGTGCTTAAAGTCAAACGCAAAAGGAGTGGGTCCATGTTGAATATAATAGTTGTATCTCTTAAAAGCTTCCTCCCATGAGACATCCTTCACCTTCTCTGTCCACCACACTACATATGAAAAATGTTTCTCTTGATAAGGCTCCATCCATCTGCTCCTATTTCGCAACGCTTTGCTGTGCATCCCTGAATAGGTAAAACGATATAAGGAATGAAGGCTTTCCCAGACCGTTAGTGTAAGAACAGGGTAACCTTTCCCTTTAGCTTCTTCAGGGAAAGGCACTCCATCTAATGAAAACTCTTCTATAAGATGTCCTGATACAGATGCCTGACGCATTACTTTATATCCCATTTCATAAAAATCACGAGATGCAGGGTGGTCATATGGGTGATTTAGTCTACCAACAGTATAAATTGAAACTAATGCCATAAACAGCCCTCCATTTACAGTCTATACCTAGGTATATTCAAGTAAGATGAAATCTTATAACTTCTAGTTGCCACTACGAATTGGAAGCTCCCCACGCTTTCTCCTATGTCTACTGAAGTGGTCTCTCCGGAACCGACGACACCCCTGAAAACTATTCAATCATCAAGTTTACGTTATTAAACCAAGATAACAAGACAATATCGAAATTAAGCAGCGCAAATAAATAAAATAAAAAAAACGGTCGCTTGTTTTCAGCCGACCGTTTTCATTTGCTTATGATAGTGAGTTCGCAAAACTCCCTTTAGTTTACGATCTTCGCAAACTTCCGCTTTCCTACCTGAACAACCATTCCCGCTTCCACTTTTACCGCAGCGTTAATGTCCGCTACTTTTTCCTCGTTTACTTTCACGGCGCCTTGTTGCACCATGCGGCGTGCTTCCCCTTTGGAATCAGCCAGCTTCAAGTCGAATACAAGATTCACGATATTGGCTTCTCCGTTCTCATAAGAAGACATATCCACAGCTACCTCAGGAATGTCGGTTGGCAACGCGCGTTGTTGGAACACGGTTTTGAAGTGGTTCTCAGCCTCTTCAGCAGCCTGTTCGCCGTGGAACATGCGTACGAACGTCTTGGCGAGGTTCATTTTGGCATCGCGTGGGTGAACGGATCCGTCAGCCAAACCTTCTCGTAACGTTTTCAACTCTTCCAACGTAATATCTGTAGCGAGTTCATAGTATTTAAGCATCAATTCATCTGGAACTGACATCGTTTTCCCATAAATCTCATTCGGCGCTTCGTTGATTCCAATGTAGTTGCCCAGACTCTTGGACATTTTTTGCACGCCATCCAAGCCTTCAAGAAGCGGCATGGTCAGGATGACTTGTTGCTCCTGCCCAAACTCTTTTTGCAACGTACGTCCCATCAGCAGGTTAAACTTCTGGTCAGTTCCGCCTAGCTCCACGTCACTTTGAAGCGCCACGGAGTCATACCCCTGCATCAACGGATAGAAGAACTCATGAATGGAAATCGGTAAATTGTTGGAGTAACGCTTCTCGAAATCATCGCGCTCCAGCATGCGGGCAACGGTTGTTTTGGCCGCCAGCTCCACGACATCAGCGAAGGTCATCGGCGAAAGCCAGGTAGAGTTATAGTTAACCTCCATTTTGCTCGCGTCCAATACTTTGCCAAACTGCTCGACATAACTTCTCGCATTCTCTTTTACCTGTTCCTCGGTCAATTGCTTACGGGTCTCGGATTTACCGGTAGGATCCCCGATTCGGCCTGTGAAGTCACCAATAACGAGCTGCACGATATGTCCGAGCTCCTGGAATTGGCGCAGCTTTTGCAGTACAACCGTATGTCCTACGTGAATATCAGGGGCAGACGGATCCAACCCGAGTTTGACACGCAGCGGAGTGCCTTGGGTCACATAGCGCTCCAGCTTTTTGCGCAGATCCTCTTCGGGAATAATCTCAGAAACGCCGCGACGAATAATTTGCAGCTGACGGTCCACTTCTTGTTTTTGTGCATCTGTAAGAACTAGCTTTGCAGTTACTTGATCTCCTGTTTGCATGGGATACTCTCCTTTTTCCTTGTCCATAAATTCAATGCTCATAAGGCCAGAAAATAAAAAAAATCCCATCCCCTGATAGGGACGAGATTTTGGCTCGCGGTACCACCCTAGTTGGAAGAAAGAACAAAGCTTTCTCCCCGCTTCCTGTCAGATAACGGCTATTCACCGTTCGGCTTTGCGCCGAAATACTCCAGACGTGTAATTCACATTGGACAGGCTACTGGTTTGCACCGACCACCAGCTCTCTGAGCAAGCCTCTTTCCAAGCTACTGAAAGTCTTTCATCGTACGTTTGCATGTAAAGATATATTACTACATTCTTATCACAATCCACCGCAGATTGTCAACGCACCGCAAGACTGACCTTCTTATCAGGTATCGTCCGCTGTGTCGATATGGTATAATTGGTGGCATATTCTAGGGGGGACATACTTATATGGAGAAAAATATGACCTCAGCCGATAAAGCTAGTAATCGAAAAAAACGGCGTCGAGGAAAGAAACACATCGTCTTAACCGTGCTCCAGCTCTTATTGCTCCTGAGCTCCATGGGCATATTGATGGCGGGAGGGGCTGTTGCCGGTTATGTGGCTGCCCTGGTCAAAGACGAGCCTGTTCGCAGCTATGATGAGATCTCCAATAAAATTTTCAGTAATTACTTAACAAGTTTTGCCTACTATAATGACGGCTCACTCATTGGTCAATTGCGTGTTGAAGAAGGTGACCGTCGCCTTGTCAAGAAGAGTGAGGTTTCTCAATATTTAATCAACGCCATTATCGCCACAGAAGACCGCTATTTTTATGAACATAATGGAATTGTGCTTCAGTCCACGCTTCGCGGTGCCCTGCAGGAATTCACCAAACAATCCGTCGTAACGGGTGGCAGTACACTCACTCAGCAACTCATTAAGAATACGATTCTTTCACCAGAAGTAAGCCACAAACGCAAAGCCAAAGAAATTTTCTACGCGCTGCGAATTGAACGAATGTTTTCCAAAGATCAAATTCTTGAAGCGTACATGAACGAGATCTACCTCGGAAAAAACGCCAACAACTCCAATATTTACGGTGTGCAAGCAGCGGCCAAAGGAATATTTGACAAGGATGTCAAAGATCTGAATCTTGCCGAATCATCCTACATTGCCGGTCTGATTCAAAACCCAGGCGCTTATAATCCGTTTAATAAAGATGGCTACCGTCGAGGAAAAGAACGGCAAAAAATGGTTCTTGACCGCATGCTCGAAAATAAATACATCAACCAAAGCCAATATAATGAAGCGCTCAATTCCGATCTGAAAGCTGACTTGGCCAAACCAAGCCAACGCGCCTATGCTGAACACCCCTTCCTGATGATGGAAATCGAGGAACGCGCCGCAGAGGCCCTTTTGGATCAGCAGTTAGCGCAAGAGGGTCGGGATAAATCCACCATCGGACGCAATGAATACCGACAACTGATTGAAGACAAGCGCCGCCAGCTCTTCCGTAATGGATATAAAATATATACGACCATCAATAAAGATGTCGATCGGATTATGCAAGAGGTCTCCTCTAATCCAAAGAATTTTGGGAAAAACATCTCGTACACCATCCGTCGCTCAAATGGAAAAACAGAAAGAATCGAGAACGCTTTGGAAGAAGTTGGCGGTATCTTGATTCAGAATAAAACCGGAGCGATTCTAGGCATGATTGGCGGCCGTGACTTTAGTGTGGAACAGACAAACCATGCAACCGTTCCTCGTCAGCCAGGTTCTGCCATGAAGCCGCTCGCGGCGTATGGGCCAGCTTTTGAATTGGGGCTGTTGCAGCCTGGTTCTCCAATTGACGATTCTCCAGTGCTGTTGGCAGATGGGCAGAAAGGTTCCCATTTACCGCTTAACTGGGATAACAAGTACCATGGAATGATGAGTGCCCGTGAAGCGCTTCGCATGTCTTGGAACGTACCCGCTATCAAAACATATCTCAAGGTTGGGATTCCCACTGCTCTCGATTATGTAAAGAAAATGGGAATTACCACACTTAAAGAGGAAGACAACCATGCGGCGACAGGAGTTATTGGCGGGTTGTCTTACGGATTAACGGCGGAAGAAATCACCAACGCCTATGCCACATTCGCAAATCACGGCAGTTTTATTGACGCCTATATGATCGATCGGATCGTGGATAGTCAAGGTAAAGTCGTCTATCAACACCAGGTTGAGCCGCAGCCTGTTTTTAGTGAACAAACCGCGTATCTGATCACCGATATGATGCGTACGGTTGTCAATTCCGGTACAGGTACGACGATTCGCAAATACATTCCATCGAGCGTTGACGTAGCTGGTAAAACAGGGACAACCAATAGTTCCAACGATCTCTGGTTTGTCGGTTATACGCCAGAGCTGTCCATGGGTGTATGGTCGGGATATGATGAGCCTCATCCCCTATCCACCGGGACTCGGCCAATGGAAATCTGGGGCAAGGTCATGAAGCAAGTGTTGAAGCTTAACCCGTCCCTATCGCCTGTGAATGACACCTTCAAAAGGCCAAGCGGTATCGTTAGTATGACAGTTGACAGCAAATCTGGACTCTTGCCTAGTGACCTGTCCAAGGAATCCGGACATCTCATCACCGATTTGTTCAATAAGGAATTCGTTCCAACCAAGGTAGACGATACCCATAAAAAAGCCAAAGTGGTGGAATACAAAGGCTTCCGCTACTTAGCGAAAGAAAATACACCAGAAGATTTTGTTTCCGAGGGAATTTTCTTCAAGAGTCCAGAACCTCTTGCGCTGTCTCCAGAAGAAATCAGCAACAAAAACAGCAAAGCGGGTACTCGTCCTTCCGATTGGGATCAACGACTTCCTGACAAAGAAGATCCGCGAACCGATGTAAGCGGAACACCAGCCCCACCTAGCAATGTGAACCTGACCAAAAGCAACAATCAGATTACGCTAAGCTGGTCAGCTGGGTCAGAACCAGATTTGTTAGGCTATCGAATCTACCGTGCCAAAGCGGACGGTTTATTTATGAAGCTGTCTACAGTAAAAGATCCAAGTACCACTACCTATACTGATACACCAACTGGACCAGCCGGTTATTATGTAACGGCTGTTGATGTCGCCGGAAATGAATCTGCTCCGTCGAAGGTTGCCGCCACCACTTCGGGAATCGAATGGCAAACACCACTGGAGCCAAATCAAACTCCAGGTCAGTCGCCAGAGCCATCATCCAATCCGGATCCAACATCCGGGGTCAATCCAGGTGATTCCAACCCGCCGGAAACGAATAGTCATGTAGGCAGCCCTTCCGCTCCTGCTGGCATTCACATCAGCAAAGTGGAGAATGGCTTTAAACTCAGATGGAATGAAAATCCTGAGCAAGAACAAGTAATGCTTTACAATATTTACTTCGCATCCGATCCGGCAAATGGTTTTACACTGCTTGATACCGTTTCTGGCACAAGTTTTACGCACAAAACCAATAAGAATAATGGTTGGTATTACGTGACAGCCGTGAACAACTACGGTGAATCCAAGCATTCGGACGATGTAAGCAGCAGTCATGCGCAGTAATCGAACACACGCGCAATACAGACCCACCCAGATTGAGAAGGAGATGGTTGATTCCATCTCCTTCTTCACTAAATAACCCCATTCGTTTTCCTTTCGGTTATGCTAACATACAAATAATGACAGCTTATTGAACCTTCTTCTCCTTGAATTACCATCCTTTCCAAATGAGGTATAATAGTGAATAAAATCACGAAAGACGAGGTGAATCAGCACAAATGATTCACACCAAGCAATTCTTTTCCAAGCATATGACAGCGAACGGGCACAACCTCATCATTGAAGGTCCCGTCAGCCCGAGCGATCTGGCAGCAATGAGATTCGACGAGGGATTAAAGGCATTCCGCATACCAGAAGAACAGCATAGAGCACTGGTAGAAATTGCGGAGCTGCCTGAAGGTCGAATTATTGTGGCGCGTGAAGATGATCTGGTTCTGGGTTATGTGACTTTCCTTCATCCCGATCCATTGGAACGCTGGTCACAGGCCAAACTGGAAGATCTTCTGGAGCTAGGCGCGATTGAAGTAAGTGCCAAGGTACGGGCCTCTAGTGTAGGCAAAGAAATGATTCGTGTCGCCTTTCTGGATGATGTGATGGAGGATTATATTGTCATCACAACCGAGTATTACTGGCATTGGGATCTAAAAGGAACGGGGCTTGACGTGTGGGAATACCGCAAAGCGATGGAGAGATTAATGATGACGGTCGGAATGGTTTGGATGGCGACTGATGATCCGGAAATCTGTTCACATCCCGCCAATTGTCTTATGGCGAGAATCGGCAAGCGAGTGGGTCAGGAAAGCATTCTTGCTTTTGATGGCATGCGGTTTCAAAATCGTTTTCTATACTAACCAAGGAGGCGTCCATTTCTATGCGTATTGAACAAATAATGAGAAGGCGGCTTGTCACAGTTACCCCTTCTACTTCTCTTCAAGAGGCGTTAGCATTATTACGAGGAAATCGAATTCGTCATCTTCCGGTTGTAGAGAACGAGAAGCTTGTTGGAATTGTGTCAGACCGAGACATCCGCGATGCGCTCCCTTCTAGTTTGTGCGAGCATGATGATGATGAGATCGTTCTATTAAAACCGATCAGTGAAATCATGCACCGAGACGTTATTAGCGCCCATCCGCTTGACTTTATTGAGGATGCGGCAGCGACCGTGTACGATTACAAGGTTGGATCATTGCCTGTGGTAGAAGCTGGCCGACTGGTCGGAATTGTCACCGAATCGGATATTTTGAATCGCCTCGTGGAGTTGTTTGGCGTAAACAAGCCAACCTCCCATATTGAGGTGGAAGTGGATGACCGAACCGGAATGTTGGCGGACGTGAGCCAAGTATTTAAGGAAGCCAATACGAATGTAAATAGTGTCATTGTCTACCCTGGAGAAAAGCCGGGCAAAAAGAGTCTTGTCTTCCGCATCACCACTATCGATCCCAGACACATCGTGGAACTACTGGAGCAGAAAGGATTCGTGGTTAGTGACCCCATTAAAGGGGGGATTCAACGTTGAGTCGCAGTTCGAAGCTCATTTATTCAGCTGATTATACGACTTACTACTTCCACGAAGACCATCCTTTCAACCAACGTCGCTTGATTCTTACTCATGATCTGATGGAAAACCTCGGGCTCTTGTCAGAAGACCAGATCGTTCAACCAAGACTCGCGACAGACGAAGAGCTTACTCTTGTGCATGACCCTCGCTATGTTGAAGCCGTACGTTCTCAGGGCCATAGCTCTATCGAACTCCCGCAGTCGGCAAGCTTTGGGTTGGGGACGGAGGACGTGCCCATTTTCTCCAATATGCATGAAGCCACCTCCTTAATCGTCGGTGGAACATTACAAGCAGCTGATCTCGTGATGAATGGTGCTTGCGATCACGCGTTCAACCCTGCTGGCGGCTTGCACCACGCTTTTCGTGGACGCGCCTCCGGTTTTTGCGTATATAACGATTGTTCTGTTGCCATCGCCTATATGCGTAAACATTGGGATGCCAAAGTACTTTACATCGATACAGATGCCCATCACGGCGACGGAGTGCAATGGGCGTTTTACGATGACCCTAATGTTCTGACTATTTCGATTCATGAGACAGGGAAATACCTCTTCCCCGGTACTGGCAATCTTACCGAACGCGGAGAAGGAAACGGGTACGGGTATTCTTTGAACATCCCGTTGGAAGCGTTCACAGAAGATGAATCGTTTCTCTCGCTGTATCACGATGTGTTCCCTCGAATAGTTCGAGGGTTTAAGCCAGATGTGATCATCACTCAAAATGGTTGTGATGCTCATGCCTATGACCCGCTGACCCATCTCTCTTGTACGATGAGAATCTATCAATCGATCCCGAGATTAGCCCATCAACTTGCCCATGAATATTGTGAGGGGCGTTGGATTGCGGTAGGTGGCGGCGGATACGATATCTGGAGAGTTGTTCCTCGCGCCTGGACACTGCTCTGGAGCGAGATGACAGATCAACCGCTTCTCGATCAACCGCTTCCCAAGGCATGGTTGGACCGCTGGCAGTCAGAGAGTCCTTTGCCGCTCCCTCCCCATTTGTTTGACGACGTAACACCGTTTCCGCCAATTCCTAGAAGAGCGGAGATTACGGAGAAAAACAAACTGACGTTGGAGCGCGCTATGATGTACGCACCACAGGGGTGAAAAGAAAAGACTTCGTCCCTTTACGCTCTGTGGAAGTTCGCAAGGATGTTAAATAGTCCGCTCACGACCTCCGAAAGGTGAACCGCCAAACGCTTCGCGCCCCTACGGGGTTGGGTGGCGGTTCGGATCCCTTTCTCCGTTCGTTCCCTAGGCATCACTTCCAAGGAGACGGCAAGCGGACGAAGCTCTTTTCTTGATGGGCTTACGCAATGGAAGGAAAGTCAAATCACTTTACCATTGTAAAGCAATTTAACTTTCCTGTATGTAGAAAAAAGACACGATCGCAACGGATCGTGTCTTTTTCGTTATGCGTGAAATACGACTTCGTACACTTCATACAATTTATAAAAGGATGCAAGTAGCATACAAGTTAAAATAACAAACAAAATGTGCCTGAACCGATAGGCCCACTCATATTTGTATTCATTCGGGTTCTCCCATTTCTTTTTGTCCTCTTTGAAATGAAGAAATAGGATAACCAGTAAAGGTAGAATGACTAACAAGATCACGAGACAGAACAAAACTTGGTTAAAGTACTTCATTGTATCCGGGCTAAGAAATGTCTTCACTACTTCTCCAGCCGATACAGCTAACAAGATGAAATACATGATATTTGAAGTGAAGATCTCCGTCGGTTTCTTCTGTTTTTTGATATCCTTACTGATAAAAATCGGGATGAGAATCAATAACAGAAGTGTACTCAGAAGAAAAATGAGTGTATAGCCTGTCATTTGTCGTCTCCTTCATTACGAAGAGCCCCTACCGAAACGGACTTGAAAATGTCGGATAGGAGGCTCTTCTGTACTTTTTACCCTAAAATTATGAAAGAGACAGCAATCGGAGTAATTCTTCTGGCTGATAGCCTTTTACAGCCTTGTCCCCGGCGACTGTAACAGGTACACCCATAAAGCCGAATTTCTCGACCGCTTCTTGGTACTCTCGCTTCTCCATCACATCGCGCACTTCAAAGGAGATTCCCTTTTCAGCCAAAAGCTTTTTCACTAGTTCACAATCAACGCAGCCCTTGGTGGAATAAACGATGACACTTGGAGCAAGTTTGGGCACGATTTTTACAACCATCTCAAACGACCTCTCAGAAGCAAGCTTGGTAAACTCAACGAAGTTTACGTGAGCTGAACCGTCAGCCTTGTCCGACATGGAGCGAACCACAACGAACGGAATGCCGTTCATGGAGCACACTGCCGCTACGGCTGCGCCTTCCATCTCTGTGCAGGCTGCGTCAAACTGTTGATACAGCCATTGTACTTTATCGCGATCCGCTACAAATTGATCACCTGAAAGAACTCGTCCGCTGACAACCTGAATTCCTTCACTGATCGATTGACCCGCTTCAATGGCTAGCTCCTGCAATTTGCTGTCCGCTTTCCAAATCCACTTGTCTGTAAACGGAATCTGCCCTGGCGCAAACCCCAAAGGCGTAACGTCTACATCATGTTGTACACAATCGGTAGAAACCACGATGTCTCCGATGTTAAGCTGTGGATGAACAGCCCCCGCAACCCCTGTAAAAATGACTTGCTCTACCTGATACTGATCAATCAAAATTTGTGTGCACACACTAGCGTTAACCTTGCCTACACCTGACTTGCAGACCACGACAGTCTTGCCTTCCAGCTCTCCCTCGTAGTAGGTAATGCCCGCTTTGGTGCTTTGTGTTGTACCTTTCATCGCATCCAAATACAGCGCTATTTCTTCGTCCATCGCGCCGATAATCCCAATACGCATGCCTCGATCCCCCTGTTTTGTTCCTCGAATTTACTTCTCTTCTGCCTTGGTGCTTTGTCTGTATTCAATTCGGTGAGGAAGCAAAACAACGTGTTCCTCTACGTGTTCATTATTCATGTATTTGGTCAAAAGCCTCATCGCTACGGCTCCAATATCGTACATCGGTTGAACCACACTGGTCAGTCGAGGGCGAACCATTTCCGCCAAACGAACATTGTCATAACCCATAACCTCAATATCCTGAGGGACACGTAAACCGGCGTCCTGAACAGCGTGAATGGCTCCAATCGCCATTTCGTCACTTGCCGCAAAAACTGCCGTTGGAGGCTCGCTTAGCTTGAGGAAGTCATTCATATGGGACAACCCGGTTTTATACATGTAGTTGCCGTTTGCCACCAATGCTTCATGGAAAGGGATGCCTGCGTCTTCAAGGGCTTTTTTGTACCCTTCAAAGCGTACCAAACCACCCAATGGATCATTCGCTGGGCCCGTAATCATCGCAATTCGTTTATGGCCCTCATCGATAAACAGCTTCGTCGCGTCATATGCGGCTTGGAAATGGTCAATCGTGACAGATGGAAGGACATTGTCCGCATCTCTGGTCGCTGCCAGCACAACCGGAACAGATGCGGTAGAAAGTGCTTGCAAGTGATCTTCCTTCACTTCTCCGCCCATGAACAAGAGACCATCTACTTGTTTTTCCAATAAGGTATTGATCAATTGCAACTCTTTTTCCAGACGTTGGTCTGAGTTACACAAGATAATATTGTATTTGTACATCGTTGCGATATCTTCAATCCCGCGTGCCAACTCGGAGAAGAACATGCTAGAGATATCCGGGATGATGACGCCCACCGTTGTTGTTTTCTTACTAGCCAGGCCTCTCGCAACCGCATTCGGGCGATAGCCAAGACGTTCTATTGCCGCTAAAACTTTTTTGCGGGTAGTTGGTTTCACATTCGGGTTTCCGTTGACCACACGCGATACAGTGGCCATTGATACGCCTGCTTCACGTGCGACGTCATAGATGGTAATTGGCATGACGATCCTCTCTCTTTCACCCATATTCTGGTTTTCATTTTGATTTTCATAATTAACTAGCACATATGATACGATACACAACCTGTTGTTGCAATCGTTTTCTTCATTAAAGTGTGAAAACTTTATTCCGCTTTCGCAAACTTGATATAGATTCGTCTCTTCTTCTGTTCGCTCCTTCATAGCATGCCCTTTTTCTGTGAAAACGTGACGAAATAAAAAAGCTCCGCCGGGAAATCCCCCAGCGGAACCCTTAACTCTTATGATTAACGACCAGAAAGCTCATCCTTGTACAATCCTGATCCTCGAAGTTGTTCTAGCATCTCGTTGAATTGAGGGATGTTGAGCTGTTGCTTCGCATCAGACAGAGCAACATCTGGATCCGGGTGAACTTCTACCATGATTCCATCGGAGCCAACGGCAAGTCCTGCTTTGGCTGTTGGCAACAAGAGATCGCGGCGTCCGGTAGAATGTGTAACGTCTACGAATACTGGCAAGTGAGTCTCTTGCTTTAACAGTGGCACAGCAGAGATATCCAGCGTGTTGCGGGTTGCTTTTTCATAGGTACGAATTCCTCGTTCGCAGAGCATGACTTGCGTATTACCTTCTGATAGAATGTATTCCGCCGCGTAAATGAATTCCTCGATTGTAGCAGAAAGACCGCGTTTCAAGAGGATTGGATGGTTGAGGCGTCCTACCGCTTTAAGAAGCTCGAAGTTCTGCATGTTGCGGGCACCGATTTGGATGACGTCAATGTGCTCAACCGCCGCTTCCAAATCGGCAGGAGTCACAATCTCACTAATGGTCACGAGATTGAATTCATCGCCAATTCGTTTCAGGATTTGGAGACCTTCCACACCAAGGCCTTGGAAATCATATGGAGATGTACGAGGCTTGTATGCGCCGCCACGAAGGACACGCAAACCTTGTTTGGCGTGATTTTCGGCTACCGCGCGAACTTGCTCGTAGCTTTCAACCGAGCATGGACCTGCGATGAGAATCGGGTTGGCGCCACCAAACTCTACCCCTTTAATCGTAATCACTGTATCTTCCGCTTGCTTTTTGCGACTTACCAGCAAGACTTTTTTATCATCTGTTTTTTGCAGGTCGAGAGAAGCTTTAAAGATTTGTTTGAACAGGTGACGAATCGTATCGTCAGTAAATGGACCATTGTTATTCTCAACCAACAGATTCAACATTTGGCGCTCGCGCTCAGGATCAAAACGGTTAACCCCTTGCTTAAGCTTTTCTTTGCCAAGGCTTTGAATCAGCTCGGCCCGTTTGTTAATCAGAGACAAAATTTGAAGATTGATATCATCTACCTGCTTGCGAATTTTCTCTACCGGCTCATTGCTCATTACTCTCTCCACCTCTCATTTATCTGATAGTACTCTCCCAAAGTTAGGGATTATTATAAGGGAACAAAATCAGTTTGTCAGCATTTTAACGCCAAAAAGCGCGAAAGTGAATTGTAAAGAAAAATATAGCGCTTTCAAAGCGAAAAGACTTCGTCCCTGTTCGCTCTGTGGAAGTTCGCAATGAAGCAGGAAAGTCCGCTCTCTCAATCCGAAAGGAAGTCGCCAAACGCTTCGCGCCCTTCGGGTTGGGTGGCGCCTTTTTTCCCTTTCTCCTTTCCTTCGCTAGGTATCACTTCCAAGGAGGCTGCAAGCGACGAAGTCTTTTCTTCAGCTGGCTTACGCGGATGGAAGAAATGTATAATTACTTTACCATTGTAAAGCAATTATACATTCCAATTTGATTTAAAAAACTCGGTTATACCGAAGTTTTTCGGCAACAATAACCGCCAAATATTTCCACAAATGTAACGATCATTTCATGAATTATTCAACTGTTTTCGACAAGTTTCTTTCATCCAGCTTTCCAACTAGTATATTATGGAGATGGGAGTTGTCCTAATTTCTTTTTCTTCTTATAAAGGAGTGGCGTACGTGTCACACGATGATCAAGTGACTCAGGCAAATGAACGAATCTTTGCCTTGGATATTGGAACCCGTAGTGTAGTCGGGTTAATTGTTGAACCTTGTGAGGATCAATTTCGCGTTGTCGATTGCGTCATCCAAGAACATAATGAACGCTCCATGCTCGATGGTCAAATTCACGATGTGGTCGCGGTTGCTAAAGTAATCGATCAGGTAAAAACCAAACTGAGTGAAAAGCACGGATCCCTTACGAAGGTTGCTGTTGCGGCTGCGGGACGTTCCTTGCAAACCCGTCGAGCAACCATTGAAATCGATATCTCTCCGCTTTCCTGGTTGACCAGAGACGATTGCCTGCGGCTCGAATTCTCCGCTGTCCAAGAGGCCCAGTCTCAATTAGCCCGGGATTTAAATGACCGTGATTCTACACACTATTACTGTGTTGGATACAGTGTCGTCAATTATTATCTTGATCATGAAGTGATTGGCAGCCTGATTGATCAACGCGGGGAAAAAGCCCGGGTTGAAGTAATTGCCACCTTCTTACCTCGAGTGGTCGTGGACTCTTTGCTTGCCGCATTAAAACGCTGTGATCTGGAAATGCAAGCCCTTACCCTGGAGCCTATTGCCGCCATCCATGTCTTAATCCCTCCGACTATGCGTCGTCTGAATATTGCGTTGGTTGATATCGGGGCTGGTACTTCCGATATAGCTTTGACCGAGGAAGGTACGATTACCGCATACGGAATGGTCCCTGTCGCTGGCGATGAAATTACAGATGCATTGATGAATGCCTTCCTGCTTGATTTTCCGATCGCGGAATCGGTCAAGCGAGCGCTCGGTGAACAAGAGGTCGTGGAGTTCCAAGATATCCTAGGAATAGAACATTCGCTTACAAAAGAAGAGATTGTCTCGGCAATTGACACCGATGTCTCCAGTCTCGCAAAGAAAATTGCCGACAAAATCATCGAGTTGAACGGGAAATCGCCTCAAGCCGTTATGTTGGTCGGCGGCGGAAGCCTAACGCCCAAACTGCCTGAAAAAGTGGCCGAGTTCCTCCAGATTCCAGCAGCAAGGGTGGCTGTACGAGGTGCTGACGCCATCAAGCAATTTGTGGGTAGTCACCCGCTGATTAACGGCCCTGAATTCGTTACACCAGTCGGTATCGCCGTTGCAGCCCAGCGCAATCCGATCAAGTATGTAACTGTCAATGTGAACGGTTCTCCAGTACGTATTTTTGATCTGCGCAAGATGACCATGGGAGATGCCTTGCTTGCCGTTGGACTGGATATCCGCCGCTTGTATGGTCGTCCCGGCATGGCGATGACGGTAACTTATAACGGACGGATGCGCTTCATCCCTGGTGGGCATGGCACGCCTCCGATCATTACCAAAAATCAAGTAGCTGCAGCCCTCGATGAATCCATTGCCGATGGGGATGAGATCGTGGTAATCCCTGGACAAGACGGCGAAGAAGCAAAGTCGACGATTCTGAATTTGCTGACAGAAGCCGATACACTCGACGTGTGGATTAACAACAAACCTTTTTCATTAGGCCCGATCGCTTATGTAGATCAGAAGCGTCAGGAATTATCTGAAGGCCTGCACGATCGAGCTCAGATTGAAGTAAGGCTCCCTCGTACATTGGCGGAGGTCTTGCATGAGGCGAAGATAGAATCTGATATAGAATCTGATCAGCATTCGAGTTCTATCCGCTTTACTTTAAACGGGCAGGACTACACCTTGCCGCAATCGACTCGAAAATGGTTGGTCAATGGCAAGGAAGTCAATTTACATAGTCGCATCAACTTAGGTGACCAGATTGAGTGGATAAAAGAAGAGATCCCCCTTCCAAAAATCCAAGACATCGTGCCACCAGATCAATGGGTACAACAGGAAATCAAGGTGTTCTTTAATGGCAAACCCGTTACGATTGAAACTGGTCAAATAACGGTAACCATGAATGGGCAGAAAGCTTCATTGGCGGATTCGGTCCTGGACGAAGCCATCATTCAGGTGCAATCCTCCGCAGGTTCAGCGCCTGTATTCAACGATGTGTTCCGCTTTGTGGAGGTTTCGCTGAACAAACCAGAGGGCGCTCAGGTTACCAGACTCGTCATGCTGATTAACAGCGAACCCGCCTCCTTCCAATCGGAGATTTCAGCAGGAGATCGGCTAGAGCTTTATTGGGAATAAGAAAACCTCTCCAAGTAGATATTATGGTGGTTACAAACTATAAGGGAGGTACATCAATGGATGCACAACGCGCTCAAGAAATTGCATCTTCACCTGTCATGGCCCAAGTAACCTATAATGGAGTCCCCATTTATATTCAACATGTTAGTGAACGAAATCAAACGGCCAGAATTTATCCACTTGACCAACCCGAAAAAGAGCAAATGGTACCGCTCTCCACTCTCCAAGAGCAATAAACCAATAAAGCAGGTAGCCTTTTAACTGGCTACCTGCTTTAACTTTATCCGATCGCTTCCGTAATGGATTTTTTGGTGATCTTCCAATGGGATGTGTGCCATTTCACTTGATTGTCTTCCAACAAGAATATCTGCGGAGATTCATGCTTAATGCCATAACGCGCTTCCACTTCATTGGAAACCGGCCGATCTTCGCGCACAAGAATCATGGCGGCAGGGATTGAATGATCGGATAAGAATGCTTCAAACTCGTCAAAGGCGGCAGTACTGATTGGGCATACGGTGCTGTGCTTGAGGATCAGGCGTTTGCCTGGTTGATTCACGAATTCATTCAATTCATCGATCGATTGCAGTTTCGTGGTATTGGACATTCTACTCACTCCTTTACTCCCATTTCATCATGAATAGGATGGAAAGGCAAGGCAGCGATCGTATGTAACTCTCGTATAAGTTTACAGGATGACTTGATGCAATCTACGCCGTGTATCATTCATCCAATTATGGTCACCAAGTGATTGCGCTAATAAAAATATATCAAGAAGTTCATTAATTCTTTCTTCGATTACATCCTTCACATCAATCTCTTCGTATTTATCAGCCACTGCGACCAAGACGTTGGAAAATTCTGATAGAGAATTGAAATCGATCTCCTGCCTTAAAGGAAGCGTTCCCAAATCTTCCATCAGCTGTTTCAATTCTTTTTTAACAGTTTCCACAACCTGGGAGTGTGCGCATTCTTCATTTAAGCACGCGTAAACGGGTACATTCTGAATCTTCACGCGGCTGCGGTACACTACATTGCGCAGCATGATGCTCATTTCGCATCCACAGTGGCTGCATATCTTCTGCATGAATTATTCCCCTCTCTTAACCTTCTCTAACAGTAAACATACTCTTACTAAAATTCGTGAAGTCCAATTAAAATCCTGCCCTAAGTCTCGTGGTACATGGTGGATAAAGTACTAGAAAGACCCACTCGAGAAAATCTTACGCAAATAGGAAAAATGCCTCCTCAACCACTGGAGGCATTCTCGCTTTGTTGTGTCTTCAGGAGATACAAGGCGTACTGCAGCGGCCGTTTGATTGCTTGCTTATAGCGTGCGGTTTGCTTAAGTCCTTTGAAAATATCGCGACCCGGCTTGGGATTTTGCTCAATCAACCATACTCTCCCATTCACGTCTATACCGATATCCAACCCGAACTCCATCATCCGACCGTAATGGTTTTCAACAACGTGTACCAATCGGTAAGCCAATTGGGAGCAATCCTCCAAGATCTGATTGGTTTTTGCCATGCCAAATCGAGGTTTTAAAAAAGCAATCGCATCGACTGCCTTCCCGCCACCATGCAAATTAGAAGTCGAACTTTTTTCTCCTCCTACTCTAACCCCTACTCCGGTTATTTTCCACACTCCAAATTCATCCTTCTGAATCAGCAACCGCATATCCACTGTACGATCCGGAACCAAATTCAGATCCAATCCCTGCTGGACCAGAAAGAACTCATTCTCCAGCTTCTCATCCTCTATCCAGCGTTCCACCCATTTCAAGAGTTGGTTTTTGCCGCTCACCTCTGTAATGACTTTACGGTTGTCATGCTTGCTTCTTCCCATGAGATGAAACTGGCCCTTATTTTTCTTAATACGAACAATACTACGCCCACCCGTTCCGTTATTCGGTTTAACATAGATGACTGGGTATTTGTCGATCATCTCAAGCAGGTGTTCCTTGCTAAACTCCTCCGTTTCAGGTAACCAGCGGTGCATCTGTTCATCTTGGGCCAGTACCTGATACACGTTCCACTTGCTGGAGAATCGGCTGTTGGCGTAGTTAAATAGCGGCCGTTTCCGAAATGACAGGTAGTTTTTGTGCTTCGGCTTCGGGTAATACCGATAGCGATCAATGACGATGTCGGGCCAATTAAACCACTTACTCATCCACCCACCCTCACTAGATGGGATATATCCGCGAATTTGCCGCTTCGCCTCAAATACGTCATCGGGTGAAAATAAAAAAACGGTAGCCCCGAGCTCTTTTCCTTCTTTAATTAAGCGTCGAAAATAGGCTGGTTCCGCGAACTTGGTGCCGCTTCGCCAGGTTAAGATCCCGATGGTTCTATTAGTCATTCTCTCACCCTCTTATTCAACCACTTTAGTGCTTCCGTATCAGGTTATGTGGCCCATTAAAAAAAGGTACTCACCCAATGGCGCAGTACCTTACTGTCATAAAATTCGAATCAAACTCCCCACCCAACGAAAACCACAGGAGTTTCGTCAGGTGGTTTGATTAGGTGTAGACCACATTAACCTTTTCACATTGCGGGCAAATCGCTACTTTGCCCGAGTGACCGTGCTCGTCTTCCACCCGATAGCCAATAATCTTGCCGGAAGAACAAAACAAGCATTCCTTATTGAAGTCCATATCATACTGCGCTTTCCAAACAATTGACTTAAACCCTTCTCCAACTCGAATGGTAATCATGTCCTGATCTCGAAGCTGAGCTAGGGATACTCTTCTCATGGGGATTTTCATCCTTTCGTTTTTTGAAGTCATTTTGTATCCTCTAGCTTTTCCTTGAATTCAGAATAATAAACCTATCTCAAGAAATATAGGCATATGCCGTGCCAGGTTAATGCCCTCTCCCATATGTTATGGGTGTAAACAACAAATACACAAAACAAAGGAGGATTTCACATGAGCAGTCTTTTTAATGGATGCTTTGAAGACTTCAATTTGATTCTAGTTCTGTTCATTCTCTTGGTTATCGTAGGTGCTTCTGATAACTAATCACTAGCAACCTAAATCATAAGCAATTGGATATTACAAAAGGAGGAGTTACCTTGGGCAGCATGTTCAATGGTTGTTTTGATGACTTTGCGTTAATTCTTGTTCTATTCATTCTCTTGGTTATCGTTGGAGTATCTGAAGACAATTAATGACTTCTAAGAAGGAAAGGCTAGCGATCAGCTAGCCTTTCCACTTGTATGCCCTCTTTTAGCCCTTGTGTTTGGGGATCGCGGATAACGGAATCGCCTGGTTTCAAGCCTTCTTCGATCGCCACATCTTCCGCAGTTTCATATCCTTTTTTCACCACTTGCACGTGTGCTTTTCCATCTCTGACTATCCATACGGCATCACCTTTGTTATAAGAAAACAGTGATGTTTTTGGCAAGACCAGTTTCTTTGCTTCTGTATGGATAGGAAAACTGACATCGACAGTTGAACCAATGATCAATGAGTTAGAAAGCTGAGTTGGTTGGACGCGCAACTTTATCTTGCGTTCTGTGATACCCAAAGGAGATACGGTTTCCACGGCTATTGAGGAGATTTGGCTCACTTTTCCGCTGATGATCACGTCTTTGTTTTTTCTTTTCTGCGTAATGGTTACATTCATACCTTCTTTAATATCCTGAAAATCCTCCTGCAAAATAGAAACTTCTACATACCAACGTTCAGTCTGAATAAGTGTCAGTACATTCGCTAGCGGAGCAAGGCTAGCTCCTTCTTTGTAGTCGATTTGTTTGATGATCCCGCTCATCGGGGCATATACCTTGCCATTCATCAATTGATCGTTTAGTTGGTCGATGCGGGCCTGGATTGACTGCTTGGAGCCTGCGAATTGCTCTTTCAGGCCCGATGGTGTTCGGCTTTGTTCTTTGAGCAGACGAAGAGCCTCCTCTTGTTGCGCTAGCCGATTCTTTTTGTCTAGATCGTTTTGCAGAACCTGTTCATATTCTTCTTTGCTAATTGCATTGGCTTCGAAAAGAGCAAGGGACCGTTCCAATTCCTTGTCAGCCGTTTCCACCTGTAAATTGGCTTGATCAATGGAAAGCTCCTGCTGTTTTAGCTGGGCGGAGTAAGGCGGAAGATAAGCAGAAGCGGCCTGACCAGAGATACTTGCCAATTGACCTTCGAGATCAGCCAATTGGAACTGGAGATCTTTTGTATTCAATGTAAACAGCAGGGAGCCTTTATTCACCCGGTCACCTACGTGAACGGCCATCTGTTCGATTCTCCCGCCTATTTGAGAGCTTATCTGTACCTCTTTATCAGCCACGATGGTCCCTTCTTCAACCAAGGAATCTGTCAGCGTTTGCGGCTGTACCTGGATCAGTTCAACAGGTAGCGGTTTCATCCAACTGTACGCGCTATACCCTACAAGAACTAAGACGATTAGGCCGATTATGCTCCACTTTAATGGCTTTTTCATCGTACTCACACACCTTTTTATGAGGGGAGTTACTCCCGATCTTTTAGAACCTCAATCATGGACATGCTTCTGATTTTCCTGGCGATGACACAATGGGCCAAAAGAATAGCCACTACTGTAAAGAGTAGAGCAATCGTGTATGATGCTGCCGAAATCCCAATTGGCACGTTGAAAAGATCGCTATCCATAGATTTGATCAGAGGATATTTGAGCAATATAGAGACCGGCAGGCCGCACAGGATGGCAAAGGTGCCAATAAACCACTGTTCCAACGTAATCACTGACAATACTTCTCTTGATGTCATCCCTATCACCCTGAGCGATGCCAATTCCCGCTGCCTTTCAGCAAGCGAGATCATGCTTGTATTGTAAACGATGGCAAATCCGGTAACCGCCGCAAACGCGAGCATGATCCAAGTGAAGTAATTGTAAGAATCCAATAAAGCAAATAAGTTGGCAATCAGGCGGGCTTTGTCATCCATGGACAAAATCATGGCTTGATTGCGATATTTCTCAAATAGCCGAGAAACTATATCGTGCTCACCGGACAATACGACGGAAGTTACCATCTTCCCTTGTCCCAACTGGCGCTCCAGCGCGTTGATATCCATGTACGCACCCACACCGAGACTTTCTGGAACAATGGCGGATACGTTGAGAGTATATTCCTCTTGATTCGCCCACACGCTTTTTAGTTGCAAAAGAGATCCGACTCGCGCACCCAATTCCTCAGCCAGTTTGCTTGACAAGATGATTCCATGTCCCGGAAGAGCAAGTCGCTCACCCTGTTCGTCATATAGTGTGAAGAGATGAGAATCCTGTTCAATGCCGGTAATAAGCATTTCTTTTTTATGCCAGTTGTGCGAAATCTCTACAGGGGCTTCCAGCAGTCCCTCCACACGTTTGATGCCAGGAAAATGACGAATTTCGTTTAGTACCGCCGTTTCGCTTTGAGGTGAGACAAACGTCATTTTCCCATCGTAAGTTTCTACTTGGCCATAATGAGTTTCGATGATCTCACGGGAACCATCCTGAAAAGAAGAGAATATTGCCATCAGACTAAATGTCAGCATGATACCAAGAAAGCTGGAGAAACTCCGCTGTTTTTTCCGAAACACATTGCGTAATGCCATTTTCCCTTGAATCGTAAGGTTGCGCCAAAGGATTGGTACTTTTTCCAGAATGGTTCGACTGGCTGATAAAGGAGCAGGTGGTCGCATCGCTTCTGCTGGTGAGAGCTGCAGTACGGATCGGCAGCCCATAAAGCCGGCCAAAAGGCAAAATGAGACGGAAAGAGCCATGCTAAATAGCAACCAACGATAGGAAAATTCCTTGGTGATCCCAGGTAAATTGAAGACACCTTCATAGACGGCAGTAAATGGCGAGGCAAGCATTACGCCGATGTATCCTCCGAGCAAGCCGCCGATTAAACCGATAATCAAAGCATGGGACAGGTAATGGAAAAGTATATCCTGATTGGCAAATCCAAATGCCTTCAGGATTCCGATCTGACCACGTTGGATTTCTACCATTCGTTTTAAAACAATGTAAAGAATAGCTGCTGCCACAAGCAAAAACAGGATCGGCATGGAGGCTGCCATCGATCGCAAACCGTTCAATTTTTGTGACAATATGGAATCGCTTGTATGATCCTTGCGCGAATAGATGTGCTTTAGTCCGTATTTTTCCAATCTGGGTTTAAGCCGCTCCTCTACGTCATCGTTAGAAACCCCTGGCTTCAATGTAAAACTGAGCAGGTTGGCAGACCCGTGATTGGAAAAGAGTGATTCAATTGTCTCATCTGGAATATAGCCAATTCCAAACGTCTTAGGAGAAGTAAACAGAACCCCGCCTACCCCCAATGCATAAATGAAAGACGGGCTCTGTCCACTTCCGGCAATGATCAGATCCACCTTTTTTCCGTTAATCAATAGAGACAAGTGATCATGTGGTTTCAGATTGTTTGTTTTTAAAAAGTTTGCATCCAACCAGATTTGCCGTTTTTGTTTGGAAGCGTAAGGTTCTCCTATGAGTTTGACCCCGTTTAGAGCTTCTTTCTTATTCGCTGGAAAGGATACGAGTCGCAGTGTCACGTTATCCTGGTTTGCTTCCGTAACGACGCGAACATCTTTGATCATCTGCCCCTCGATTTGTGCGACTCCCTCGATTCCACTCAAGTGCTGGATCTCACCTGCGGGAATATCCACCAATTCGGCAAATCCATCAGCAAAATGATACTGTTGATAAAAGGCGCTTTTGGCTCTGTCCAAATTTTCAATCACCATCGAGGTTGAAGAGAAAAAAACAAGGCCGATCATGATCACAGCGATGCATGCAAGATACGATGATCTGTTCTGCCACAAGTCACGACGCAATTTTCGCCACAGCATCACCAGATTACCTCCTCTGGTGACCGTGGTTGTTCGATGGTTCTGATACTTGCAATCATTCCGTCTTTTACATGGAAAACACGATCAGCCATTTCAGCAATACCGGCATTATGCGTGATGAGAATGACCGTTTTTCCATACCGTCTACTGTATTCCCGCAGAACTTTAAGTACAACAATTCCTGTCTCTGAATCAAGCGCTCCTGTAGGTTCGTCACAAAGCAATAACTGAGGGTTTTTGGCAATGGCTCTCGCAATCGCCACCCGCTGCTGTTGACCACCTGACATCTGTGATGGAAAATGGTTCAGCTGATCGACAAGCCCAAGTTCAGTTAGTACATCAAGCGCAGGAAGTGGGTTTTTCACTATTTCGCAGGACAACAGCACATTTTCCAAAGCGGTAAGGTTCGGCATGAGATTATAAAATTGAAAGACGAAGCCTATTGTGTGACGCCTGTAACGGGTAAGTTCATGATCACTCATATTCTGCATGGGACGACCATGATAGTACAACTCGCCAGAACTTACTCGGTCCATTCCGCCAATAATGTTGAGCAAAGTACTTTTTCCCGAACCGCTCGGACCAAGGACGACAACGAATTCCCCTTCGTAAATATTGAAGTTGACCGAATTGAGTACATCTACCCGTACTTCTCCCATCTGATACCACTTGCGAATGTTCTTGCCTTCCAACAGTACGTTCATGTCATCAACTCCACTTAGGCTCTCTCTTTGCAAATTGGAGAGAATATAGAACAATTGCACTTCGAACAAATTTGAACAAAATGAAACGAAACATTTAAATTGTTTCATTTTATGAGTTCATGGTATGATAATCAAAAGAAAAGTTCAACAGTCAAAATAAAAAATTTATGAAATGGCAAAATCATGAGGTGACTCGTGTGGATCAAAGTAATGAACGAGTAAACAAAAAAAGAGCCGCTATCCTGACAGCGGCCAAAAAATTGTTAAAACAGTACCATCCGAATAAAGTTAGCATTCGTGATATTGCTTCAGAAGCGGATGTCTCTGTTGTGACGATTTATAATCATTTCCAACATAAAGAGGGATTGATTTTCCACATTGTTAAACAAATGGTGGAAGATCAGATTGAGTATACCCGATCGGTTTTGGAGAGCGCAGGCGATTTTCAGGAAAAACTACAAATACTAATGATGAATAAAAGCAAGACAATCGCCGATTTTCACCCAGAGTTTTTCAATTATATGATGGGTCAGTCTGGATTAGTTACGTACCTGAGTGAGATATCCCATTCGATCAGTTTCCCCCTGCTTCAACAATTAATCGAACAAGGCAAAGAGGAAGGTGCTATTGCCGAAGATATGCCAATCTCCCTGATTATGAGTGTGTTTGAGCTTTATTCTCGAGACATGACCTCCCGAAACAGCATTTTATTATCCAACCATAACATTGCAAACGAATATGAAAAAATCGCGGAGATCTTGATCTACGGAATTTCCGGAAAAAAGCAAGAAGGTAAGTGAATAGTATTCGCCAAAAGAGGCATACACTAAATTACCGAATCTTGCATGCGTGTTTCGTATTTGGCTACTCTAACTAGAGTAGCCTCTTTTTTAGAAAAAACTTTTTTGCAGAAGAAAAATTTTTTATCTTCAGACTTCGCTTTATTAAATTTTTTGTGTACAATTATATGTATCATGGCAGAAGAAAGTGAGGTACATACCCGATGAAAGATCCACGTTTAGTTCAGCTTGCTGATAATTTAGTCAATTACTCTACTCGCGTACAGCCAGGAGAAAATGTACTGATTTACGCGATTGGTCAAGTTCCTGAGTTAGTTAAGGCTGTTGTTCAAAAAGTATATGAAGCTGGCGGAAATCCATATGTGCAATTGATTGACCAAACCATTCAACGCGAATTGTTGATGGGAATCAAGGAAGAACAGTTAGCCGTCATGAGAGAAGCAGACGTTACTTTCATGAAAAAGATGGACTGCTACATCGGCATTAGAAGCGGCGATAACATTAACGAATTGTCCGACGTGCCAAGCGATAACATGAGCCTCTACAACCGCTTATTCCAACGCCCGGTGATGGATGTCCGCGTACCGGAAACCAAATGGGTTGTCCTGCGTTATCCGAACGCTTCCATGGCTCAATTGGCAAATATGAGCACCTCCGCTTTTGAAGATTTCTACTTCAGAGTGTGCAACCTTGATTACAGCCACATGTCTAAGGCAATGGACAATCTGGTTGCATTGATGGAAAAAACCGATAAAGTTCGAATTACTGGACCAGGTACCGACCTGACCTTCTCTATCAAAGGAATCCCGGCAATCAAATGTGCGGGTAACTACAATATTCCAGACGGTGAAGTATTCACAGCACCTGTAAAAGACTCTGTTAACGGTGTCATCTCTTACAACACGCCGTCTCCTTACAACGGCTATACCTATGAGAATGTGAAGCTGACCTTCAAGGACGGTAAAATTATCGAAGCAACCGCTAACGATACGGAGCGTATTAACAAGATTTTTGATACAGATGAAGGCGCACGCTATGTTGGGGAATTCGCGATCGGTGTCAATCCTTATATCCAAAACCCGATGAAGGATATTCTGTTTGACGAGAAGATCGACGGAAGCTTCCACTTCACTCCTGGTCAATCCTATGATGAGGCGCCGAATGGCAACAAATCCTCCATTCACTGGGATCTTGTCAATATTCAGCGTCCTGAGTGGGGCGGCGGCGAAATCTACTTTGACGATCAATTAATTCGTAAAGATGGCCGTTTCGTCTTGCCGGAATTGGAATGCCTCAATCCTGAGAACCTTAAATAGGGAGAAAAATAAGAAACCCAGCACATCAAATGTGCTGGGTTTCTTTTTAGTTTACGCTGGCATGTAGGCCGTTCAGGATTCGATCTCGATTAGTCTCCATAAAGTCACGTGTGGAATCGATCAGGTGGAGGGAAAGCTCCCAACACATTCTCTGATAATCGTCGAGTCCTTCCCCCTGTTCAGTGAATCTTTTCTCCATTTGCTCGAAATGTTGTTTCTCGAACGTGATGCTGTTATCAAAGAGTGTCTCCAGCTCATCTTTGCTTCTAAGAGAGCCAAAGAATATTTTTACTAACAGATCGGAGCGAAGCATCGGAAGTTGAATCGGCGTATTGATTTCCGTGAGAAACAGTTGTTTCCCCTCTTCCGTAATGTTGTAGAGGATTTTATTCGGTTTCCCGGATTGAACGATTTCCCGCTTGGTTACATAGCCTTCTTGTTCCATTTTGCGCAAGGCAGGATAGATCGCTCCATAGCTGGCATCGTAAAAAAAGCCGATATGATTGGAAAAAGCTTGCTTGATATCATACCCACTCATTTCACCATAATTCAGAAAACCTAGAATAATCGTTTTAACGTCCATTTAAAGGCCTCCAGGTACATCACTAATTTTGAAATATATTCGTATTTTTTTGAAATAACCTTTACTTACATTATAAAAGTAATTTCTTTAGTATATCAATACAATCGCAAAACTTTTTACCACGAGTTTACAGTAAATCTTTCGGCAAACCAAATAAATGGGCGTTCCTCTCACGTTTCTTTGCCATACAATGATACATACCTAATCAGGGGTGATCGAACGGTGAAACGCAAAAAATGGTCGACCTTTGTGAAAAGTACTTCCGTTATCAACAGCCTACATCCACTCAACTTTTTGGTGCCCCTAGTGGAACAGGTAAAAGACGGTGTCGTTTCCATCATCACTCAAGATACTCCCAATTCCAAAGACATCAACAAATTGATACAAAACTTCCTTGGAATGAAGGCGAACCCTGAAGATCTTACCGAACGCAGTTTTGGTTCAGGCTTTATTATCAACCCCAGAGGATATATCTTGACAAGCGAACACGTTATCGGTAAATCAAAGAACATTATGGTAAAGCTTTGGAACGGGAGAATCTTTGACGCCAAACTAATATACGCTGATGCGAAACGAGATTTTGCTATTATCAAAATACAGGCTGATTTTCCGCTATCCCCTTTGCCTCTTGGGGACTCCGCTTCAACCAAGGTTGGCGAATGGGTCATTAGTGTAGGTGCTCCACTAGGCTTAGAGAATTCGGTTACTTGCGGGATTATTAGCGCCAAAAACAGACGCTTACAAGTCTCTCACCGATATTATGAAGAGATCTTCCAGACAGACGCAGCCATCAACCCAGGGAATAGTGGCGGGCCGCTGATCAACCTCAGGGGTGAAGTGGTTGGAATGAACGCGTTCATCATCCAGTCGAGTCAATCATTAGGCTTTGCGATTGGCATCAATTCACTTAAGCCCCATCTTCAAAAAAATATGTAACAAAGTAAAAGGAAGAGCGTAGTTGGCTCTTCCTTTTACTGTTCAACCTTATACATCAGTCGTGTCTTGTTTTTTCAAAGCAAGCAGGTAAACTGATTCTCCCTGCAGATTTAATTCTGCTTCAGCCTTTTGAAGATTGGCTAATTGCTGACCATCCAATTCGGCTAATGGTAATTGGTCAAGATGATTATATTTGTCCATACGCCCTCCAAATTTGACAATATTGTGTCAATCATTTAAATTCTTGTAATAATTGACTTGTCATAGCATTTCCCAATGGACATTGGATTATGAATCATTGTAGACTCTACTATGGTACATATTTCCTTGCGTTTACTCCTGTTAAATTATCCCTCTCACCTCGACGTTACTTCTACAGCCTGATACAGCCTTTTTTGGATATAGATGGTGTTTGAACAGCTCCGGAGGGTTCATTATGACTAAATTAATCCGAAGATGGAACCTTGTCTTCTCTTCATTATTGCTTATTTTGTTCCTTTCCACTTTCGGATATGAATTTTATCTAAGTGAGAAAATGAAGCTTCTTTTGCCTGACCAGATTTCTAATTTTCAATTGATCATGATTATTAGTTCTGTCATTATTTCCGCCTTGATTTTGGGTGGCTGGTTCAGTGTGCATCTTCTGTCTCACCGCTTACATCGAGAAGAAGTGCATCATAAACAGATGTTTTTTAATACCATTCGCGCATTGAGCAAGACACTCGAGGCCAAAGATCAATATACGCACGGACACAGCGAACGAGTCGCGCTGCTTTCTCGTGAAATCGCCCGTATTCGTAGCTTCTCTGAACGCGATATTCTCCTTGTTTATCTATCTGGTCTTGTCCATGATATCGGCAAGGTAGGTATTCCCTCCGCCATTTTACATAAGACAGATCGTTTGACAGATGAAGAATACTCCATGATCAAAAAACACCCTACGCTCGGCGTGCAGATCCTGGAGAGGATTAAGGAGTTAGCTCCACTCATTCCTGGTGTTGCTTATCATCATGAGCGGTTTGACGGGAAAGGATATCCCAATGGTTTAAAAGGAGATCAAATTCCGGAGATGGCGAGAATTATGGCGGTAGCCGACGCATTTGACGCGATGACCTCAGATCGCCCTTATCGTAAAGCGATGCCAATGGAAAAAGCGATTGCTATTCTGGAAGAGAATCGCGGCACCCAATTCGACCCTACTGTGGTGGATGATTTCTTAAGTATTATTCGTGAAGAACAAGTGCTACAGGCCTTTATGAAGACAAAGGATACGGATTCCTTCCTTTACGATCTCACTCTATCCGCGGATAAAGTGGCCTTGTGAATTGTCAACCCACTAACCAGTCTAACCCCCTACGTCAAAAACGTCAGGGGGTTGGTTTCGTTCCAATAACCACAGTGGCGTCAAGCTCGTCAAAACTGATTATCTGTGAGATCAACCCGTTGCCCGAGAATAGCTCAAGGGTCATCTGTGACTGCCGCTTGCTTGTCTCAACCAGCAAGTGTCCACCCGGTGCCAGCCAAAGAGGAGCTTCTGCCACGACTCGTCTCTGCACGTCTAATCCGTCCATCCCCCCGTCGAGCGCCAGCCTCGTTTCATGTAGGCGAGCTTCAGAGGGGAGCAGTTCAATCGCCTGAGTGGGTACGTAGGGTGTATTCGCGACAATCACGTTGATACGGCCCCTCAGAGCAGTGGGGAGAGGAGTGTAGAGGTCTCCCTCGTACACTAGACCACCACCTGCGTCAGTGATGTTGCGTCGGGCGCACCGTACCGCGGCGGGATCAATGTCTGTCGCATACAATTCAACCCGTTCTATGGTTGAGGCCAGTACCGCACCCACTGCCCCTGATCCGCAACAAAGATCAACTACAACCGATCCTGGTCGAATGAGAGCGGCTGCTTGCTGGACAAGGAACTCGGTGCGATGTCGGGGGACGAAAACTCCCCGATCCACTACAATCCGCTTATCACAGAACTGTGCCCATCCAATGATGTGTTCAATAGGCAGGCCTGTGGATCGTTGCTCTATCATTCTGATGAGGTCTGTGGGCGTCAGTGCCGAGGAGATAAGAAAGCGTGCCTCATCTTCCGCGAAAACACACCCTGCCTTTCGAAGCTTACTGACGATCCTCGAAAAAAACTTATCTCCCTGAATACCATCCCCACTTACAAATGTCCCCATATCGTCATGAAGTCTCGAATCATCTGTATTTACTGAATGTTCAGTCCTATTAATTGACACTTTTCCCTCAACATCATCGTTTTCTTCAAATCCCAAAGGCGCTTTCCTTGAGTCCATATATCTCCTCTTTCACAGTGCATCTTATTTGCATCTTACTTTAGATAAGAAGGAAACACAACAGACAAAAAAGCACCAATCCCTATAGAGATTGGTGCTTTTACACTTTATAATACTGCATCGATTACCATGAACATAAACAGCACAGGCAGGTATATCAGTGAGCAGAAGAAGGTTCTCTTCGCCCAGACGAATTGATCGTCCTCTTCACGCAATACCATGTAGTTGTAAATCAGGAAGATTCCGCCCAAAATCACGGCTGACAACAAGTAGATCCAGCCGACTACACCAGTAAAGTAGAGTGAGCAGGACAAGAGCAACAATGCCCAAGCGTATCCTACCATTTGACGTTTGGTGTGACGAGGGCCTTTTACAACAGGCATCATCGGAATTCCCGCACGTGTGTAATCCTCATTTTTATACAGAGCCAATGCCCAGAAATGAGGAGGTGTCCAGAAAAAGATAATCAAAAACATCAAAACAGGTGCAATAGCTACATGACCCGTAACAGAGGCCCATCCGATCAAAACAGGCATCGCCCCTGCTCCGCCGCCAATGACAATATTTTGTGGGGTACTTCTTTTCAACCACATGGTGTAGACCACCGCGTAGTAGAGAAACCCTGCCAATGAAAGAAGCGCAGTCATCATATTGACGAAAATAGCGAGGACGGTTACCGATAGGACACCCAACGTAATTCCAAACCACAAAGCATTACGAGGCTCTACCAGCCCGGCTGGAATTGGACGATTGGATGTACGATTCATGATTGCATCAATATCTCGGTCATACCACATATTAAAAGCTGCTGATCCTCCAGAGGACAAAGCCAGCCCAATTAGCATAAATAAGGTGGTCATGATGTTGGGAATCCCCTTCTGGGCAACAAAGGCTGCACAAAGTGAGGTAAACACCAGCATCACAAGGATTCTAGGTTTGGTTAAGGTATAATACACCTTGATGGTTTGAAGCATCGAGCGCGATTCGGTCACAGTAGTATCAGCTGTATAGGAAGCAATATTTTGTTGAATCATATGAGTCTCGACACCTCCTTCTCTACAAAATAAAAAAGTTTTAACACATTCGATATCAATAAGTTAAGTATGTTAGATAAGAAAGGCTAAGTCAATAGCCTTTCTTATCTGTTTCCATTAATTCACCTTCAATTAGTGAACCATGGAGTTGAATGTCATAATCCACATAGAGCCAGCGACAATTGTAAACACAACCACAACGCCAAGAATAAGCGCCATTACGTTATATTTTGGTCCTTCTCCCTCACGAATGTGCATGAAGAAGAACAACTGAACGAGAAATTGTGCAATAGCCATCACCATACTAACTACGACGAGAGCCGTGTTAGTCATCATATGATTCAATACCATCACCAGTGGAATAATGGTGAGGATAATCGAAATGATGAAACCGACGATATACGATTTCGTTGTACCATGATCCTCATTTTTCGCTTGATTATGATGTGCCATTTACATCACCCCCATCAAGTACACAACCGTAAAGAGGAAGATCCATACGGCGTCAAGGAAGTGCCAGTACAAGCTGACAACGAATACTTTACGTTTAGTAACAGTGTTGATTCCGCGTTTTGCCAATTGGAACATCAAACCGGTAATCCAGAAGAGACCAACTGTTACGTGAAGTCCGTGAGTTCCTACCAGTGTAAAGAAGGAAGACAGGAACGCGCTTGTAGCCATCGTAGCCCCTTCATGGACCATTTTCGTAAACTCGCTGATTTCCAAACCAACGAAGCATGCACCCAGTGCTACAGTAACGATCAACCAGCCGATCATATTTTTCACTTTGCCTTTGTGCATCGCAAGTGTAGCAAGACCACTGGTAAAACTACTAGTCAAAAGGATGAATGTCTCAGCGACAAATCCTGGTACTTCAAACAATTCTTTAGGAGTTGGACCACCATTATAGTGGGTACGCAATACCATGTAGGCTGCAAACAAGCAAGCAAACAAGATACAGTCCGTTACGATGAAGATCCAGAAACCTAATACTTTCAACTGTTCATGTTCTTCATGATGGTCATGATGATCATCGTGATGAGCTACAGCCTGACTCATTATACAACCCTCCCTAGAGCAGCTTCTGTACTTTTCACTTCACTCACAGGAATGTAGTAATCCGTATCATATTGGAAGGAACGAGCGAACAAGCAACCAACTACTCCCAACAAGCCGATGATTCCCATCCAGGTCCATTCAAATGTAAATCCGAAACCGGCGATAAACCAGAACACAGACATGATGAATGGAATTCCGGAGTTTTTCGGCATGTGGATTGGTTCAAGTTTCTGACCTTCAAATACATCTTTGCCAGCTGCCATTTCTTCTTTCATATTCATCCAAGCATCTTGATCTTTAACGCGCGGAACACGCGCAAAGTTGTAAAGTGGTGCTGGGGATGGGATGGACCATTCAAGCGTACGTCCTGTACCCCATGCGTCGCCAGTCAAATCTTTTTCACCGTACTTGATGCTGTAAAGGATTTGCCATACTTGGAACAAGAATCCGACACCCATCAGGAAAGCACCCACAGTGGATACAAGGTTCAATGGAGCCCAACCCATATCCCATCCGTAGGTATACAGACGACGAGTCATACCCATGAAACCAAGTGCGTATTGTGGCATAAAGCATACATAGAAACCAATATTCCAAGTCCAGAAAGCCCATTTACCAAGGCGATCGTTTAGTTTGAAACCGAACATTTTTGGCCACCAGTAGTACAGACCAGCCAAGTAACCAAATACTACACCACCGATCAATGTTTGGTGGAAGTGGGCAATCAGGAAGTAACTGTTGTGATATTGATAGTCAGCAGGCGCAACGGCAAGCATTACCCCTGTCGCACCACCAATGACAAAGCAAGGAACGAATGCAAGTGTCCACAACATCGGTTGAGACAAGGTAATACGTCCACGGAACAAAGTGAACAACCAGTTAAATACTTTAACCCCTGTCGGAATACCAATCGCCATCGTCGTGAGTGCGAAGAAGGCGTTAACGTCTGCGCCAGCACCCATTGTAAAGAAGTGATGGGCCCAAGTGAAGTAAGAAAGAACTGAGATGATCATCATGGAGAATACCATGGATTTGTAACCAAAGATTTTTTTCTTCGCGAATGTTGCTACGACTTCGGAATAAATACCGAACGCTGGAATAACTACGATATATACCTCAGGGTGACCCCACATCCAGATAAGGTTGACGTACATCATCGGGTTACCGCCACCCAAAATGGTGAAGAAGTGAGCTCCAAAGTAACGGTCAATGAACAACAGCGCAAGAGAAATTGTCAATACAGGGAAAGCGATGATGATCATGATACAGCTAGAAAGTACAGACCAGCTGAACAAAGGCATCTTCATCAATTTCATGCCTGGTGCGCGCATTTTCAAGATCGTTACGATAAAGTTGATCCCTGTAGCCAAAGAACCGATACCGGAGATCTGAATCCCCCAAATATAGAAGTTCTGACCAGGCCCATGACTAAAGTCAAGCTCTGAAAGTGGCGGATAGCTGAGCCAACCGGCATCAGGAGAACCACCGATTACGAAAGACAAGTTAAACAGCATCGCACCCAAGAAGAATAACCAGAAGCTCACGGAATTCAAGAAAGGATACGCTACGTCACGTGCACCCAATTGAAGTGGTACAACGATGTTAAACAAACCGAACATAAATGGCATCGCCATGAACAAGATCATGATCGTACCATGTGTTGTAAAGATTTGGTTATAGTGCTCGGAATGCAAGAACTGCATATTAGGGAAAGCTAGCTGAATCCGCATGAGCAGGGCATCTACCCCACCGCGGAACAACATTAACAGAGAAGCAAGGATATACATGATCCCGATTTTTTTATGATCAACAGTTGTGATCCATTCACGCCACAGCCATCCCCATTTTTTGAAATAGGTCAAGACAAACACGATGGCAACTGAAGCAAGAACGATAGACACATCTGCGCCATAAATCATCGGATCACCAGTTACGAAAAAGGTTGATGCAAATTGTTTCAAGTTTTCTAGCATCGGTTTTTCAACTTCCTTTCGTTCTTATTGGTGGCCCATGTCCATACTTGGCATACTAGAACTGGACATTCCTGGCATATTCTCATTAGACGACCCACTGTGATCCATATTGAGTCCGTTATGATGCATATAGATACCGCCGTTTTTATTTACAACTTCATTAAACAGTCCTTCTGGGAAGGAAGAGAATGTCTGTACTTCACTAGTACCTGGTTTCACGAGATCAGCGTAACCTTCCTTCGTTAATGCTGGGGAAGATTTCTTCACATCGTCTACCCATTTCTCGAATTCTGCTTGAGGTTTGGCTACCACTTTAAATTGCATGTGGGCAAACCCTGCACCTGTAAAGTTAGCGCCTGATCCGAAGTACTCACCTGGTTTATCCGCCTGCAACCACAATCTCATGGCCATACCAGGCATGGTGTATTCTTGTCCCCCTAACTGTGGAACCCAGAAAGAGTTCATTGGCGCATCAGAAGTCAAAACAAACTGAACTGGTACACCTGCTGGAATTTCCACATAATTGACCGAAGCAACCTTCTGGTCAGGATATTGGAAAAGCCACTTCCAATCAAGTGAAGTAACCTGAATGGTAATCGGTTTGTTATCGCTTACAGGAGGTTTCGTTAATGCAAACGTATCTCTTACCGTAAAGTAACCAAGAACACCGATGATCACGATCGGAATTCCCCACCAAATGATCTCAAGCGTTTTGCTGTCATGCCAATTAGGTTGGTAAGGAGCCGTGTTTCCTGGTTTGTCCCGATAACGCCATACGATATACACTAGAAGAGCTAAAACAGGAATGACTACAATGGCACACAAAATAACAGAAATGATGATCAAATTAAGCTCAGTTTGTGCAACCGGCCCTTTAGGATTGAGAACGATATACTGCGAGTTATCACAACCAGCCAGTATTACGGTCGCCAAGATCCCCATGAAAAGCAGTTTTACTCGGTTAAGCAACTTTGTTTTCCCCAACTCTTTCATCTCCTCTTCTACACATGCCACTTCTAACAAATTAGGGACTTTTGACAGCAGCGGACTTAGGTGTGTTTGGTGAGTTCCTTGCATTATTTTGGAACTAGTTCAGCCTTAAACTAATTCCTCCATATTCAGCTTTTTTATAATACCAAATATAGAAATGATTTTTGTCACAGCTGACGAAAATTCGACAATTTGTCACATTTGAAAAACATTTATTTACAAAGATTCATAATTTCTCCTACTTTTATGTTAGTAGATACATTGCTTTTTGTTCAAATTTGTGTATATAGTCGTCATTTCTCAAAAAAATTCACATATTTTTACAAAAAAATAGGAAGGAAGACACAAATGAAACAACTCACGGTGGCCAATCAAAGCAAATGATGGACAAAAGAAAAAAGGGATTCCTTCAAACGGGAATCCCTTTTTTCTTGGTATGTTATGTTATGTTTTGTTATGATTCGAGTTGCAATTCGGACGTCTCGCTTATGATGGTCCCGATATCTGTTCCCTGGCAAATTTCCTTCATACTGCCCGCCTTATCGAAGTTGAATACATGAATGGGAATCTGATAGTCACGCGCAAGGATAAAGGCAGATTGATCCATTACTTTTAAATCACGGTGGATCACGTCGTTATAGTGCAGAGACTTATATTTTCGAGCGTTCTCGTTGTATTTCGGATCTTCGTTGAATACGCCGTCGACACCGTGTTTGGCTACGAAGATGGCATCACAATTCACCTCAATCGCTCGTTGCACAGAAGGGTAATCCGTGGTGACAAACGGCTGCCCATTCCCTCCGGCAAAAATGACGATATATCCCTTCTCAAGATGATGGATCGCTTTTAAGCGGATATAGGGTTCCGCAACCGATGAAATCGGGATGGCGGTCATGACGCGAACTTCATTGCTTGTTTTTGCCTTTAATACCCCTCTTAGCATCAGGCTGTTGATTACCGTCGCCAAGGTTCCGATGTTATCTGCCTCCGCCCGTTCAATTCCCCAGCTCTCTCCCATATTGCCGCGAAAAATATTGCCGCCGCCAATCACGAGACAGACCTCAACACCCAAACCCACCACCGTCATAATCTCATTGGCAATGTGCTCCAATCGCTCCGGGTCAAATCCGAATTCATGCGCACCGGCCACAGCACCACCGCTTAGTTTAATCAGAACGCGTTTGTACCTCATCCTATCCCTCCATTATCGCCCCAAAAAATAAAAACACTAAAGCATCTCGCTCTAGTGTTTCAACCGAAAAGGGAAAGGAAATAGAAATGAAAATGTTTCGGATTGATCCAGCTCATTCTCATTCCGCTATCCCCCTTCCCTTTATTTTTCTCTTATTATTTTATCTGTGGCTATTTCCAATTTCAATGAAAACTTCCTGATTTTTCACAATTGTTCGGTTGTGAACAATCCCAGCCTGGCAATTCGCTTTGCTGCTTCACGCAGTCTCTCTTCTGGAGATAACAAGGCGACTCGAACATATCCTTCACCCGTTGGGCCAAAGCCCACTCCCGGCGCTACAACTACGTGCGCTTGTTCCAAGAGAAGATCGGCAAACTCAATGGAACCAAGTCCATTCGGAACTGGCAGCCAGGCGAAGAATGAACCTTGGGATGGAGCGGCTTGCCAGCCAATCTCCTGCAATCCTCCAAACAGCGCGTTACGTCGGCTTTCATATACGGCCACCAGATCACGTACACAAGCCTGCGAGTCAGTTAAAGCGCGAACAGCAGCCATTTGAACGGCTCCAAACAAGCTGACAAAATAATGGTCCTGAATAAGGTTAATGAGACGCACCAGTTCTTTATTGCCCACCATCGCTCCTACCCTCCAGCCGGCCATGTTGTAGGTTTTGGACAAGGTGTAGAATTCAACCCCCACCTCTTTGGCGCCGGGGGCTTGCAGGAAACTGACGGGTTTCTTGCCATCAAAACTGATGGCTCCGTAGGCAAAATCATGGCAGACGACAATTTCATTCTTACGCGCGAATTGTATGGTTTCTTCAAAAAATTCAATCGGCGCATTGACCGCAGTCGGATTGTTAGGATAGTTAAGAAACATCAGCTTCGCCTTATTCACGTCTTCTTGCGACAGCTTGCTATAGTCAGGCAGGAAGTTGTTTTCCTTACGAAGAGGCATCATCGCCATTCGAGCTTGGGCAATCGCTACGCCAGACCAGTAGTCAGGATAGCCCGGATCAGGAACCAGCGCAACGTCTCCCGGATTTAAGAGCACCTGACAAATCTCAACCAGTCCTGTTTTGCTGCCGAACAGGATCGCCACTTCCTCTTCTGGATCAAGATCAACGTCAAACTCCTGTTTATACCAGTGAGCAATGGCTTGCTTTAATTCGATGCGCCCTTGAAACGGCGGATACTTGTGATGGAGCGGGTCGGCTACCTGCCTTTGCAATTCTTCGACTATATGGGGTGGAGTCGGCAAATCTGGATTCCCTTGACCCAGGTTAATGATGTCGTAGCCCTTGGCCAACTGCTTATTGACCTTGGCTACTAATGTGGAGAAAAATTGGGTCGGTAATTGTTCCATAATGTGTGCAGGTTGAATTCGCATGTACCTCTTTCCTTTCCTGAGCCGTTCGACTAAGAAAAGACTTCGTCCCTTTTCGCTCTGTGGAAGTTCGCAATGAAGTTGGAAAGTCCGCTCTCTCAATCCGAAAGGGAGTCGCCAAACGCTTCGCGCCCCTACGGGGTTGGGTGGCGACTCTTTTCCCTTTCTCCTTTCCTTCGCTAAGCTTCACTTCCAAGGAGGCTGCAAGCGGACGAAATCTTTTCTTGATAGGCTTGCGCGAATGGATAAGTTTAATTACTTTACCACTGTAAAGCAATTAAACTTTCCAATTTAATAAAAAATAAAAACCCCCTTCAGCGGAGAAGGGGGTACGTGTCTGTTATTCACGCCTTATCTCCCAGGAATTGCTCCTGCTGGAATTGGCACAGATGTGTTCACGATTGATGGAATCGCGTACAACATCCGCTGCCGGGCTTCATCGGGCCAGTCCCTCCGCCTCTCTGGATAAGTGAGTTTTCCTATTCATTTTGTATGTTTATACTAGCGAGCCGAGTGACTTGTTGTCAAGGAGGCTTACTGCTTTATTCTTTATTCTTTATTCTTGTTTCTGGATTTTTACCTTACCGCCGTCTTTTAACAATGTCTGGCCTTTGACAACAACGGTAGCCCCTTCTTTCACACCGGTAAGGATCTCAACTTCATCGCTGCTTCCTTGTCCGACGGTTACTTCCACCTGTTTGGCTACGTTGTTCTCAATCACATACACATAAGATTTGCCTTCCCGTTCAAAAATTGCTTTGCGGGAAACCAATGGTACTTTCTTTTGCCCAGTCGAATCGAAGTTAAACTTCACATTCACGACCATATCGGACTTTAATTCGTTGGAAGGATTCGGGATGGAGATTTCAGTCGGATAAGCTTTCAATTGCGGATCCATCACCGGGCTCACAGCAGTTACTTTGGCATCCAGCACCTTTGCCAACGCGCTTACTTCCACTTTTACACCTGTGCCAACCTTGACCTTGGTTATATCGTTTTCGGATATATTCGCCTTAACAACAAGTGGATTTGTATTCACGAGCGTGATCACAGGTGCTTGCGGGGAAGCAAATTGTCCAACCTCTCCGTTTACACTGGAGATATATCCGCTGAAAGGAGCAGTAACGACTGCATTGGCCAATTGTGTTCTGGCGTTTTGCAAACTAACCGCAGCCTGCTTCACAGATGCCTCGGATACTTGCACACCGCCCATCTGTTGTGCCGTCGACAAGCTCATCTTCGCATTGTCATAAGCGGTTTGGGCATTCGTCAACTGTGAATTGGCTTGTTCCATTTGTTGTGAAGAAACCGCTCCTTGATTAAACAAATTCTGCATGCGCTGCTGGTTCACTTGGGCATCTTTTAAGGCTTGCTCGGACTGCTTCAATCCATTTTTCGCTTGTTCGAGCCCACTATTTGAGTTGCTGCCAGATTGTCTTAGGCCAGCTTGGGCAACCTGCAGGGCAGCTTCTGCTTGTCGTACGCCATTTTCCAGGTCGGCTTCATCCAAATGGAATAACACCGCACCTTTTCCTACATATTGACCTAATTTGACTGGCAATGAAGTAATCTTCCCAGTTACTTTCGGGCTGATATTCACTTCCTGACTAGGTGCAAGCTTGGCAGTCAGTCCTGCATCCAAGGAAACCGAACCATTTTTCACAAGCTCAACTTGTACTGGGGTAATTCTTTCTACAGCTGTGGTCGTTGCCTCTGGTGCTTTTTGCGAGCAGGCAGTTAAGAGAAGTACCGTCGATAACGCCAGTATGAAGTGTTGTTTTTTCACTTTTATACTCTCCCTCCGTTTACTTAAGACGCCTAGGATTCCAGGGTAGGCATATTCTTTTGCTGCTTTTTCAACATCTTCTTCTCTCTTCTTTTCTCCTTTTTGGCTCGACGCTTGATCCCTAAATCATTGAACCAGGAATACACAATGGGGACCAGAATCAGCGTAACCAATGTAGATAAGCTCAAGCCGAAGATAACTGTTACACCCATTGGCTTCTGGAATTCAGTACCTGATCCGGTCGCAAACGCAAGCGGACCAATGGATAAAATGGTCGTGAGCGTAGTCATCAGAATCGGACGCAAACGGATAGGACCTGCCATCAGAATGGCTTCTTTGGCATCATGACCTTTTTTCCGCAACTGATTCACGTAGTCAATCAATACGATCGAGTTGTTCATAACCAGACCGACCAGAAGGATATACCCGATTAGAACTGATACACTCAGGGTAGTTCCCGTTACCGCTAGACCAATCAGGACACCTGGAAGTGTCGGTGGCAAGGCAAACATGATAATAAACGGACTAAAGAAGGATTCAAACTGCGACGCCATTACCATATAAACCAGAATAATCGCCAACAGAATGGCAACACCTAGACTCGTGAAGGATTCGACCATGTCTTTGCTTTGTCCGCCGTACTTCAGCAGATAGCCGTCTGGAAGGTTTAATTGATCCAGTTTTGTCTTGATTTCCTTCATCACGGCGTTAAGATCTCGTCCGTTCAAATCTGCTGTGATTTTCACTTGTCGGGACTGATCTTCACGGTTGATGGCAATTGGAACATCTACCTTTTTAATGGTTGCCACTGAAGAAAGAGCGATCTGTGCTCCTCCTTGACCAGAAATACGGAGATTGTTCAAATAGTTTACATCTTCTCTATAGATCTCTGGAAGCTTAATGTCAATATCGATCTCATCATCACCCGTACGATACTTGGTTACCGTCTGGCCATTAAATGCCGTGCGGACGGCTGAGATGATTTGTCCGGTCGTCAAACCATTCAGGCTGGCTTTTTCCGGATCGACCGATACCTCGTACTCTTGCTTGGTATCCTCGAGGCTGTTTATCACGTTGGTGGTTCCTTTTACACTCTTAACCTCTTCTTTCATGATCGAGCCGATTTCTTTCAATACGTCAAGATCATCTCCAGAAAGCGTTACTTCTACCGGGGAGCCTGTTGAGAATCCAGAGGTAGCACCAACCGTAATCTCAGCTCCAGCAATGTCTGCCAGTTTGGTACGAAGATCTTGTGCAATCTGATCACTTGAACGAGTACGGTTCTGTACATCGGTCAGGAGGACGAACATCGACGCTTTGTTCGATGCTGCAGTGGAAGCCATCTGATTGACGTTACTGCCAACAATCGTTACCATGTATTTCAATTCAGGAATCTTGGAAACCACACTTTCTACTTGCTTCGTTACTTTATCAGTCTCTTGAACGACTGTACCGTTAGGCATTTTAATTGAGACTTGAAGCTGCCCTTGGTCACTTGCTGGGAAAAACTCTGCACCGATCATCGGAGTCAAAGCAAACGAACCGACAATCATCGCGAGCGTAATGACAAGAACTGATTTACGGTGTCCCAGCGACCACTTCAGTAATCGGCGGTAGCCATTTTCCAATTTTTTAAACCCGATATTAAACCAAACAACCGGATTTTTCCCACGATATCCTACGTTTTCATGATGATCCGGGACTTTTTTCAACATGCGCGAGCTTAACATCGGTACTAACATAATGGAGAATATCAATGCCGCGATGTGTGAATACACAACCGTCAACGCGAGTGGCCCAAACAATTCAGAAGCAATCCCTTGCGTAAGGGCAATCGGTGCAAAAACACAGATTTGTGCAAATGCAGAAGCCATTACCGCCGTACCTACTTCTTTGGAACCATCAAACGCAGCTTGCAACATGCTTTTTCCTTGTTCCCGCTGCCGGAAGATGTTTTCCAGAATTACGACGGAAAAGTCTACCAATGAGCCTAAGCCGAGGGTTAATCCGGACAGCGAAATCAGGTTAATGGTTTGCCCCGTCATATACATCAGTACGAATGTGGCCAAAACCGAGACGGGAAGTACAATACTTGCAATAATCATGGAAGAAAAGCTTCCCAAGAAGAAGAACAGCATCAAGATCCCGAACAAACCACCCAAAAGCGCATGTTCAGCCGTCGTATAAATGGAATCCTTGATATAGATAGAGGTATCAATTGCCTCTGTCAGCTTCACATTGGCAGGAAGCTGTTCCTGGATATTTTTGACTTCTTCTTTAACTGCATCAGCCACTTCGATTGTATTGCCACCAGATGCCTTGGTAACCGTGAGGAAGACGCCCTCTTCTCCATTCAGATAGTTCTTGGCCGATACCTCTTTCAATGTATCTTCAACCTTGGCGACATCTTGCAGTCGAATGGAGGCTTTTCCTACAGGAATCGGAGTCAGACCGATTTTGCTGACGTCGGAGAACTCCCCTTCGACTCGGATGTTCATTTTTTCGTCGCCTTCACGAACTGCCCCAGCAGATGCTGACAGGTTGTTGCTGCTGATTGCTTGCTGGACTTGCTCAATTGTCAGGCCGTACGCAGCGAGTTTGGCTGGATCAATAGTAACGTTCACTACTCGATCTCGTCCGCCCTCTACACCTACAGCGGCAACGCCATCAATTCTCTCCAGGCGGGATTGAATCAAATTATCCGCCAAGTCTTTCAATTTGTTGACTTCTGCTTTACCGGTTAATGAATAGTACATAATCGGCTGGCTATTCGGGTCAAATCGCATAACCTTAGGTGAGCCGGCATCATCCGGAAGGGTTCCCTTGATCTGATCTACCTTTTCCCGCAGGTTCAAGGAAGCTTGGTCTAGGTTCGTCCCCCAGTTAAACTTGATAATAACCTGTGACGCTCCCTGCATAGAGACAGAGGAAATGCTGTCAATGTCGGAAACAGTACCAACGGCACTCTCGATTGGTTTCGTAACCAGTTTTTCAACCTCACTTGGTGATGCGCCATTATAAGAGGTTACAACCACCGCAACCGGGAATTTCAGATCAGGCATCAAGTCAATGGCCAGACGTGGTAAGGTGACGAAACTAAAGACTATTAATGCGAGTGTCAACATGATGACTGTTACGGGGCGTTTAATTGAAAATCCCGACAAATTCATCTTTTCTCACTACCTCTCTCGCTAAGCGCGGTTCGTTTCTTCTCTAGATAAGTACTGATCAGTTCTAATGAGTGGTTGACTTGCTCCAACTCTGAAGGTTTGATCCCTTCAAAAATTTCTGGAAAATAATTTTTCTCCATAAACGGTAACCGCTCTTCGAATTTCGGTAGATTGTCTATGCAGGATACCCAAACCACTCGGCGGTCCTTCTCGTCTCTGTTCCGCTGTACCAAACCGTCTCTTTCCAAACGATCTACAATACCTGAAACAGTACTGTAAGACAAATCCATCGCTCTGCTGATATCTCCGATTGTTTTGGGTGCCACTTTGATTTGCTCCAAAACGAGAATCTGTGGTCGGGTAATGCCGGATTTGACGAGTTCCTCGGTAATGATGTCAATGAATAATTGATTTGTTTTGAATATTAGCTCCCGAAGTAGCTCAAATCCCTCCATGTATTCACCCCCCCATTTAACTACGAAATAATTACTGTAAAAATTTCGGGCACCGAAACAAAAAATTTCGTACCTCGAAATAGTATCACAGCTAATATTTCGCTTCAAGGAATAATTACATAAAGTGAATTTGCTGCCAGAATTGGATGGGAACGCAAGATTTCTTACCCAACGAGACGCGTAATCTGCTTCTTCTTCCAAGCCCATTGATAGTACACATATTGGAAAATCAAAACAACCAGAAAAGCCGCGGGATACCCCACCCAGATTCCTTTAATTCCAAGTTCCGTGAAGGTTGAAAGATAATACGCCAGCGGTACTTCAACTAACCAGATGGAGAGTCCATTGATCAAAGTTGGCCATAATACCGTTCCACTCGCCCGCATCAAGGCAGAGATGATCTGTGCATGACCAAGTGCAAGATAACTCCAAAGCGTAATCATCAAAAGACTGTGGGCCATCTCCAGTGTGCTTGTGCTGGTCAAGAACCAGGACAGAATATTCTCTCCGAACAAATACACGGCGAACACCAATACCCCACCGATCACGTAGTTCAAGACGACGCCCGCTCGGAAGACTTCCTTCAATCGATCCAGCTGACCTGCGCCGATCGATTGTGCAGCAAATATCGAAACGGCCATACTCAGGCTCATGGCGGGCATTTGAATGTAGCTAACGACTTGGTTGACTGCCCCATACGCTGCCGTTGCTTCCGAACCATAACGATTGACGAAGGTGATCACGGCAATTTCCGAAAGGGAGACGAGAATCATCCCGATACTTGAGGGAATACCAAGACGTAACAGTAATTTTAACAATTGCCCATCCAATCGCAGATGCCTTCTGATGGAAGCGTCAAACTGGAGTGGATGCTTCTTTTTCCTTAAATACAGCAACATTAGAACGAGAGTTAAGAGCATAGAAATGACGGATGCATACGCAGCTCCAAAAACACCAAGCTTAGGCAGGCCCATCCAGCCGAAGATGAGAAGCGGCAATAACGCTACATTCAATACTGTGCTGATCATGAGAAAATTAGAGGGTGTCTTGGAGTCTCCGATTCCTCGCATAAATGTCGTATAAACAAAAAGCAGAAACATAATAGGAGTAGACAAAAACAGAATTCGTCCATAAAGAACCGTGTCCGCCATAATATTGTCCGGGATCCCAAGCAGACGCATAAGGTCCCATGTAAAGATGCTGCTGATCACGGCCAATCCGAGGCCAAGATAAAAAGTAAAGCTCAGCGAGGTCCCTACAATGGCCTTGACCCGTTCAGTATTTTGCGCACCATGTGCTTGACCAATCAGAATCGAGCTCCCTGCTCCTATCCCCATGGCAAATGCCACCAAGAGAAAAAACAACGGGAAGAATGACGAAATGACAGCGAGCGCATTCACTCCGATCGAGCGGCCAACGATAATACTTCCGATTAACTGGCCAATCGATTGAAGTGCATTGCTTAGAATTAAGGGCACAAGAAACATCAGCATGGAGCGCCAAATTGGTTTAGGCGTTGTCATGATTCACTTCTCCTTTTCACATTAAATTCTCCATCTTCACAAACCACAAATATTATAGTTTATGTTTAATTTAAACAAATATATATATTGTTTATATTTTTGTCAAAATATTTTTTCGCTTACATGTGGGTATTTTTTTGTTTGGAGAGATGGGTTGTTAGTGAGACAGGTACCATGAGGGGTTCACGGACTCTTCTAACAAGTTACAGGAGGAGTGAATCGGTGTTAATTGGCAAAATCATTATAATCATTCTCGGAATATCCAGGGTTCAAGGTGGCATTGTCCGGATCTTCTGAATTTTTTTGGAGGGGCGGTTTGATATTCAGCTTGGTCTAATTACGAACGGATTGGGAGAATTTCAAATGTGGACGATTCAGTCTCTCAAGTTCGAAGGTTATTTCGATTGCACACTGATATCGGAATGGGAAGGGATCAAGAAACGTTGACGCTTCAAGCATTGGACGTTTATAGTTAGAAGGTATACTCGCATGATTTGACAAAATTCTACTTTTTTTGAGGGGTTGCGCTATTCGTGCTATTTAATTCGTACGAGTTTATTTTTTTATTTTTACCAATATCTTTTCTTGGTTATTTCCTATTAAATAAACTTCGATTCAGTTCCCTGGCAATTGGCTGGTTGGCGCTTTGTTCTCTATTCTTCTATAGCTGGTGGAATATCGCTAATCTTCCATTAATGCTCGCTAGTATCCTGTTCAACTATCTGGTTGGAACCCAATTAACGAAGCGGCATGGACGTACAGGAAACCGATGGCTCCTTATTTTTGGCGTCACCTGCAATCTTGCTTTACTTGGTTTCTACAAGTATTCTAATTTCTTTCTTACCAATTTGAATGAAGCGTTCGGCACGCATTTATCTCTCTTGCATCTAGTGCTTCCGCTCGGGATCAGTTTCTTTACTTTTACTCAGATCGCTTATCTCGTGGATGCCTATCGCGGGGAAGTAAAAGAATACAATCTGGTCAACTATATGTTGTTCGTCACATTCTTTCCCCATCTGATAGCTGGGCCCATCCTGCATCACAAAGAAATGATGCCGCAATTCGCTTCCATTCGGACCAAAGTGTTGAATTGGAACAATATCTCACGAGGCTTGCTCCTTTTTGCCATTGGCCTCGGCAAGAAGGTTCTAATTGCCGACTCCCTGGCAGGCTGGGCGAATCCAGGGTTTCAGGCGACTAGTCTCAGTTTGGTTGAGGCTTGGTCTACCGCATTAAGCTATACGTTCCAGCTGTATTTTGATTTTAGTGGATATACGGATATGGCAATCGGGATCGCTTTGCTATTTAACATTCGACTCCCGCAAAATTTTAACTCGCCTTACAAATCTGATTCCATCATTGATTTCTGGCGTCGCTGGCACATGACCTTGTCTCGCTTTTTGCGGGATTACCTGTATATCTCCTTGGGCGGGAATCGGAAAGGACAATTCCGCCGTCATCTGAATCTCCTGATTACGATGATACTTGGGGGGCTTTGGCACGGAGCTGCTTGGACATTTGTTGTATGGGGCTTTATGCATGGAGTGGCTTTGGTGGTCAATCACTTCTGGCGTTCATTGGGCTTCAAGATGCACTGGATACTGGGACGTATTTTTACCTTCCTATTCGTGGTCGTCGCTTGGGTCTTTTTCCGAGCGGATAGTTTCCAACAAGCCCTGATCATTCTAAAAGGCATGGTAAACTTCAGACATATCGGCTTGTCCGCCGGAATCACGCCCGCACTCCCAGCGGGAACGAATGAAATTATTGTGCTTGCCATCCTATATCTGTTTGTAAGCACTTGGAAAAACAGTATCGAATGGGATCGAGAATTTACTCCTAATTGGAAGTGGGGCATTATTGTTCCTTTGCTTCTGGTTGCTGGTATCTTTGGCTTGAACCGTGTGTCTGAATTCTTGTATTTCCAATTCTAACGGAGGGCCTTATGAAACGTCATCGTAAATCCTACAAAACATGGGCCAAATCGGTGCTTGCAACCACTTTGGGCTTGCTCGTTTTACTCGTTGGCCTTAATTATGTCGTTGATCCGCTTCAATTCTTTCATAAAGCCTATATGAAACCTGATTTTTCGGATCAGCAGCGCTATCAGAATCCTGGAATCGCCAAAAACTACGACTATAATACGATTATTATCGGCACATCCATGACCGAGAATTTTTTGCCTTCTTATGTAAACGAGAAGCTTGGTGTACAAGCTGTTAAGCTATCCATGTCCGGCTCCACAGCGATGGAACAGCGAATAATGATCAATCATGCCGTTCGTACAGGCAAAGTGAAAACGATCCTCTGGGGTGTCGACTACTTCTCTTTGCGCGGAGACCCCAATCGGGTACGCCAAGAATTTGGAGAGTTTCCGTACTATCTTTATGATCAGAACCCATGGAATGATCTGAAGTATCTGGTCAATCTGGACACCTCACAGCAGGCTCTTCATTGGATCGGTATACAAGCAGGTGTCGCTCAGCCGGCGAATCCCAGTCTGAATCTGCTGAATACGTGGGAATCTCCGGATTTATTCGGTAGAGAGAACGTCATGAACGAGTGGAATAAGCTGAAGGAAGGCGGTTCCTTCAAGCCAAGCGAATACGAGATGAAACAAGTCCAAAAGAACATGGATAATAACCTTCTGTCCGTCATAAAAGCACATCCTGACGTGCAATTTGTCTTGTATTATCCGCCGTATTCGATCTTGCAGCATCGCTACTTCTATGACAAGGACCCGTCGTTCTTCGAGAATGAACTGTACGTCAAAAAATATCTGTTTGAACAAGTCGGCAAGCAGCCAAACGTTAAAATCTATGATTTTCAGCAGGAACAAAAAATTACGTTTGATCTAAACAATTATAAAGACCTGGCCCACCACTCTCGCAAAGTTAACGAGTGGATTATCGACCAGATTGCCCAGGACAAGTATCGGGTTACTAAGAAGACTTTACCCGTCTATCTTGATCAGCTCCGGGAGCAGGTCGTCAATTTGAAAGAAGGAAATTTTTAAAGAAGAAAAGATTTCGTCCCTCTATACTCTGTTTAAGCTTGCGTGTAGCATCAACTGTCCGCTACGTTCACTGCGGAAGGGAGTCGACAAGAAAATCACTTAGTTTCTCAGTCTGATGTAAAGAATGCCGACTCTTTTCCTTCCTACGTTCTCTACGCTTGGTTTCGCTTAAAATGAGCGTCGAGCGGACGAAGTCTTTTCTTAGTGGGCTTGCGCGCATGGAAGGAATGTTTAATTACCAAAAACGGCATTTCCAACGCTCAAACAGAACGCTAGAAATGCCGCTATTCATTATCAACCCTCATCCATAGTTCGGACAAACTCCCCGCTCTTCCCGCCTGTTTTGCTCTGCAAGTAAGTAGGTCCTATTATCATTTCCTTATCCATTGCTTTGCACATATCATAGATGGTCAGGGCAGCGGCATTCACAGCCGTTAGCGCTTCCATTTCTACGCCAGTTTTCCCTGTCGTTTTGACGGTTGCTTCGAGTGCAATCTTGTCGTCGCCCGCATATTCAAAGCGAATGTCAATTCCAGTGAGAAACAGCGGATGACACATCGGGATCATCTCCCAGGTTTTTTTCGCTGCCATAATACCGGCAACCTGGGCTACCGCAAGTACATCACCCTTGCCAATTTGTCCTAATTTGATACGCTCCAATGTTTCTGGCTTCATTTTGACTTGACTCTTCGCGACCGCTACACGCTCCGTGATATCTTTGGCGGACACATCCACCATACGCGCGCGGCTCTGTTCATTAAAATGTGTTAGTTGATCATTGACACTCATGCTTGATTATCCTCCGATCTGAGACATCCTGCGCAATGTTGGCGTATGGGATTGGGATTGTTTCTCCAAAGCTTGCGCCATCTCATGGGTTTCTGGTTTGATCGATAGAGCGTGGAAGAATAGCTGCCTTAACTCTTCCGGATTCCCGACATGCGGGCGAACATTCAGTTCATCAATCCAATAGAGGCATGGCTTCAAGTTGCCGTCCGCCGTTAAGCGCAGTCGGTTGCAATTATCACAGAAATGATTGCTCACAGGATGGATGAGCCCAAATGTACCCGCCGCCCCCGGCAAGCGGTAATTCTCGCTTGGTCCATTTCCGAAAACATTGGCGGTCTGTTCTGCCGGCAAGCCCATCTCTTTGGCTTTTTCCAAGACAGTTGGGAGCGGCAAATAGCGCTGGCGCCACTCGTCAGATGCTTCGCCAATCGGCATGTACTCAATGAATCGGACGTTTACCGGCTTTTCCAGTGTCAATCGCAGAAAGTCCTCGATTTCGTCATCGTTGAATCCTTTCATTAATACCACATTTAATTTCACTGGCGAGAAGCCCACCTCTATACTGCGATCAATGGCTTCCAAAACCCGCAGCAGGTCTCCCCCTCTGGTGATTTCACGAAACCGCTCCGCTTTCATGGAATCCAAACTAATGTTCACGCGGGTAACACCGGCTTCTTTTAATACCGCCGCTTTTTGAGCCAGGTATATTCCATTGGTTGTCAACGCAATATCTTCTATTCCTTCAATTGCTGAAAGCATGGCAACCAGCTTCTCGATCTCACGCCGGACAAGCGGCTCCCCGCCTGTTAACCGTAGACGCTTCACACCGAGCTTTGCCGCCACCTTGACTACTTCGACAATCTCTTCATAACGTAGGATTTGGTCGTGCGGCTGAAACTCTACCCCTTCAGGAGGCATACAGTACACACACCGCAAATTGCATCGATCAGTCACGGAGATCCGCAAATAGTCATGTACCCGACCAAATCGGTCAACTAATTGTTCAGCTGTCATCTTGCTCCCCTCCGTTCACCTGTTTCCCTTACCGTACCCTACTGCTAATTGAAAATCAATACAGCAACCCCTATCTCGGTGCAGGAATTCCCCTGATTTTGCCTGGATTTTTCCCTGATTTGTCACTAGACGCGTTGGCAGGGGCCAAAAGTTTATGATATGTTCAACTTGCATTACTACTATTCCGTTAGGAAAATCTATGCTAAAGCGAGGGAACCCTATGAAATTGAAACTTCAACTATTCGCTGGTTTAGCTGAAAGAGCTAATGCTCGTCAGATCACAATAGAGCTTGCCGATCATTCAACCGTTAGCCAATTGCTCGAACATCTTGCGCAGGAATATCCGGCGCTCGCTTCTCTTCTGCCGACTTGTTTTGTCTCGATTAATCATGAATACGCCCTGGCCGATCAGACCATCCAATCAGGAGATGAGATTGCTCTTTTGCCTCCGGTAAGTGGCGGTGAAGACGCGCGATTCGCAATCAAAGAGGAACCGCTCTCCTCAGATGCGTTGGTCAAGCTGGTCTCCAATCCTCATGCCGGCGCCGTGCTTACATTTGTCGGAACTGTTCGTGAGTTTACACATGGACAAAAAACAGTCTCGCTCCATTATGAAGCTTACGCGCCGATGGCTGTGGAAAAAATGAAGCAAATCGACCGTGAAATCCAAGAACGCTGGCCTGGTACTCAGGTAGCGATGCACCATCGTGTCGGACATTTGGAAATAGAAGATATTGCTGTAGTGATCGCCGTCGCGACGCCGCATCGCAATGAGTCATTTGAAGCAGGACGCTATGCCATTGAGCGATTGAAGCAAATCGTGCCTATTTGGAAAAAAGAGAATTGGGAAGACGGCAGCGAGTGGAAAGGGCATCAGCAAGGGCCTTGGAATCCTTTGGCCACCTATCAGGAAGAGCCTGCCAAATAAGAAAAGACTTCGTCCCTTTTCGCTCTGTGGAAGTTCGCAACGAAGGAGAGAAGTCCGCTCACTCAATCCGAAAGGGAGTCGCCAAACGCTTCGCGCCCTTCGGGTTGGGTGGCGACTCTTTTCCCTTTCTCCTTTCCTTCGCTAGGCTTCACTTCCAAGGAGACTGCAAGCGGACGAAGTCTTTTCTTGAGTGGGCTTACGCGAATGGAAGGAATGTTTAATTACTTTATCTCTATAAAGCAATTAAACATTCCGAGATTATAAAAAAGCTTCTCTTCGAAGCCCTTTCGAAGAAGTAGTCGAATCTTTTTTAGGTTTTTTCCTGAAACTTTAACACTTTAAAGTTATTAAAGTTTCTTACACGATAACAAACAGAAAGGAGTCCTTTCATTGAACACTCGCTATTCTCGTCAAATCTTATTTGCGCCTATTGGACGAGCTGGGCAAGAGAAGTTGTCCAAGGCTCGTGTCGCGATTGTCGGAATGGGTGCGCTGGGAACCGTGCTTGCCAACCATATGGTTCGCTCGGGAGTAGGTTTCGTCCGGTTCATTGACCGCGATTTCGTGGAGCCTAGCAACCTGCAACGCCAGATGCTGTACGATGAGGAGGATGCCCGTCAGCATCTTCCCAAAGCGATGGCAGCCTATGACAAGCTTTCGCGAATCAACTCCGAGATTACGTTTGAACCAATCGTGGTCGATCTTACACCCTATAATGCGGAAGAGTATCTGTCTGACGTCGATCTGGTTTTGGATGCGACCGATAACTTTCACGTCCGATATTTAATCAATGACGTCTGCGTGAAGCATGCGATTCCTTGGGTATATGGCGGGGCTGTCGGTTCCAAAGGGATGTTTACAGCGATTCGTCCCGGTGTCACACCATGTCTGCGCTGTCTTTTTCCAGAGCCGTTAAAAGCAGGTGACGCGCCAACCTGTGATACGGCGGGTGTGATTGGCCCGCTCATCCACATCATCGCCTCCTATCAAGCAACAGAGGCCCTCAAAATGTTGGTGAATGCAGAGGAGGCCTACAATCCAAATCTCGAACACTTCGACATCTGGGTCAATGAACATTCTCAGATGCGCGTGGGTAAACTGCGACGCTCGGATTGCCCCACCTGTCAAAAGCGGGAATTCCCGTATCTAAATCCCGAATCACCAGATGGGGTAGCTACCTCCCTCTGTGGACGTGACACGATACAAATCACACCCGCTGAACAGACACGTCTGGATTTGGACAATCTGGAGGCCAGATTAGCGCCTGTCGGGGCTGTGGAACGGAATAAATTTTTGCTGCGTTTCCACACGGATGCTCATACGTTAGTTGTCTTTCCCGATGGACGTGTCTTGATTCAGGGAACGGATGATATCGCCAAAGCTCGGACATTATATGACAAATACATAGGCAGTTAAAGGATTTACCGCTCATAATCAGACCGGCTACCCCCAAATTCGTCAAAATCCGACCACATATGAACATTATGTGAATTTAGGGTAGTCGTTTTTGATTTCTTCAAGTATAATGAAGTCATAGCAAGAATCGAAACAGCGTTTCACCAGACGAAACGCGTTTCATTCGAATTGAACATTATTAAGGGAGGTAATCCGTTTGGCTAAGCATGATGCTTTTTCTGTCAAATCGTCCTTGCAAGTAGGATCCAAATCCTATCAATATTACCGCCTTCAAGGCTTGGAAGAGCAAGGTACTGGTGAAGTATCCAAACTTCCTTTCTCTATCAAAGTGTTGCTTGAGGCAGCTGTTCGTCAATTCGACGGCCGTGCAATCACAAAAGAACACGTAAACTCCTTGGCTAACTGGACAAAAGGCCGCGACGCCAACCAAGAAGTTCCACTCATGCCAGCTCGTATCGTACTTCAAGACTTCACTGGTGTTCCTGCCGTAGTAGACTTGGCAGCAATGCGTGAAGCCATGAAACGCAACGGCGGAGATCCAAAACGCATCAATCCGCTTGTACCTGTTGACCTTGTAATCGACCACTCCGTAATGGTTGACGCATTCGGATCCAAAGATGCGCTTGAAACCAACATGAACCTTGAGTTTGAACGTAACGAAGAGCGTTATCGCTTCCTTCGTTGGGCGCAAACCGCATTCAATAACTTCCGTGCGGTTCCTCCAGCAACTGGTATCGTTCACCAAGTTAACTTAGAATACTTGGCAACTGTTGTCGCTTCCCGTGAAGTAGACGGCGAAACAGTTGTATTCCCTGACTCCCTTGTAGGTACTGACTCCCACACAACCATGATCAACGGTTTGGGTGTACTTGGATGGGGTGTTGGCGGTATCGAGGCAGAAGCTGGTATGCTTGGTCAACCAATGTACTTCGTAACTCCTGAAGTTGTTGGTTTCAAACTGACTGGCACACTTGCTGAAGGTGCTACCGCAACTGACTTGGCTCTTACTGTAACTCAAATGCTTCGTAAAAAAGGCGTAGTTGGCAAGTTCGTAGAATTCTACGGTCCTGGTCTTTCCAACATCTCCTTGGCTGACCGCGCAACTGTTGCCAACATGGCTCCAGAATACGGTGCGACGATGGGCTTCTTCCCAGTTGACGCTGAGACACTGAACTACCTCCGTCAAACTGGACGCGAAGAAGACTTGATCCAATTGGTTGAAACCTATACCAAATCACAAGGTATGTTCCGTACAGACGAAACTCCAGATCCTGTGTTCTCTGAAACATTGGAACTTGATCTTTCTACTGTAGTACCAAGCTTGGCTGGTCCAAAACGCCCTCAAGACCGCGTAGAGTTGACTGCGATGAAGGAATCCTTCAACAGCAGCATCCGTACGCCAATCGACAAAGGCGGATTTGGCTTGTCCGATGATAAAATCAACCAAGCTGTAACCGTTAACCACCCAACTGGTGAAACAACTACCATGAAAACAGGTGCTGTGGTTATCGCCGCTATCACTTCTTGCACCAACACTTCCAACCCAAGCGTAATGCTCGGCGCAGGTCTTGTTGCGAAAAAAGCGGTTGAAAAAGGCTTAACCAAACCAGCTTACGTGAAAAGCTCACTTACTCCTGGTTCCCGCGTAGTTACTCAATACTTAATTGACGCTGGCTTGCTTGATTCCCTTGAGACCATCGGATTCAACGTAGCAGGCTACGGTTGCGCAACGTGTATCGGTAACTCCGGTCCTATTCCAGATGAAGTAGCAAAAGCAATCTCTGATAACGACATGACCGTAGCAGCGGTTCTTTCTGGTAACCGTAACTTCGAAGGTCGTATCCATGCATTGGTAAAAGCGAACTACCTGGCTTCTCCTCCGCTCGTAATCGCGTATGCGTTGGCAGGAACAGTTGATATCGACTTGACCAAAGATCCAATCGGTACTGGAAAAGACGGTCAACCAGTTTATCTCAAAGATATCTGGCCAACTCCACAAGAAATTAACGCAGCAATGGGTAAAGCAATGAACCCAGAATTGTTCCGTGCACAATACGGCAATGTCTTCACTGCTAACGAACGTTGGAACCAAATTCCTACACCACAAGGTGACTTGTACGAGTGGAATGGCGAGTCTACTTACATCCAAGAACCACCGTTCTTCCAAAACCTTGAAGGTGAAGTAGGACACATCGAAGATATCAAAGGTGCAAAAACACTTGCTCTCATGGGTGACTCTGTGACAACTGACCACATTTCACCAGCAGGTAACATTGCACCAACCAGCCCAGCAGGCATCTACTTGCAAGGTAAAGGCGTTGAGCGCAAAGACTTCAACTCCTACGGTGCTCGTCGTGGTAGCCACGATGTCATGATGCGTGGTACTTTCGCAAACATCCGTATCCGTAACCAAGTAGCTCCTGGCACTGAGGGTGGCGTAACCACTTACTTGCCAACTGGTGAAGTAGAATCCATCTATGATGCTTCTATGAAATATCAAGCGTCTAACACTCCGCTTGTTGTTATCGCTGGTAAAGAGTATGGTACTGGTTCTTCCCGTGACTGGGCAGCTAAAGGTACATTCCTTCTCGGCGTAAAAGCGGTTATCGCTGAAAGCTTCGAGCGTATCCACCGAGCGAACCTCGTAGGTATGGGTGTTCTCCCACTCCAATTCGCTGGTGACGCTAGCTGGAAATCTCTCGGAATCACTGGTCGTGAAACCTTTGACATTGTTGGCCTCTCTGACGAAGTTCAACCTGGCCAACAAGCAAAAGTAATCGCTACTCGTGAAGACGGCAGCAAGTTCGAATTCGATGTAATCGTACGCCTCGACAGCTTGGTTGACGTAGATTACTACCGCAATGGCGGTATCCTTCAAAATGTTCTTCGTCAGTTGAAAGACGAGAAATAAGTTACTATAGGCTAAGATTCATCCTTCAATACAAACGCCCCTGTTCACCGTCCTGTGTGAATAGGGGCTATTTTCATTGAGATCCTACAATATGGTGCACGAAATGTCGGATCGATCCTAACAACTCCTGCTATTCTATTGGTAAGAAGGAGGTCAACGAAATGGATTCGCTTGAAAAAATGAATGGAGCCTTACGCTATATTGAAGAGAACCTTGCCGACGAGATTGACTTGAAGAAAGTGGCGAGATTGGCTTTATGTTCGGAATATCATTTTAGCAGAATGTTTTCTTTCCTTGCCGGGATTCCCCTATCGGAGTACATCCGTCGCAGACGGCTTACACTTGCAGCATTGGAGCTTACTACGAGTGACGTAAGGATTATGGATGTTGCTATGAAATATGGATACATCTCTGCAGATTCTTTTACCAGAGCTTTTCAAAGCTTGCATGGTGTAACTCCGTCAGAAGCCAGAAACAATACTCCTTTCTTAAAAGCTTATCCACGTTTGACTTTTCAATTGTCCATTCAAGGAGGAAGTGAAATGAACTATCGGATTGAAGAAAAGGCGGCCTTTCGCATCGTGGGTATCAAAAAAAGAGTGCCGATCATCTTCGAAGGAGTGAATCCTGAGATTGCCGCCATGTGGGCAAGCTTGGATGAAGAAACGATCAACACCCTGAAGGCTCTCTCCAATGTAAAGCCTTTGGGACTGCTTAACGCATCCACGAACTTTTCTGAAGGGCGAATGGAGGAAAAAGGCGAGCTTGATCACTATATAGGTGTGGCAACAACAAAGGAGTGCCCTGAAGCCTTTGCACAACTTGAGGTTTCGGCATCAACATGGGCGGTATTCGAAGCAGTTGGACCCTTTCCTAATACGCTTCAAGCTGTCTGGGGTCGAATCTATTCGGAATGGTTTCCATCGTCCAACTATGAACAGGCGGAAGGGCCAGAGATCTTGTGGAACGAGCATAAAGATATAACCTCCCCCACTTTTAAAAGTGAAATATGGATACCCATTACAGCCAAATAAGCGATGTCTATAAGCTCAAATTTCGGCAAAATGCACCCGGTTGATCCTTGGTCTTCCCCCTGTCAAGTAGACAGTTTGAAACAAGCCCCCGTCTAGGTGTTCAGTTAAAATTATGTTTTAGACTGAGCCTAATACATGAACAGCAGCTAGTCTAAGACCTGAAAATAAAGTCTTAGACTTGCTGCTGTTTCTATTGAACTATCGAACCCGTTCGTATTACGCCGCACTGTCATATTCGCATAGTTGCTCTTCATACATTTTGATATATCCAAACGATTCGTATGCGGGCATGGGGGGTTGAAAGATGAACGAGAACAATGGAAATCGCCCTAACAAATGGTCTGGAGATACTCCGGCTGCTTTTCATTCGCAGACAGTGGGTGAACGAGGCCCTGTATTGGAACAGGACAACGTGCTGCATGAAAAGCTGGAGATTTTCATCCATTCGAAATTGTTGGAAAGGCCCGTTCATGTCAAAGGTTATGGCGCATTCGGCTACTTTCAGACCGTGCATGCCATGACGTCTTACACGCAGCTTTGTTTCTTGCAAAATCCGGGTCAGCAGGTCCCCGTCGCGGTAAGATTCTCCTTAGCTGTCAGCAACAAAGGCACGCCGGATACTTCCCGTAACGTGACCGGATTCGCCACCAAGTTCTACACGGATCAAGGTGTGTTCGATCTTGTCTTTAACCATATCCCCGTGTTCCCCGTCCGAGACGCCATCCGCTTTCCCGAGTTTATCAATGCCCTTCTGCCATCGCCCGTCAACAACCTCATCGATCCGGAACGATTTTGGAGCTTCGTCGCCCGAACACCTGAATCCACAAGCTTTCTCGTCCATCTCTACTCCGACGCGGGAACTGTCAAGAGTCTTCGACATATCCCGGGGCACAGCGTCAATACTTACGTCTGGAAAAACGCGCAAGGTGCCCGCACTTACGTGAAATATCATTGGATGCCACTTGCGGGTGTGCAGTATATTGACCGTCAAGAAGCAGCCCGGCTCGCTTGCGAGAATCCCGATTATGCTGGCAAGGACTTATACGATACGCTGAACGCGGGCAAAACGGTTGAATATGGGCTTTACGTGCAGCTGATGAACCCTCAAGACGAGTCCCTGCTCCCTTATGATCCATTGGATAATACAAAGGTATGGGATGAGCGGCAATATCCCTTGCACCCGGTAGGGAGATTAGTATTAAATAGCAATCCTGTTAATTATATGGAGCAAGTAGAAAAGTTGGCTTTCTCCCCTTCCAACCTGCTGGAAGGCGCTGAGTTATCGGACGATAAGATACTGCAGGGGCGTGCAAATATTTATTGGGATTCGCAGCGTCGGCGGCTTGGTTCTGATTTCCGCAAGATTCCGATTAATCATCAGCAGAACTGGACGCCCGATTTCCTTGTGACCAGCGGCAACGGGAGATTCGTGGAAGGACACCTCGTGCGGTCCGACATTCCCAAGCAAGACGACTTCACGCAAGCCGGTGAGTATTATTGTGCTCTTGCCCCATTGCAGCAAGAACACTTAGTAGATAACCTGGCCGCCGATCTTGCTGGCATATCCCCCGAAACGCAAAACATCGTGCTCGGCTACCTGTATCAGGCATCCTCCGATCTTGGGGAACGTGTCGCCCGAAAGATCCAAACATCATAACAGCATGAGGCCAAATCCGACACACATCCAGATTAACATGAGGTCACAGGATACCATCGTGATCCGCACGAGATTATGGTTGATATAGCGCCCCATCCAGTCAGGCAAACAATCAAACATGCTATGCATCCAAGCGGGCATACGCTCCATGATCCAGATGGCCTTTTGCTTGTTTCTAATAATTAGATAGACACAAAGCAATATGCCAATAGAATTGGCGATTAACAATATTTCTTTAAGCCAAACGATACCCAAGACCGCTGCCATCCAATCATGTGAAGACATCAGCACAGTCAAAAGAATCATGTAGACAAAGTAAAACGTATACATGATCTTCGTGAAAACATCCTCTCGTGTTGAAGTCTTTGGCGTTTTTGTTACTTGTTTCATACATCCTTGATGATTCACGTTCATCTCTCCTCATTTTCCTATTATTAGGTGTTTTCGCTTAAGCGTTATGATAAAGGGGCTTTATGAACTCAATATGAATCAAGAAAAACAAAAACGAGCCTGAAGAATCACTTCTTCGGCTCGTTTGGCATGAACACGCTTATTCACCCATCTTCAGGACATCCTTTTCATACGACTGAAATGCATTTTCCATCCCCATGACGACATCTTTAATCTTCATGTATCCACTTGTATAAGGCAATGAATCTCTGATTTCTTCCCACATGTAGTGATACTGACGCAAATCCTCGGTTTCACAAATCACAAAGTCCGTATAATCCTTCCCCGGCAACGCCTCCGCGTCAAAAAACCGCACCTTCACATGCTGTTGATATCTCGCCACAATCTCTTCCAAGGAAGCCGCATGCTTCCTGCGTTCCTCACGTGGCAACGCCAGCCAAGCAGGATAGAATTCCAACAGAACGATCATCATGTACCGCATCATATCATCACCTTTTCCTTGTCAATCTGTACGGTTATTGTAACGTACCATCGAAAGGCGATCATTAACCTATGTTAATCATTCTGCGTCCGGAGCAACCGGCTTAGGGAAACCGGTGAAATCCCGAGATAGGACGCGATTTGGTACTGGGGAATGCGCTTCTCCAAGCCCGGATATTTCACCAGGAAGGCTTCGTATCTTTCTTTTGCGGATAGGTACAATAATTCACGTTCTCGATTTTCTTTGCGAATATACAATCGCTCCACACTCTTGCGTACGAAGCGTTCCCAATGGTGGCTTCGATCCATCAGCTCCTGCAGATCATCGTACGAAATTTCAATGACGACCGAATCTTCCATCGCTTGGACGGTAAAGGCGGAAGACTCTCTTGTGACCATAGCGCCATAGGAGGTGACAAAGTAGTTTTCCAATGAAAAAGCAACATTATACTCCCGGCCATCGGTCAGCGAATAATACAAGCGAAACAAGCCTTCTGAGCAGTAATAGGCGTAATTCACAGCCTCCCCCACTTCAATCAAGCACGTCCCCTGTTTTACCCGTTTGACTTGTGATCGGTCCACAAACCATTGCCACTCTTCATCCGACATTGATATCAACCGTACTTTTTCTTGTAAGCGTTGATAGAAGTCCATGCACCCACCTCAATAAAAAAAAATCACGAGAACTTGTATCATTTCGACGCAACCATGTACGATTGGTAAATAAAAACATTTGAACCAAAATTTATATCCACTCGACTATATAGTATCAGCTGATCCCCTGTTATTCCTTATAGGAAAAAGGAGGTTAATCATGACTCGCGAGTCAGAGTTAATGAAAGAATGCCGACTTGGCAATAAAGAAGCCTTTTACGAGTTGGTGGAGCCTCATTTGGCCAAAGCCTATCGAACCTCCTATGCGATCCTGCATTGCCAAAGCGAAGCCGAAGATGCCGTGCAAAATGCCCTATTGGAGGTCTATCAGTCTCTGCTCTCCACAAGAGAGATTCAGCATTTTGGAGGCTGGTTTCATAAGCTGGTTGTCTACCGATCCCTTGACCTTTACAGGAAAAAGGCAAAAGAAAGCGAACGCACGACAACCGCGGAGCTTCTACCCATGGTCTCGGCCATAGAACCAACTCCAATGGATAGACTGATTGATTCGGAGGAGTACGATCAATTGCTTGTCCATCTGCTTAAGCTTAGCATTCAGCATCGAACCGTGATTGTCCTCTACTATTTTCAAGAATACAACCTTGAGGAAATCGCGCGTCTGCTTAACCTGAAGCTAGGTACTGTCAAATCAAGATTGTATCACGCCCGCATCCAGCTTTCCCAGTTTTACAAGTCGAATACCAGGGAGGGAATTCAATGAATCAGTGGGACCATCAATACCAAAAGGATATCGAAAAAGCCTTGGATAGAATCGAAGTTCCTAAGAGCCTATTCGCTTTCGCTAAGCAGCTTCCGTATCAGACTGTCCAAAAGTCCCTAGCCACTGCCGACCAGGATGAGGGACAGATTATATCCCCAACCAGGAGGAACAAATTTATGAAACTTAAATATGCGGCGATTGCCACAGTTGCAACGATTGCCCTTAGTGTATCGATTGGAGCGGCAGTATCACCTACCTTTGCCGATTATCTCAAATCGCTGTTCGACCGTCCGACGCTTGACCAAGGCTTGCAGGCTGCTGCCAAACAAGGCTTCTCCCAGGTGACAGATTCCGCCATAACGGATCAAGGAATTACATTACGGGTAAAAGAGGTGTTGGCTGATTCGAACCGGTTGATTTTTACGTACAGCCTCGATGACGAGAAAGGCAAAGCGATTGATCCCACTAGCCTATTTGACATTGAGCGTTGGGGTAAAGAGGATATGTACTTCAAAAAAGCAAGAGATGCCTATTATATTACCGATGACTCAGACAAAGTGGTATCGACAAGCATAAACTACCGGACGATTAGTGGCAAAGACGTAACCCAGAGCTTCAAGGAGGTCATTCTTCATCCCCCTTACGCTGATCTGACCTTCCGTTTGCAAGAGGATCTTCATCCGAAGAAGCTGTTCCTGCACATTGACCTTCATGAAATCAACTCCGTCAAGGGCAACTGGAAATTAACTGTCCCTGTCGATTTGGAGAAAAGTCTAGCCTCGACCAAAAAGCTTCCAATCGATCAGGACTACACGACCTCAGATGGCCTGCATATTCAGCTGCAATACGTCGTCTACTCGCCCACCGCAACCAGCTTTGATATTCTATCGGAGTGGACCCAGGAAGGCAAAGACAAGATGAAGAATCATCCGGAGTTTTTCATGTTCGATGAAAAATACTACAGCTACCATATGCTTCGCTACCAGATTGTCAATGAGCGAGGCGAAGTTGTAGCCACTACCTTCCCGACAAATGAAGAAGACCAAAAACTCTTGCCTGTATCCAGCCGTACAGAGGAAGACCATGATAAAGGAGCAAAAATGGTTTGGCACCAATCTTTTGCTCCGTTTAACAAGGGAGAGAAGCTGTTCTTTGAGCTAAAAGGAGTGCAGAGAACGGAGTACCCTCATGAGAAATTGACCATTCATCCTCGTACCTTGAAAGAAAAGCCTGTAACGATGGAGTACAAAGGAAACCACTACACCTTTACCAATTTCACGGTCGATTCTAAAAATAACTGGGCAACCCTTGAGGTTGAGCAGGTTGTGACAGAGATGGGCGGTGATTTCTCGATTACTGATCCGCAAGGCAAGGTCTATCGACCAGATAATTTGGCTTCCAAGGGGGAATGGATCAAGCTTGATCGAAAAGATGGAAAGTTTAAAGTAAAATCGAAATTGGTGTATAAGGACTTCACAGTAATTCCCGATGAGTTGCCTGTCTCACTCGATATTGCTAGTGTCCTCTACGATCATGTGAAGTGGAAAACGTCTATTCCACAGCCTTAATACTGCAAGAAACCCCGCATCACTTCTAATGAGTGGTGCGGGGTTGTGTTATTTCAGCATCTTGCTCATTTTAGTCGCGGCATCTAGCAATGGCTTGGAGAATTCTCGCATCTTTTCTGTGGTTAGTCGATTGGACGGACCAGAGATCGAAAGGGCACAGAGCACTTTGCCTTTGCGGTTGAATATCGGGGCTGACACGGCGGCTGCTCCCAATTCTCGCTCCTCTACGCTAGTCGCATATCCTTCACAGCGTATTTGCTCCAATTGCTCCACAAACATTTCACGATCCACTCGATCTGGCCATTCTGTGTGAGCCAGAATCTGTTCGCGAGTCTCGGCATCTTCATAGGCGACGAGCAATTTGCTGGAAGCTCCAACCGTTAATGGCATGCGGGCACCAACCGGGGCTACCCGTCGAATCGGTTGATTGCTTTGTACCGCCTGAATGCGAATCCGTTCAAATCCATCTCGCACATACAGACTAATCGTCTCGCCGACAAGATCACGAAGGCGCTCCATCTCCGGCAATAAGACGATGGAGATGTCATCTGATTGAGTCAAATTGGCCGACAACTCAAGAATCCTGTAACCCAGACGGAATTTTTCGGTTTCCGGGTTGCGGATAATGAAGCCTTTTGCCTCAAGTGACCCAAGCAGACGATGGACTGTACTCTTGTGAAGGGAGATCCGCTTGGCGATCTCACTTAATCCTAATTCATTTTCTTCCGTAAAAGAGAGCAATATGTCTAAAGCTCGATCTACTGCTCGGACGGTCGTTTTATCCTCTTCCAGTGTTCTCACCTCTTTTGACCACGCGATTGGACTCGTTGTGTTTCACTAGATGAAATAGCGTTTTATATTTATATATCCTTCAGTATACTGGATAACAAAATAGGTCGTAAAGAGTAAACAAGTTGGATACAGGGAAAAAACTCCATTACAAATCTCTTTTAGCAAAAATGCGAGTGGCAATCACGAGTGCAATGATGCTATACAGAATCGCATACCCAATCATCGCGTCACTTGGTGTGGACGCACTTGCAAATATTCCTTGTGAGGCAAATGAAACAGGATCATCCGCTGAATCAAACAAATATAAGGTCATTTTACGAAATAAAGAATCAACAGGAAAGATCAAACTCGTGACAATTCCCGTATTCGTGAGGGACGAGTTATGGAATAAGGCGCCAAATTGCTCCAAAAATCCCCCAACAAAGCTGATTCCGTACAAGATGATCATAATAATGCCGCCACTCATCGTCGTCAATCGGCTGCTAAACAACAGACTGACCGCTACAACAATGATAGGCTGCAAAAGATACAAGCTGCCCGCGTGAATCAGCTGACTAAGTGAAAGCTGAACCGCCAGATAAGGCCCGGCAAATTCCTGATTCACGAAGATAATCCCGAGAAACATCAAGAGAGCGTAAACAATGAGGACACAAGCCAATCCCGTGAACTTGCCAAGGATAATCGTTTGGCGAGTGATCGGGCGTGCAAGCAGCGTATCCATCTGATGGCTTTCCACCTCTCCCGAAATGCTTCCGATACTGCCCAAGATGGCCAACAAGATGGTAATAAAGCTGGAAAAGTAAAGTCCAATTCCTAATAGCTGCGTCCCTACAAATAAATTCTCCAAGGTAAGCCTTGTATCAGTTCCACCCGATTTTCCAACTCCCTCTAATGTTTGATCCGCCGCGAAATGAGTGGCCACCGCATAGAAAATCAGAAAAGCGACCGACATCAGGAAAGGGATGAAAAAAATTCGTTTATACAACAACTCTTTGTACGCTAATTTGGCAATTGTCCACATGATCATGATTCTCCTTTGCCCGTTACACATTGCATAAATATCTCTTCCAAGTGAGGCAGCTTCGGCGTGACCTGATGGATTTCAGCCCCACGGGCACAAAGTGCGGCAACGAGATGAGGCGTATGCTCCTTCTGACACAAGGTAACCAGCCATCGACTTGTCTCATGGATTGCCGCCGGATTCGTTTCTTTTGGGCCGTCCAACCATTCTACCTGTTCCACCAGTTCGGGCAACTCCTGCAGGGTCTCATACGAACAATTAGCGGTGACCATCTCGATCTGGGGCTTAGAATGAGCAAGCGTGCGCCACTCCCCTTGAACGATCAGCTCCCCACGGTTAATAATGGCTACATGATCACACACGGACTCCACTTCACTTAACAAATGACTGTTCAAGAAAATCGTTTTTCCTTGGTCGCGTAATTCTGCCATTAATTCACGGACATCCTTGCGTCCAATTGGATCAAGGGCAGAGGTCGGCTCATCAAGAAAAATCAGCTCAGGATCACCGATGAGCGCTGCCGCGAGCCCGATCCGCTGTTGCATGCCTTTGGAATATCCCTTGATTTTCTGATCGCCCTTCTCTTGCAAGCCTACACGCTCTATCAGTTGATTGATGTGTTGCTTGCGGTCTTTCGGACGATATCCGCTCAACTCGAGATGGGATTCAAGCAGCTGTCTACCTGTCAACCAATCCGGATAACGGAACAACTCTGGCAAATACCCGATTTTCTTGCGGGCTTGCACAGATCCAATCGGCTCCCCCAAGATCGTGGCGATTCCCGAAGTAGGCTGTAGAAGTCCGAGAAGTGTGCGGACAAACGTGCTTTTGCCCGCTCCGTTGGGCCCCAGGTACCCAAATACGACACCACGCGGTACCTGTATGGTAATATTTTTGCAGCCCGCTTTTCCTTGATATTGTTTGGTTAGCTGCATTGTTTCAATGACTGATTCCATCAACATTCCAATCCTCTCTTAGCGAACATTCCGATAGTAGCAGGAAAACCCACCTCACCAATCAACTTTTTGATTGGCGAGGCGGGAGTTTCGTCTACTTATCCGTTAAGGCTGTATTTGTTTAAGCATATCGGTCAATTCTTTCAGATCATATGGTTTGCTGTTTTGATCCGAATTCCATGCTTCGATCGAATGGAGCTGTCCATCCTTTTGCCACATCATGAAGGCTTGATGCTGGTCGCCTGCGAAGATTCCCTTCGCTCCATCAATGGTTACTTCCTTGCCTGTTCCCTCAATATACGGAATCGGCAGTGTTTGTTTCCAATCCTCGATATTCGCCAATTGGTTCTTCACGTTATCGGGAATGAATGGCAAGCGCAAAACAGTTTCTCTTAGTTCATCCAGATTGACATCTGCCGGCGCCTTGATCGTAGGTGACTTGGAAGTAGTATAAACAAAGCTCTTGTGGCTGGAATTCTGCTCATTTTTTTGCTCAAAGCTAGTTCTCACTACTTCCGGGATCGTGATGGAGAATTCTTTTCCATTCAAGGAACTGTCAAACTGAACATCACTGTGCAGCTTTTTCAGGAGTTTATTCGTTTTGTCGGTATCCAGCTCAAAGGTCAGCGTCCAATCGTTATCTTGCTCTACGTGCGACACGGTATAGCCTTTTGGCGCTTGGGGAATGGATACTCCCGCTTTTAGCGCGGCTTCCCGGCTATCGTAGTTTTTATGACGATTCCCTTCCGCTTTTAGTTTACCAATGCCAGCCAATTCCTTACTGCCATCGTTTCCTTGGGCAAACCACTGATTAATTTCCTCCAGATCTTGGTTGGTTAATTTAATCGTCTCGGTTTTATCCACTCGAAAAATGGACAAGAAGTTGCTTGCCGCGGCCTGAACTGAGGGAATGGTAAAGGATCCTGCTACAATTGCCACGGCTGCGGCTGCGGATACCCACTTGGTATATGATTTAGTCATGTGAAACCAGCTCCTTTTCGTTACTTGTTGAACCGTTTGATTACTTTGGTTGATCGCTGCGGGTGCTCCAAGAGAAGGGAAAGGTGAGCGTTTCGTCTCCTGATGCGATTGAGCAGAGCGCGTAAATCGATCCCAGGCAGCGTCCACATCGATGTCGATCTCGTGCTGACTTGCCGTAAAACTCTCCTCAATAGCAATCTGCCCCCAATCCTCCAAGCGCTTTAATTCACTCATCGCTTGCCTGCACGTCTGACATTGCTCCAAATGCAGGGCAATCTCTTTTCGTTCATCTCGCTCAATCTCGCCGTCTATATAGGCTTGCAATAGCCCCCATTGTGGACAGTTCATTACTCTTGCCCCCTTATGCGCTGATAGTACTCACGAAAGCGTTTCTTGGCTCTGACCAGCAATGTGCCGATTGAGCTGCTCTCCACCTCTGCCGCCCGCGCAAGCTCTTGATAGTTGTAGCCTGAGTATTTCATCAGAAGAAGCAACCGATCCCGTTCACTTAATTCGTGCAGGACCGCTCGTACCTCTTCGATCTCATCCAAATGAAGCCATTTCTCTTCCGTGGACACAATCACCTGATGATCCGCCTCAAAATCTTTTGCTTCGCGCAATACCCTTCGCTTCTCCTGACGAAGCTGGTTATACGTCGTAGTTATCGCCGTTTTGATTAGCCAAGCCGAGATGTTCTCAATCTCAGAAAGATTCGCGGCATAAAGCTTCAGAAAAACGTCTTGCGCGATGTCTTCAGCTATTGTCTGCTCATGGACAAATCTCATAATATATCGAACAACCTGCGGATAATGCGTGCGAAATATCGTCTGAAAATCTTCCGCCGCAGATTGTGGTTCTTCTCTCATCCGGGCCAAACCCTCCATTTCTCTCCCCCCTCTTCCGTCTACACTAGATAGACACCACGGAGATGATTTTTGTGACAGGTCTTTTTAAAAATTTTTCAAATAAAAAAGTGGAAACCTTACAATCAGGTTCCCACTCTCTTCTGGTTTCATTCTGGTCAGGCGATTTCTGGATTGTAGCGCTTGAGATAGTTGTAGATCTCTGTTTCACGCAAACTGGAGGCTTCCAGTTCAAACCCACACTCTTTCAGATAGTTAGATAAAGCGATACCTCCACGAATTAATCGTTTCTGCGCTTGCTCCAATGGGGTAAACAAATAGGGAATCAGAAGCTGCAAATACCAAGTATCCTGAGATTCTTCGGATACGTCAACCTGTACTTCCAGATCGGCATGTTCAAATCCAAATAACGCGTCAAACAAAGCTTCTCTTGCTTGTTCATTCAGTTCTTTAATCGAAACCCTCCACACACTGATGTAGTGCTCTTCATTAAATAAAGCTAGTTTCTCATCGACTAACTGATACGTTTTTTGAAATGCGTCCCCTGTCATCTGTGTACCTCCCTTTGAACTCAATTGCCTATTGCATCGCTTCGTTGGAGTACTGCTTGTTGCTTTGTTTACCTAAAACTATAAAAGAGACGTCCCTTCCGAGAGCGCAATCGCATCCTCCGCGGTAATCAATACGGCTCTTGGCTTGCCGCCGCTTTGTCCAGCGACATAACCTGCTGCCTCCATCATATCGATCAGGCGGGCGGCCCGATTATAGCCTACACGGAATCTGCGCTGCAGAGATGAGGCTGAAGCTTGACCTTGCTCTGCGACAAAGACCAGCGCTTCATGAAACAAGCTGTCGTCTCCCATCTCATAGCTGCTCATGGTCTGTTCCAGCTCTTCCTTGCTGAAGAAGTAAACAGGTTTTCGTTGATCTTTTATGACTTCGGTTACACGATCAATTTCGTCATCGGAGACGTAATTTCCTTGTAAACGTACAGGCGGTGCTCCGCTTTCCAAAAACAGCATATCCCCGCGTCCGAGCAATCGTTCGGCGCCGCTCTGGTCAAGGATGGTACGGGAATCGATCTGAGAAAATACGGCGAACGCGAGGCGTGTCGGTACATTCGCTTTGATATTACCTGTAATGACATCCACTGACGGACGCTGTGTAGCCAACAGGAGATGAATCCCGCAAGCGCGAGCCTTTTGGGCAATACGGATAATGCAATCCTCTACATCCTGTGGAGAAACCATCATGAGATCAGCCAACTCGTCAATGATAATGACAATGTACGGAAGCTCCTGATCGGCCTGCTTGTTGTATCGTTCAATATCTCTTACACCCGCGTCGACGAACAAGGCGTAACGTTTCTCCATCTCCTCCACCGCCCATTTCAATGCGGCAGTGGCTTGTTTAGCGTCAGTCACAACTGGCGTAACCAGATGCGGCAGATTATTGTAAGGGGCAAGCTCAACCATTTTCGGGTCGATCAACAACAGTCGTACCTGCTCGGGAGTTGCTTTATACAGCAGACTGACAATAATCGAGTTGATACATACGCTCTTACCCGACCCCGTTGCGCCAGCGATCAATCCGTGCGGCATTTTTTTGATATCGGCCACAATCGGCTCGCCACCAATATCCATGCCCAAGGCAATTGCTAGTGGTGACGGGTGGTTCTGAAACTTCTCCGATCCAATAATTCTTCGCAGGAAGATCGGCTCACTTTTGACGTTAGGAACTTCAATCCCAACCGCATTGCGTCCTGGAATCGGCGCTTCAATCCGAATATCCTTGGCGGCCAGATTCAGCTTGATATCATCCGATAAGCTGGTAATCTTGTTGACCTTAACCCCTGGAGCGGGCTGTAGCTCAAAGCGTGTGACAGCTGGCCCTTTCACAATCCCAACGACAACAGCATTGACATGGAAGTTTTCCAGCGTCTCTTCCAATAAGCGTTTCTGCTCCAATGTATATTCATAGGAATCATTCGACATAACGGGCGGAGAATCCAACAGAGACAAGTCAGGGAACTCATAGTCCGCTAGCTCTGGTTGTTCTTCCTGCTCCAGTGGTTCTGCATCGTCATTTTGATCAACCGATTGTGAAGAGTAGATGAAAGTCGTGCTCGTGAAAGCTGGCTCGCTTGTCGCTGAAGTGTTAATAAGCGGTTGTGACCAAGCTGCTGGCGGCATATGCGCTTCACTCTCCGGCTGATCTTCGTCATCCGTGGTATGCTCTTCCAGGTATGAAGGAACATCTACGGTTTGGTCTATCACATACGATTCTTCATACGGGGTCATCTCTTCTATATGCGATTGTTCATCAGAGGTCATCTCTTCCACATGTGGTTGATCATCCGCCAGAGTCGCCCGTTCCAGCAGGGCTTCAATCGCTTGAGCGCGCTTGTCGGATAAATCGGTACTCATTGTTGGCCTTGCATACCATGGAGCTGCTTCATCGACTGCTGGTTCGGTTTGGATTTCATTATGTATAATAGCTGGTTGTTCACTGGACGGTTCCTCGATGTTCTCCTCAGGTTCCTCTTCGTGGGTTGCTTCATCTTGTACTTCATCTTGTACTTCATCTTGTACTTCGTCTTGTTCTTCATTTTGTACTTCATTTTGTACTTCATTTTGTTCTTCGTTCTGTTCTTCGTCTTGTACTTCGTCTTGTTCCGCAGACTGCTCCTTGATTGCCTCGCCTGTTTCTTCTGGCAGGTCAAGAGACTCGAACGGCTGCTCTTCCGTAATCATCGGAGTTTCTAGATGCTCGTTACCGTACTCGGCTTCTTTGGTCGTTCCGGTTCCGGTTTTGGTTTCAATCACTCCTATGGTTTCAATTGCTCCAGCCACTTCAGCCTCAGCAGCAACCTCTGTCCAAACCCGCTTGTCCGGTCTGACTCGCTCAGATTTGTCATTTTGTACACGCTCGAGCTTGGTTGTGTCAATTTTTCCGTGAATGGGGGAAATAACGTCTGTCGGCTTGAATGACTGGTCCTGTCGCCCGGAATACACTGACTGGGTCTGTTTGAACGCGGATACCTCAGGCTTTCTCTCTTTTCGAATGAAGTCATCCTGCTTCTGCTTTTTTTCTGTGAACACCGGCTCTACGTTGGTTTTTAAGGTAGATGCGCCTGTTTGTCGGTTTACATTTGTGTCCCCCGAAGAGTTCGGAAAACGTCCATGTCCGTTTTGTTTAAATTCCTCTATAGGCGACTCCATCTCCGGCGTCGGTTTACGTCGAGAGACCGTCTTGTCATTGTCTGGGATTACCGGAAAACGAAACTGTCCACCAGATTGTACTTCTCCCTCAGGTTGTGTCGGTTGTGTCGGTTGTGTAGGTTGTGTCCGTCTGCGTTCCCGTTCACGTGGGTAGATGTTTTTGGTTCTCGTCTGCGGCTGCTTGGAGGATGACGCTACACGTTGTTCTCTCTCTTCTGTTTCTTCCCCAGTATCCGCCTGTAGGCTTTTTAACAATCTTTCTAACCACGACCACATTTTTAAACGTCCTTTCTTGCCATTAATCCACATTTTCTACTTTCATCTTACCATGAAAACTTTCTCTAGTATCTTTTTTCGAAATGATTGCAACCTTTTTCCTTTTTTTTCGTATATACTTATGTCGGGGTGGCAGTTTGTACCAATATTGGTCGGATTACTTAAATAATCGGGTAAATCTGCCAACCCAAAACTCAAAAAAGGTGGTACATACACATGTTGAAAAAGGGTAGTATACTTCTGCTAGCATTCATGTTGCTACTGACAGGCTGCTCCTCCCAGGCATCACTGGTTCGCGATGCTGTCGTGAAAACGATGGATAATCCAAACTACGATTCTCAAGGTACATTGAAAATCGTTGGTGACTTCCAAAAAGTTGCTGATCTCACTGGGGAAGCTCTTGATCCTGAAGCCAAATCAATAATCTCCGCCCTGCAAAGCGGCGTAACAATTGAAGGTTCCACCAAGGATCTTCAAACTGGTAAAGTAGTCCTTACGTTAAATGATGACAAAATTCTGCGTGATCACAATCTTTGGACTGGTGACAAAAAAGCCACCATGGAATTTCTAGTTAACAAAGAAAATCTCTATTTGAAATCAGGGTTGGATAACAAATACTTAAGTCTGAATACCGGAACAGTTCCTCCTGATGCTAAATTTGATCCTGTGAAACTTAAAGAAATGCAGGAAAAAATTCAGAACCTGACCCTCTCTTTCATGAAAAAATACATTGCTCAATACGGCTACAAATTGAACAATGTAACGAATCATGGCAAAGAAACTGTTCAATTGCCAAACGGTGAAAAAGTGGACACAACCCACCTCACCATCACCCTCGATGCTAAAGAAATCATGAACATGCTGCTCTTCACAGCAAAAGACGCAACGGTTAATAAAGAAGTTCGTTCCTTCGCTGTTGATATGATCCTCTTGATCAATCAATACGCTGATCCACAAGAAAAAATGTTGAAACCAGGTATTGATGAGCGCAAACAAGCAGAATTGATGGTTGACGCGGGAATGCTTGCTGCGAAAGACGAAATCGCTAACTTCGAAAAAACCAACTCGATTGACAAATTGTTGGCGGATGCCAAAAAAGAAGGCTTGGAAGGCGTAAACTTTACGTTTGATTACTACATTTCAGCTGACAAATTACCGGTTGAATCCAACGCGAAACTTCTTGTAACTGTTAAAGATCCAGAAGGTAAAATCAAAGAGCCATTCACATTTGGCTTTGAAACAACCAGCTTCTCATGGAACTGGGGCAAAGCAACTTCCTTCAGCTTCCCAACAGCTGATCAAGTGGTAACCGTTCAACAATTGGAGAAAGATCCGAATGCCATCAAAGCGTTTAACGAAAAAGGATTCTTCTACCAATTGATGAAAAAGGAACAAGAAGATAAGAAAATGAACGGCGAATCTCTCCTGCTCCAATAGGAGCTTGAGATTCCCTACAGTTCATTCTCGGGTTTAGAAGGCAAGGAAGAGGTACTACCGCGACGGCGTTAGTACCTCTTTTCTATAAACAGGAGGAATAGGTCGATGAAGAATATCATAAATCATCGGAAGCTGGATGAAGTGGCGCTTGCCCCATTCGCGCAGCGGATCACGAAAGATAAAATAGACACCTGCTTAATCAGCGAGAAGAGCTTGACAGTGCTTCAGTACTATAAAAACAGAAAAATGGCGGAAAAGCTTCACAAGGTCAACTCCGTTACCAAAAGCGTGCTCTCCATTCTAGTCGGCATTGCCATAGACCAAGGCGCAATCGCAGGGATTGACCAACCGATTCGTGATTTCTTGCCCAACTGTCCGCAAGACAAACAGGAGCTTACCATCGAACATCTGTTGACCATGACCCCTGGCTTCGATTGGCCCGAGTTTGGCGCGTGGGGTGGAAGGCCTTTTCCCATGATTAACAGTAAAGATTGGGTTCAGTTTGTGCTCGAACGAGACATGCTAACGTCACCAGGACAGACCATGTTCTACAATTCAGGTTGTTCCCATCTGCTTAGCGCTATTGTGCAAAAGGCTGTCGGAATGAGCTTAACCCAATTCGCTGAGCGCCAACTGTTCAAACCATTGGGAATTCAAGAATATGACTGGCATATCGATTCTAAAGGGATTATCATCGGGGGCTTCGGGTTATCTCTTAAAGCGCGTGATATGCTCAATATCGGACGTCTAATGTTACTAGAAGGTGTCTGGAAGGAACAGCGAATTGTCTCGGCAGAATGGGTCCAAGCTTCTTCCCTTGCCGGCTTCCATACGCACTCCAAGATCGGCGCTTACGGCTATCATTGGTGGATACTAGCCGATGAATCTGGTCATCCTGTTGAACCCTATACCTATTTTGCGATGGGATATGGAGGACAGTATATTATTGTCGTACCGAAGCATGAACTTGTTGTTTCCATGACGAGTGAGCTATACCGGGATACCTTTCGTCCTCTGAGCTACTTTCGCGAGTTGATTCTGCCAATTCTTTAGCTGTTCGTTACATAGCGGCCATGCTCAGGAACAGCGATTTGACCAAAATCACGAACCAGTTTGGCCAGTTCACGAGACAGCAACTCCCCTTCAATTGGCAATCCATGGCCTGTCACGGCTACAGAAGGTCTCAATTTTTCCAGACGCTCTACGGATTCTCGAGCCGCTTCCCAATCGGTGGTGAAGTATTTAGGCGGACCGCTCATTTCCAGCTCCTGAAAGATCACCTTATAAAGCGATTCCTGTTTGACTGTAACAAACGCGTCTCCAGCAATAAGCGCGTGGTCTTTAACTCTAAAAAGCGAGACGTGTCCAGGGGTGTGTCCTGGTGTGTGAATCCACTTCCAATCCGCCAAAAATGGAATGCTTCCGTCAGCAGGCAATGGGTGAACCTGATCCCCTAACTGAATGGCCTCATGCGGAAAGAACGGAGACATCTCGGTGACAAGACCCCCATCCACAGTCGGGTCAGCAGGAGGATAATTCCTCTGTCCTGTCAGGTAAGGCATCTCCCGTTCATGGGCATAAATAGGTACAGCCCACCGTTTCATCAGCTCTGGCAATGCCCCCACATGATCAAAATGCCCATGTGTCAGAATGATTGCTTGTGGACAGGCACCGCTGCCGAACCTTTCTTCCGCTGCTCCGATAATGGCTTCAGCCGAGTAGGGCATTCCCGCATCAATCAGCACCCATTCCTTCGTTTGATTGGGCTGTCCTACAAAACACACATTCACAATTTGCACCGGCAGACAGAAGAGATCGGCCCGCACTTCTTGACCAAGACCGCTAGTTATCGAAGTGATTGGCATAAACAGGTTATTCATCGTTGTCCCCCTTTTCGTTCTCACAGGCAACTCGTTCCTCAAGTAGTGTGTCTTTCCAACCGCTATCTATGCTTTTCCCTCAACGAGAAAAGCCCAGAGATTATCTCTCTAGGCTTTATGTCATTTTTACTGACATCTCATTCGATTCTATAGTATACTAACCTACAACATGTCAGATTTCCTAACAAGGTGATACATATGAAGAAACGCCCACTTGAGCTTTGCCCGATCTGTCGCGCTGTGCTTACTGCCCATTACGGAAAAGGCGTAACCGTACTTTGGTGCTCCCGCAATCCCGCTCATTTTCGTTGGACACAGGAGAAGTAATCCCCTAGTTAATTGACCCTTAGTGATAACCTTTTGCCTTTTCTGCTGTAATTTTTTCTTTGAAGATCCGTTGAACCCAAATTTGATAAGCGATGACGATTGGAACAATGATGACGGCTACAAAGAACATGATTTTCAGGTTTAATTCACTGCCTGCCGCATCAAATAAAGATAAAGAATAAGCTGTATCAACCTTCGACAGGATCATATAAGGGAACATACCGATAAAGCCTGTCGCCGCTAGTGTCAGAATCGAAAGACTGACAGTGAAGAACGCCCAGATATAGTGTGCTTTGGCAACAAACCTTCTGGTGATGAGGATTGCGGCAATGCACAGGAGTGGAACAATCCAGAGCAGCGGATATTGACCGAATTTATCGTAAAGCTTTGTCTGATTGGCCGTTGCCACAAGGAACAGCACCGTTACAAGCGAAGCGACAAACCAGATGTAATCGATCCACTTCACAGCTTTTCGCTGAATGTCCCCAGCAGTCTTAAGCGAAACCCAAATCGCTCCTGATAACGCGAACAAAGAAACGAACGTGATTCCACCCAAGACGGCGTACGGATTTAACAAATTAAGCAGCGTCACATGCGATCCCGTCTGATCAATCAAGAGCCCTTTATAGAGGTTGCCAAACGCTACTCCGAACAACAAGGCGATCAGAAGGCTGCCTGTAAAAAACGCCCACTTCCACGTCTTCTTCCACCACTCGGCATGATGCTTATGCATAAATTCCAGGCCAATCGCCCGAAAAAACAAGGCAAACAGGATCAAGAACAACGGTGTATAAAGAGAGCTGAACAGCAACGCGTATGTTTTTGGAAACGCGGCAAAGGTCGCTCCACCCGCTGTTATCAGCCACACCTCATTGGCGCCCCAGAACGGGCCAATCGTTTCTTGAAGCTGTCGCTGTTCCTTCTCGTTTGAAGCAAGGAAAGGAAACAGCATGCCAACCCCTAATGAATAGCCGTCCAAAACGAAGTAAAGTGCCCAAATCAGCCCCCACAGACCAAACCAAATAACTGCCAAGACGTCATGTGTCATTGTAATTCCTCCCTTTTATGCGACTTGTTGGCTGGTTCCTTTTTGATCGGGCAAATCAGGGCCTTTTTTCGCATATTTCCTTAACAGAAATACATCGGCAACAATCAAGAGACTGTAAAATACAACCAAACCAACAATAGAGAAAATCACTTGTCCAGTCGCAATCGGCGATACCGCATTGGATGTTTTCATAAGTCCGTAAACGATCCACGGTTGTCTTCCCGCTTCCGCTACAACCCAGCCCAAATTAATGGCCAAGTATGGAAGCGGCAAGGCATACAGCATGATTTTGAGATAAGTTGGCGTCTCCAGGAGTTTTCCTTTCCGCACCAGATAGAAGCCATACCAGGATAATAGAACCATGATGACCCCGAAACCGACCATCAGACGGAAGCTCCAGAAAACCAACGGAACATTCGGACGTTCATCTGCCGGAATATCCTTCAAGCCTGTTACTTTTCCAAACGGATTATTGGTGTAAAGAATGCTGCCCAGATAAGGAATGGACAGGCCTTCTACAAGATTTCGCTCTTCTTTTGCGGATGGGACCTGGATAATGTGGAACGGATGACTCTCCGATGTTTCCCAAACCGCTTCCATTGCCGCCGCTTTTGCCGGTTGGGATTTAGCGGTATTTACCCCATGCTGGTGACCGATAAATGGAGTTAGTGTCGCCGCGAACAATGCCAAGCCCAAGCCGATCCGAAACGATTTGGTAAAGAACTCGACATGTTGCTTACGCAGCAAATGGTATGCGCTGATCGCCATCACAAAGAATGAACCGACGATATAACAAGCGATGACTGTGTGGAAAAACATATACCAGGTATATGGATTAGTTGTCAGTTCAGCAAAACTGTTGAGTTCTGCACGTCCATTGCGAATGACATAACCAACCGGATGCTGCATGAAGCCATTGGCTGTCAGAATCCACAAAGCGGAAATATTCGTTCCGAGCGCGACCATCCACATGGCAAAAGCACGCATTTTCGGAGTGAGTCGATCACGTCCAAAAATCCATACCCCAATAAACGTGGACTCTAAAAAGAACGCAAACAAGGCCTCAATGGCCAATGGGGAACCAAAAATGTCACCCATGTATTTGGAATACTCCGACCAGTTGGTACCAAATTGGAATTCCATGGTGATACCCGTAACCACACCTAATGCGAAGTTAATCGTAAACAACTTTCCCCAGAAGTCTGCCATTCTCCGATACAGATCGTTCTTGGTTCTCGCGTACATTGTTTCCATAATTGACACTAAGATGACAAGACCGATCGTCAATGGCACAAATAAAAAGTGGTAGATTACAGTTATAGCAAACTGAATCCTGCTAAGCTCGATTACCCCTTCCATCCTTCCTCACTCCTATCTTTTTTCTTGCTGTTGTTATTTTTACTGTATAGGAGGGAAGTAGTCGAACACATGAGGGAAGTCCCCTATTCTTGTTTGAGTATATGACTATTCTGTGAAAGAAGGATCAAACAGGATGAAACTGGAATGGTATAAAAGCATCATGGATCACTTATCGGAAGGTATCGTCATCATGGATGATAAGCGAACGATTCATTATCTCAACGAGTCGGCTTCTGAGATGACTAGTTGGCGTATTGGAGAGACAGTCCCCCACTGCTCCTATTGCAAGATCAGAGGGATTACTGAGGGTGTACAGAGGTGCTTATTATCTCAGGAGAACCCCCTTCCCATTTTTCAGTCTAATATGCCTACATACAACGGGGATATTAAGAACTTTCACATGCGGACTACCCACTTACGTTTAGATGGCGCAGATTACATCGTATTAGCGCTTCGAAATTCTGAGCAAGAGGAAGAGGAAGGAAGCAGAAAAGTTAAGAATTTGCTTGTGCGGGAAACCATGATGGCACAGGAAGCGGAACGCAAACGGATTGCTATGGAACTACACGATCAGATTGGCCAGAGTATCTATAGTATTTTTCTCGGCCTGCAAAGCATGAAGCATGTGGTAACCGATAGCCGGTATCAAAAACATCTAGGAAAAATGGAGCTTAATCTGGAGAATACTCTTGAAAATGTGAAACGTCTGTCTACTGAACTGCGCCCAGCTATTCTTGATCACTTAGGACTTGAGAAGGCGATTTCTTCTATGGTAGACATTTGGCAAGATGCCTACCCCGTTATTTTTGAGACCCATGTCATCAATGTGGATCGGCTCAAGCTGCCGAAAGACGCTAACTTGCACATTTTCCGAATTATCCAGGAAGCCGTTCACAACGCCGTTCGTCACGGAAAGCCCCGTACTATTAAAATTCATTGCTCCATTGAGAACGACAATCTCTTTTTCCAGGTAACGGACGATGGAATTGGTTACGACCCGAACGGATTGCTCGAAAACAGCTTCGGTATGTACCACATGATGGAACGCATTGATATGATCGGTGGCAAATTGACTTTATTTAGCCAGATCGGCGGACCAACTAGAGTGGAAGGTGTAGTCCCGCTTCCACAACCACAGGAGAATTCATAATGAAGGTATTAATTACAGATGATCACGAAATTGTTCGTGACGGATTAGCCCTGCTGATACAGGATCACTATCAAGTAGAAGGAATCTACTTTGCGACTGAGGGTAGAGAAGCAATTCAACTGTCCCTTCAATTTCCGTTTGACTTGGTGCTTCTTGATCTGTCGATGCCGCATGGCTTGGATGGGCTTCAAGCGTCTGTTGAGCTTCGCAAACAGTTGCCTGATGCCAAGATCGTCATATTCTCAATGTATGGCGAGGAAGCTTATCAACGGAAAGCGTACGAAATTGGATTGGATGGTTATCTGGTCAAAAGGCTGAAAGGAAGCGAAATCATTCAATCGCTCAATATGGTCCTCGCCGGACAAAAGGTATTCAGCAATCAAATGGTCCAAAGCGCTTCGGAAGCAGCCAACAGACAGCATCCCTGGGAATTGCCGATCAGTCAACGGGAGAAGGAAGTCTTTACGCTAACCATCATGGGACATTCTCAGAAGGAAATAGCTGAAATACTCGCCATCTCTCCAAAAACGGTAGAAAATCATCGTCGCAACATCAGCAACAAATTAGGGACGAATAAAAAAAGTGACTGGTTTGAACTCGGGAAGAAGTACAATCTGCAAAACTTTTATTAGCGAAGTCTTTTCTTGAGCGGGCTTACGCGAACGGAAAAAGTTAAAGCGCTTGACAACTTTAAAGCACTTTTACTTCTTATTTAGAAAAGCACGGCGACGTAAGTTAATTCCCTTACGTCGCCGTGCTTTTATTGAGAAACTGGCTCCGGTCTTGCTGTAAAGTGACGGAGAATGGGAGGCTCACGCGTTCCGAGCAAAACAAGCGGCATCAAACAAGACGCGAACCTTGTACTGCTTATCTTGTTGGTATTCTTCAGGGTTTGGCATGGTTGAGCAGATTCGACAACTCTCGCAAATTCCCCGGGAAATCATAGGTTCCATCGCCAAAATCGCATCATTCGACAGCTTACCCGCCCGATCTCTAGCTTATTGATCGCTTTATCCAGAAAAAATGCGGAAAAGCACGGATATCCTCGGTGATTTCGCGCAGAGGAGGCAACTCAATGGTCATCCTGGTCATATGAATCCCCTACTTCTTGATCAGATTCAGAATTTGTTCGTGAATCAAACCATTCGTCGCCATAATGCTCGGAAGCGCCTGTGGATCAAAATACGTATGCACATACTCCCGATCCTCCCAATCCGTCACCCTTGCTCCCGCTTCCTGGGCGATTAATACGCCAGCAAGTACGTCCATAATTCCCGATTTTTGCATCACAATGTAGTCCAACCAGCCGTGGGCTAGCAAACACCAATCCAAAGCGGGAGCGATGTTTCTCATGACTCGTTTGGTGTTCAGAAAAAATGGCTCCGTGAAGGCAAGCTCTTCCGCTTTCGTTACCGAATCCCGCCCTCGAACATACGTCCCTACCGAACGAGCAAGGTCATTCTTCTGATTCACTGACATTTTCTTATCGTTTAGATAGGCGCCCTTGCCTTTTTCCGCCCAAAACATCTGCTCAGAAATCGGATTATAGACAACGCCTAACACGGTTTCTCCTCGATTCTGCAAGGCAATAGAAACGGAGAAATACGGATATCCGATAAAATAATTATTGGTTCCATCCAATGGATCCACAATCCAGACGAACTCGTCATCCCGTTCTACGACTCCGATCTCTTCCGAGTAGATGGTATGGGTTGGGAAGTGACGATGAATCACTTCGATGACCAGCCGTTCACTCTCTTTGTCTTCGGGTAATTTTACATCATTATGGGATTCCAGATCAGGAAACAACTGCTGAGTGAATCTTTCCTTTAAATAAGCACCAGCGACTAATGCCGCTTCTTTGGCTACATGTATCAACTGTATCTACTCCTTTATGGCTTGTTGCTAATGGGCTAATTTCATAATTTTCCTGCATTTTCCCTTGCAATCATACGCTAAACTGTCTATGATGAAAAGACCATTTTCTGAGGAAGGGGGCGTAAGCATTGAACAGTGATTTCATCCGCCTCAAGAACCTCGAAGGCGAATTGAAGCTTACGCAGATGAATAGCGTACTGGGTTGTTCTGTAACGAGCAAGGAACTCGTATTTCAGAAGCCTCATATGACCTACCATCTTTTCTTGCAGGATATTATCAGTATGGTTCCCGTAACCTTGAATAAACGAAACATCTCTTTTCGAAACTCCTCCGAATGGATTCAAACCAGCTTCGGCGGTGACTATTATAAACTCTCGGTAAAATGGGTGCGGGTGGTTACCCGTTCTGGAGTAACGGAGAGGGAAGACGTTGAATTTATTGTTCCGCTATCCACCAAAATGCTGGAATATATCTCTGCCTACAGTGGATTAGTGGTTATCCATTAATATTTACAGGATATTGCGGGACTTGCCAATTGCTGCGCACATTCTGATGCCTTATCCGCTCTATGAAGAAACGCTCTTGCTGAGATGAATCAGCAAGAGCGTTTTTTTATGTATTAGACCCAAGAATCATGAAGGTCGCTGTCGCATGAACCACTAGTCGATCACGATCGTCGTAAATACTCCCCTCACTGACCACCAGTTGTTTTCCACGGTTCAGGATTCGAGCTTCCACACGAAGATTTCCCGATTTCGCCGCGCGGATATAGTTGGTTTTTAACTCGGTAGTGACCGCGGCTTGTCCCTCGGGCAATAGCTCCTTAATCATGAAGCCCATGGCGGTATCTACCAAAGTAGCTGTGATCCCCCCATGCACGACCCCAAGGCTGTTATGCATAAACGGCGTGACGGGAACGATGAACTGATAGGTATTGTCCTCTACAAAACGCCCTTGCAACCCAAGAAACCCGGATAGATACATACTCCCTCTTTCTTTTCGCTGACGAATTGCTTGCAGTGCCAGCTCAAGAATCGCGCGGTCTTCCTCTGTTCCCTGCTCATAGACTGCTTGAATTTCTTCGATCATCTCTACTCCTCCACTCTACTCACGATGTCCCAGCGATTTGAAAAACCCACACGGCTTTACATTCGTTCACCGAGTGGGATCCAAAATTCTGTTTATATACGTAAGATTTTACAGTAGACAAGACAAGATTTCACGCATTAACTTCACTCGAAGCCGATTCATTCTTCACATGCAGTCCCTTAGGAGCGCGACGTCTGCGCGGCTGTCGGAAGGAGAATAAGACCCCGGACAGAATGAACATGCCGCCAATCGCCTGAGCCACTTCCAGCTTCTCTCCCAACAAAACCATCGCAAAAAGAGTGGCAAACAGCGGTACTAGATTTAAGAATGGAGATGATTTGCTCGGGCCAATCCTTTGAATCGATAAGGTCCAGCAGAAAAAGGAGACAACAGAAGCGAAAATCCCTAAATAAAAGAGTGACAACCAGACATGAACAGAAGCGAGATGAGCTTCTCGGAATTGCAATTCAATCAATGAGGCAGGGAGCAGAAACATCACACCAGCTGCTATCGTAAGGGCAAAACTGGTTAATCCAGGAATGAGTCCCGCGGTTTTGCGAAGAAGTATCGAGTAGAACGCCCAAATTAGGTTTCCGCCCATCATAATTAAATCGCCCGCATTAAATTGTAAATGTCCCAACTGAGCCAAACTTCCTTTGCTGACGATCCACATCACTCCCAGCAAAGATAGGACGAAACCGACCACCTGCGAGCTGTTGACCTTCTCGCCGAGAATGAAGTAAGCTACGATCACAATCATGACAGGTGAACACGACGACAGGATGGACGCATTAATCGCGGTAGTATGCTGGATGGAGATATAGACCGTTGCGGTAAATGCGGCGATCCCCAAAAATCCCATGCCCAGAATAGTTTTCCAGTGCTTGGCATATTTCTTGTAATTCATTCGGATATCACGGTACGTAAACGGAAGAATAATCATCAATGCCAAAGCCCATCTCAAGAAAGATAAAGTAAACGGCGGTACCTCTGGCAGGATATAGCGTCCAGCCACGAAATTACCCCCCCAAAACAAAGCGGCGATCAATGGCAACATATAGGGTGATTTCAGTTGCATCTACGTTGTTCCTCCTGTTTTACGTTCTGTGATTTCTATCACTTTAGCATATACAAACCTCCAAAACTCAGATTCCGAATTATTTTGCTATTTTGTTTTTATTCATTCCTTTCATCTTGCAAAGCGTTTAAGCGAATACGCAAAAAAGCGATAAAACATTGATAATAGTTCCCCTGACGGAGAGAATGGTGGTTATTTTCACCATGATTATTTATTCTGTTCTATTGAATTTTTATTCATATAATTACAGTGTTGTCGCCCTTTTCGGATCTTGCGCATTTCGGCTTTTGTTGGAAAGCAGTCGAATAGGGTAAGATGATAGAAGTAAAAGTAAAAGTAAAAGTAAAAGTATAGGCTTGTTCACAAGGAGGGACATTTCGTTTTGTTCCAGAATGCTCGATCCAAAAGGTCTTTTTTTTCATTTCTTTTTATATCCGGATGTATTGTCACCACCCTTCTTTTTCTATTGTTATACAATCCGTATCTGAATGATCTTTTCCAGCCCGTTAAGAATATAACCATGCAGCATATCCAGATGGGTAAGCGCCTATTAGTGATTGCCCCACATCCTGATGACGAAGCCTTGGGTAGCGCTGGAATTATCCAACACGCTCTTGCGTCGGGCAATCAGGTCAAGGTAGTTCTGATGACAACTGGAGACGGCTTCACAAGTGCCGTGGAAGTGAATTATCAGCTCCTATCGCCCGGGCCGTCCGATTATCGACGTATGGGCGAAGAACGTCATCTAGAAACACTGGCGGCGATGACTCATTTGGGCGTTCCAAAAGAAAACGTCATCTTCTTGGGGTATCCTGACGGTGGAGTCAACACGTTATGGCAAAGCAATTGGGATACCAACAATCTCTTGCGGGCCACAAACGGTTCCGAGCGTGCTCCTTACGCGTTCAGTTATGAGAAAAATGCCCCCTATTGCGGTGAGAACGTTGTGAAGAATTTGACGAAAATCATCCACGATTATCAACCGACCGATATTGTCTACCCCGATCCGAACGATCAACATCCCGATCATTGGGCGACAAACGCGTTCGTCAAATATGTGTTGGCCGAGCAGCATTATCACGCACAGGAGCTGACCTATCTGGTTCATCGCGGGGACTTCCCCGTTCCTTGGCTGTACAGACCCAATCATTCTCTCAATCCGCCTCACGCTTTGGTAGGCTTGGATACTCGATGGGTTCACCTGCCAATGAACGAGCAGGAAGAACAGAAAAAAAGAGAAGCCATTAGTAAGTATGTGACCCAGGTAAAGGTGATGAACCCTTTTCTCGAAGCGTTCGTTCGAACAAATGAGCTGGTGGGAACCTATGTCCCAGCTGTTCTTCCACATACCACGGGACAACCGAATGTTAATCAGCTGGAGAAGACCTCCATCACCTTTTGCAAAGATGCCATGCGGGATACGATTCGCAGAGAATTGCACAAGGAAGCTGATATTTACACGGTGGGCGGGGTACAGTCCGATCATGGCATTCATATTCGATTAGACACAAGGGCACCCATAAACGCGCGAGTGACCTACAATATTCGCTTGAGGATCTTTGAACCGGGGATTGTCAGAAGGATCGACCTGGCTTTCTACGACTCAAAATTAACGAGCAGCATGTATGCCAGCAACAGCCTTAAACTCCCTCCTGGTTCTGCTTATCTCGTGAAGGATAACCGATTGTGGGTTCATTTACCTGCAATCCTTACCGATCAAACAACCGATTTTCTTATCTCGGCGGATACGCTTGTCGGTAATGAGCTTGTTGACAAGACCGCATGGCAGCTGGTTCGGGTTAAATAATGGTCGAAGGTGGTCGTTTCAGGTGGCTCACATCTCTATTCGAAACTACCGTAAGACGGACGAAGAGGAAGTATTAAACATAGGGTATCGAACGGGTTATATGGGTGAGGATTTAACCGAAAAACAGATATTCAACGACAAGCGGCTGTTCGGTTATCTATTTTGCCTCTACTACACTTTCTATGAGGAAGAAAACTGTTTTGTTGCTGTAGATGAAAGCAACGGGAACAAGGTTGTCGGTTATGTATTGGGGACAAATGATTCTCGGAGGCAGGAAATCCGCTTTGCCCTCACGATGGCATGGCGAATCGTTTTACGATTAACGCTGTATACGATTTGGAAGCATCCAGAGTCCTTCCAGTCTGTTATTTTTTTGCTGCGTAATATCGGCCAAAACAGAGTACCAGACAATCTTTACGAGCAATACCCGGCTCATTTGCATATCAACGTGCTTCCAGAATACCAGAGCTTTGGGATTGGCTCCTTGTTGATTAGCCAATTTGAAAAGCATCTGCAAGGACAACGTGTTCCGGGGGTCCATTTGCGCACGTCGAACAACAACCAGAAAGCGATCCCTTTTTACCATAAAAAGGGGTATAGCTTGCTCTATGAAGAAAAAGTCTGGCTATGGAAAAACACTACGGATACCAAAATCCTTATTTTTGCAAAAAAACTCGACTAACAGCAAGAAACCGACCCTCACAGGTCGGTTTCTCTTATTTCACAAACTCTTTCATTTCGTTCAGCGGATAGTATCGGAAAACGGCCTTCCCGATGATGGCACCTTTATCAACGAAAGGAGTCGGCCACAGATGGGAGTCAAAGCTGTCATTCCGATTATCTCCAAGGAAGAAGAACTTGCCTTTGGGGACAACAATCGGCCCATACGAATAATTCATTGGTTCCTTGATATAGGGCTCGTCGACCTTTTGATCATTTCGGTACAATGCGCCATCCTTCACTTCAATCTTATCTCCACCTACACCAATCAATCGCTTGATAAAGCGTTCTTCTTTGCCTTGGACTGGCGGATAGAAGACGACAATATCCCCTACGTGCAGATTTGATGGATCAGTTACTTTTTCAATAAACAATCTGTCATTTACTTGAAGTGTAGGAATCATGGAACCTGATGGGATTTCTACAGCTTCTGCAATATAAACTCGCACGGTAAAGCTTAGTGCAAGGGCGATAGCGATTGGCACAAACCACTCTTTCATAAACGCTACGACTCGGTTCAATGTATTCCCTCCATTCAAAATTATTGTCCATTCAAATATTACGTTACCGGAGTGAGAAAAGTTGCACGAAAATATTTCCTGAGCGAATGTTCAGACTTTTTGGGTTGTTCAATCATTTGCAACAATGGTAAGATAATTTGAAATACAAGAGAAGATTTGGAGGGGTAGAGAGTGGCTGAAAGAAGAAGTGACATGATCAAAAAAGGTTTTGACCGAGCGCCTCATCGCAGTTTGTTGCGTGCTGCCGGTGTGAAAGACGAGGATTTTGACAAACCGTTTATCGCGATTTGTAATTCCTACATTGATATTATCCCCGGTCACGTGCATCTGCAGGAATTCGGCAAGCTGGTTAAGGAAGCCGTTCGCGCTGCGGGTGGAGTGCCTTTTGAATTCAATACAATTGGAGTGGATGACGGAATCGCGATGGGTCATATCGGGATGCGCTATTCCCTACCGAGCCGTGAGATCATTGCGGACAGTCTGGAAACCGTCGTCTCGGCTCACTGGTTTGACGGTCTAATCTGTATCCCGAACTGTGACAAAATTACGCCCGGCATGATGATGGGAGCTTTGCGCGTCAACATCCCGACGATGTTCGTCACCGGTGGACCAATGAAAGCCGGGAAGACGTCTGACGGCCGCTCGATCTCTCTTTCCTCTGTTTTTGAGGGAGTCGGTTCCTATCAAGCGGGTTTGATTGACGAATCTCAATTGCAGGAATTAGAGCAATTCGGTTGTCCAAGCTGCGGTTCCTGTTCCGGGATGTTTACAGCCAACTCCATGAACTGTCTGCTTGAAGCGATCGGTTTGACCTTACCAGGGAACGGGACGACGCTTGCTGTCTCGCCTGAACGCCGTGAGTTGGTCAAATCTACCGCTTCCTATCTGATGCAATTAATTGAAAAAGATATCAAACCGCGTGACATCGTAACCTTGGAGGCGTTGGACGATGCCTTCGCATTGGATATGGCCATGGGTGGCTCTACCAACACCGTGCTTCATACCTTGGCGCTTGCTCAGGAAGCTGGTATCGAGTATCCAATTGAACGAATCAATCAAGTAGCTAATCGAATCCCACATCTGTGCAAGCTCGCTCCAGCATCCGACTACCACATCGAAGATTGCCATCAAGCAGGCGGTGTGTCGGCGATCTTGAACGAGCTGTCCAAAAAACCGGGTGCCTTGAGCCTAGACCGCATCACGGTTACGGGTAAAACACTTCGAGAAAATGTTGCCGAAGCGAAGATTCTGGATGAAAAAGTGATTCGTCCACTCGATAACCCATACAGCGAACGTGGCGGCTTGGCCGTATTGTTTGGGAATCTGGCTCCGCAAGGCTCGATTATCAAAGCAGGTGCCGTTGACCCTTCGATCTCACGTCATGTAGGACCAGCCATTTGCTTTGACTCCCAAGAGGAAGCGCTCGCGGGAATTGCCAATGGCCAAGTAAAAGAAGGACACGTAGTGATCATCCGCTACGAAGGGCCAAAAGGCGGCCCAGGTATGCCAGAAATGCTTGCCCCTACCTCTCAAATCGTTGGCATGGGACTTGGCAGCAAAGTAGCCTTGGTGACAGACGGTCGTTTCTCCGGCGCTTCTCGCGGAATCAGCATCGGACATGTGTCGCCTGAAGCTGCCGAGGGCGGGCCAATCGCTTTCGTCCAGGACGGAGATATGGTCAGCATCGACATTGCCGAGCGTTCGATCGAGCTTCAAATCTCTCCCGATGAGTTCGCTCGTCGCCAAGCGGCATGGAACGGATTCGAACCAAAAGTAAAAACAGGCTATCTGGCACGTTACTCCAAGTTAGTCACAAACGCTAGCATGGGTGGAGTCCTAAAGATTTAATAGAGAAGGCACGAAAAGGTGGCCACACGTTAGACAGATCTAATGTGTGGCCACCCTATTTTTTTTATCCTTTGACTAAGAGCGATCCAGTTTTGATAGTTGAATCTCTCATGGGTTGATCGGTATCAGCATTTCTAATTTATTCAAAGCTTTTGGAGATGGAAGCTCCCGAGTCACAAATTTCAGCTTTTGATCCGGTCTAAATGCCGGATATTCTCGAACAAAAGAATAGGTTTCGGGACGATCTATCTCCACTTTTTTATCTAGAAGAATATGCTTCTTCCCCGATTCGTCTTCTATCCACAAAGGATTGCTCTGTTCAAACGGATTATCTCCAATCACATGATAATGTACCAGCGTTTTATCAGCTAAAATCTCTACTTGCGTAATCTCTAGTCTGCCAGCTTCCCCTTGAGATAAAACTAACGGGTGATCTTTCGTCGGGGAATGATCCATAGCTACATGGACTTCCTTCAATGGAGTACTCGCCATCTCATGACGGATCGGACGAACGAGTATCGATTTCGGAAGCTCTTTCACTGGAGCAAAATTCGCCTTTAACTGCCAAATCTCCGCTTGTCCATCGTTGTTCGCGCTGCCAGATGACCCGAAGGCTTGTAAGATAATGCCTTTATCATCAACCAATTGAAAGTCTATCTGTTCTGATTGAATCGGCTTCCTCAGTTCAACATTCAATTCTGTTGAACTTGGTGTGAAAAGAATTTTTTTCACGGTTATTGACTGGGCTCCCTCAGTTTTTGTCATCATCGGCATGATGATCTTGTTATCTGAAGCCATTTTCTTTACGGGGAATGTAAATTGCCATTTTCCTTCGATATTTCCTATACGCATAACGGTCATCTTTAATCGAAATTGATCAGGTAACTCTTTCTCCGGGGTAAGCGTTAGCGTCCCGGCATAGGTTTGCTGATTGATGATGCTACCTCTTGAGCTCATTGCAGAATGAAATGGTGTTTCGTTTATTTCAAATTCCATATCCATGCTTTTCATCTCTTGAATGCCCTTAGAGGATTCTTGTAGATAACCAATAGAAAGACGGGAACCATCATACAAAACTTCTGATACGTTTAGCGTTATCCCTTTGTCCGTCACACTCTGATTGACTTCTATAGTCATATTCTTTTCATCCGCGGTTTTTAATCCGTAATCACCAGCAATTTTAAACACGGATTCGATGATGGGAATTTGTTTGAGTGTATTGGCTATGGCTGGGGAAACGAATGGAGAACCAATGACGCATCCCAACGCCACAACCGCTGCTGTCGAAGCAAAAATGATTTTCCGAGCAGGACTTTTCCTACGCTTTTCGGGTAAAGAAGATAACGTTTGGTCAATTCGGTTTTTGACCACCTCAGGAAGCTTCGTAGGATGATTTTCAAGGATTTTTTTCAGTTCTCTCTCCAAGTTAACATTCATAGCCGGTCTTCCTTTCTTCCGGGATTTTCAACCATTCCGCCAAGGTTGATCGGGCACGGTTTAGACGGGATTTGATCGTACCCTCGGGAGTTTCTAGCAACTCCGCAATCTGTTTGAGCGGCATGTCTTCGAAATAATGTAAAGTGATAACGATACGAAGCGTTTCTTCCAGACGATCAACAGCCTCTCGTAGATCAATTCTTTCATAATCCGAGGAGGAATGAGAAGGTCGAGTCGGGAATTCCGAAACCGTCACGATTCGCTTCTGCCTTCGCAAAATCTGCTGGCATTCATGAATGAGAATTCGAAACATCCAGGTTTTAAAATAAGCTGGATCTTTCAGAGTATGCAGTGCTCGATAAGCCTTAAGGATCGCTTCCTGTATGGCGTCCGCGCAATCTTCATCCCGTTTGACTATTGCTCGAGCTACCCCGTACAATTTCAGCTCTATATGATTGATCAAGCGAATAAAAGCATCTTTGTCCCCATTTTGGGCTAGTTGTACGTTTTCTTCCAACTTCACATTACTTAGCCTCCTTCATTTTTTTCTATGGATTAGATGGAGAAGAAAGCCGTTTGGTTCACGGAAAATTTATTTAAAACCTTTTCGGTAGTCACTCGGCGTAACGCCCACTCTTTTTTAAATATTGCCGAGCGTTCGATCGAGCTTCAAATCTCTTTAGATGAGTTCGCTCGTCGCCAAGCGGCATGGAACGGCTTTGAACCAGATGATCAAGTCCTAATTGAAAATACAAAAAGGTGGCCGCATGTTAGAAAAATTTGCGTGTGGCCACCCTGTTTTTAGACGAAGAAACTTCCTTTACAATTCTGTTCAAGTCCGATAATATCCCACCAATCTCTCGAAGAACGAAAGGTGATTTTATCCGAGTCATTTCATTTAAGCAAGTAAACAGGATAGACTCTACATGTTGAACATTGACCCTCTGCGCTTCTTTATTTTCGGCTGACTCATGAATAATCAGTTCACCGAAATGCTCAATGCAGTCTGCCGTTGTCTCCAAGGCTCTGCAAATCCGCTCTATGCACATACATTCACTTTCGTAACCTTCCATTTTTCTTAGATCCGTCAAACTGCGGCGAATCCCTCTAATTTGTACGGTTACCTTTTCTAATTGATTCACGCCAAAAGAGAGAACTTCCAGGCGGCCCCTAATTTTTGCGCGAAAAGGACTATATTTTTGGCTTTGTTCGGCCAACCGCATCGCTTCAAGACTTTTCTCCGTTTCAATGATCAATCTTTCCACCTCATCGTAACCACTCATTTCGCCACCCTTTTGTTCAAACAACAAAACTAAAGCTTTTAGAGTATTGGCGGCATGCTTACTAAGATGAAGGAGAGAAGTCTCGACGCTTGGGAGTGGATTCGGAGGTATCAGAAAAGCATTGATCACAATAGCCACTGCGCAACCAATCACGGTTTCAATGATTCTCCCGAAGGCATACCCTTGATGGTGTCCGAAGGCTAAAACCAGTAACGAACTGACTGCTACTTGGGAAGTAATTTGAGTATTTAGCTGGAGGGAATTAGGTATTACCATTCCAATCAGAACTACGATAAAGATAGATAATGCCCCTATACTGATCCAATACCCAAACAAGAGGCTGACGGAGACTCCGAGAACAATTCCTACAATACGCTGCAGCGCTTTTTCAAGGGAATCCGCCACAGTAACTTGAACCGTTAAAATAGCGGCTAGCGGCGCAAAATATGGGTAGGGATTATAGAATAATACGGTTGTCAACCACCACGATATGGCTGCAGCGAGAGCTGTCTTAACTATCTGAAGTGTCAAACTGAAACGAAACGGCTTGCGATATCTCAGCTGCATAGTTGTAATCCTCCAAAGAAATGCGCAAAGGTGGTTCTTACTGTTGTTGTCAATTTAATCCCATCTTTACCATTCCCTGCAACCCTTATTACCTATGCCTCGAAAGAGAAAGAACCGAGATGTGATTTCACCCAAGACATTTAGGCTATTTCTTTGACACTTTCGGTACGTGTTTCTACATATTTTATGAAAAGAGATCGTGACGGTTAAAAGGAGTGGCATTCATGAAAGACATACAGGAATTACTAAAACATTTGCAAAATATAAATCAATTGATCTCTCCCCTGCAAACAGCCGGTTTCATGCATGAAGCGTTTGGGGAGAAATTTTGGGATAGTATGTCTAAACTCACCAATTCCGGTGTTAATCACATGGACGTGGAACAGTCTCAATTAGCGCCACAAATGGATGTGTTTCAAACAAAAACAAAAGTGATCGTCTATTGCGAAATTCCCGGTTTGCAGCTGGATAGCCTGGAAGTTTCACTTGATAACAGTCGTCAATTAATGATTAAAGGTACGATCATCAAAAAGACACATCCGGGTGTGTTAGTAAAAAGAGAGCGTTTTTTCGGGAATTTTTTAAGAGAAATTAAACTTCCTCATCCTGTATCTACTGTAGGAATGAAAAGGATCTATCAAGATGGCCTGCTCGAATTACACTTCATCAAGAAGTCGATAAAGTCTGGTTCTCGGGGATCTGCTTTGTTTCCTTGGGAGTAACGGGATCTGTGGACTGAAGATAAGGGAATCCTCCGGCGTGTCAAAAACACTGGAACAGGTTATTACCTCCGCATCCCCTATCAAAAAAAGCGATGAACGGGCAACTTCCTCCACCTCAATGTCCCCTACTGAAATCCTCTTGTTGGTAACGTTCATAAACATGCTTCCATCAATCCTCCTGCCACCATTTTTGTATCATATGCAAGCCGGTGGATAGGTGTCAGCCCACGGCGTAAGAATACCAATCATTCTGGACTTTTTTCAGCGTAGAGATGACCAACCAACAAACTTCAACATACAATACTATCAGGTTTTCCTGACAAAGGGAGTATGGAACATGCCTGCTATCGTGGGAACCGTCAATGTGAATAGCGTAAGCGGCGCCTTTAATATTGGGGATGCCCACACTATCGCACCACAGTCCTGGACGAAAACATTCGCGGGCGGCGGTTCTTTTAATTCGGGAAAAACACTGACCATCAATGCGGGACGCACCGTTCTAAACGTATATGATACCTGCGATAATGATGAAACCGTCATGGTTCAAGCCGATTAGAATTTTGAAGAAGGAGCGAATCGGATTCATGAACTTTTTCGTTCAACAAACCATAACCATCCATACGCTGCGAATTGAAGGGATCACGAATTCTTCAGTATGTCAGATTGGGAGTGCTGGGATCATCAAACCTTTATCCAATCTGTTCAATACAGGATGTTTTACAGAAGCAGCCCCTCCCGCAGGTGAACCGCCTACTGAAACGGAACGCCCAACTCCGCCCTTGGTTCCACTTGTCGGCCCTGGTCGTTAGGGAAACGAATAAGCAAGTTTCAAAAGAAGGTGTATTAAGATGTATTTCAGTAACGAAATGATGCAGTATTTTCACCAAGTGAATACGTACCTGCAGACACAAAGCAAGCAAATGGCTGACATGACGACGATGATTCAGCAGCTCCAGCGTGATATTCGGAAGCTGCAAGCAAATATGACCCCACCCCCAACCAAAAATGAATACAAATTCGATCTGTTAAAGATCGAACGGTTGGAAGGCACGTTAAACATTGGACTGAATCCAAAAGGTTCTGACGCTTCTATCGACGAAATGTCTGTCGATCAATCGATGAATGTTCCTTCTTCCAAGAATAAAGAGAACGCTCTTTTTCAAAACATTCATCATAATATTAAAGAATATCTGGATCAAGACGCTGTCAATGTGCTTGTTAGCATGGAACATAAATATAATTATCCCCTCGATGAATCCTATCGAAAGTTCATCTTGGATGATGTGAAGAAACAAATTGATCAACGAATCCGCTACTATATCAATCAAGTCAACACAGAAGCGCTTGAACCGAGACAAATGACCGATCTGGCGGAAAAAACGACACAACAGGTCGAGGAAGATATTAAAAATACCATCGAAGCATTTATTAGACACTTACCGAAGGAGCATGAATCATCGTCATGAGATATCAGGTGATCAATGGTGAACTCTCTATTGGAAAAATTACTATCACGAGTGTGGCATCCTCTTCTACCGTGTTGGTGGGGGATACCCGAAATATTGCGTTATCAGCCATTTTTGAGGGACCTCCTGAATCGCTTATCATTGGTGTGACGACCTTGCCTCCTGCTCTTCCAATACCTCCCCAAGTCCCTCTTTAAATTTCACGATAAAGGAGTTGTTCCCTTGAACGGTAGAATCTCCGCTGTGCAGCATATCCGTATAATTAGCTTTGATGAATCGTCTGTTTTTGAGATAGGTGATTCCGTACAGCTTTCCCCTGTCGCTAAAGTTTTAACTGTGCAACGTGAAAAGGCTACTTTTTTCGATAAGGAGTTCTCCTTCGAGGATTATGAACTATATACGGAAGAAATCCCGCAACCGAGGGTAGATGAGTATATCACCATTAAAACCCTGAATAAATTACCGCAGATCCGCGTGAACCGCATGGAAATCGACAACATTGCCGCCTCTTCCATTATTCATGTTGGATTAACGGAAGCGATTACAGCTGAAGCCCGTGTAAAGAACATTCGTCATCTTTTACGAGAGAAAAATAAACGGGCATAACGAAGGAGGTAGTTTGATTGCCGTCCATCGTTGGAGCGGTTAATATAACCAGTAACTCCGGAGCAGTAAACTTTGGTGATACTCTTAAAGTTTCTCCAAAATCTATTTCGAAGTCCTATAAAGGTTCAGGCAGTGACAATAATGCAAACGTGATGATTGCGAACAACTGGATCAGTTCGACCAATACCATTGACGATGATGTGGCCGATAATACTCAAGTCGCTAACGCGTAAGTAATTTCATGAAGCAGCTAAGGCTTGAGTTCGATATAATACGGACTTAAGCCTTTTTTGTTTACCTACTCGCTGACCTCAATCTTCCAAATCATATGATCATAACCTTTACCCCAATGATCTTTTAACCAGTAGTTCGGCTCTCCAAACTTCTTTTTCCAGATTTTTTGCGCATTACTGTATCCACTATCTAAACAAAATTCTGTTATCCCTTTATTTCGTAAGGTAGAATGCATAGTATTCAATAACAGGTTTCCTATCCCCATCCTTTGGTAACGAGGATGAACAAATAATGTGCCTACCTCAACAAGCCCTTTAAAAGAATGATTTGTACACGTACATATGAGATCGCTAACTGGTCCATATTCAATTGAACCAATAATTTGGTCGTTCACCACAGCAATTAAAAAATATCGTTCTACACCATTTGTCTTAAAATCACTTTCCAGGTATTTTTTCTTCATTTCAATTTCATCTTTGATGACCTCCAGCCTTTCCCCTAAACCTTCTCTCGTAAACGTGTCAGTAATCACTAGTTTGAAAAGTTGATGTAACTCTTGAATATCCTCTATTCTTGGCCTTCTTATTTCCACATTTAACAACTCAAAATCACTCCTAACCTTTGTTCGCTGTAACGCTATACTTGTTTCATTATTCAGGCTATTACACGTAAGTTGCACATGTAAATTTCAGGAAAATTTGTTACACTTATTACAAACCACTTAGAGGAGGAATAATCGATGCTCTATATCCTTGGTTTTGTAGCAGCTGTCGTTGGTGCAGGCTACTTTATGACAGGTTTGTTAAGCCTTAAAGCAAGGGACTCACATTCCATCAAGCATTACAGTGACGATGCATATGCTCAACAAGTCATGAATCAGATGTATCATCACAACCACAGCAACGACCATTTTTAACTCACACGCGAATCGCGTGTTTTTCTTTTATCCCCATACTGGAAATTATATCCTCGTGTAGTCGGAATGCATAGACTTTAGACAAAAACCCAAAGAGACCCTTTGCTGCCAAGCCAATATAAGTATGGAAAAAGCAAAAAAACAGCCGGTGCAAATAAAGTTCTGCACTGACTGTTTATGTTCAGTTACAAGCAGCTAAGACTTGGCTTCTTTGTTGGGGATAACTGCAACAGTACAACGAGAGACACAGATAAGCTTGCCTTCCTCGTCTGTGATCCTGATGTCCCATACATACGTGCTGCGCCCTTTGTGCAGCGGTGTGCCGATTGCCGTCACGATGCCATCTCGCTTGCTTTTGAGGTGGTTGGCGTTAATCTCTAGTCCAACACAAACTTCATTTTCCTGATCGATCAGATTCCACGTTCCCATGCTGGCGACCGTTTCTGCCAACACGACAGACGCTCCCCCATGCAGAATGCCTACTGGTTGATGGGTGGGACCATGAACAGGCATTGTGGCGACCACTCTCTCTTCGTTCATCTCGGTAATTTGAATATCCAGTGCTTCCATAATGGTAGACGCTTGACTCATGTTCCCACTCCTCTACCTTGTTGGATTATTTTTCTGTGAAAAACGTCTCGACGTTTTTCATAAAGTTGGATGTGACAGCATGGCTGTCAACAAATAAAACGGTCACGACCGTTTTATTTGTTCATTTTTTCCCACATGGTTGGCGCTTCCTTGCCAACGGTCTGCATAAGCAGTTCATACAACGGAAGTGTTGCGGGATCTGCTTGTTGTTCACTTTCTCCCGCTAACGCCAATAGATCCTGAAGTGTCAACTGTTTATCGCGCAAGGTACGCATCGTTTTTTCCCAAGCGACTGTGTGCGGACCATGGTAGTCTTTTAGCGTCTCCCACTTCTCTTGATCAAGCGCCATACAGCATTCCCACATATCGGAGACGACATCAACCGTTGCTCCTTGCGCGCCCCGTTCGAATAAACGCTGACGGAAGACACTCTTGATCAGGGCTTCCTCGCTGAATTCCATCAAGAACGGCGGCATGATATACCCAACCGGCAACAGCGAACGCGCCGCTTGCATCTGTTCACGATCCGATTCCCTCTTGGTCAATTCGACTACTTCCTGAATGAGAGGCATTGCCCGATCAATATAGGCTTGCGAATTCTTCGCTTCAACTGGCACCTCATAGCCCCAAGGAAGGTTGGCCCGTTGTCCACCGGCAATCCTTGTTGGACGTCCCACTGTATAGGTTACCATGTGATCATACACAGGCTTACCCACTCCAATAAACATGAAAAGAATGCTCTCTCCGCGGATTGGCTCATAGGAATGATGGGCTTTTACCATTTTGGTTAAGAAACGCTCCGTATTTTGCATATCATCGTATTTGCCAAGGTATAGCGCTGCCTTAAACGCGGAGTACATCCGTGATGTATCGGTCGCCCGAAGTGCCACAACTCTGCCTCGTTGGACAATTTGGCTGGTCTCGCCCGCTTTTTCCAACTCTTGAATTGCATTTTCCAGGTGGTCTAATGAGGATTCTACCCAATCTCCCAGAACGACTCGTCCATTTTTCGTCAGTTCGTTTCGATTCAATTCGAATGCCACTTCCGTATCCCCCTACCATTCTATTGCCTAATTCTGCTTTATTGTATCAGAATGGATGACTGAATTGAAACAGGTTGCTGGGATTCCGCAAGATGAACGATTTGCTCGCAACCATCAGAAAGCGGTGTTCTCGGCTTTGAATGCACCCTTCTTTGTTCAGCTTTTCTTGCAGCAAACAAAGCTTATCAAAGCATTTTTCTACAGAAAAATCAGGAAACTCCCATTCAATAATTTTGGCAAAATAGACCAGCGCCCCAATATCATAAAACGTAAGCATTGGAAAACTTTCCTTCGCGTCCAAAATCGTAAAGCCAGCTTTAAATCATCCGCGGCACTTCTTAAATGAAAATCTGCTTCAATCCTTTTCGATTCAGTCTCCAATAAGAATCTGGAGAGCTCTCTGTTATTCTGGCCCCCAACTTGTTGCGTAACAAATAGGCCTCCAGGCTTTAAGATCCTGTATACCTCGCTTGCACAAAAAGCTTCATGCCGGTTTATGATCAAATCAAAGAAGGAATTCTCAAAAGGCAATTCCTCATCAGAGAATACCTGACGAACTTCAATCCCATAATCGGGAAGCTTCTTACGGCATAATTCATAATTTGGCGGATACGCTTCGGTCGCAAATGTTCTATTCCGCGGCGGATGAAGCGAGACTAAAAACTCTCCGCCTCCCGTTCCCATATCCAGCATAGTTCGGGTGTTATTCATGTACGATGTAACGATACTTTTATAATCCCAAGGCAATTCTTGTTCTGAGATACGATTTGCTAGATAAGAAAAATCCCACCCTTTGAACGTCATTTTTTCCTCGGACAGCCAAAGGTTCTTGTTATTTTGAAAGTCCATTCTGAACACCTCTCACATTTTCGATTGAGAACAATGTGGATAGGTGCAGCTGACTGATAACAATGCGTAAATAGCCCGGCACAATCTGTTATCAGATTATGTCAACTGCACCGGGCAGCTACCGAGTTTCTTCATCTTTTACCTCACGATTCAATCATTTTATTATCTAAATGGAATACAACGCCTTCCTCCTTTTTCCTTCTCCTGCATCTTTTCTTTACACCCAACCTCCTCTCAGTTGTTTAACTGGGAAAAAATAATCCGGTCAACAGTCTTGAAACCTACTTGCATCACGTTATACTAAATAGAGCGACGAGATTCGACATCATTTGAATAAATTTGACTTTCGAATAGTATATAGGAGGTTTTCATGCGTTTACGTAACATTCCGGGGGCGGAAGAAGCGCTTCTTACTTACCCTACTTTTGTCGATCAACCCCAAACACTGAAAAATCGCTGGCATGAGCGATTTAACAATACAAACCCAATTCATCTGGAGATTGGCTGCGGAAAAGGAAGATTCATTACGACCTTGGCAGCCAGACATCCACAGATCAACTTCATTGCCCTTGAGAGACAGGCGGAAGTGATCTACCGAGCGGCACAAAAAACAGAGCGACAAGCGATTCCCAATCTCGCCATGATTCAGTATGATGCGACTCTTCTGCCGGAAATCTTCGCAGAGGGAGAACTGGACAGGATTTATTTGAATTTTAGCGATCCATGGCCGAAAAAACGGCACCACAAACGCCGCTTAACCTATCGCGATTTCTTGAAAATGTACAAGCAAGTGTTGAAGCCAACTGGTGAAATTCATATTAAAACAGACAATGAGGGACTTTTTGAATTCTCGCTCAATGAGCTTTCTCACGAACGTTTTCAATTGCGCAACATCACGTTTGATTTGCACCAATCCGATTTGGCGGAAGAAAATGTCATGACCGAGTACGAGCATCGTTTCTCCAGCCGAGGTCAACGGATCTATCGGACAGAAGCGATTTACCTCCCATAATGGAACGACGGAAGAGCCGGCATGCGTGTGCCGGTTCTTTTTTTCGCAAGCGAATCTTGCAGGAATTAATCCAAGACCCTAATACGTTCCCCATTTGTTTCCGATATGTTTGATAGGGGGGAGCGATTGTGAATTCGGCCGACTTTTATCAAGCAAAAGTAACATTTTTAATGCAGTATCCTGACGTAGACGAGCTGGCCTTTTACCGTGATTACACGAATCATCACCCCAATGAAGCAATTGGATGGCTTCATCTAGGTCGTGAATGGGAAAAGCGCAGCCAAAACGACAAGGCGCTGGACGCTTATCGCCGGGCGGCCTGGTGCAAGCAATCCGACAAATATACAGATGAAGCGCGTGATGCGTACCATCGTTTACTTCGAGCGAAAAAAAGACAGAGCAGACTTGCCTCCATACGCCGAGGAGTGGCTGCTCTGTTGTTCTTCCTCACTTTGTTGTCGGTCTTCGTTCAACCGAATCCATTAGCGGACGATCAGCAGTTTGCCCGCCAATCCACAGATCGAAGCGACCGGCATACCGAAGTGATTGCGGTTCCTTCTTCCATGTCCAACAGTCAAGCGAGCAAGCAGCTGCTTTCCTTCTTGTCGCGCCGAAACTTCACCTATGACAAGCCTTACACGCTTCTGGTGATCAATGAAGTAGAGGGACTTCCACTCTTTACCCCGCTGGTTTTCTACAAACCTGGACAAATTCGCGGCATGCTTGACTATAATCCGTCATTGAAACACTTCACGCTGGAAAAATGGTATCCAGCTCCATGCAATTGCGACAATGACACGTCGCTTCAAGCCTCTAGAATTGCCTTGGCCAAGGAACAGATAGCGTTAGCAAAAGTGCTCACTCTGCGCAACGCACTATTTAGACAGTATCAATTGGCAGGCAAGCTGCCCGAAACGTTATCCGACCTGGATAAACCTTATCCACAAAATGTCCTTAGCTATATTCCTCAGCATGCGATTCAGGGGGGCGAACGCTCAAGCAAGGGTGGGGATCAGCCGACGCGTATGACGAATCAAGAGTGGCCCTATCATCCCACTACCTTTGATCCAAAAGATGTGTGGGGCAGCCTGCGCAGAGTCATCCCTCTTTTGCATTACCCGGAGCCGTTAACGCCATTAGAACCACTCTCGATCTATATTCAACAATCTTCTTACCGCTTGACTTTGATGAGCGGTTCACATGTGGTACGCCGCTATTCGATAGGGATTGGCAGAGATCACTCGACTCCTGTAGGGTATTATCGGGTTCTGCAAAAGATTAACAATCCCCAAGGGCACAACCATGTGTTTGGCACACGCGGTCTATTATTTGCCAATGATTATGCGATTCACGGCACCAACAAGCCGGACAGCATCGGTCATTCTGAGTCGTTGGGCTGTGTCCGATTACACAACCAAGACGTTGAGGAGCTATATTCGTTTGTCTCTCCAGGCACGGAAGTGATCATCTCCTCACAGGAGGCGCCTCCCGCTATTTGGTCGAACGCGCTTTCGTTTCTCTTGCCTGCTGGTGCCGACGAGGAGACTCCGCAAACGGTTTATCATTGGTTGCATTAGAGCAAAAAAGGACAGCACCTCCAATGAGATGCTGTCCTGTTATTTTATTGGTCTTACTCTTCCAGCGAACTAACGCTCTCTTCCTCGTGATTATCCCCGCCAGGATACCAGTTATCCAGGACTTTACCTTGTAGCACTTTGCCCTGAATGAAGCTGATTTGCTGTTCAGAGAAATGGGTTTGCCACTCGATTCCAAGCTCATCCGCGAGCTTCACAATCGTGAGCAGCTCAGACCACGCGACATAACGTTTATACCAGAAGAACTGCGGTTGTTCGTTCATGTATGGGTACAGATTATCGAAATCTGTATGCTTGCAATCAAGTGCCCGTTCGAAGTGAATTTTTGAGCTTTCCAGTTTTCCAGCAAAAAACTCGTGTAAATTTTGTTGTTTATCGGACATGTGATTATCCTCCCTCGTTAAGTCGCTCTCTCTGACTGACCGCTTTTTGGATGTAGGTTAATTGTATCACGCGTTGCAGGAAGTTGAAATAGTGATCCTCTACCGCTAGTGACCATTCCCTTGACCATTTGTTGGCTGGTCTGGGGTCTGATTGCCTGAAGGCGGACTATTGGGATCGACTGTCCCGTTCGTATTGCCTTGGTTATTGTTGTCTGAAGGGCCTTGATTGTCTGAGCCGTTTGGTTTGCCAGACGAATTATTGTTGTCTGTGTTCGTTCCCCCGTTATCCGTGTTTGGAATGTCCGCCGGCTTATTCTCAGGGTTGTTGTTCCCTTGCTGATCCGTTGGCGTGTTGTTTTCTTGTTGTTGTTGATTCGCGTCATCTTTCAGCATCTGATCGATTTGAGACATATCAACCTTTGCTACGTTGGAAGAAGGACCATCCGTACCATCTGCTTTATGGGCAACAATCAAGTACTGGTAGATCTTAGCTCCCTTCACTGGATCAACAAACTTCGTATCTTTAAGACCAGCCACCAGAAGCTCCTTGTTGTCAGGTGAATCAAGGAAACGATACACGTCATAAGTGAGGTCCTTAGCATCTGAGCCCGACCAGCTTAACACGACTTTAGGCTCGTTGTTCTCCATTGCCAGAGTCGCTTCCAGTGTGATTGGTTTGGCTGTCTCTACCGGTTGGGTATCTCGTATGCCACCTGGTGGTGTAAATGGCGTAATGTCCGTACCGTTAAGTCCGTCTCGGAATACTTCCTTGAATAGTTTCGCGGTCTTCGAGCTACCATCGCGCATGAGATGGTCTCTGTCTTCCTTATCGAAGCCCATCCAGACAGCTCCCACGTATTCTGGCGTATAGCCTACAAACCAAGCGTCTTTATTGACATTGGAGCCGCCAAATGGGGATTGTGTCGTCCCTGTTTTACCGGCAACCGGACGATCCATGTTAGCGGCTTTCCCTGTTCCGTTGGTGACGACAGCCCGCAATAATTCATGGACTCTCCAAGCCGTGTCTGGAGAGATGACTTGAGTCTGATTGACTTTGGCCGTTGCTACTACATTGTCATTCTCATCTTTTATCGAGGTGATGGCATGCGCTTCACTCATGACACCGCCATTATCAAAAGCCGTATACGCTTGAGCCATGATCAATGGAGAGACCCCTTTGCTCAAGCCCCCCAAAGCGATGGCCAGGTTGCGATCGTCTGGCTCCAGCGGAATACCGAATTTTTTCAAATAATCAAGACTTTTGCCGATTCCGATTTCGTTTAACAGCCAGACAGCCGGAATGTTAAGCGATTGCTCCACCGCGTATTGCAGGTTGACGGAGTCACTGTATTTACCGTTCCAGTTGCTTGGTTTATAACCGCCAAAATCCTGCTTGTTGTTTGGCAGGGAAGATCCCGCATTCCAATTACCCGTGTCAAACGCTGGCGCGTAAACAGCAAGCGGTTTGAACGAAGAACCCGGCTGACGGCGCATATCCGTCGCGTGGCTGAAGCCTTTATGCGTGTAACCTCGTCCACCCATCATGGCGGCTACACCGCCTGTTTTTGGATCGACGACGACCATTCCCGCCTCAACTTTCTGCTTCGGACCGTCTTTCGGGAACAAGCTGTCTTTGGCAAAAGCATTCGCCATAGAATCCTGCATTTTCGGATCTAATGAAGTATAGATTTTCCAGCCGCCGCGATAAAGCATATCCTCGCTGATGCTGTACTTCTCTTCGGCTTCCTGTACCACATAATCCACATAGGACGCGTAGCTTGGATTAATCGTGCCCGGCAGAACAACCTTTTTACTAGGGAGAGGTTGTTGTTGCGCTTGTTCTTTTTCTGCCTTGGTGATGACACCTTGTTCCATCATCAGTCGAAGGATGGTGTCACGTCTTTCCTTCGCTTTGTCCGGATTGTTGAACGGCGAATAGATGGACGGTCCTTTCGGAATAGACGCAAGCATTGCCGCCTCATCCAGCGTCAGATCCTTTACGTTCTTCCCGTAATAGAGCTGAGCGGCATTTCCGATCCCATATACCCCGTGACCAAGATACACCTTGTTCAAATACATCTCCATAATTTCCTCTTTGGAGAAATGCTGCTCAAGGTTGATCGCGATACTCATTTCTTTGGTTTTACGCCAGAATGTCTTGTCATTGCTGAGAAAAACGTTACGAGCCAACTGCTGCGTAATGGTACTTCCACCTTCCGCTAACTCGCCTTTCGTAAGGTCTTTGAAAATCGCACCCGCTACACGCACCATGTCGACACCGTTATGCTCGAAGAATCGTTTATCTTCTACACAGATGAACGCATCTATCACGTGCTTCGGGATGTCCGTGTATTTCACATAGGTCCGATTATTCTCTTTTGATGATAGATTGCCAACCTTGGTACCAAACTTATCGTACAGCTCGGTAGGCTCCAGCTTGATGTCCTCTAGCTTCGTCATATCAACCATCTGACCGCCCGCATAGAGCAGCGCGAAATATCCCCCTACTACGCAAAACATAAGCAAAGCAATAAACGAAATAACAAACATGAGGAATCTATTTTTCTTTTTTGTTTTTTTCTTGGCTTGAGCCATGATGTACCTCCTGGTCTCTTTCCTCTCTCCCCTTCTATAGACGGAAATTTCGCCAAAAAGTTTCTGTGATCTTCCGACATGAGGAGTTAATTCCAAGCTCACCTTTTATATATCACCTCTAAATATCTATCATTCCACAGCACCTCTCATTTGTCGACCGTAAAAAATGCCCACATGCCCGCAAAATCAGGTAAAAAAGCCTTTCTCCGTTGATTAGAGAAAGGCTTTCGATTAATCACGACTATTTATTTCATTACACGCAGCGCATGTTCCACTACGTTGTCTACAGTGAAGCCATATTCTTTCATCACGCGTTCACCTGGTGCAGACGCTCCGAATGTATCGATGCCGATGACGACACCATGATCTCCCGCCCATCGATGCCAACCAAGCGGAGAACCCATCTCAACGGCAACGCGAGCTTTGACGCTTGGAGGAATGACAGAGTCACGGTACTCTTGAGATTGACGCTCAAACAAGCTCCAGCTAGGCATGCTGACAACACGCGCTTGAATTCCGCGAGATGCCAATTGTTCGCGAGCTTCCATACAGAGCGATACTTCGGAACCAGCCGCAAGCAAGATGACTTGAGGTTGTCCGTTCTCTGCATCAGCAAGTACATAAGCGCCTTTTTGGATACCTTCTGCCGCTTTCGCTGTGGTTTCAGCCATTACCGGCAGGTTTTGACGAGTGAGCACAAGCAGAGTAGGCTCATCTTTGCTGCTTAACGCATAACGCCAAGCTTCGTTTGTTTCAATCGCATCTGCTGGACGCATTACATTGAGTCCTGGCATCGCGCGGAACGCAGCCAAATGCTCGATTGGTTCGTGAGTTGGTCCGTCTTCACCAACCGCGATGGAATCGTGCGTGAACACGTAGATCACCGGTTGTTTCATGAGAGCGGACAAACGAACAGCGGGGCGTACGTAGTCAGAGAATACGAAGAAAGTACCGCCGAACACTTTCAAACCGCCGTGCAACAACATACCATTCATTGCCGCACCCATCGCGAATTCACGAACACCGAACCAGATGTTCTTGCCTTCGTAACTGCCTGGGAGTAAATTACCGCCATCTTTGATCAAGGTATTGTTAGAGTGAGCCAAGTCAGCTGATCCACCGATCAAGAATGGCACATTTTGAGTCAAACCGTTGATTGCGTTACCGGAAGCCACGCGGGTTGCCAATTTGCTGCCCACTTCATATTTAGGAAGTGCCGCATCCCATCCTGCTGGCAATTCACCACTTATCGCTTGAGCAAATTGTTTCGCAAGTTCAGGATGAGCTTTGGCATAAGCATCAAATTGAGCTTGCCATTCTTGTTGACGTTGCTGACCTTGTTTTGCCAGGTTTTCGAACAACTCATTTACTTCTGCTGGTACGTGGAACTGTGCTTCCACATCCCAGTTGTAATTTTGTTTGGTTAGTTTGATTTCTTCTTTTCCGAGCGGTGCGCCGTGGGATGCGGAAGTACCACCTTTATTCGGACTTCCATAACCAATGGTTGTTTTCACTTCAATTAATGTAGGACGGTTCAAATCTTGGCGCGCTTCGGCAATTGCCGCATCGATCGCTGCCAAATCGTTACCATCCTCCACACGAAGATATTGCCAGCCATACGCCTGATAGCGCTGCGCTACATTCTCAGAGAAGGACCGTTTCAATTCTCCATCAAGGGAGATGTCGTTGGAATCGTACAAGACGATCATTTTGCCGAGTTGCAGATGTGCTGCCAAAGAAGAGGCTTCACTGGATACGCCTTCCATCAAATCTCCGTCTCCGCAGATTACATAGGTGTAGTGATTCACGATTTCATGACCATCACGGTTGTAGGTTGCAGCCAAATGACGTTCAGCCATCGCCATCCCTACAGCGGTTGCGATCCCTTGTCCCAAAGGACCAGTTGTCGCGTCTACACCAGCTGTATGTCCAAATTCAGGATGACCAGGAGTTTTGCTGCCCCATTGGCGGAAGTTATGTAAATCTTCAATAGAAACGTCGTATTTCATCAGGTGCAGCATCGAGTACAAAAGCATAGAGCCATGGCCAGCAGACAATACAAAGCGGTCACGATCGATCCAGCTTGGGTTGGATGGGTTAACTTTCATGTAGCGGCTCCATAAAACATGAGCCATAGGCGCTGCGCCCATCGGCATTCCTGGGTGTCCGGAATTCGCTTTCTCGATTGCATCGATGGCGAGGGTGCGCAGTGTATTAATCGCTAATTGATCTACGGTTGCTTGCTGAGTGGTCATTCAATATATCCTCCCTGCGTATTATTGGCAGTGTGATTATAACACAGCCACCAGATGAATAAAAAAGTATTTGCATGACATTTTGCATTCTTACCTATTATGCCATATCCGATTGATTTTAGCGGGGATTCCGCCATAAAAGTTTCATTTTAAAGGAAGGTTCATCCATTCAATCCCAAAATCAAGACCGCTTCGCCTTCCGGATTTCGATCATCGCCGTCGTGTACTCCTCGTCGTCAATGATTCCCATCTGCCGTAACTCTCTCACTTCGTCCTCGATCAATATCCAGTCACCTTCAGGATCCCCGGTATAAATCAGTATGCCAAAGCGACGCAGAAACTCTTGCAGGTTAAATTGTTCCGGCTTTCCCCTCACTGCTTCCACTCCGCTTCTATTTGCCGCATAATTGGTTCATAGTCATAGTCCCATGTGTGTTCAACCACGACGATGCCCTTGGCATTAGGATAACGCTTGATCCACTCCTGTTTCTCTTCTTCACTATTTAATCCGACAAAGAACAAGGGAATTGCCGAGTAGAGCGGAGTTTGAACCAAAGCCTTCAGGAATTGCTCGGTCTCTTGCTTGCCTTCGCCGACGTTCACCACGATAATCAAACTTTGTTCATGATCATCCTTGATCTCGTCTTGAAGCGATTGAAGCGACTTCGGGGTGGGCACCATGGCATTCACTTCACGGAAGCGATCCAGAAACTCATCCAGCCATAAATCCTCTTCCCACGCGTAGTAAGCCAATATGTTTCTCTTCATTATGTATACACCTCAATTATCAACTGCTTTCTAGCCTAAAATTATAGCACGAATCAAGCCATTTTACTGTCTATGATTACCTTGACTTCCCAGATTCCTTCACGTATTTTATAAGCAAAGCTGTTCATCAGATGTTCACATTCAAAACATATACTAAAGAGGTAGAGACGTTTATCCCAAACGTTTTATTCCCTTATTGAAAGAGGTAAGGTTCATGCAAAAGAAACATCTTCTGCTTCTATTTATTACCATGTTCCTCATGATGCTTGGCTTCGGGATCATCATCCCCGTCATGCCCTTTTTCGCCAAAAATCTTGGAGCGTCGCCATTACAAATTTCCATATTATTTGCCAGCTACAACATCATGCAATTCATATTCTCGCCAATCTGGGGTGCTCTATCCGACCGAATTGGCCGTAAGCCGTTAGTTTTATTCGGATTACTCGGTTTCTCCTGTACCTTTGTTCTGTTTGGACTCGCCAGCTCATACCCTGAGATGCTGATCTATCGTATTCTCTCCGGAATTATTTCGGCGGCTGCCGTTCCGACTGTAACAGCCATCGTTGCCGACTGGCTCCCGCCTACAGAGCGTTCCAAAGGGATGGGGATTATCGGTGCCGGTGTGGGATTAAGCTTCGTATTCGGACCGGCAATTGGCGGTGTGTTGGGACAAAATCATTATTCTTATCCGTTTTTCGCTTCGGGAATTGTTGCATTTATCACGTTCTTCTTCGTTCTGGCTATGCTTCCTGAAAGCCTTCCAAAGGAAAAACGTAGTCATATCGTTCGAGAAAAACGGGGCAATCCTTTACAAGCTCTTACGGGGCCTTTGTCTCTTATGTACAATGTGTTGTTCATTGTTTCCTTTGTCTTCGCCGGGTTTGAAGCGGTATTTGCCTTGTATATCAATGAACTGTATGGTTTATCATCAGAGGACTTAGGATACATGTTCCTTGTGATGGGTATCATTGCTGCCATCATCCAGGGCGGATTTATAGGCAAACTGGTCAAATCTTACGGTGAACCCACAATTCTTGCAGTTGGCTTGTTCTTATATGTTCTCGGGTTTGTCTCGGTTAACTTCGGTACAAACTTCTGGACCTTCTCATTAGTCCTCTCCCTCTTCGGTGCCGGACAAGGGATGATTCGAGCGACTTCCACCGCAATGATTACCCAACGAACCACTCAAGGACAGGGCATTACCTCCGGGACCATGAGCTCGATGGACAGCTTGGGACGTATTCTTGGTCCATTGGTAGCTGGATCCCTTTACGAAGTCCTCAAGAACTCTCCATTTATTCTGGGTGCGGTGTTAATGATCATTCTGCTGATCTGGTTCCAGATGAGCAAGGATCGGCTGCCAAAAATTAATCCAAACGCATAGAAGATTTAAGGAAAAGGAGAAATTCCCTGAAAGAATTTCTCCTTTTTTCTGTAGCTTATTTTTTCAGTTATTCCAAAGATGGGGTTATGGAATCAAGTTAATGGGGTGCAGGTTTCCCCGCACCCCTCAACTTGCTGGCATTCTCATTTTTTATTCTGTTTTGTTCGAATTGACGTTGCTCGAGTTGGCGTTACTTTCCATAGAACCTTGCTCGTTATTCGCGTTATTCGTGGAACCGTCTACACCCTCGCCCATCTCGTTACCTAATGCACCGCCAACGACGGCTCCCGCAACTGTACCAATCGGTCCCAAAATGGACCCCACCGCAGCACCTGCTACAGCACCACCTACCGTACCTACAGCTTCACCAGTGTCAACGTCCGCCGCATTCGTGGTATTGTGGCCGCTAGCTTCATTCTGATTGCGCTCGTTGTTTTCAGCCATGCTTCTCACTCCCTCGATTAGTTGTTGGGAAGCGCTATTCCATTACTAACGCCAGTCCCGAATTATATTTTGCCCGACCGAGATGAATTAAATTCCAAAAAATTTACTTTACATAACTGGAGGGAAGCCTATGTTTCAACAACATCCTTTTACGTGCCGAATCGAATGGGGAAAACGCGGAGCAAGAGAGGCTGCGAAGCGTGGCGACATCACAATCATCGTAGATGTGCTCAGCTTCTCTTCTACCGTCGTAACCGCGCTTCACTTCGGCGCGATTATTTATCCGTATCCACCTCCTATTAACGAACAAGCAGCCAACTACGCAAACTTGGTTGGCGCTGAGCTGTTGTTGGGAAGAGCTGAGGCCGCAAGATTAGGGAAGCCTTCTTTATCCCCCGTTTCTTTCGGTGCCGAACATGCTGGCAACAAATTCGTACTATGCTCGTTAAATGGAGCAGCCTGCACCTGGCTGGCTTCACAAGTACCCGCACTGCTCGTTGGCAGTCTGTTGAATGCTTCGGCAGTTGCACACACGGCCAATCGACTCCAATCCAAAACTGGAGCTAACATCACCGTTGTGCCTTGCGGTGAGCATTGGAATCAGGTACAAGCTGATGAAAATGGGTTGAGACCAGCCATAGAAGATTATTTAGGCGCTGGCGCGATTCTCTCCAAATTAGATGGAAGCAAGTCTCCCGAAGCGCAGGTCTGCATTGGAGCGTTTCATTCTTCCGAGTCAAAAATAGCTGAGCTCCTCTGGGAATGTGGCAGCGGCCGTGAATTGAGGGAATTCGGTTTTGCGGAAGATGTCAGGCATTGTTCACGCCTCGATGTCTATCAGAATGTTCCGATACTTGACCACAATTTTTTTCGGTTGGAGAAAGACGAACTTGCCCCAACCGACCAATAATCGAGAATGGTTTATTCCTGCAACTGATACCACAGATCATACAGCTCTTCAATTTTTTGATTACATTCCTCCACTTCTTGTTGCCACTTCTGAAGCTGGTCGTAGTCGTTGCAATCGGAGTGAAGCAGCTGGTGTAATTCCTCTCGCCTGCTCTCACACTCGGCAATCTGCTGTTCGGTTTGCTGAAGTTTAAACGAATTGGTTCTCCGCGTTTCCTTGGTTTCTTTGGGTACTTCGGCCGCGGGGAGAGGCATTGCGGGCGTAGATTCTTTGGCAGTAGGCCGCTCCTTATCTGATTGCTTTGTTTGTTGTTTAACCGCCCCATCCCCCGGTGATTTGCGCTCTTGTTGGTACTTTGCCCTCGCCTCCTGATACCGCCCGTGATAATGCGTGATTCCGCCTTCCTGGAGCCAGAAAACGCCATCTACAATCTTTTGCAGGAAGTACCGGTCATGAGAAACGATGAAGAGAGAACCGCGGAAATCCGCTATCGCTTCCTCCAATGTCTCTCTCGCGTCAATATCGAGATGGTTGGTCGGTTCATCGAGTATTAACAGATTGATATCTTGATGCATCAGCTGGGCAAGACGAAGCCGCATTCGCTCACCGCCGCTCAAGCTCTCTAGTCGTTTAAATACCTGCTCTCCATAAAACATGAATTTGGCCAGTACATGCCTCGCTTCCGCTTCGTTGATCAGCACCGTTTCACGCAGGACGTCAATCACCCTGCGCTTGGGGTCACCTTCCAACGCCTGCTGGGAAAGGTACCCGACCTTTACGCTATTGCCCACCTTCACCTTGCCTTGGTCAGGCGTTACCTGATTCAACACGATTTTCAGCAGTGTCGACTTCCCGCTGCCGTTAGGACCGAGTAACGCCTTTCGTTCCCCATACCGCAGCAGCAGATCTGCGTCCTGAAATAGTTGTTTTTCTCCATAGGACTTGGTGACTCCCGATAACACCACCACTTCCTCGCCGCTGCGGTCCGTTTGATGAAACTGAAGTCCCATCCGTGTATTTTCCATTTTGGGACGATCTATTTTTTCCATGCGTTCCAACGCTTTCTCCATACTTTTGGCTCTGCGATGAAAACCCGCATTGGGTGGATTCGAGCGGTTTCCCCATTCTTTCAGGCGTTTGATCGTTTCTTTCATCTGTTTGATTTTTTTCTGCTGCTCCTCATATTGGGCGAACTGCCTGAGCAAACGCTCTTCTTTTTCTTTGACAAAGCTGGAGTAGTTGCCCTGATAGACTTCGAGTTCCCCGCCATCCACTTCACAGATTACAGTAGCAACCGCGTCGAGGAAAAAGCGGTCGTGAGAGATCACCAGAATCGCTCCTTGATAATCAAGCAAGAAGCTCTCCAGCCACTCCATCGATTCCACATCCAGGTGATTGGTCGGTTCATCCAGTAACAGGACATCGCTTTGTTCACACAAAATTTTGGCCAGACCCACTTTGGTTTTTTCTCCGCCGCTTAACTGTTCAAATGGCGTCGCAAGCATCTTAGCGCTGATCCCTAAACCATTGGTGACCTGCGCAATTCTCGTCTCAATCTGATACCCATCCAATTGTTCATATGTTTCCTGTAATTGTTGGTACTGATTAATGCACTTCTCTAGTTGTTCTGGTGTGGTTTCTTCGCTCATCTGCTGCTCCAGCTCTCTCATCTTATGGGAAATCTGAGTCGCTTCATGAAACGCGCTGCGGATGACTTCTTCGGCTGTCCAACCAGTCGGATACACGGGTGTCTGCGGCAAATATGCCCAGCGGCTTCCTTTGGCTCGAAAAATTTGTCCGGAATCGGCTGACTCCATTCCGCACAGAATCCGAAACAGAGTTGTTTTGCCGGCTCCATTCGGTCCAACAATGCCCACACGTTCACCTGATGTCACTTCGAATGATATTTGTTGCAACACGGGATTGTACCCATAATTTTTACTTACATTTTGAATACCAGCTACGATCATCATGAATTCCTCCTTGGATTAAAGGCCCTCGACTGAAGTCAAGACGAGCCTTGAAAATTGGACGCAAAAAAGCCACAGGCAGCAACCTGTGGCATCATCGGTAAACATTTGAAGGGCTGATGCAGGTACGCCTAACTACAGATCCATTCAGTTGTATGACTGTAAAAGGGCAGACTTCCCCCTTGACCCAAAAAATCATGTGTCATACTGGTGATTTCAACGATAAACCACGCATAAATGGAACCGATCAACGTACTGCACCTCCTTTATCCAAGAATTTAATTTCCATAAATATTACCATATCTGATTATCGAGCACAATAGCCGAACGACTGAAGAACGCCGATGGATCTACTTGTTGATCTTCACACGAACCAATTTACCTGTGAAGGCGTCGATGTAACCATCGTAATGTGGAATAGCCCCATAGATTAGCATTGGTTCCGGTGTTTTTTGACCATAGAAATTCGGCCACTCGTATACGGCATCAAACATCAAATTATTTCCCAGTGCTGTTTTCGCTTTCGTCGCAGATACTGTACCCTTGTTATCTGGCAGAGCAAGCTTGATGCTATTATCGGCAAAAGCGATTTCGCGAACCTCACCCGAATGGGCATCTACCACAACGGCATAGCCGCTATCATCAATTGGTACCCCTTGATACAATTCGTTCAAGAAAAACAGGTAGTTATCTGTATTCCAATTATTAGGCAATTTCTCTTTGTCGACCCAAGAAGGCAAATCTTGCTCATCCATCGGAGCCATCGCGAGTGACAATTGCGCTTCGTTCATACTAGTCTTCGCGAATGTTTGGAATGTATCCAGTGCGATTTTCTTCGCTTCTTCCTTGGAGATTACCTTCTGATCTTCCTTTTTTCTCTTGTAGATGTTGTGGGAATAGGCAAGCACCTGATTGGTTTTCTTATTCGCCATCAGAAAGACTTCTTCCCCATGTTCTTTATCCCATAAATTCCAATTGTATTGCAGGTACTCAGAAGAACGAGTATCTTGGTCTTCATCATCTGAATTTTGATCATATTCCCAACCAGTCACATCAATCTTGAATTGGCTTTTTAAGACAGCCTCCGCTTCAGCGCGATCGGAAGCTGACAGGACCTTGCCTTCTGGTTGCAATTTGATATTTTCCGGTTTCACTTCATCTTTACTATCGAAGATCGTTGCTTTTTTGCCTGTAATAGCATCCATTGCCCCGATGAAGGAAGGCACATATTTCAAAACTGGTTTTGTTTTGATTTCGTCTGTTTTTTCATTGTATTCCACAATCTGTTCATTACGATAAGCAAGGTTCATATCTATCAGCTTCAGGTAATGGCTCTTGACCTCACCAGGTTGAATGGCTTTTTTGGGATCAGGGAAATCGGATTCTTTTAACGCAAATGTATCATAGTTGCAGAAGTATCCATTAATATCACCGTCTCCATTCACGTAAAGCCCGACACCACGACCATCAAACGGAATACCGTTGATTGTACGGAGAAAATCAACACGCGCTTCTCCCGTATCCTCTTCTTCGTCTTCTCTGTCATGATAAATGGAAACACGATCAATCACATATTGGGATGCTTTTTTCCCCAGCACCTTTTCCAAGAAAACGCTCGCTTGATCCTTGGCTTCCTTCTCGGTTGGCGCTTTGCCAGGCTTCGCATTGGAATCATCATAATAATAGTGAAGAACCGTTCCGTCATTCGCCACTATAGCGACACTAGCTCGTTGGTCGATGCGGCCTTTTTTATTCTCAACAGCAAAGTCAAAACCCCATAGCTCTGGATACTCATCGGACTCAAACAAAATCTCCGCATGGACCAGCTTCATATCCTTCAGCTTGTGAAAAATCTTATACACGTTATCCAGGCTGTTTTTCATGTCTTTTGGGACGGATTTGATAGAGACACTTTTCTTCTTCCCGTCTAGCTGCTGCATCAACGGCTTGTTCATTTGAAGCTTTGCCGAAGACTTAGATTTGGTGAACAATTGATTGGAGTGAAGTGTTGGAAATGCTTGATCTTGCTTCTGACCGGGGTTCCACATTCCAGGCATCAGGAGCTGTTGCTCTTTCTTCCAGTTTTCTTTTGCTTGTTCGTGATTGTTTTGATCTGCCCATACTTGTGCGGGCGCGAGGAGCGATATAGCTACAAGCGCAGCCATGACCTTTGTTCCTTTTTTCACGAATTTTTCCTCCGATTTGTATAGATTTGGATATAAAAACAATTACTAGTATATACCGTGAATCTATTACAAAAAAGAGGAATATTTGGATAAGAAAAGTCTTCGTCCCTCTACCCCCTCTCATCGGGGGGCCGAACTCAATGGGCTTACGCGAATGGAAGAAAAAAATAAGCCACAGGCGACAACCTGTGACTTCAACTTCTTACTTGGTCTTTTTATTTTGGAACAAGACAGTACGATCTTTTGAATTGACGACGGTTACGGTGGTGTATGGAGCCAGCTTCATTTTGCCTACCAGATACGGATAGCTGATGACTTGTGGATACATCTTGCCTGGTTCCGGCTTCGTGAGTTCAACATAGAGGCTCACTTGTTCCCAGCCTCCCTTTTGCTCCACAAACTCTATCCCATGACCTGGATTGGGTACTTCACCACGGGCAATGACGATCAGATCTCCCTTTTGATGAATGCCTTCGACACGTCTGTTCTCCTCAACAAATTCCTTCTCATCCGCTGTTAATTCTTCCAGCTTCACACTTTTGAACACGTCAAGTTCCCCCTTCGGTTCAATGGAAATCATTCGAGTGGTCTGGTCAAACGCAACCTTATATCCAAGGTTCTCAAAAACGAAGCGAAGCGGCACCAATACAGTGGATCCGCTTACTTGAACCGCACCTTGATCAATCTTCGTCCAGGCTGACCCGCGGCCGCCTAATCGGATTTCATTGGACTTGGGATCAAAATCGATTTCGGTTGAATTCACCGTTAAGGTAAAGATCCCGTTTGATTTTGAGGTAGTACCATGCACAAGAGTCGCCAGATCATTCAGTGATATCATGGTTCGCTGATGATAAGACTGTAAGGGCTCCATCAAATGTACAACCTGATTGTCCATCTTCAGTTGGAGCGGTATGGGTTGAGCTTGTGGTTTAACAGTCTGCGCTTGCGTCGGAATTGCAACAAGCAGACTGAGACTGACCAGGATTGCCGCTAGTTTTCTTTTCGCCATTAGGTTATCTCCTTTCGTTGATTCGAATGCCTGCTTGTAATTTTTGACTGTACTTGCCGCCAAAACGTTTCATATACCTTCATAATTTATCTAGTGAATCAACATCTATGTACCAGATTAGTATAGCAAATATTCAATCGTCTTCATGAGATCTTCTCGGATGAATATTATATTTTATTTCATGAATTGAGAAACGATGACATACCCAAGGTACACACCCACAATCCCCATAACCCCTGCCAGTGTAGGTGGAGCGGGTAAAGGCAGGCGAAAGAGTGAAACGAGAACACCAAATATGAGACCAACTCCGAGTGATTTCATTACTTCTATCATGGTAGCAAGTACCTCCTATGGATGAGTATGCGTCAAAGGCAAGCTTATGGCATTGGTTCAGAGAATAAGTGCAATTGTCGCTTTTTTACAATACAGGCTTCTCAAGCATGAAGTAAACTGTCCAATAACAACATCAACTACTTAACAAAGATCGTTTAAGGAGGAAGAACAGATGTATCACACAATTCGTGAATTCGTTGAAGAATGGAAGATGGAATCAGCTGCAACCGGGCGATTAATGGATGCCCTGACGGACGAATCGTTGCAGCAATCGATTACCCCGGATCATAGACCCTTAGGACAGATCGCATGGCATATCACACAGGTCATTGGCAGCGTTTCCAAAGAGGGGTATTTAGAATTCGAAAAGCCAGACGGTGAAGAACTGGCGCCCACTTCCGCACTAAAAATCGCAAGCGAATATAAAAAAGTATCGCAAGCGCTGCTTCACGCAGTAGAAACCCAGTGGACCGACGCTACGTTGCAGATGACACAAGACATGCACGGCGAAGAATGGTCAAACGCTAATTTGTTGCATCTATTGGTTCAGCATGAAGTGCATCATCGCGCTCAGATGACCGTGCTTATGCGTCAAGCAGGATTACGGCCTTCAGGAATCTATGGCCCAACTCGCGACGATTGGATGGAAAAAGGACAAGAACCTTATCTTTAAAAAACGAGAAGATTTGATCAACGGAGGAAGACTACCGAGCATCATACTCTGCTGTTCTTCCTTACGTATTCCTCGGGAGATAATCCGACGATGCTCTTAAAGTCTTTGATGAAATGGCTCTGGTCGTAATACCCCAAATCGCTCGCAAATTGCGACCATGTAGGAGAATGGCTGCTCGCCAAATGATCTGCTACCTCAAGGAGCCGATAGCGCTGAATGACCCATTTGGGACTGATACCGACATACTTTTTAAACAGTCTCTGCAGCATTCTTGTCGAACAATTGAACCTGCTCGCAATGTCTTCGACGGTAATAATCTCCCGATCGGACATTACGAAGTCCACAATCGTCTTAATGAGCGTCACAGACTCGTCATGCCGAGGCAGCCGTTTACGAATGAAAACTTCGGAGCACTTAACCATTTCGCTTTCATCATCTGTCGAAAGGATTGTCTCCTCAAGCTGAGCGATGTCCGCCCCAAAAACATCATGTGCTGGAATCGAACGACCTGTGAATTGATAAACGGGAATGTTCACGAATGGATAAAAAGCGCCTGGCCTGAATTTGATGCCGAATACAAAGCCCTTCTCTTGAAGAAGCCTTGAGAATTTTTCTTTTACGATCCCTACGATTTGGGATACTCCTTCATCAATTACAAGGTGAACGGAAGGATGGGGCAGGTTCTCTGAAACGAATGGCTCCTGACCTCTTAAATCCCATTTGACGATCCAATAGTGTTCTATGTAGAGCTCAAGATCAGGCGAGGGCAGATACAAATTAAGCGTAACTTTATCGAATCTGAATGATGAATGCAGTAATCCACTCGGTTTCTTAGGGTTGGCTTTCAATCAATGCACACTCCAAACAAGGTCGAATTCTCCCCGATCATTATGAATAAAGATCGAGGCATAGCACTGATCACCTCGATCTTTTTGAAGGAATTACTTTATTCAATGCGAAGCCAGTTAAGCTCGTTTACCTGAGGGCGCTCACAGGTTTGCAAAAGATCACCGCACACCGGAACGGCTTGCTCCAAAGGAACACACCATTCGTTGGGATACGCCGCATCCTCGCCTTCGATGGTTAAGTGTTTCATTAATCCCGTCTGTTGATTAGTGGACAAGATATAATGCTGCTCGGTCGGATCGTATTCCTTCCATTGCACCAGGACCAAACCATCATTGCCGCCAGCGACCACGAGGTCTACGTGTTCACCGTATGCCGCGTGAATTAATGTATGCGTGCTGCCGTTCAATTCGGCAATCGCTCTTAGAACTTCATGCCAAGCAAGACCCTCACGATCCTGCTTCGTACCATCGTGATACAAACGCCAATCGTTCATGCCGTCGTCTCCCTTTAGAAACAAAAGCCTCCTTCATCGATGAAGAAGGCCATCTTTCATAGTAGATTAAACTTCTTTCTTGTATTCTACCACTACTTCGGTTCCAAGTCCTCCGCGCGCATTCCAATTAGCTTCAATTCGCATATACATTGGATCGCAGCAAGCAACGAGATCGTTCAGGATACGATTGGTTGCATGTTCTTGATAGATTCCAACATTGCGATAGGAAGTCAGGTAGTATTTCAATGATTTCATCTCGATCAATTTTTCATTCGGTACAATGTAGATTTTGAGATCAGCGAAATCTGGCAATCCTGACCAAGGGCACACGGAAGTGAATTCATTGGTCGGCATCATGATTTCAGTATGTTTGCCTACATATTCATATGGAATGGTCTCCAGAATATCGACCATGATAGCTGTCAAATCTTGGGTATCAAAACGAATGTTGTTGTACTTACTGTGGTTGTGTTCTACTGTTGCCATGATTTAATCTCTCCCTTTGGTTTGTTTTTTTAAAATTGGTTAATGAACTTAAGTTATGATTTGCTTGACCAATCAACGGAAACTGCATAAGCAATCGGGTCTTTTGCGCCAGCTTCCTTGAAGCCTTTGATTCGCAGACGACAGCTGTCGCATACGCCACAAGCCTCATCTCCCCCTTGGTAGCAGGAGGTTGTGAGATGGTATGGAACCCCAAGCGATAACCCCAGCTCAATGGTTTGTTGCTTGCTTAAATGCTGAAGTGGCGCCTCGATGACAAGATCTGTCCCTTCCGAACCCACTCGAGTGGCCAGATTAATGGTCTCGTTCATCGATTCAATGAAGGCAGGTCGGCAATCTGGATAGCCGCTGAAATCAACCGCGCTTACTCCCACATAGATTTTCTCTGCTCCGATTACCTCCGCATAAGCGGTAGCAAGCGAAAGGAAAATCAGGTTACGAGCAGGCACATAGGTAGATGGAATTCCATCCTCCACTCCGTCTGTTGGCACTTCAACCGAATCGTCCGTAAGCGCGCTCCCGCCAATCTCCCGAAGGAAGCCCATATTCACGATCTTGTGAGCGGGAACCTCGAAGAAGCTTGCAATTTGCTTTGCTTGTTCCACTTCTCGGTTATGCAGCTGACCGTAGTCGAAGGTAAGCGGATAAAGCTCATATCCAGCCTCTTTGGCGATTCCCATACAGGTCGTGCTGTCCAAACCGCCGCTTAATACCACAACAGCTTTTTTCTTCGTTGACATGTGTGTCCCTCCTATACTCCTCTGGTATCAGGATGCCAGATCACTTTATGAATTTGCAGGTTCAGCTTGATTTCTTTGCGGCCTGTTTGCAGTATTTTCTCCACCAAACGAGCTGGCGGCATACTCTCCCAAACCGGACTGAACAAGGCCAGCGCGCGAGGCTGATGCTGATCCAGCACGCCCAAGGCAGCCTCGAAATCCTGATCATCCGCCACCACAAACTTTAACTCGTCCTGTGACTGCAGCAGGCTCAGATTCTCGGGAATCATCCGTTCTACTTCACCGCTTGCGGGCAGCTTGTAATCCATGATGAAGCGCACTTTTTCCTGAACGGTTGCCACTTGTTCACGTAATTCATGGAATGGCGCAAGCTCAATCGCTCCATTGGTTTCAATGTGAATGTCTCGAATCAACGGAATTGCCGCCAAGGCTTCGATCAAGGCAAGGGACTTCTCCCCGTGCATCAGCGGTTCCCCGCCTGTCAAGCAGATATAATGGTTGCCCAGTTGCTCGACCTGTTCCACAATTTCCCCAACCGTTGCCATGAATTCTGGCGGATGCGGGGCGTAACTGTAAACCGTATCGCACCAGGTGCAGCGAAGGTTGCAATTATAGAGGCGGACAAACGTGGTGGGGAAACCCGCCCGCGTACCTTCTCCTTCAACCGTGGCGAAAATCTCCACCATCGGCAGTTTCATCTCCAATTGTTCCGGATGGATGGAAGCAAGTCGTGACATATTAAGACTCCTCCATCCATTCCCGCTTTAAGGTCGCATAGCTGGTCGGCGTCTCGTAGAGCTTCAGTTCCTCGATGCGACAGCCAGATTCTTTGAGCCCGGCACGCGTAAGATACGCGTCAATTTCTTCCCAAATCCAGACGATCATGTTCTCCGCCGTGGTGTTCATCGGCGGCAGTGTCTCGTTTAAATAACGGTGATCCAGCTTATCCTTAATAATCTCTTCATAGATTTGTTTAATCATGCCAAAATCAATGCTAATCCCAATCTCGTTCACAAAGCCGCTCATCATAATTTCCAGATGATACGTATGTCCGTGCAGATTGATGCATTTGCCTTCGTACATATGAAGGTGATGAGCCGCATCGAAGGTAAAGGTTTTGGTCACAGCTACACGCTTATTGTGATACCGCAGCTGATCGGGTGAAATATCTTCGTGGAGCCTCTGTACTTTTCTTGGGAAATCAAATGTTGCCATCTAGGATGCCACCTCCACTTTTTTGCGATCTCCTGATTTCAGTTGATTCACAAGTAAATAGGAAATCGGAGTATCAATTCCAGCGATTACAGTTTTGACAATATATTGGAAGAAAATCATTTGGAAGAGTGCCGCGGCAGGCATCGTTCCATAGAAAGCAATGGTGATAAAAATCGAAGTATCCAACAGCTGGCTCGCCGCGGTCGACAGATTCTTTCTCAGCCAATAGTGCTTCTCGCCCGTCTTGCGCTTGATCGCATGAAAGATTTTGACATCCAGCATCTGCGCAATGAAATAGGATAAAAGACTCGCCACCACAATTCGTGAAGACGAAGACAGGATCGTCACATACGCCTCTTGATTGTGCCAGAAATCGGCGGGCGGCAAGGCAATCGTCGCTTGAACAAACAATAGCATCAGGATATTGGCCCAAAAACCGGTGTACACGACCAGCTTCGCCCTTTTTTCTCCATACAGTTCACTGATCGTATCGGTTAACAGGTAGGTCAGCGGATAGCCGATTACCGCTGCGGGCAGAATGAATCCCCACAGGTTAATGACTTTGGCCGACACGATGTTGGAGATCACCAGCAACGCGACAAACGATGTGGTTAGAAATAAGAAACGGGTCAATTCCCGCTCGCTCTCAACTTGACTCATAAATCTTCCTCACTTTGCCACAGGATATCGTGAGGGTAATAAAAAAAACCACCCTTCACGCTAAGGAAACCCCTATTAGGCGTGGAGAGTGGTTATACTCACAAGAAATATAACACTTATGAAACTCTCCCCTAGTTTTGTTTAGCGAGAGGAGGGGGTCCCGAACTCTCGTTGGTTATTATTAGGCGCCGCTTCACCAAATTCAGCAACCGCCCAAAATCACCTATTACATAATAGCAGATGGGTGCAAGAAATAGAAGTATGTTGACAAAATAAATAATACCATATAAATTAATTAACATTAAATCATATCGGTATACTAGGAGATGACATCATGATTAAAAAACTCTCATCACTCGTCCTGACTATATTGGCATTATCCGTCGCATTGGTTGGTTGCGGATCCGCTAACCAACAAGCGGGACAAACTCCTTCAACACAAGCCCCAAGCAGCAGCGCCAAAGAGCCTGCCAATCTGTTGGAGAAAGTAAAAGCAGACGGCAAACTGTTAATTGGTACGGAAGGAACTTACGCTCCATTTACGTTCCATGATCAATCCGGTAAGTTGACCGGTTTCGATGTAGACGTCGCCACAGAAATCGCGAAACGTCTGGGCGTTCAACCAGAATTCCAAGAGACTCAATGGGATGCGATGTTAGCCGGTCTGGATTCCAAACGCTTCGATATGGTTGCCAATGAAGTAGGAATTCGACCTGACCGTCAAGAAAAATACGATTTCTCCAACCCGTACATCGTTTCATCCGCTGTTCTAGTGGTTAACAAAGACAACAACACTGTTAAAAACTTCTCGGATATCAAAGGTCTCAAATCCGCACAATCCTTAACAAGTAACTTGACGGATATCGCGCGTAAAAACGGCGCTGAAATCGTTGGGGTTGATGGCTTTAACCAAGCGATTGACTTGCTTGCCTCCAAACGCGTGGATGTAACAATCAATGATGGCTTGTCCGTGCTTGATCTGCTCCATCAAAAACCAGATACACCCATCAAAATTGTTGCCAAAGATCCTAATTCCTCAAAAAATGGCTTGATGTTCCGCAAAGGCAGCAAGGAATTGGTTGACGCGGTTAACAAAGCATTAGATGACATGAAAAAAGATGGCACGTACCTGAAAATCTCACAGAAATACTTTGGCGCCGATGTTTCTAAGTAATCTCTTCGGCAATCCTGAACGAATCTCGCGCTTAATTGACATCGCGCAAAGCTCCTTTCTCCCTTTGGTGAAAGGAGCCTTCACCTTTTCACTGGAATTGACCTTGATTTCTTTTGCCATTGGACTCGTCATCGCCATCCTGACGGCATTGGCACGTCTTTCCAGAATTGCGCCGTTGCGTTGGATTGCCCGATTCTATGTATCGATTATTCGCGGAACCCCGCTATTGGTTCAGTTGTTTATTATCTTTTTCGGTTTGCCGAGCGTTGGCGTGACCATTGATCCGTTTCCATCTGCGATTATCGGATTCTCCCTTAGTGTTGGCGCATATAACTCGGAGATTGTCCGGGCGGCTATTCTCTCCATCTCCAAAGGCCAATGGGAAGCGGCGTATTCACTTGGCATGAGCTATACGCAAGCGCTGAAACGCATTATTTTGCCGCAAGCTGCTCGTGTTTCTGTACCGCCTTTATCCAATTCATTCATCAGTCTGGTAAAAGATACTTCCCTCGCTGCAGCTATTCTCGTGCCAGAAATGTTTCGCAAGGCGCAAGAAATCGCCGCAGCTACCTATGAGCCACTCTTTGTCTATACGGAAGCGGCATTGATCTACTGGGTGATTTGTTTGGCCCTCTCTTTTGTGCAAGGGAAGATCGAGGAGCGATTTGATCGCTATACTGCCTAGAAGGAGGCCACCCAACCATGATAGCCATTCGTAATCTCAAAAAACGGTTCGGTTCCCTGGAAGTTCTGAAAGACATCTCACTCGAGGTGGACAAAGGCAAGGTTGTCGTCATTATCGGCCCGTCCGGTTCAGGGAAGACGACCCTGCTTCGCTGCCTCAATGTGTTGGAACAGCCGGACGGAGGACAGATTGAAATCCACAACACGAAGCTTGATTTCAACAAGCGAGTCGATAAATCCCAGATTGTGACCCTGCGCAAGCAGACCGGAATGGTGTTTCAAAACTATAATCTCTTTCCTCACATGACGGCGATCGAGAATGTGATGGAAGGCCCTGTTACCGTTCAAGGCCAATCCAAGGAAGCAGCCCGTCAAAAGGCGGAAAAGCTGCTCGCCAAGGTAGGGCTCTCTACCCATGCAAATAAATTCCCGGCTCAGCTATCTGGCGGCCAACAGCAACGTGTCGGGATTGCTCGCGCGCTGGCCATGGACCCGAATGTCATGCTGTTTGACGAACCTACCTCAGCCCTTGACCCCGAGTTGGTCGGCGAAGTGTTGAAAGCCATCAAGGAGCTGGCACAGGAAGGTATGACTATGGTCATTGTAACTCACGAGATGACATTTGCCCGCGAAGTGGCGGATGAAGTAATTTTTATGGATCACGGTGTTATCGTGGAATACGGCAAACCTGAGAAATTGTTTAGCGCTCCAGAACACGAGAGAACCAAACAGTTTTTGAAGCTGTTAGAGAAATAAGGTTGGAAATCCCCGGACATTCACTGGGGATTTTTTATTTTTAAGGATAGCAGCGTATTCTTCAACATTCACGAAAAGTTCATTGAATTCACTTCAAACATGTAGTAGGATGGAGAAACTGACCGTATAAGAGAGTGATAATCATGGGTAAGCTTAACGTAGTGATGTCTATCCTCAAATTACATACAAAAGGACTCTCATTCGCCTAGAATAAGAGTCCTTTTTTTCTTGCATAAAGGAAACAAACATGGGAGGGACTAACACTTTGGAGACAAGTCAAAAATCGAAATCAGTCTTTGCGATCTGGATTAGTTTAGTAGCGAATATTGTCTTAACGTTTCTTAAAATCATCGTGGGCTTTTTATATTCCAGCCAAGTATTGATTGCCGATGGAATCCATAACGCCGGAGATATTATTGCCTCCGTTGCCGCACTTGGGGCAACCAGCGTATCAAAGAAACCAGCCGACGAGGATCATCCTTATGGACATGGAAAAGCGGAAGTCATCGCTGCTGCCATCGTGGCGATCATCCTGATCATCGCGGCGATTTTCATGGGATACTCCTCATTTTCGGCCTTATTCGAACCCGCTGTGAAAGCCAGCATGATTGGGTTAACCGCAGCAATCATTTCTTTAGTGGTAAAGCAGCTTCTCTATGGATACTGTATGAGGCTTGGCAAGAAAGAAAACAGCAAAAGCTTGATTGCTACCGCCTATGATCACTTGGCCGATGTCTATTCTTCTATTGCCGCTGTGATCGGTATTGGACTTGCTCTCATTGGCGACCATTATAACATTGCGATCCTTCGCTACGGAGACCCTGTAGCGGGTATTGTCGTTTCCTTCTTTGTTCTTAAATTGGCGGTTGAAATCGGGAAAGAAGCGATTGACGTGTTGATGGAAACCACCGTCCCCGCTGAACAATTAGAGAAATACACGAACGTGGTTCAATTAATACCTGAGGTAAAGCGAATTGATCGAATTCGAGCACGCGAGCATGGACACTACGTGATTGTTGACATTCGAGTAGGTATTCCCGGGTATTATACGATCCAGCAAGGTCATGATATCTCCCGTCATATCAAACAGAATATTATGGATGCATACCAAGAAGTTGATGAGGTCTTGGTTCACTTAAATCCATGGTATGAGGATGAGGAGCGATAATAGAAGAAAATCCCCGGCAGCTACCGGGGATTTTTCAGTTCACTTCTGCTTTTAGTCGTCGGAAAAGAAGAAAATGAACGCGATAATGATGATAATCCAGATGAAGCTGTTGTTTTCAAAACCAAAAAACCCGCGGCTCATACCAATCCCTCCATTCCATAAACCCTGGTCAATTCAATGTGATTAACTTGACCTTTCATAAGATATGGGATGGAAACTGGACTTGTATGGATACTTGGCTATTCCATGGAAAAAAGGCGTCTAACACTCGGAGTAGTGTTCCACTTTTTTACGATTTCTTTACGTGAACTCCACTGTTTCTTCATCAGACTTTTTTATGATGAAGTTGTCAGACCCTACGATGGACTTAGCGTCCTCCAATCCCTCCACTAAGCGGTTGGTCCCCTTCCAATCCTCTTAGTGGCTTTTTTTTAGGGAAGGCATATCCTTACTGAATCAAGGCTAATTCCGCAACCAGCACCATGTACATAGCATGTGACCAGAGAAGCGGATTGGCCGGCTCTCCCGCTTGCTTGACCCAAAGGGGATAATCTTTTGGAGACAGCAAGTGATCTTGAACCTGCTCGGGAAGTCCCGCCTTCGTGTATTTGCGCTCGATCCACGTAAGAATTTCTTGCGCCTTCTCTCGTTCACCCGTCTTCACGTAATACCAACCCAACCACGCGGTCAACAAGATCCACTGTCCGCCTCCGTAGTAAGTATCTTGAGAATAACGATGAACCCCGCCCGCTTGATGCAGCTCCTGTTCGATCAGCCGCACAGTCTTCTTCATAATCGGATCATCCACATCCACCAGCGCGAACGGCAGGGAAACCCAGAGAAGGCTGGAATCGATGTCTCTTCGTCCAATTGATTTAATAAAGTGACCATCCACTACACCGTAAGTCATCACAAACTGCTTGATCTCTTTGCATACCTGCTCGATCTGTTCGCTTCGCTCAGGTAGGTAAGCGGCAACAGCGTGAAGACCTCCATATATCGCGGCGAGTGTGGCTGGATGAACCAAATCACCGAACTCTTCCCAGCAATCGTAATTCGGCAATGCCCAACAAGCTGTCAAATAATCGACTGTAAGCTCCATCGCTTGTCTGAAGGACGAGGCCAGTTCAAAGCGGCCAGTCAGCTTCATATGCTGGCAGATTCCCCACAGCCACGCTCCATACCCATCCAGTTGGAAGTTCCCCCATTCTCCGGCAACCTCCTCGCCATCCACCGTGTAACGCGTGTGCAGGAACTCATTGGCGCCGGGCACCGTCTCTTTGGTTGTAACCTGAGCAATGACGTTCCTCGCTTTGAGTTCATACCGCAACACAATCTCCTTGCACCATTCATAGTAACGAAGAGCGGAATCATGCTCCCTGGCACAGTCCATGGCATAGGCGATAAAGGTACCGTCACGAAGCCAAGAATAGCCATAGTGTATATAAGCGGGCGATGCGATATAAGCCCCTGTATTCGCTTGATGCTGTCGAATTAATTCAATACTTTTCGCTATAGAATTGAACGATGTCAAAAGTGATCCCCTCCGTTAATCCGCTACTGTAGAATATGCAAAAATTAATCCGAAATAGTAGTCCAACAAGCCCAAACGGTTGACAATGCTGTAAATCGAGATTACCAAAAGCGCATCCGAAAACATTTGCGAAACGTAAAAAAGGCAGGATGTAGGTATCCTGCCTTCTCACTATATGCACAGTCTCACTGTTATAATTTATTTCTCCGTATCCTGTTGGCTGGACATGTAGTTACGCAGCTCCTGATAAAACGAACGATTACACGCCACTACACTGCTCTTTTCATCGTATGGCAGCTCTTCTCCAGACATTTTGGTCACAATTCCGCCCGCTTCTTCTACAATTACGCGACCTGCCCCGAAATCCCAAGCATTCAGCTGCATACTGACGTAGCCATCCAAACGGCCTGCGGCAACGTACGCCATCTCCAGTGCTGCGCTTCCCAATAAACGAACGGCCCGAACCTTGCCCGCCAGTTTTTTCACGATCTGATCAATGCCCGTTTGCTCCGCCCGTCTGTTCCAGAATACGCTCGTGCAGAGAATCGCTTCTTCCAGCCTCACTTGACGCTTTAATTCCAGCTTGCGATCATTGAGATAAGCTCCTCGTCCCTTCACGGCATAAAACAGCTCGTCACGGGATGGATCGTAGATGACACCAACCATTCCTACTCCTCGGTGATACACCGCAATCGAAACGGAGAAATTAATCTGTTGATGGACAAAATTGGTGGTTCCGTCAATTGGGTCAATGATCCAAAGCGTTTCGTATCGACCTGGCTCATGTTGAACAGTGCTCTCTTCCCCCAATATCCCGTGATCAGGGAAGCGGGACAGGATGGCTTGCACTACTTGCTTTTCAACCTCTTTATCAACGGCGGTCACCAAATCTGAGGCAGACGTTTTGTATTCTACCAGAAAAGGTTCCTTCATCCTCTCAAGGCTAAGTTCTCCCGCCATTCTCGCACAGGAAATTGCAAGCTCCTTCACTTGATCTATATCAAACGGCTGCAAAAAGTATCGCCACCCAACCCATAGCATTTTCTTTAGTTTACCATAGATGAGTTATGCTTACACGTTTTGTGTTTTTTCGACAATCAAACACCTGAAGAGCCCCTTCCTTGTTCGTCCAACTCGGGGTAAAATACTCTTGAATCGCTAGTTGACAAGCATTCTTGGCTTGTCGCATGTCTTATGGATAGTTGGGTAGGAGGTCACGATGCATTATTTTGACAAGGAAACCATCATGTCCCGGGAAAATGCTTTAGTCCTTAAGCCGACTGAAATTGCGGTACTGGAGCATGTTCGGACATACGAATTGGAAGAAAGCGAAAGACCACTTCCCTACTTTATCGAAATCCAATGCCTGGATCACGGTGTAGTCGTCAAGAAAAAAAGGATCATTGATTTTCCAGAATTCGAATTGGAACGGGAAGAAAAGTTTGCCACAGTAGAGGAAGCAACTGAGGTTTTTCGTCAATGGATTAGAGAGATGGAGTAGAAAAGACTTCGTCCCTTTACGTTCTGTGGAAGTTCGCAATGATGTTGCAAAGTCCGCTCTCTCAATCCGAAAGGGAGTCGCCAAACGCTTCGCGCCCCTAAAGGGGTTGGGTGGCGACTCTTTTCCCTTTCTCCTTTCCTTCGCTAAGTATCACTTCCAAGGAATCTCAAGTGGACGAAGTTTTTTCTTCTGGGGGCTTGCGCAAATGGAAGAATGTTTAGTTGCTCTACCTTTGTAAACCAACTAAACATTCTGATATTAATAGAAAAGCCCCACCCGACGAAGCTTTCGCTTGATCGGGGAGGGCCGATAATCCTACATTTATAAATTTCCGCGCAGTTCCTGTTCACGCTCCAACGCTTCAAAGAGAGCTTTGAAGTTCCCGTTACCAAAGCGGCGGCTGCCCTTGCGTTGAATAATCTCGATGAACAGTGTCGGACGATCCACGATCGGTTTGCTGAAAAGCTGCAACAGGTATCCTTCATCGTCACGGTCTACGAGAATCCCCAGGCTTTTCAGCTTCTCCATATCTTCATCAATGGCACCTACCCGGTCTTGCAATTCTGCATAGTAGGTATCAGGTACATGAAGAAAGTCGATTCCATTATCGCGAAGCTTGGAAACCGTATCGATAATATCATTGGTTAACACAGCGATATGTTGAACGCCTGGACCTTTGTAGAAATCAAGGAATTCCTGAATTTGCGACTTACGACGGCCCTCGGCGGGTTCATTGATGGGGAATTTGATGCGACCAGTACCACTTTGCATAACCTTGGACATCAGAGCCGAATACTCGGTAGAAATATCGTCATCATCGAAGTTTTGCGAAGCGGAGAAGCCCATTACTTTTTCATAATAGCTGACCCACTCATCCATCAATTCCACGTTGCCCACAATGTGGTCAATTCCGATCAGACCCGTACTTACCCCTTGCACAGGAGATTCGTACGGTTTGAAGCCAGGGAAGAACGCCCCTTTATAGTTACTGCGCTCGATAAAGGAATGGACAGTATCTCCGTAGGTGGCAATCGTCGCTCTTTTAACGGTTCCAAACTCGTCGGAGTATTCAGTTGGCTCCATTAACGGAATGGCCCCGCGGGATACAGCTTCTTGGAAGGCTTTCTCACAATTGTCTACGCGAAGCGCGATGTCCTTAACACCCTCACCGTGTTTCTTGACAAAATCAGCAATTGGATGGTCTGGATGAAGCGCACCGGACAATACGAAGGTGATGTGGTTTTGTTTCAGCACATAAGAGACCTTATCACGAGACCCGGTCTCCAGCCCAGCATAAGCAAACGCCTCGAAGCCAAATGCCTTGGTAAAAAAATGCATGGCCTGTTTAGCGTTCCCCACATAAAACTCTACATGGTCCCAATCTTGAATGGGAAAAAAGTCAGTCGTGCTCATCTACTCAACCTCCACTGTGATTATTATCACACTTTTCTAAAATTTACTCTGTAAACGCTTTCCTTCGCAAGAGCATGGAGTGACGCTCCAACGCTTTTAACCAATGAAGACCTTTCCTACCTGCTACTAGCTTATGAAATGAAGTGGATCACCGTAACGTACCAAAAAACGAACCCCACTTTTCCCTATACAGAAAAGTGGGGCGTCCCATACTTTTGATGTTTTATTGGCTAGCTGTTTACTTCTCGCGATCGTTACCGATGCCATAAACGGATACATTCGAATCGTAGCTTGAAGTGGAAGGTGCTTGCTTGTTTTTTGCTTGCTCAGTTGGTTCCGCTTTTGGTTGCGCAGAAGTCTGAACAACCACTTGATTGGTCACACCCACATAATTATCGCTCACTGTATCTCGATCCTCTTTGGCGAATGCTGATTGTGTAAATAGAACCGAACCTACTAAAGCTGCTCCTACCATGGCCAATTTTGCCTGTTTCATTTTCCATCACCTTTTCCTATGTTTTCGTGTAACGATTTGCTTACAGGTTTATCTTACAGGAGGATATATTTGGTACAAACGGTCGAAGGATTGGTTTTTCACTCCGCCTCAAGACCGTCATCTTCCTCCATCTTCCAGTTCCTTGATAACTTGTGTGAAAATTAGAAAAAACATGATAACATAGAAATTGATGAAGAAAGCGCTGTCAAAAACCTGATAGATAAAGGAGTATGGCTATGTCCGAGCAAGAAATCATATGGAATGCAGGTGTCGCCTGGCAGTGGAATCGCAATGCGGCCAATTGGCACTCTCGCAGTAAGGAAATGTGGGAAAACGGCAGTCGACGGACGATTCTCCCCATGCTTCGTCAGCTGGTACAACCCCAAGCGGGATCTGTACTGGATGCCGGTTGCGGAGACGGCTATGGAAGCTGGAAATTGGCTGCTGATGGTTACTCGGTTACTGGCGTCGACCTCTCCGATGAAATGATTATGCTGGCGAAAAAACGGATGTCACCTGATCTGAACTTAATGTTCCATTCGCATGATATTACCGCCCTGCCGTTTGAGGATACGTCCTTTGCGGCGATTCTCGCTGTTAACGTGATCGAGTGGACAGAATCTCCTCTCGTAACGCTGCAAGAGTTTAGCAGACTGCTTCAACCGGGAGGAGTTCTTCTCCTCGGCGTGTTGGGACCAACAGCCGCTCCTCGAGCTTACAGCTACCGCCGCCTTTATCACGAAGCGATCATCCAGAATACCATGATGCCGTGGGAAGCGTGCCAGTTGGCTTTGGAGAACGGGTTTGAATTGCTGGTTGAGCATCCTGTTTATAAGGAAGGTGTCGACCCGTCAATAGCTGAGACGCTTACCTCCGAACTTAAACAGTCGCTTAGTTTCTTGACGGTGTTCGCTCTTCGCAAAGTGTGAGAAAAGACTTCGTCCCTTTTCGCTCTGTGGAAGTTCGCAATGAAGGGGGAAAGTCCGCTCTCTCACTACGAAAGGGAGTCGCCAAACGCTTCGCGCCCCTTAAAGGGGTTGGGTGGCGACTCTTATCCCTTTCTCCGTTCCTTCGCTAAGTCTCACTTCCAAGGAGACTGTGTTTCAACCCCCCGGTGAGAGGGGGCAAGCGGACGAAATCTTTTCTTGGTGGGCTTACGCGAATGGAAATAATGTTAAATTACTTACCTATTTAAAGTAATTTAACATTCCAATATTAAGAAAAAAGTTTAACATAGGCTTTTATGTTCATCTAAAACGTGAAAACGGGTCGCTTATCCGAAGGTTCTTCACTCTTCGATAAGCAACCCGTTTTCTCTTGCAGGCTAACTACTTCTTCAGGACGTATACTTTTACATCCTGAATCCCAAAGTCATCAGCATGTCCACCCGGTACGAAAATATCGACCTTGGAACCTTTTATGGCTCCACCAACGTCTACCGCACGAGCAATCATTCCGCTAGCAGGTAATCCGTTTGTTTTGTATCCTGTAACATAAACAGTCGAACCCAACGGAATAACATTAGGGTCCACAGCAATACTTCCTACTTTTAACGGATTTCCAAAGTAATCAAGCCCAGCATAACCGCCATTTTCACTTGCGTCAGCTGTATACGCCGTTGCTTTCGCAGGAATGCAGCGCGCGACAGGGAGTTCCTGTCCATCTGCTGTTTTCACTACTGGTCCGACACTCTTAGGCGCAACACTTTCAATATGAACTGGCTTGGTTTCTGGTTGTGCAGCAGGTTTGGATGCAGGTTGTGCAGCAGGCTTCGTCACAGGTGCTGAAAGTTTCACAACCATACCCGGCTGCAACTGAAGCGGGTCTTTTTCGTTGTTAAGCTTAAGTATAACATCCAAAGGAAGCTGATACTTCTGGGAGAGCGTCCAGAATGTGTCCCCTTGAGCAATTACATGTGTTTCTTCTGCGGCGAACACATTGCCGGACATGCCTGCGAGAAAGATCCCTAGTGTCAATGACAAGAGGGTTTTGTTGCGTTTTTTCAATTAAAGCTCCTCCTTAGCCTACGAGGTTAGCTGTCGGATTCGGATTGAGGAGTCAACCCGTTGCTTGCGCAATTCACCCCAAAGGACCACGAATGATCCTTATTTGACTTCCAGGTGGAAGTCTCGTCCCCCGCACTTGTTTCCAAGTTTCGGCATTTTATTTCGTAACACTTTTTAAACCTTAACATAAGAGCAGGGTTCAAAAAATGCTAAAATGTTGGTAATTGTGGAAAACGCCCGATCCAACGACCAGTTTAATGTATGTATTTGTACTTACCCGTAAAATCCACGGAAACATCGACTCCTATCTCATCCAACGAACCCGTTTGAAGAAATGAGTCTTTGTTTCCTTTAACTTTTCGCCAAAGATTAGGGTCCTCCCGATACAGCTTCTCCTCTAAGTGATACACATCTACGCCAATCGACAGCCCTTTTTCATAGGTATCTCTAATCTCTTTTTGGATGATAGACGAGACTTCTTTTTCTAACTGTTGAAGAGGGATATCTGTTAAGAATTCATTCAGTACACCTTTCGCCTTTACATGAATCTGAAAAGTTGGCTTGTTTCCGGTAACACGATAGGTAATCTGGGGTTTGGGGTGTAGAATCACAACAGTTGCCGCCGCTTTTCCATTTAGTTTGACGAGGACAAAAGTACGTTCTGTTTTTTTCGACACCCAACGAAGTCCAATGAGATTGGGTTCCTTTAAATACCCGTTATATTTGCCATGATGGAACAGGCAAGCACCATTCACCCTTAATAGACTATGTGGTTTTTGTGATTCTTTCCATCTGTTTGGATCAATTGTCAGAGTTGGAAGCAAGGTTGTGCCGGGGGGTTCCATTAACTCTCTGATAAACCGGTAATGATAAACAGGCTCAATCACGGATCGCTGGTTATACGTGTCAACAGGTTCATGGAGGATGGAAGCAAGCGGACTTAATTTAAAAAAGGGGATTACTGTGAACACTTTCTCCAATGATTCCCTTGTACTGTACGCCCAAATGTCGTATCTCATCTCCCTGTAACGATTAATGATTTCCACTATCTCTTTCGGCTGATGTTTCAGGGCTCTTTCCGAATAGACAATCGCTTTGACATGTCCCCAAAATACCTGTTGCTGAGCTGTCGGATACAGATTATTAAAAGCAGAGTTTAACGTAGAGCCTAGCGCTTTTCCTACCCAAACTCCTGGTTCACCTCTCGACCTCGCTCCCTCTTGTTTGGCTACATTGCTAAAATCAAGCACTTGGACATAAATGGCATATTGATTTTTCTCGTAGTCGATTCCAATGGAGGTCACATAGCTTTGGTCTTCAATCTCTCTTTCATCCCAACAGCCTGTAAGGATAACGGAACAGATCAGAAAGATTAGGGTTGCCTTTCTTCTGCACCAAATCATTCGCTTTCCCCCGATTGCCTGCTTTTATCCTGAGGATTAAGAATGCTCGGTCTGCTTTTCATGAGTGGCCAGGGAACACGGAAGATCGATTTAATGACATCCTTGAAGTTAATTGGAGAAACAGGTGCAAGATAGGGAACACCGAAGGATTGAAGCGAAGACAGGTATAAAACAATGCCAAAAAATGAAACAAAAACTCCGTACATCCCGAGCGAGGCACATAAAAAGAAAATAATAATTCGCAACACACTGATGGATCCCACTAGGGCCTGACTAACCAAGGTTGATCCTGCTACCGCAGTTAGCGAAGCAACCACTACCATGGATGGGCTAACCAGACCTGCGCGAATGGCGGCGTCTCCAATAGTTAATCCGCCGACTACCGTAATGGTATTCCCTAATGCGGTTGGCAATCGAACGCCTGCTTCTCTGAAAATATCCACAAGGATGATCATTAGCAACATCTCAGTAGGAGCAGAAATTGGTAACCCTACACGATTAACTGTTACGGTGGCAAGCAAAGGGAATGGTAGTTGATCTTGATGATAGGAAACCAACGCAATCCAAAAACCAGGTAAAAACAAGGATAACATCAAACCGATTAATCGTAGTAATCTACCAAAAGTAACCGAAAGAAAGGTAAAATGCACGTCTTCTGGTGACTTTATCAATTGCATTAAGTTCGTCGGGGCAATAATCGCCGACGGATTACCGTCTATCAAAATAGCAAAACGGCCATTGAGCAAGCAATCCACTACATAATCGGGTCTGCTCGTATAGTCTAACAATGGAAAAAAAGCCCATGAACGATCCGATATAATTTGTTCCAATTGGGTTGAACTATAAATTCCATCAATTTCAATGTGACTCAGGCGGTTTATGACTTCATGCAGAATCTCTTTTGACAGTATGTCCTCGATGTAGAATAACCCCACTTGCGTCTTGGTCCGAGCACCAATCACGAACTTCGCGTATTGAAGTGAAGTGGTTCTTAAACGCTTCCGAATCAGGGCTGCATTAACGGACAGACTCTCGACAAACCCATCTCGTGGACCGCGAACGGATGATTCAAAATTTGATTCGGCTGGCGTACGAGTCGGGATTTTGGCAATATCAAATTCAAGGATCTTTTGGGTGTGGGGGATGATCGCGAACAGCTTTCCCGCAAATACTTGCAGAATAATATCTTCCTCTGTCGCTGTATTGGGTAAACAGCGGATGGGAAGAATGGGATGATTCTCCATCACTTTTTCGTGAACAGGATTGCCTGCTTCATCATCAATCAGCTCGTGCAGGCGAGGGAGGATGAACTCTTGTAATTGCTTCTTGTCAATGAGATTGTCGCAATAAAGAAGCAGAATCGTGGAACCGCCATGCTGATTTACACGAATTGATTTTACTTTGACATCATCATTTAACCCAAATAATTGTCGCAAATAGGATTCTGAATAGAACTCCATTGGTAGTGGTCGGGGATTTTCGTTACGCGCCGTTCTCATGTTGATATCCCTCTTTTCTCTTTCTGCTCAACAAGGCAATTCCAAACAGCAAAATCGAAGTGGATAAACTAAAAACAAAACAATACGGAAAGTAAACCACCATTAAAAATCGATAAAACAAGACATCGCTTAATGGCCACATCGTCATCCCCACCATAAGAAAACTTAATATAACCAGTATCGTATTTCTTTTGATTGGAATGAAACTGCTGAGCAGATCTCCCGATACATACAAGACCAAGCTTAACCGGATAAATACCCCAGAAAACCATTGATAAAGCGATAAAAAGTCAAGATGCTCTATGTATTTGCCTATCTTGACCAAACGCCATTCCACAAAGGCAGGATATCTCTGTTTAGCAGCCTCCACTGGGCCAAATTCTGCGATAGCTCCTGTAAGGGGTCCTATCGTCAACATTACGATAAAAGCGGCTAGAAAGAGAATCTGCCACTTTTTAAAAGGCTTTTTCAGATGGTGTTGGGTTAAGAGAAGGAAAATCGTCTCTACAAATCCCCCACCAGCATAAATACATCCTTGTAAAACAGGAGAAATTCCATTCTCCAATAGTGGGGTCAACAGTTGATAATTCTTGTGTTGGAAGTTAGCCGTCATGACGAAATAGCCTAGTATTACGACGATGGGAAGCAGAATACCCGAAGTAATGGCAATCGAACGAATGCCCAATATTGCGGCAAGACAGCATACCAATACCGTCATGAACACAATGACCAATTGAGGTGTATCTGGAAGGTAGATTCCGACCGTCCAAGTGACCATTTCTTTCAGTGAGACTAATCCCATCGAGAACGTGTAGAGCGATAATAAGAATGCTATAAGACAAGCGAACGGTTTCCATGTTGCACGTTCTAGCCATTGGATAAGCGGTTGATTATGGGTCCATTTCATAATCGCATAAATAAGCATAGTCCATGGTAAATACACGAGTGCTGTTACGAGAACGGCAATCCAGGCATCTCTTCCAGATACTTGAAGGAGAATAGGTATGATGGTAACATGTGTCGTAATCCCTACCAATAGTACAACCATCATGGAAGCTTGCAAAATACCAATCGAACCTTGTCTAGACATGTACGAACCCCTTTTTTATTTGTACCTATAGAATGACCAATTGAAAGGGTTCAAATGCAGAATGGAAATAAAAAGGCATCCAACTTAAACCTTAAAAGAAGTTAACGTTTTCAATTGAAATATAACGATAAATCGAATATGTAAGGAGTTGATACGTTTGCTAACCAATCTTTACTTCGTAAGGCATGCTCATTCGACTTACACACCAGATGAATCAGGAAGATCTTTATCTGAACAAGGCCTTCATCATGCCAAAATGGTTTCTAAGCTATTAATACCTGAAAAAATTGATTATGTGATATCAAGTCCATATAAGAGAGCAATTCAAACAGTTGAAGGAATTGCTGCTTATATAAACAAAGAGATTGAAATTATAGATGACTTAAGAGAACGAACGTTGACGACAGAACCTGTTGCAGATTTTCATCATGCAATTTCAAAGGTATGGGAAGACGATAGATTCTCTTGGGACGGTGGAGAATCAAATGTAGTTGCTCAACAACGAGGAGTTACGGTCACTATTCAGATGTTAGAAAAGTACAAAGGTCATAATATTGTAGTGGGAACCCATGGGAATATCATGGTATTAATCATGAACTACTTCGACCGTAAATACACATTTAACTTTTGGAAGCAACTTGATATGCCGGACATTTACAAACTTACATTTAATCGAAAGGACCTAGTAGAAGTTACGAGGGTATGGAGATAGTTATAACACATATGGAAGTGTGACCAGAAAGTACATTTTTTAAGACGGGTGAACTCAAAAGTGAGTGAGAATAAAAATGTGGATGAAACGCCAGGTTGTTTATGGGTATTTCTTTTTGCCATTCTGGAGTTTGTTTTATTCTGTTTTTCATTATTAATTATTGGATACCTACCTGAAGAGATTACCAATAAGTATATATTCAAAATACTGCTATTCATATTTATCGTTCCAAATGTTGTCTTATTTCGTTATATTAGAAAAAAATAACCGAAGAGAAGGGAACCGTTCAACAAAAAAACAGCCAGACACTTTTTTGAGTGTTTTGGCTGTTTTTCTTTTTACATCAAATGAATATTAGATAACCTATTACAGCAAGGTTTTCAATTCTTTCACACTTGCTTCCAATTCTTCATCTACAACGTTGGCTTCCTTGATGTGAAGAATACTAATGTCATGCACTTCACCCAGCAGGTTTTTGGCTTGGGCTGTTTGATGTGCCATATCGTCAGCGAGTGACTTCTGGTTGCGGATAATGTCCATTACACCGCTTACCTCGTTGCTTACCTCGCCAAATGCGTTGACGATCTCATCCACTTTTTCGGACGCGATTTTGCTAATGCTTAAGCCATCTCGAATGGCTTTGGTGCTTTTCTCGGAGTTGGAGAGTGCTACTTTGGTTTCTTGTTGCATGGTTTCAATCAATTCAGCAATGCTCTTCGTAGAATTGGCGGTCATCTCAGCCAGCTTGCGAACCTCATCCGCCACGACGGCAAACCCACGTCCCTGTTCCCCAGCGCGCGCTGCCTCGATTGCCGCATTCAGAGCGAGCAAGTTGGTCTGGCTTGCAATATCGCTGATTACCTGAACGATACTGGTGATTTGAGTAGAGCGCTCTTCCAGACGGCTCATGGATTGGGAACTTTGGGCGGATTCCTGTTCCAACGTGGTAATCACGGAAACTACGTCCTCAAGCGCCTTCTTCCCTTCCTGAGAACGGCTTACGGATTGGTTGGAGATTGCGGCCAGCTTATCTCCTCGCGCGTATAATTGATTCGCGGATTGGTCGGTTGCTTCACTAGTTGACTGGATTTGTTCGATGGTATTTCTCACACGAGTGATGACAGCCGATAAATCGCTGTGCTGACGGTTTACGACGCCATGCTGACGAATGATTCGGTTCATCCGCTCGTATTGGTTGCGAATTTCACGTTTGAGGTCGTCTTCTTTGGATGTGATCTCCGATTTCGTTACACTAATTGTCGCTGCCACTTCACGTTGAGCATCTTCCTTATTCTTCTTCCAAAACATGTAAGCACCCTCCAATTTTCATCTCGTATTTATGCGTCTCGATTAGCAAAAAGACGCGATTCTATTACGCCAGGATGTTGCTTTGCCAGCGTAAGTAAATTCTCCAAGAAATAATAATGGCCTTCTAATAGCTCCACATCTTTTCGCTCGAACCGCTCTACCTGTAAATACTGCTGCATTTCGAGCATATAGCGTTCCATTTTGAGATGAAAATCGTTGGCACGAAGCATTTGCTCAATCTCTGGATGAAGTACTTTCAGCCGTGCGATCTCACTATGTACCCTGGTTGCCTCCAAAATAAACTGATAACCCGCCTTTTCATAGGAAGCGGCGGACGCCATCCTCTCTTGCCGCCTTGAATCTCGAAGCGCCGCGAGATAGGTAATAAAGTGAAAAATCGTGAGAAACAAGGGGCCCAAGAATAGGATAATGCCTGCCTTGTAGATGTGTTGGTTGGTAAAGCTGTTGATCAACAGAAACAGATGAAACAGAATAGCCCCCAACCAGACATAGATAATAATTTGATGATTGACAAGCCCCGCCTCTTCTTGCCGTGAAAAGACAAACGTTAATCCTAGCAGGTAAAAAGCTAATAACGTAAAGCTTGCGCTAAACAATCCCATTTCCATCTCTTGCAACCAGTCTGCTTGCTCAGGTATCTTAATAAAGAATTCACATGCAAGCACCAAGAGTGAAAATAGTAGTCCGAGGATCCAAAAACGACCGACATCGGTGTCTGTTCTTTTTCTGGTCCTGTGCTTCTCGACTCGTGACACCTTTGACACGTTCAAGGTAAATTCACCTCACATGATTGAAAAATTCGACATAGTTCCCTTTTTTCCTCTCGCATTTCCAACACTTCTCAAGAGGAAAAGTTTTGAACGGAGGCTTATCATGAAAACCGCACTACCCAAGCAATTTGTGACAAGAATGGCTGATCTTCTAGGGAATCAGCTGCAAGCTTTTCTCCATACTTACGAAGAGTCTCCTCTGCATGGACTCCGGATTAACCCGTTGAAGAGTTCTATAGAGGAATTGACAAGCAAGCCAACCTTTACCCTGCAAAGCGTCCCATGGTGTGACTATGGATTCTATTATCCCGCTTCCGAGCGCCCTGGGAAACATCCTCATCATGCCGCAGGACTCTACTACTTGCAAGAGCCGAGCGCAATGGCGGTAGCTGGAGCCGTTGGAGTCGAACCGGGAGAGACGATTCTGGATCTGTGTGCCGCACCAGGCGGCAAGTCTACACAGCTGGCCGGTTACCTCCAAGGAGATGGGCTCTTGATCTCTAATGAAATCCACCCGACGAGAGCCAAAGCCCTATCGGAAAATATTGAACGGCTTGGGATCACCAACGCCATCGTGACCAATGAAACACCAGAACGCCTAAGAGACCACTTCCCGCTCTTTTTCGATCGGATTCTTGTCGATGCGCCTTGCTCAGGTGAAGGCATGTTCCGCAAATTGCCCGAAGCTATAGACGATTGGTCGGAGGAAAAAGTTCTGGAGTGCCACCGTATGCAAACAGATATTTTGGATGCCGCTCATCAGATGCTCAAGCCAGGAGGTACTCTTGTCTATTCTACTTGTACCTTCGCCCCGTTGGAAAATGAACGGACGATTGAGGAGTTTCTTCAGAATTATCCCGACTATCAGCTGGAGCTGGTGCCTCATGCCGAGCTTTTTGCCCAAGGACAGCCGGAATGGTCCCGCTCCCAGGATCCTGCATTGAGTAAGACCTCCCGTTTGTGGCCGCATCTACTGAACGGAGAGGGGCATTATTTGGCCAAGCTGATCAAACCCCTAGACGATGTTCAAGAAGCTACTGAATCAAGTCTTGCCATCCAGGATTCAGATCAGAAGCGTTCGAATAAAAAAAGAATGGGCCGCAAGTCGGATAAACCATCATCAGGAATTCCCAAGGAAGCGTTAACCGCATGGGAAGCGTTCGCGAGCGATGCCTTGTACGAGGGGCATAAGAGCCTCTTCCACAATAGATTCACATTGTTTGGCGAGCAGCTATACCATCTGCCATCTGATGCGTTCTCCTTAAATGGGTTGAAAATTGTACGAGCAGGCTGGCACCTTGGTACCGTCAAAAAGAATCGGTTGGAGCCTTCTCACGCCCTGGCATTGGCCATCCGACCAGAACAGGCCAAACGAGTCGTCAACTTCTCAGCTGACGATCCGCAAATCATCCGTTATCTAAAAGGTGAAACGCTTCAGGCAGATGGTCCCAACGGTTGGACTCTGGTAACTGTAGATGGTTATTCCATTGGCTGGGGGAAACTAGTGGATGGGCAGTTGAAGAATCATTATCCGAAGGGGCTACGGTGGGTGTGAGGGAAAAGAGCTTCATCCCTTTTCGCTCTGTGGAAGTTCGCGCTGAGGTTAAATAGTCCGTTTCGGTCAATCCGAAAAGGGAGCCGCCAAACGCTTCGCGCCCCTGCGGGGTTGGGTGGCGGCTAACCACCCTTTTCTCCTTTCCCTACACTGGGTGTCACTTCCAAGGAGGCTGCAAGTGGATGAAGCTCTTTTCTACCGCGGGGTTTTAAAAGCAAAAGCAAAAACAATTACAAAAACAAATGGCCTCGTCATCTCATACCGAGGTCTTATTCCATATAATCTTTTATCTCACATTTCGAATGATAAACGAATCCGGTTCCCCATCTTTTCCCTTCACGACTTCAAAAATGGCTTCGTCTCGTGAAAAGCCCATTTGGTTATGGATTTCAAAATCACCATTCGATCTCGCGTGTTCAACATATCCTGTGACCTCCTTGTTCTGAACAAAAACAAGTAAATCGATATGATCATGAGTTTCGATAGTAGACACTACTTTATGGTTCCACTTAAATCCTAGCTGTTTACTTATCATTTTTGACGAAGTATACGGCGTAAAGATATAGACGTTGTCCCAAGCAAAAGGTGCTATCTGTGTGAAATCAATGAGTGCTCTCTCATTCGTTTGGCGTTTCTTTTCAACTGCTGATACGATTTGTTGTTCTACTCTCACTTGGTGTTGGACGTAATCTTCTTTGAAAATAAAGAAGTATACAGCAACTGCAAAAATCATAACAATACTAGCTAGCACAATTAGACCTTTTTTCATTTACTCCCCCAAGATTAACCCTCTACCCCCTCCTTTTGGAAACTATAAATCATGATAGAAAAAAGAGCTACTTATAGTAAGTAGCCCGAATTTAAAGAGTAAACTATTCATAATAGATCTTTCGTAATAAATTGATTTAAGATGCTTTTTTCTCTTCCACTCTAGGAGCGAGTGCTTTCTTTTCGATCGCTTTATAGACAAAGTTCAAAATCAATCCGGTAACGGCCAATGCGATCGCAATGTAAAATGCATTGGTAAAGTTTCCACCATTCGCAGAGGCAATTTGTGCAGCAATCTTTGGAGCATAGAACGCGGATGTTGAATAACCGATAAACGTAATACCCCAGTTCACACCTTGATATTTAGGACCGTAATTCTCCATAACAATTGAAGGGAACACACCCATAATTCCACCGAAGCAAAGCCCTAAACCAATGATACCAATCGCGAACCCGGTAATTGAACTTACATTGGCTAAGGCAAACATGGCCAAAGCGATAACCGCGTAAATGTACATCAATGTGCTGGAACGACCGATTTTATCCGATACGTAACCCCACAGAACACGACCAAGGCAATTGCTCAGAGAATAAAGACTTACATAGAAGGCCGCTGCAGCCGCAGTCAATCCAAACATATTTTGCCCGATAACCGATGCGTTAGAAGTAATCATTAATCCTGAGAAAGCGCCGATAGCAAACATCAATATAATGATATAGAATTTTCCCGTACTCAACATGCCTGTCCATGGAACGCTGTTCACTGTAGCTTTTGGTCCAGTAGTAGGAGGAGTCCAACCTTCTGGCACGTAATTAGCTGGTGCTGGTTTAATAAAGAAGCTGCAAAGAATCGTAATAACGACGAACACAAGACCCATATATTTAAAAGCAGCCAGCACACCCTGGTTTTCGATCAAGTAGTTAGCGACAGGAGCAGCGATAATGGTTGCTCCACCCATACCAGCAGTGATGAGACCAGCCGCCAAGCCTCTTTTATCTGGGAACAAGCGAATGGTATTGCTCAAGCAGCCAGAGTAGGCAATCCCTTGACCGAAGCCACCCAAAATACCATAAGTGAGATAAAGCATCGCAGGCGTTGTGGCAAAACCGGACAACATGAATCCAAGTCCATACATAACGCCCCCAATCAGGATTGACATCTTCGCATAACCACGGTCAGTTGCGAACCCACCAAGAATAATCGGGATTGGACCAATCGCCGCATTGATTGTAAAAGCCATCATGACTTGGGCCCTTGTCCATCCATGTACGGCACCTAATGGTCCAGCGAACACACTAAAAGCATAAATTGTACCAGTGCAAAGTAAAACACCAACAGACGCCCACAAAATAGCCCATCTATTAATTTTGGTATCCATTTAAAAATCATCCCTTTTACTAATGTATTTTGGTAAAGATGGGAATACGAATGACTTTGTGATTTTTTTCACAGAATAGATAATAAAGAAATAGCTTATACCCTTGTAGCCTCTTCCCTGTCAGCAAGAATTTGGATTAATTCTCTTTTCTTTATCTTTCCGCTCTCTGTTTTAGGAAAGTCGTCCATGAATACAATTCGTTTAGGCACCTTGTATTTTGCTATTTTCTCTTTGATAAAGTCTTTCATTATCTCTTCATCTTTCGCGTATTCTTCCTTCAAGCTGATGGCTGCACACGGGACCTCACCCAGAACTTGATCTGGCATCCCGAAGACAGCTACTTCTAATACAGCAGGATGTTTATAAAATAGATTCTCAATTTCTGGCGGATATATTTTGAATCCTCCGCAGTTAATAACCTCCTTCTTACGGCCTACGATTCGGATGTACCCTTCGTTGTCCATCGTCCCAAGATCTCCTGTATGAAACCAACCATCCTGATCCAGGCATTCCTTAGTGATGGATGGAGAATTGTAGTACCCTTTCATGACTCCAGCACCTCGGCAAACGACTTCTCCAATTTCCCCCCTTCCGACTTCGATCCCCTCATCGTTTACGACTTTGATGTCTGCTCCGTCTACCGCTTTGCCAACGGTTTCCGTTCGAAGGATTTCACTGTCCTCGAAGCGCGTAAAGGATATTCCTGCAGAAGTTTCAGTCGTACCATAGGATATTGCCACATTGCAATTCATTTCGGTACGAACTCTCCGTACAATTTCTGCAGGACAGGGAGCACCTGCGATGATTCCTGTGCGCAACGAGCTCAAATCAAAGTGGTGGTCGGACAAACTGTTTAGTTCCAGTTTAAAAGTGGTTGGAACTCCAAGGTGAATGGTTACTTTCTCTTTTTCTATAAGTTCAAGTGCTTTTATTGGATGATATTTCGGCAAGAAAAGAATTTTGGCCCCCACACTAATCGCCGTTAACATTCCAGCAACAAGTCCAAAAACGTGGGTGGCAGGCACCGGAACATAAAATACATCCCGGCACGTCGCCCCTAGGTTACTTGCTGTTGAAATGGCAACATGGAGAACATTCCGGTGTGTGAGCTCAGCCCCTTTAGGCTGGCCCGTTGACCCAGAAGTATAGATGATCGTAAATACATCTTCACTTTGAATCACATCACTGGGAGGTTCTGCTTCTTGCCCAATTTCCATTAGTTCCTCTAAACTCGTCACATCATCACCGATAAATCGGACAGAAAAAATGTGTTGGATCCGCTGTCTACCGATCTTGTTCATAATATCGAGATGATGATGTTCCTCCATAATAAACACGGCTTTGGCCCCAGAATTCTGGACGATACGAGAGATCTCTTCCTCTCGATATTTCACATTGCAGGGGACAAGCATCGCGCCAATTTTAGCTAAAGCAAAATATATAATGGCCATTTCATGCCAATTCGGCAAACAGATAACAACTCGATCTCCTTTGCGGATCCCAAAACGCGACAAACCATTCGCAAGCAGTGTCACTTGACTTGCCATCTCTTTATAGGTAATGCTCCCAATCCCATCTGAGACGGCAATGTTATCTGGATATAATCGGACAGATTGCTCAAACAATTCTGTCACAGTACGTATATTTGGCATCCTGTCTCCTCCTCTCCATCCATTACTGTCAAGTTTGATGCGCTTGCCCCATCAACCGTATCGAAATTCAATCCCCATGGTACCAACAGGAAACTCCCATTTATCCAAAATGGTTTTCCCGCAAAGAACACGGCACGTACCGCATTCCAAGCACCCCGCGTAATCGAAACGAGTGCTGCCATCTTCATTGATGGTGTACAAACCGGCCGGACAGGCGATCACCAGCTTTTTGAATTCTTTCATATCAACCGCATCTTTTTTCAACGTGATATGGGGATTTTCCTCATCTACAGCAAACTTGTTGACGCCTAATTTTTCTTCAACGTTTACCCTCATAGTGACCTTACCCCCTTAACCCCGTCCTTGATCAGGTTCATGATTCCCACTTTTTTGACATGTCCCATCATGGTAGACATCAGTGGTTTGGCAGGTGTACCGTCAATGACGAACAACGATTCCATCATGTCAGCAGCCATTTGAGGATACTGATTAAAGATCCGTTCGTTTTCCATGAAATGAGGAAAGTTCTTGTAAAGTTTCAGATCCTTCATGACAAAACTATCATTCAGAAGTTCAGTATACGTAGATAATCCCTTTTCACTGAAATCTGATTTTGCCTTAGCCGCAATGATTGCTTTGGCAGCCGCCTCTCCTGAAGCAATCGCCAAATCCATTCCTCTTACGGCATAACCAATATTGATGCAAAAACCTGCCGCGTCACCTACTACCAGAACACCGTCCCCTACAATTTTGGGAATCATGTTATAGCCAGCCTCTGGAACAAGGTGTGCAGAATACTCGGCCATTTTGCCGTTTTTAATTAACGGCTTGATCACTGGATGAGCTTTAAAGTCCTCGAGCATTTGTGGCACAGTTTTTTGCGAATTTTCTAGGTCGCTTAGTGTACAAACAACGCCTAAGGATATTGAAGATTTATTCGTATAAAGGAATCCTCCGCCTACTCGACCGTTGGAAGGACTTCCGGCGAACAACCAGGCTACCCCTTCACCTTCGTTGAGTTGAAACCGGTCTTCAATGACCGACTCTGGCAATTCAATTACTTCCTTGGCTCCAACAGCTACTTCATGCGGTTTCAGTTCCCCTCTGAATCCTAGCTTTTGGGCTAACAGAGAGTTGACACCGTCTGCAAGAATGACGGAATGGGCTTCAAGCTCATCTTCTCCCGCTATGACCCCGCAAACCTTTCCGTCCTTTACAAGAAGGTCATCTACACGAATGCCCGCAACGATTTGAGCTCCGGCATCTTCCGCTTTGCCAGCTAACCATTGATCAAAATCAGCACGCAGGACAGAGTAGGAGTCCTTTCCCTGCACAGCCAGCGACCTTGAACTGAAATCGACTGTGACCGCACTGTCTTCGGTCATCATGCTAATTTTCTCCGTTGTAATTTTTCTTTCCACTGGTGCTTCCTTGGTGAAATCAGGCATGATTTTTTCAAGGCTGTGGGTATATAATCTGCCTCCGGTCATGTTTTTGCTGCCCGCAAAGTTACCTCGCTCCACAATTAGGACATCAAGGCCTTCTTTTGCCAAAATGTAACCCGCTACACAGCCAGCCACTCCGGCCCCTACGATGATGGCATCATATTGTTCTGACATAGTAATTACTCCTTTCTCTGTTGTTCAATGTGACTGAGCGGCCGGACAAGTTTCATTGATCCTGAATATGCAACCTGCCCGGCTTACCATCACGTTTAGGCTTATTTGATTGCGGAAATTAACTCCGGCAATACTTCCAACAAGTCTCCGACGATATAGTAATCAGCCACTTTGAAAATAGGAGCATTTTCATTTTTGTCAATTGCCACGATGGTTTTGGAATCTCTGATACCATATACGTGTTGAATTTGTCCTGAAATCCCTGCAGCAAGATAGAGTTTCGGTTTAATCACCGCACCGGAAATTCCGATATACCGCTCTTCAGGAAGCCAGTGGAAGTCCTCCGTAACAGGTCGGGAACAGCCAATTTCACCACCAAGAAGGGAAGCAAGCTCCTCAGCATATTTCAAGTTTTCTTTTTCTCCAAAACCTCGACCTACCCCAATTACTACATCCGATTGGTTAAGATTTACAGAACTAGCGGCTTTCTCTTTTCTTTCTGCCAGCGTAATTCCTTGTGGTTGAGGGAATTGAATATCCTCGATTGCACCCTCTGTAGCAGCGGCTGCTTTCACTTTTTCGAATGTGTTGGCAGATACGGATACAATGACGGTTTCACCGTTTACCTCGACGTTCTTTTCAGCCAATCCGCCGTAGATGGTTCTAGAAGCTGTAAGCGTATTGTTGTTTACCTCAAGCTTCTTCGCATCTGAGATATATAAAGAGTCCAAGAGACCTGCCAGATAAGCACCTATGGTTTTGCCTCTTCTGGTTGCTCCAACCAGGATCAATTCAGGCTTTTCCGCCTCTGCCAGCTCACGTAAAGATTGCGCGTAATTTTCCCAGATAGTATCAAGAGGGAAAGAGATTAGCTTCACGCTATTTGCCCCATAAGAAAGGCATTCCTCTCCTACCGAACGATCACCAGCTACGAAGACGGTGATATTCTCGCCAAGTGTTGCAGCTTTCGAAATCAACTCATAGGCATGATCAGCAACATCTGCAATAACCCAAATCTTTTTCATCATGTGTGGCACCTTCCTCTACTGGATATCCTTGTTCGCTTTTAGGAGTTGTACAAGTTCTGCGACCGCATCTTTCACCGATACATCATTGCTGTTTACTCTGATTTGCTTGCGGTCCATGATCGAAGGACCAATGTGTACAACCTTCATACCTGTTTCAAGCTTGTCCGGAGTAAATCCAAGATCATTCAATGCAAGCTCTTCCGCTGGTTTTTTCTTGGCCGAAAGAATTTGTTTCATTCCTGGAATCCGAGGAACGTTGATTTCCGAAAGTACGGTGATGACAACTGGACCTGTTACTTTGATAACTTCAATCACATTCTCCAGTTTGCGCTCCACTGTAATTTCATTGCCGTTGACCTCAACTTTGGAGGCATAAGTAACCAATTTCCACCCCAACAACGCTGCAAGTCTTGGACCTACCTGCTGTGAAAACTGATCACCGGAGCCCTCGCCGCAGATGATCAAATCCATCTCACCGATTTTTTTAACCGATTCGGCGATAATTTTAGCTGTCACCGAACTGTCAACCTCAGGAGCCTCAACATAATAAGCTTTCTCGGAGCCTCTTGCCAAAACATCTGTAGTTGAAGCTTTTACTCCCTGACCTACTGTTAAGGAATAAACCTCAACGCCATTTTTTTCATTCAATTGAACGCCAAGTTCCAATGCGTTTCGATCATAATCGCTCACCTTGAATTTGGCTTTGTCCATGTTCAAGGTTTTATTTACCGTATCAACCACAATATCCGCTTCATCTTTAATCCATTTATAACAAACGAGTGCTTTCATCATGATCCTCCTCTTCAATCCCTTTGGAAGTAGGTCTTTATCTGATAGAATGTAAATTTAAGCTATTTCATTTCGGGCGATTGTAATAATTAGCGGTTTGACTTGCTCTTCCATTACGGATAGGCCTTTCAAGTCTCTCAGTAATACCTCTACGCCAAGGTCTTTACTGTAGCCGTAGCCGCCATGAATCTGTATCGCATCCTGACAAATCTCTTCGCCTGTTTTGATCGCAAAATATCTAGCCATCGAAGCTTGGTTAGCGGCTTCTTCCTTGATATCTACTGTAGCTGCAGCTCTAAGCGTCAAAAGGCGGGAAGCATCGATATTGACGGACATTTTGCCGACCATTTCCTGTAAAGCTTCGAATCGGATGATCGGGGTATTGAATTGTGCGCGTTCCTTGCCATAGGAGATGCTTTTCTCCATAGCTACCTGCGAAATTCCTGTCGCAATGGCTGCAAGGCTGATACTGTGCACTTCGCTCATAGACGAAATGATTTGTTTTCCTTGTCCTTCCGTTCCAATCAGGTTTTCAGCCGGAACGAAAACATTGTCCAAAGTCAGGGTCGCTGCACTCAATCCATCAAGGCCCATTTTCTTATATGGCTCAGAGAAAGAAACGCCCGGAGTGTTTGTTTCGACAACAAACGCACTCAAATTCTCACCGGTTTGGGCAAATACAACGATGACATCACTTTCAATCCCGTTATACACGAAGGTCTTGGTTCCGCTTAATGTGTATCCGCCGTTGAATTTTTCAGCCACTGTTTCAATAGCCAGCTTATCTTTGCCAACCCAGCCTTCACCGAATGCGAATGCCCCAATTGCTGAACCTTTGCAAAGGTTGGTCAAATATTTTTCTTTTTGAATGTCCGTTCCCCATTTATACAAGAAATAGGAGGCTTGGGTGCTATGGATTGCGAAAGCAAGTGCGGCGGATGCTGATACCTTTGCCAGTTCTTCAAGTACAAGAATATAGCTTGCAAAGTCCGCTCCCGAGCCACCTACCTCCTCTGGCAGGTAAACCCCTAGAAAATCAACTTCCGCTAAGTTTTGCAGTATTTCTTTTACCGAGAGGTCTTTCCATTCCTGGGCTAGTTCCTTGACACTTTGCTGGATCAATACTTGCTCTTCCGATAATGTGAAGTCCATTTTAAGCTCCAACTTCCTTTCCTAGGCATTGATCACGTTATTCGCGATAACAATGCGCTGAATTTCGTTCGAACCTTCATAAATTTGCATAACCTTGACATCTCGCATGAGTTTCTCTACCACGGAATCCTTCAGATAACCATATGGTCCGAATAGATCAATAGCTAAAGCCGCAACCTTCATCGCTGTATCGGTACTAAAAGCCTTCGCCATTGCTGATTCCTTGCTGTAAGGTTGTCCGCTTTCTTTTAGATAACAGGTCTTCACAATCAAATTCTCAGCGGCTTCAATCTGCATCGCCATATCCGCAATCTTGAATTGTACGTATTGGGAAGCGGTCATAGGCTTGCCGCCTTTGGTCTCCTGCTTCAAGAAGCGAAGGGTTTCTTCCATAATTCTCTTAGATAAACCTAACGCGGAAGCAGCAACCGACAGACGAGCGGAATCCAGTGTCTTCATCGCAAGCTTAAAGCCAATTCCTTCTTGCCCGATCAGGTTTTCTTTTGGAATACGCACATCGTTGAAAATGACCTCTACGGTATTCGAAGCGCGGATACCCATCTTATCCTCTTTTTTACCAATCATGATTCCAGGACGATCGCTCTCCACAATAAACGCGCTGAGACCTTTGATGCCTTTGGAAGGATCTGTGGAGGCAATAACCGCCATGACACTCGCATAAGCACCGTTTGTACAGAAGCACTTCGAGCCGTTCAGGACGTATTCATCTCCATCCAGGACAGCAGTTGTCTTAACGGCACCCGCATCCGAACCAGCTCCAGGTTCTGTTAAAGCGAAGGCTGTAAGCTTTTTGTCCAAAATGAATTGGAAGTATTTTTTCTTCTGCTCTTCTGTTCCGCCAAACAAAACAGGATAGGCAGAAAGTCCGTTACCGCCAATGGTTGTCTGCATCCCTACGCAACCACGACCCAACTCTTCCGAAATAATCGCTACCGTTAAAGCGTCTAGCCCCGGTCCGCCAAATTCTGTTGGTACCGCAAAATCCAGCAGTCCCCATTTGCCCGCTTCTTCAACGATTGCCAGAGGAAATTCTTCGGTTTCATCGTGTTTCGCAGCATTTGGAATAATGTATTGCTCAACGAAACTTCTTACTTTTGTCTTCCATTCCTGTTGAGTGGATGTCAAGCTCATATCCAACATTGAATCATCACCCTCTTATCTTGATTGGATCAAATTTTTCAACTGTCCCCATTTATCTTCAAAGATACCTGGGTCCATCAGTTTTAAACTAGGGGAGATAACCGGTTCAAAATCCATTTGGTCCAGAATATCTTTTTGCAAATTAATACCTGGAGCAATTTCGGTTAGAACCATTTTTCCGTCAACCAATTCAAAAACAGCTCGTTCGGTAACATAGATAACTTTTTGTTTGATTTTGCTCGCGTATTCGCCGCTAAAGGTGATTTGCTGAACATGCTTCAGGAACTTCTTAACTTTACCTTCCTGTACAATCTCCAGCTTGCCGTTTCCAATTTTGACCTCCAAGCCCCCTGCGGTGAAGGTTCCTGCAAAAACGAGCTTTTTGGCAGTTTGTGAAATATTGATTAAACCACCGCACCCTGCGACACGAGTACCAAACTTACTTACATTGATGTTTCCTTTTTCATCGGTTTGAGCCAGTCCAAGCACGGTCATATCCAAACCGCCGCCGTCATAAAAATCGAACTGGGCATGATGGTCAACGATTGCCTCGCTATTGTACGCATGTCCAAAGTCAGGAAGTCCGCCCGGTACCCCACCGATGGAACCAGCCTCTGTGGTCAGCGTAATCATATCTGTAACGCCTTCTTCTGCTGTTACCGTAGATACGTTAACCGGGATACCTACACCAAGATTCAAGATGTTGTTTTCTCTCAGCTCTGCTGCCGAACGACGCGCGATAACCTTTCTCTCATCGAGTGGCAGGAATGGGATACTGTCCATTGGCACTTTCACATGGCCTGAGAACGCTGGATTATACTTGGTGTTTTCTGTTTGGAAATGATTTTCCGGCTTGGATACAACGATATAATCAACAAGAATTCCTGGTACTCGAACATCTTTCGGATTCAAAGATTCAGCTTTTGCCACCGTTTCAACCTCAGCGATGACAATCCCGCCAGAATTTTTGACGGCTTGAGCGATCGGGAGCACTTCCATATGAAGTCCCTCTTTTTCAAGTGTCAAATTCCCTTTTTCGTCTGCTACAGTTCCTCGAATGAGTGCTACCTGAATAGGAAATGATTTATAAAAGAGCCATTCTTCATTCTCAAACTCAACAACTTTGACAATATCCTCTTTGGTACAAGGAGAAATTTTTCCGCCTTCGATGCGGGGATCCACGAAGGTGCCTAAACCAATTTTGGTGATAACCCCTGGTCTTTTCGCTGCAATCTCTCGATAAAGCTGAGTGATAACACCCTGTGGCAGATTATAGGCTTCACATTTATCTTCTTCGATCAGCTTGGCTAATCCCGGAGATGCAATCGTGATACCGCCCATCCACCGTTTAATCAGACCTTCATGACCCCAGTGGCTCATGCCTTTTCCTCGACGATCGCCAATTGCGCTCGCATGCATAACGGTCAGATTTTTTGGATGCCCTGTCTCAAGAAAGCGTTGTTCTACAGCAATTCCGACTTCTTCGGCCCAACAGGCTAAGCCAAACCCACTAGCAGCTACTGTGTCTCCATCTTTGATTAATTCTGCAGCTTGTGATGCTGTGATCACCTTCGACATCTTTTTCACTCCTCTCAAGGTTTCAGAACGAATTGGTAAACATGTACCTCCTTTTGATTCATTAGAAGTAGAGTTGCGTATCTTTCAAATGTGGATAATTTGTGATTTTTTTCACATCGCATCTCTTACCTCGTTACGCCTTATTTATATTGCAAGACCCGTGCCAAACTAAAAAGAAGCCTGCAATCGGCTCTTATTGTCATATTTCCGGGTTTTTTGTCGCATTTGCACGACATTTTAAGTAGCAAAAGTGGGTTTTTGTCGCAAAATAGCGAAACCGCTTTCATAGATCCTTATCATCAGAAAACCTTGGCGACCGCCGAGCCTGCTATACTTTCCGATTGACCAAAAAAAGCACTCGATGGATTCCCATCGAATGCTTTTCGTTATTTGCTGCATACTTCTTTTAAGTTGCTTTCATTCTCCATCGCTACATCATCATGTAAACTTTTTATTTTTCGATAGAGTACGGAACGGTGTACCCCTAACTTGGAGGATGCCTCAGCTATCTTTCCCTCGCAAGCGTCAATCATGGAATGAATGTACTGTTCCTCTACCTTTAACAGAAGCTCTTTTAAGGAAAGCGGATGATCAAGATGGTTCTTTATATAGGTATCTAGCATGAAATCAAATGGCGTGCTTGTGTCTTCCTTTTCTTCAAAATGGGTATGGTTTACAATTAATAGCCTTTGCACGTAGTTTTTTAGTTCTCTGACATTACCCGGCCAATTTTGGGAAAGCAAATCCTCGTATTGTTTTGCGTTCAGGTTGTAGTTTTTTTGGTATTTCCGATTAAATTCATCGATATATTTCCTGGCGAGACAGATGATATCCATCGGTCTTTCGCGTAACGGAGGAATATGCAAGGGAATCACATTAATCCGATAATACAAGTCCTCTCGAAATGTTCCATCGGCAACCATTTGCTTCAAATCCTTGTTGGTCGCAGAGATTACTCTAAACTCGACTTTAATATCTTCAGTTCCCCCAACCCTTCTGATCTCTTGTGTTTCTAAAACCCGCAACAGCTTGGATTGTTTCTCCAATGGCAGTTCAGAAATCTCGTCGAGAAAGAGGGTTCCATTATTCGCTAATTCTACTAAACCAATCTTTTGTGAATTGGCGCCCGTAAACGCTCCTTTTTCATATCCAAAAAACTCTGATTCAAATAAACTATCCGGAATCGCCGCACAGTTAACCGAAATGAACGGCCTATCATTCTGTCTGCTTTTTTTATGAATGTATTTGGATAATACCTCTTTTCCAGTCCCGGACTCACCATACAACAATATTCTGCAATCATATGGGGCAATTTGATCACATGCTTTCAGAATATTTTTCATTTGGATGCTTTCCGCTACAACTTCACTCTTCTCTTCTTTAACAAAAGTAACCTCGTCTTTGGCATTTTCGATGACGTCCGTATCGGCCATTTCATATTTGCCAACCGTTACAACCAGGTCAATTTCTCCTGTTGGCCCGAACAGCGGTGTGCTTGTCGTTGTTGTCTTAAACCCTTTGCTGGTTACTACCGTCCCTTTTTGCTGTACACCTTTTTTAATGGCATCAAGCGTAAAAGAATGATTATACATCCCGTCTTTAACCAGGTCACCCACATTAGACCGGAGTAATTCTTCCAAAGACATCCCTAGTGTTAGAGCAGTAAACTCATTGGAGATTAAGATATTCCCTTGCCGATCGGTGACAAATAACGAATGAGGGATCTCGTTATTGTTTACATAGTGATTGTTCAGAAGCTCTTTCAAATTATTCATGGATAACACATCCCCGATCACCTTTCAAAGGAACATTTTTAAATCATTACAAAAGAATAGAGGTCAGTGGCTCAAGTAACTATGTAGAAATACTTCATCTACAAAATATTTCTTTCATTAATTCTTATTATAAGTAAATATGAATGAATGAGCCCTTGGCTTTGTGAAACTTGTAAGGAAGTTATCTGAACTTTTATGAAACAGGGCTTACGCGAATGGAAGGAAAATAAAAAACCGAGTGCAGATGCACTCGGTTTTTGGTGATGAATCTTATAGTACTAGATTCATTTTGCTGCCTTCCATGATGGGAAGTTACCGCGAGCGCCGATCATCTTTGACGCTGGTCAACAATCCATCCCGCAAGTATCTCGTAATTTTGGAGACGGTGATACCCGTCGCATTGGCTACCTGCATGGCATTGGAATTGGGATAGGTTCTCAGATACTCTTTTACTTTTCTATATTCGATCATTTCTTTATCATTGCAATTATTACAATAATCCAGATGTGATGGTTTCGGGAATCCGCATACCGAACAAACATCGCTCATCATCAATCTCTCCTTAGACTAGCAATAATGACGGAGTCTTACTACCTTTGCTAGTTCCCGAATTCTCTCTTTATCAAACTATTATAACAGACTTTTGTTTTTCTACGAATATTTGATCAATCTAGACTGGCTCACCGCCTCTGGAAACATGCAAAAAAACCTCGCCAACGGGAGGTTTTGTGGAACGTCTGAATTTATGGTGAGAGATGATGCGGAGCAGGGTTATTGTCAAAATTGACATCTGTATGAGAAGGTGTGGAACCCTGAGGCAAGGTTTGCTGCTCCAAGCTATGACTGACCGTCATCATGTCCCCATTTATAGCGGTGAGAATGTCATATAACGCTTCTCCCTGTTTATAGGTTTGCAAAGCGGAATAAGCGGTTGGATTCGAAGCTTGCTGTGTCGCTTCGGGCAACGTTTCGAACTGATTTTTTGTGCTTCCTAGTGTATTACGGTAGGAGGAAAGGGAAGTCTGATCGCGTCCACTTGCTGCTGATTCCCCGTTCCCTGAAGAGAGGTAGCCTGCTGAATCAAGGAGGTGATGGTTTGTTGCACATTCATAAACGCGTTCCCATAGGCAGATTGGATTCCAGCCGTCTGTTGCAGACGTTGCAAGTTCGCTTGCAAACTGCTGATTGCTTGCTTCATGGCCGATTGATTCAACCGATATTCCTCCTTAGAAGCATTTTTTGTCTGGATTATTTTGTGAATGTACCCGTATTCTTATGCCGATTTGCAAAAAAAAACCTCCACTCGATCAGTAAGCTGATCTGTAGAGGTGATTGTGTGGTTTTTCGAATGAAATTACTTCTTGCGTCCGTTAGCCTGCGGTCTTTGGGACCATTGTTTGCCGCCCAGGCCGGTTTTGCCTTGCGCGGATTTGCCTGCTCCCGGTTTGCCTTTGGCCATTTTGGCTTTGGCTTCTTTGCGAGCCTTGATCGCTTCGTCGCGCTTGCGATTTTGCTCATACTGCTTCTGGAGTTCTTGCATGTCTTGCTGAATTTTTTTCTTGTAGCCCGGTTTTACCTTGGTACTCTTCTTGAGCGCTTCTTTCAACGGAGCTTCTTTTTTCTGCTTCTCGGTCTGCTTCACAATCGCTTTCTTTTCACGCAGGTCGTTGAAATACTCTTCCCGCTCTTTTTGACGTTCTTTGCGACCAGCGTCAAGGTGGCGGCCTGGCGTCAAGAGGCGCTCTTCAATCTTCGTTTTGATTGCTTTTTCGATACGAGCAAGAATTGCTTTTTGGCGAGGAGAAACAAATGAGATAGCCGTTCCGCTTTGGCCGGCACGACCGGTACGACCGACGCGGTGAATAAAGCTCTCCGTATCGGATGGCAGGTCATAGTTGTAAACATGCGTGACGCCCTCTACATCCAAACCACGCGCGGCAATATCTGTCGCCACGAGAATCTGGAACTTGATGTTGCGGAAATCTCTCATCAGCTGCTCACGCTTATTCTGTGAAAGATCACCATACAAGGCCCGAGCGTCATATCCGTCTGCTTGCAAGCGATCGGTCAAATGCTTCACGCGCTCCTGCGTATTGGCAAACACAATCGCCAGATAAGGCTTGTGCCCCTCGATCAGGTCCAACAAGACGTCTACTTTTTCCGATTGGTTCACGGTGTAGTACACTTGCTCGATGCGATCCACAGTTTTTTGCTTGGATTCAATCTTGAGATGAGGAGGCTGATTCATAAATGCTTGCGACAGCTTCTTCACCTGATCCGGCATGGTCGCCGAGAACAATAGTACCTGCTTGTTGGTCGCTGTGGAAGACAGAATTTGTTCAACGTCCTCGAGGAAGCCCATCTCCAACATCTTGTCCGCTTCATCCAATACAAGCGTCGAGATCCGGCCAAAATGCAGCGTTCCCCGCTTCAAATGATCCAGAATACGCCCCGGAGTACCCACTACAATGTGCACAGTTTGCTCCAGCTTGTTCATTTGACGCTCAATATCCGTTCCGCCGTGCAAAGAGAGCACGTTGACCCCCAGATGCTTGCCCAGCTTCTCGATCTCACGGGCAATCTGGATGGATAATTCCCTTGTCGGCGTGAGAATCAGCGCTTGAATATCGCGCTTCTCAATCACCAAGTTGTGCAGAATCGGCAGGACAAACGCGGCGGTTTTCCCGGTACCTGTTTGTGCCTGGCCAATGACATCCTTGCCTTCCAGAATCAATGGAATCGCTTCAGCCTGAATCTGGGTCGGCTCTTTATAAAAAAGGTCTTGAATCCCTTTCATCACTTCCGGACGAAACCCGAACGCTTCAAAAGATTGCTTCATATCATGCCACTTCCTTCCTAAACAAACCTCTTCCTATACTACGTTAGTATTTCCCAAAACACAAGGATCGAGAAGATACAAAGAAAACTTGGCGATGCCAAGCCTGTGGCGCCGGGTAGAGCGACAAATCGAAGCTCCGCCTGACCGACAAAAGTCCTGATCCAAGCGGAGCTTCTTAATTGTTAATGAGTGGATCGATTATCCTTGCGCCAATTCATAAATCGCTTGCGCATAAATAGCTGTAGAACGTACCAAATCCTCAATAAAGATATGCTCGTCACGCTGATGCGCGCAATCTGGACGACCAGGGAACAACGGCCCAAAAGCTACCCCGACATCCAACGAGCGACCATACGTAGCACCACCAATCGCCATCGCGGTTGCATCCAAACCGGTTTGCTCGGAATAAATACGTTGCAAGGTGGTGATTAACGGATGACTTAATTCCACGTGATGAGGCGCCATATTCTCCTCAATCTCAAGTGCCAAGTGAGCATTCTTCAAGTGACCAAGCAGATCAGGCTCCCACTTGTCGTATGGCTGGGAATGTGGGTAGCGAATGTTGATATCAAAACGAATTTCTCCCTCCGCCTCGTACTGGAGGACTCCGGTATTCAGCGTGAGCGGCCCCATCTCTGGATCATTGTGGTCTATGCCCATCGCTTCTCCGTAATGCTGACGGTAGAGATAGGTCTCTGTAAATTGGACGAACGCTTCAGCACGAGTATCCAATTGCAGTTTATGTAGGAAATGAACCAGTTCGGTTCCCGCGTTGATGCCTTTGGCCGGATCCATTCCGTGCACCGAAACCCCTTTAAGAGAAAGCTCTACCCTCTCGCCAGCTATCTTCGCGTCTCCGGTTAATCCCGACTTTTTCATGTATGCTTCAAACAGTTGGACAAGTTCGTCTGCTGTCTTCTGTTGTGGAATCAGGACAGCGTTCGCCAGGTCAGGCACCATGTTCATCCGGCGTCCTGCTTGCAGGGACAGCAAACGGACATCCGCTTGAGCCTTTTCAGCTTTTCCGGCTGCTTTCCACGCTTCAATGGATTGTTTGAAAATCAAATGGGTCAAGCCTTTTTCCGCATAAATCAACGGGAAGTCGGCATCTGGCGTAAATCCTAAAGTCGGCATTTCTTCATGCTTAAAGTAGTGGTGCATGCAACGCCAAGAGGTCTCTTCATCTGCACCGAAAATTAAGCGAACACGTCGATTGAGCGGCAATCCCAGTTCTTTGACGATTTTGGCAGCGAAGAATGCTGCGACGGTCGGCCCTTTATCATCCAAGGCTCCACGCGCAACAATTTTGTCGTCTACGATTTCGGCAGCGTAAGGAGGAGTCGTCCAGCCGTCTCCTTCTGGAACTACATCGACGTGGCTTAAGATACCCACAAGCTCTTCACCAGCGCCAAATTCAGCGTGACCTGCGTAACCATCCACATTCTTGGTCACCATGCCAGCTTCTTCGCACTGTTTTAAAATGAAGTTAAGCGCATCCGCGATCCCTTGACCAAACGGAGCATTAGGTCCTGCTGACGCTTCATCCAATACGCTTTTGATACGGAGAAACTCTTGAGTGGTGGCAATCAAGTCCGCTTTGCGCTTCTCAACTTCTGCCATCCAGTTTACTTGTTGATCTGTCATTATTCGCTCATCCTCTCTTCTAAGCCGCTTGTGTAGTGGGATTGATCCAGTAGCAGATCGTCATCCAGATCCAGCTCGACCAGCCCCAGTAGCTTATCCATTGGCACTTCTTTTTTACGCGTAAAAATCAATTGCGCTTCCTTTATCTCTTCACGGATGTTGTTCATCTCGTTGTCGAGCGTATAGGATGCTTTGGCCGCCTCAATCAAGCGCTGGCGGATCTTGCTTGGAATAATCCCTTCGTATTTGTAATTCAAGGAGTGTTCAATTGTCGCCCAGAAGTTCATCCCCAGTGTGCGAATCTGAATCTCAACCGGAATGAGTACTTCTCCGTGTGCCGTTTGCACCGGATATTTAATCGCCAGGTGATATCCGCGATAGCCGCTTTCTTTTGGGGTGGTGACATAATCTTTCTCCAAGAAGATTTGCATATCCTTACGCTGTCGCAAAAGTTCAACGACTGACCATATATCATCTATAAATTGGCACATAATGCGCACACCGGCGATGTCACGAAGCTCCCAGCCGATATTCTCGTTAATCGGAAACTGAAGCCGATTCGCTTTATTGTAGATGCTGTTTAATGACTTGACCCGCCCCATTACGAATTCAATCGGCGCATGCTCTTTGCGCTTTTTCAGTTCGTTGCGCAGATTTTTTAATTTGATTTTTAATTCTTCAACCGCTTGTTCATAGGGCAGTAGGTACAAGTCCCAGTCAATTTTATGCACGTTTCATTCCCTCCGACCTAAAGTCCTTCGAGCTAACAATTCAACAAAATGACGCCATTCTCCTCTACCAAAAGCGCTTTTCCCGCCTTTGACGCTACTCTACGGATGAGAAAACTTCGTGTATAATGCAAAAAACGAACGATTTTCGCAAAAAAATTTACTCGAAAGGATCATACCATGTTTTCGACTCCGCTTGTAAAGGCTTACAACTTTTTTTATTTTTCTCTCTTATCCATTTTTATCTCATTTTTACCGGTATATCTTTCAACGCAAGGGATCAGTACCTCACGTATTGGCGTCATCATCGGAATCGGCGCGTTTATTGGCATTCTGTCTCAGCCTTTTTGGGGCGTGATCAGTGACAAATATAAAACCATCAAGAAAATCATTTTAATCACGCTTGGTATCTCTATCGGGGTTGGGGTGACGCTTTTTCAAACCTCATCGTTGGTCCCTCTGATGATCCTTGTTTTCTTGATGTATATCTTTTACCTGCCAACTGATCCGTTGACAGAGAGTCTCAACTATCAAATATCCCAGAAGCTTCAGGTAAGCTTTGGTTCCATTCGCATGTTCGGGGCCATCGGTTATGCCACGGCTTCCTTACTGGTAGGATTCGCTTCTGATTACTGGGGAATCCATAGTCTGGCTTGGTTGTTCGCGGGCTATGGTTTGCTCACCTTCGTCACTGGACTGGCGTTACCAGACGCTCCTGCCGCGAGTAAACCCATCTCTCTTACCAGCTTGAAGCTGTTTGTCACCTATCCCAAGGCACTTTGGTTCTTCCTGCTCGTCTTGATTACGGCTCTGCCTCATCGGATGAATGACAGCTTCCTTGGCGTCTATATCCAAAGCCTCGGCGGCGGTACCTCACTCATTGGGCAAGCTTGGTTTATCGCAGCGATTTCAGAGGTTTTCTTTTTTGCCGTGAGCTATAAATTCTTACGCAAAGGGAAGGAACTGCAGCTGATCTCAATCGCTTCTGTACTGTATATGATTCGCTATTTCCTCTGTTCCATCGTGACGGAGCCTGAATGGGTGGTCTACCTTCAGCTCATGCAGGGAGTGACCTTTGTTGTATTTTATACGGCGGCGATCCAGTATTTGTACTTGGTTATTCCGGAAGAATGGAAAGCAACCGGGCAAACGATCCTCGCTATCCTCTTTTTCGGGATATCCGGTATTTTCGGTTCCTTTATTGGCGGGTGGGTATTTGATCGATTTGGCGGAGCCGCTCTTTACCAAACGATGGCCACACTCTCCCTCATCAGCTTCCTGTTTAGTTTGATGATTAATAAAAGGCTGCCGGTCAGTATCCACTGATCGACAGCCAATCTTTTTTATAGACTCTCTTATTCCTCTATATCAGCAGAAGCGAGTTTAAGTCTCACTCCCTGCGTGTTCCTCCCTTGCTTCTACAGATACAATAGTAAACTGTTTGAGCGAGTGCTCCAGATTCTGGGCCAGATTGGTCAGATGCTCGGTTGACTTGGCAATCATGTTCATGGAAGCGCTCTGCTCCTCGATTGCCGCAGAGATACTCTGCATTCCCGATGATGCCTGGGTAGAGGAAGCCGATACTTCTTCCGCAAAATGAACTACTTCCATCGCACTTGGATTCATCCGACTGACCGCAACACTCACCCCTTCAATGTCACCTGCCACCTGATCAATCTGCTGTTCAATTTGATGGAACAAATCACCCGAATGATGGGCCGTCTGCAACCCTTGCTCCACCCGTTGACTGCCTTGATCCATTTGCGCTACGGCTTGCTTCGTGCTTCCTTGAATCTTGTCAACCAAAAGGATAATCTGTTGGGCGGCCTCATTCGTGCCTTCTGACAGCTTACGCACTTCACCGGCTACGACAGCAAAGCCTTTGCCATGTTCACCAGCGCGAGCCGCTTCAATGGCGGCATTAAGAGCAAGCAAATTGGTTTGATAAGCGATCTGTGTAATCGCGTTGGTCATCTCAGATATTTGGTGGGACAGCTGATTTAATTCCCGAATATTCTCTGCCGACCCTTTTACATAACCATGAATCTGCTGCATTTCTTCTATAATTGCCTCTATCGCCGTACGTCCGGTCTGAGCCTGCTTCTGCATCTTATTGGCTGACTCGGCGACCTGTTCGGCATTAGCTGCCACGACCCGAATGCCACTGGACAAATCCTCCGCCAGATTCAAGGTATGCTCCATTCGACCAACCTGTTGATCGGATGCCTCTACGACCTCCACAACGATATGAGCAATATGCTCGGTCGAAGCGGATACGTCGACTGTGTTGCCGTTGATCTCCAGCGTTGAATGATTCAACGCGACCGCGGCTTCCTTCACCTGCGTGAGTATGTTGGTCAGGTTGGTTTGCATGTGCCCAAAAGCCCTGGCCATATCGCCAATCTCGTCTTTGCGGCTGAGGTATGTAGGTTCCAATTGAAAACGTAAATCCCCCGCTCCAATTTGTTGAGTAGCCAACACCATTCGCTCTAACGGCTTGCGGAAGCTTCTGGCGGCCATTGTCGCGATTCCCCCCACGACCAATAGCACAATTCCGTCAAACAGCAATGCCGCGTCGCGGATTTTATTGGGTGCCTCCATGATTTCATCGATGTCCATTTCAGCAAGGATCGCCCAATTCATTTTGCCTACCTTAACGGGACTGTACGAAGCCATGACTGGATTTCCCCGGAAATCAACCGCTTCCACTGTCCCTCCTTCTTGATTCGGCTGCAGGGCAGTATTGGCGACAGGCGTGTCCACCTTTAATTTCAGAAGAGTCTGCTCTTTGCTTGGCAAGTGCAGCTCATTTCGAAGCAGCTTGTCTTGTCCAAGCAAATAGATTTTCCCTGTTTGCCCTAGTCCTTCTCTTCTCTCCAGTTGTTGGGAGATATAGTCGGTTGAAACTTCTCCGACCAGCTGTCCAATCATTCGACCTTGTTCAAAAATCGGGGCGGACAGGAAAAGCGCTGGTTGATTGCCAGATGGTTCATACAGGCTGACGTCACTGAGTTCAACGCTTTGTGATTTTGCACTTTTGGCGATGATTTGTCCAAAAGCTGTATCTTTCTGCGGCCCAGCGAGCAGATTGGATCCGAAATCCGCTTGCGGCCTAGCTTCAAAAATAATGTCACCCTCTTCGTTCAGCAAATAAAAATTAGCAAACCCGTAGCGAGTCTGAATCATTTTGATTTCTTTGCCTGCTTGAACCTCCAAGTCCTGATAAGCTGGATCGGTTCTTCCCTTCCGCCACACTTTCTCGAAATCAAACACCATCTGAATAATGGAGGAATTGCTGGCCACAGATTCGAGATTCTTGGCCCGTTCGCTAAAGTAGCTCTCTACTTGTTCCTGGCGGCTATTACGTATGGCCTCCAAGAAAGTGGAGCTGCTTTTAAGCAGTTCTTGTTTGCTTTGGCTATACGCAAAAAATCCCGCCGCAGTGAGAGGCAACGTGCCTACAAGCAGAAGGATAAGCAGTAATCGTGTTCCAATTTTCATAAGCATAGACCCCCTTTTCCAGTGCAAGCGACTATCTATTCTGTATATTCAGTATATTATACACTATCATAAGAGTCAGTAAAGTTAAAAAAAGGCGGTCTATGCTTATTCTCACACGTGCTTTTATTGAATTTCTCGAATCATGGCAATCTCGTCACAGACGGGTAGCTTGGAGCAGTTAATGCAATCCTTCCAGACCTTCTGCGGGAGAGATTCCTTGGCTACAATTTGAAATCCACACTTCTCAAAGAATTCCTTCTGATAGGTAAGAGACAACACGCGATATATCCCAAGCTGTCCGCATCTCTCAATGAGCGAAAGCACCAGATGTTTCCCGATTCCTTGACCTTTGGCGGTTTCGGCAATCGCTAGGGAACGAATCTCCGCAAGATCCTCCCACAAAATATGCAACCCTGCCACACCTACTACTTTATCGCCGTCAAACGCTACAATAAAGGACTGCAGATTCTCACAGACGGACAGCTTGGTTCTTGGGAGCATCAGCCCTTTTTGTGCATAATCATTGATAATACTCAGCATTTGATCTACATCTTTCATGGTTGCGTGGCGAATGGTAAGCGCCTTGGTCAAGCTCATCTGTTTCTCCCCACTTTCTGACTCGCAATCTATTCAATACGAATATTTATGCGTAATAATATATAAATATACATACCCAACGCGAATTCGTCTAGCCCTTTTTTTCCTGCAGATTATCGATTTGTCAATCAAATCCAGCCAATCAAACAGTATGTTATAATAGAAAGAACGGGGGTGTGCGTATGACGACACGAAGAGAACGCAAGAAAAAAGAAACTCGCCTAAAAATTTTTAACGCATCCATCAAGCTGTTCAAGCAGCATGGCTTCGATGCGACAACCATTGACATGATTTCAGAAGAAGCGGATGTGGCGCGCGGAACCATCTTTTTGCACTTTACATCGAAGGAAGCCATTCTGGCCAACTGGGGCTACGAACGGCTGCAGGAAATCGAGGAGCGGCGAGACGAGTGGGATTTCGGGGACAGCTGCAAGGCAAAAGTCCTTCGCATTTATACGATTATGAATGAGGTTAATTTGCAGAATTACGATTTTATCAAGGTATTGATCGAGTCCTCGATGAAGCATCGGAAGGTTCTCGAATCGGACAAGAATGTGTATTTCGAGCTTCGCGGTTTATTTGCCGATCTCTTAGAGGAAGCTCAGGAGAAAGGGCGTATTAAAACGAAGTTCAACCCCTTGGTTGCGGCGAATATGCTGGAGAACATTTATTACAACGCGCTGTACGACTGGGTTCGCTCAGATGGCGCGTGGCCGTTGGAAGAGATTATGGAAGAGAAGGTTTCCATCGTATTTGAAGGGCTGGATGCTTAAGGGCAACCGGCCCTTTTTACCTGAATGGCCCTCATCCGCATTTACAAGAAGTTGTTAGCTTGCGATAACTAGCCACTTCCCCTATGATGGAGGATGAAACAAAACGGTCAGATTTATTTTTATGAACACGTCGAGGCGTTTTTCACAGTAAACAATGGAGGTTACACCAATTGGGAACACATATAAAGCGTGAAGATATCGAGTTGTTGGCGCCAGCCGGTAACTGGGATTGTTTAAAAGCCGCTGTCGCGAACGGCGCTAATGCCGTCTATTTCGGGGTCGAAAAGTTTAATGCCCGTGCCAGAGCGGAGAATTTCACCATGGATGAATTGCCAGAGATCATGTCATACCTTCATCTGTATGGCGTCAAAGGCTTTCTAACGTTTAATATTCTTGTGTTTGAGAACGAGTTGGAGGATGCCCGCCAGCTGATTGATGCCTGCATCCAGGCTGGTGTGGACGCTGTGATCGTGCAAGACTTAGGGCTAGTCAAATTGATCCGCGAAATCTCCCCTGACTTCCCGATTCACGGTTCTACCCAGATGACGATTACTTCACCAGAAGCTGTCGAATTCACCAAACCATATGATATGGAACGTGTCGTACTGGGACGCGAGAATTCACTCAAGGAAATCAAGACGATTGGGGATAAAGCGAAGCTCCCGATGGAGGTTTTCGTTCACGGTGCGCTCTGCGTCTCTTACTCTGGGCAGTGCCTCACTTCCGAGATGTGGGGTGGACGCTCCGCCAACCGCGGCGAATGTGCCCAAGCCTGTCGCTTGCCTTATGATTTGATCGTCGATGGACAACGCAAAGAAATGGGCAACATCGCCTACCTGCTCTCCCCGAAGGATTTGGCCGCACTCGACATTGTGCCTGAGTTGATTGAAGCTGGAGTTACTTCCTTTAAAATTGAAGGACGGTTGAAATCTCCGGAGTATGTGGCCAATGTGGTAAGCAAGTATCGGACCGCGATCGACCGCTATTTTGAAGGCAAAAATACGGCCCCGAGCAAAGAGGAGCTTCGTGAGCTTCAGCAAAGCTTCTCCCGCGGTTTCACCCATGGTTTCTTACAAGGGACGAACAACAAGACCCTGCTGGATGGCTCTTTTCCAAAAAGCCGTGGGGTGTATCTGGGAACTGTTAAAAAAATCGTTAACCACTCGATCCTCGTTGAACTGGAAAGCCCTTTGAAACGCGGAGACGGGATTGTGTTTGACGCAGGCGATCCGACCCAAAAAGAAGAAGGCGGTCGCGTATACGACATTTTAAACAGAGGCACTAAAGTAGAAGGAACGGTTGAAAAAGGCTTGTACGAAATTGTCATGGGACGCAACGATGTGAAGCTGGGACGTATCCACGTTGGCGATCGGGTGTGGAAAACCAATGACCCTGAGCTGGATAAACGACTTCGCAAATCGTTCGAGACCGTGAAGCCTTATCATACGCAACCACTCCAGGTCCATGTAACGGGACGTATTGGTGAAGCGTTGGTCACCACATGGGTAGACCCTGAGTTCAACCTTGCCGTCACCATCCGCTCCGAGAGACAGTTAGAGGAAGCGATCAAGCGCCCTCTGACCCATGAGACTTTATTTGATCAATTCAACCGACTGGGTGGCACCGTATATCATCTCGAGGCGGATGATTTGACCCTCGAATTAGAAGGGAATCTAATTGTTCCCGTCAGTGAATTAAATCGGATGCGCCGTGATGCCGTTGATGAGTTGATTCGTTTGCGAACCAAGGCGCGCCCTTATGTGAAACGGGATGTGAACGTTTTAGACGATGTGCCAGCCAACCGAACCATTACGGCTAAACCAAATCTGACAGCACTTTGCCGCTCGCTGGAACAATTGGAAGCTGCCGCTCAGACGGAAGTTGATTTCTTGTATGCTGACTTCGAGTTTGTGAAACAGTATCCCAAAGCGGTAGAGATCGCTCACCGTTACAATAAAAAAATTGCCCTTGCCACCATGCGGATTCATATGCCTGACGAGAACGGCGTCCTTGAGTTGATCGCCCGAAGCAAGCCGGATGCCATCCTGATTCGCAATACAGGTGCGCTTTATTACTATCTGTCACGCCAGCAGGAGCTCAATATCCCGTTGATCGGCGATTTCTCCTTGAATGTGGCGAATCATAAAGCGGTATCTCTTTTCCTGGAATCGGGTCTAGAGCAAGTTACTCCGTCGTATGACTTAAATATCCAGCAAATGCTTGATCTGCTTCAGCATTCAGACGCTTCTCGGCTCGAAGTGGTCATTCACCAACACATGCCGATGTTCCATACCGAACATTGTGTATACTGCACGTTCTTAAGTGAAGGAACCGATCATACGAACTGCGGCACACCATGTGAGACCTCGCGTATTTCCTTGGAGGACCGTGTCGGCTTCTCCCACCCGGTGCGTGTGGATACGGGATGCCGTAACACCGTATATAACGCGATTGATCAGTCTGGTGCTGAGTACCTGCCAGAGTTCAAAAAGCTTGGGGTAGGCAGCTACCGTGTAGAATTCCTCGAGGAAGAGCCTCGGCGCGTTCAAGAAGTGATTGCTCTTTATGGCAAAGCACTGCGCGGTGAAGTGAGCGGAACCAAGGTTTGGAAAACATTGAAAGCAACCAATCAGCTTGGCGTTACACGCGGACAGCTGACCAAATAATGGGGGGAGATTCACACATGAGCAATTTGCAAGAAGCTACTCAAGAGAACTTGGAGATTATTATTGAAGGAATCAAGCAAAAACTGAACATGGCCAACACAGCCGTTATGAGACCAGAGGATTTTGACCTGGCCAACTACGACGACCTGCTGTATATGTACAACATGGTGCAAAAAAAGCCATCGTTTAGCATTAACGAGATGACCGCTATTGTTGAAGAGTTGGGTGGGTTTCGTAAGCAAAAATAAAAGAGTTTTGTCCCTTTACCCCCTCTCATCGGGGGGCCGAAACGCGCTCTGTGGAAGTTCGCAATGAAGATGAGAAGTCCGCTCCAGTCAATTCCAAGGAGGCTAGAAGCGGACAAATCTCTTTTATTAGCAGTAGGTTGAGCGTTTAAAGCAAAGAAGTCGATCACGTCAACTGACGTGATCGACTTCTTTTTTATAATATTGGAATGTTCAATTGCTTAAACCAGCTAGAGAAGAGATTTCGTCCACTCTCCGCTCATTTTAAGCGAAACCAAGCGCAGAGAACGCAGGAAGGAAAAGAGTCGGCATTCTTTACCTCAGTGAGAAGCCAAGTGATTTTCTTGTCGACTCCCTTCCGTAGTGAACGGAGCGGACAGCAAATGCTACCAGCGAGCTTAAACAGAGCATAGAGGGACGAAGTCTTTTCTCATGTAGGCACAACCTCTTCCCGATGCTCCTGCCCATTGGACTGAAGCTTAGTTGGACAGAAATGATCGTCCCCGATGATTTGGATTTGCATGATGGGATAATTGGTTTGGATTGTTAGCCGGATATCTTCCAGGAGAGAACACAGCACTTCCTCCTGAATCCGTTGATCAAACGAAAGCCGCACATCGATCTCATACGGGTAGGGATTGGGATTCTGCTTGGCGTCCATATTGCGCACAGCATCGCTCCTCCTTCGATAACTATCATAGGTATATCGTTCCTACTCCTTATGAGTTTATGCGTTTCACTCTGGTATATAAAAACAATAACGGAATACCCAACATGGCAATCATCACGGTATTAGCAGTCGCTGAGCCAAACCCCCATTGAAAAACCGCCATCTGAAAATCATAATCAGACAAACACACGTCGACTAAGGCTGCCACAATTAATCCAACATAGTTTCCAATGACAGACAGGATGATAAACATGACATAGTGGATAAGATGGATCTCTCCTTTTTTCGGCGCAAATCCTGGAACCAAATAGAGCAGTCCAATCACAGCACCAATAATGCCGTTGCCAATGCTCCAATTCCACCAGTAGTCTCCTGTCAGAATATCTACTCCTATATTTCCTAAGAAGCCCATGAAGAAACCAAATAACGGCCCCTCAATTGCCGCATAAGCCGCTAATATCGCAACGGCTGGTCGAAAGCTTTCTAAAGGGCAAATGTGTTCCGTCAAATGGGAAAGGATCGCGTATACAATGGTTACAATGAGAAGCGTGAGGAATCTCTTGTAGTGAGTTTTCAAGTTCATATCCTCCCAGCGGAATTCGGGCATTTCTACATTACATTCTACTTACCCCAAACACACCGAAATAAAACCGAATTTTTTCACAATACATAAGCCCCAAAGGGAGACCTGCATACACCGGTATCCCTTTGAGGCTTTGATCGCTTGATTTTCTAGTGATTACTGATGCCAATTCTCGGTTCGGCTTCCTGCCAGACGACTCCTGCTTGCTCGTTGTTCTTCCACAGGAGATAGTTGATACTATCCAGCAACGCTTCATAGCTCGCCTCAATGACGTTCGTCGATACACCAACCGTGCTCCATTTTTCACCTTCATACGCTGATTCAATCAGCACTCGAACCTTCGCCGCTGTAGCTTCACTTTCATCCAGTACCCGTACTTTATAATCGGTCAGATGCATTTTCGATAAAGCAGGGAAATATCCTTCCAACGCCTTGCGTAGCGCGTTATCCAAAGCGTTAACTGGACCATTGCCATCCGCCGCCGTATGTACCGTCTGATTATTGACTCGAAGCTTCACAACCGCTTCCGAGACAATGGAGCTGTCTGCTGTTTTCTCCATGAGAATTTTAAAGGATTCCAGCACAAACAATTCTTTGAGCTCACCCGATGCTTGCAGCAGCATCAACGAAAGTGAAGCCTCCGCTCCTTCGTACTGATAGCCTTGATGTTCTCGCTCTTTAATTTGCTTGATGACCTGTCTAGCTTCCGGCTTTTCTTTATCAAAAGTAAGTTGCAGTTCTTCCGATTTAGCCAAAAGATTGCTTTGTCCAGACAATTCCGAGACCAGTACCCGTCTTCGGTTCCCAATCCTCTCTGGCTCGAGATGTTCATAGGTCTCAGGATTTTTTAGCACGGCACTGACGTGAATGCCGCCCTTATGAGCAAAAGCGCTGTTCCCGACAAACGGTTGATTGTTTGGCGTAACCATGTTGGCGATTTCTGCAACATACCGAGATACCTTGGTTAATTGACCCAATTGCTCTTCGCTTACACACGTAAACCCAAGCTTCAACTGTAGATTGGGGATGACAGAAACCAGGTTAGCATTGCCACAGCGCTCCCCAATTCCATTGATCGTTCCCTGTACCTGTGTGGCTCCCGCTCGAACCGCCATCAATGCGTTCGCTACCGCCAGCTCCCCATCGTTATGGCTATGGATTCCAAGCGGCACCTGTACCGAAGAACGAATGGCCGTCACAATCTCATAGACCTCATGCGGAAGACTTCCGCCGTTGGTATCGCAGAGCACGATCCAATCAGCCCCTGCCTCTTCCGCTGCCTCAAGCACGCGCAAGGCATAGATCGGATTTTGTTTATAGCCGTCAAAGAAATGCTCTGCCAAAAAGAGAACGGTCAACCCGCATTCCCTCAGGTAGGTAACAGAGTCCCGAACCATTCTCAAATTTTCTTCCAAGGTGGTCTTTAATGCCTCTGTGACATGCAAATCCCAGGATTTGCCGAAAATCGCAGCCACTTGTACTCCGCTGTTCAGTATGGCGCCAAGATTCTCATCCTCATCTGCTGATACGCCTGGCCGACAAGTACTACCAAAAGCCGTTACTTTGGCATGTGTAAACTTCATGCTCTTGACACGCTCAAAAAAAGCCATGTCTTTGGGATTGCTCCCTGGCCAGCCACCTTCGATGAAATCAACACCGAACTGATCCAAGCGAAGGGCAATTTTACATTTATCCTCGACAGATAAGCTGATTCCTTCTCCTTGAGTACCGTCGCGTAACGTCGTGTCATACAGATAGACCTTTTTCTCTCCCATGATTTTCTCCCATCTCCATTTTGTTGAAATTTTTAGAATTTTTAGTTTCTATCTAATATTTTGCCTATGAGTATATCACAGTCTGTACCTTGAAGGAAAGGTTTAAGAAAAGACTTCGTCCCTCTCCTCTCTGTTTAAGCTCGCTTGTAGCATCATCTGTCCGCTCCGTTCACTTCGGAAGGGAGTCGACAAGAAAATCACTTCGCTTCTCATAGGAGTAAAGAATGCCGACTCTTTTCCTTCCTACGTTCTCTTCGCTTTGTATCGCTTAAAATGAGTTACAAATGGACGAAGTCAGCTTACGTGAATGGAAGAAATGTCCAATTACTTTTCTTCTGTAAAGTAATTAAACATTTCTATATTATAAAAAAGCCCAACCGCTATTGATCACAATGCGGCGGGCTTGACTGTTAGTCCTATTCGATTATTAAGCCGACGTATGCTTCTTCACAAAATCCGCTGTGACACGGATAGCTTCTTCCAGCTCAGATGTACTCCCGGCAAAAGGATGCTTCGCGTTCCAAGTATGATCTCCGGTAGAAATCCAATGCAGCTCACTGGTTGGGGCAGCTTCATGGAGACGGCCTGCGCCTTTTACCAATCTGGCAAAATCCTGCTCGCCCTGTACAATCAGGAGCGGTTTATTCAGCTTGCTCACCTTGTCGATCAGATTGTATTTTTCCTCGTTCTGATCCACATCGTCAATCACGACTTGTTTGATGGGCATGTCCTGTTTGGTACGGGCGTTATGGATGTACCCTACGCCATTGTTCGCAATCTCGTCACGAAGCTTGGGATCAAACAAATCGACATCGGCTATTCCGTTCCAGGTGATAATGCCTTTGATCTTGTCACTCGCCGAACCGAATAAAATAGCGTCTCCCCCGCCCTTGCTGTGCCCAACAATATAGATATTTTCTTTATCCATCTGTTCGGAAAAAGGCAGCTGGTCGCTCAGGAGCGCATCTAGCAAAACCTCTAGGTCAAGGACTTCTCTTGCATATGTATTCACCGCGAACTTTTCCAGCTCGTCAAAGTCTGTGAGACTTGCCCCGACGCCGTTGCGAGAAAAATTAATCCGAACACTCACGATTCCTTGCTTGGACAGCTCTTCATTGGCGTACGGAAAGCTGCCCCAATCCTTAAATCCCTTAAAACCATGGCAAAAAATCAAAACAGGATGCGGCTTCGTTCCCTCTTCCTGCGTATGGACATTCCCACGAATGGTCAAGCCATTATCGATTGCCAGTTCAAATGCCTGTTGCATACGATCCCCTCACTTCCTAATTACTCGTTCGATTCCAAAAAGGCAAGCGCACTTCTGCCCAGAACCTCAGCACTCACTAACATCGACTTCTCATCAATATCAAAGCGTGGATGGTGATGCGGATATTCGACTCCTTTATCTGGATTGCCTGCACCGATGAAGACGAAAGCTCCCGGAACTTTTTCCAAATAGTAAGAAAAGTCTTCCCCACCCATGATCGGGGTCATCTTTTCTACATGAGACTCACCTAGCACTTTGCTGGCAGCCTCCCGGACAATCTGTGATTCTCGCTCACTGTTAATGACCGCTGGATAGCCACGGTCGTATTGAACTGCAGCTGATCCCCCTAGCATAGATGCCGCTCCCTGAGCAATTTCCTTCAATCTTTTTTCCGCCAGATCTCTTACTTCTGGTGCAAAAGAACGAACGGTTCCAGTCAGTCGGCAGGTATCAGCAATGACGTTAAAATTGTTTCCGGCATGGAACGTTCCAACCGTTACCACCAGACTGTCCATTGGACTTACATTGCGGCTGACAAGTGTTTGCAGGTTCGTTACGATCTGTGAACCGATGACAATGGAGTCAATCGTCTCTTGAGGGACTGCGCCATGTCCACCTTTTCCCTTGATGTCAATAATGAAGTCGTCTGTATTGGCCATAATTGGGCCAGCGGAAATCCAAACCTTGCCGACAGGAGCCATCGACCACAGATGAGCGCCAAAAATCGCGTCAACCCCCTCTAATGCCCCGTCCTGAACCATGGCGGTCGCTCCACCCGGATTTTCCTCCTCCGCATGCTGAAAAATAAAGACGACATTCCCTTTCATTTGCTCCCGATGCTTGGCAAACACGGTGGCCAAGCCCAATAACGTGGAAGTATGGGCATCGTGTCCACATGCGTGCATGACGCCAGGAACCTGTGATTTGTACGGTACGTCTTTTTGATCCTGAATCGGCAGGGCGTCAAAGTCTGCCCGAATCGCCACCGTTTTCCCCGGTTGACCACCACGCAGCAGTCCCACTACCCCGCGGCTCCCAACTCCGGTGCGCACTTCATCGAATTCAAGCTGCTTGAGAATCTCGGCGATCATTGCGGGAGTTTTCTCTTCTTGGAAGGATAGTTCGGGATTCTGGTGCAAATGCCGTCGCCAGCTAACCATTTGAGGCTCAAGTTCTGTAAGCAAGTCCTTCAATTGTTCTGAAAGCATCTTCCCACCACCTGTTCATTCCATATTTAATCTTTACTATAAAGCTTATCATCAAGAATCAAAAGACTATAAGCAAACCTTTTAAAAAAAACGACCGGAACCTGGGAGTCCCGATCGTTTGTGGTTTTTAGCTATTATGGCTTTGCCGCAGAACGTTAGCCGCCTGTGGACCACGCTGCCCATCCACTATATCAAAAGAAACCAGTTCACCTTCTTCTAAGTTGCGGTAACCGGTCCCTGCAATACCTGTGTAGTGAACAAATACGTCTCCACCACCGTTTTTCTCAATGAAGCCATACCCTTTTTCCTTGTTGAACCATTTCACTTTTCCTTGCATCATACTGGATCCTCCCTTATCACTACCGACAGCAATCTCTTGCCTTACCCTATCCTATGCAGGAGAAAAGGGAATTGAGCCTATGGTTCCAGAAAAATCAGCGTTTGACTGAAGCGGTATTCTAAACTGTATGGTTTTGGGCTACAATAGTAAATATTTCTACCAAGAGAATTATTGTTGTAAAAGGAGAGACTATAGCCCATGCGCAGTATATTCATTCTCATGCTATCCGCGCTATTGTTGACAGCGTGCGGTAATTTAGACCAAACGGTAAATAATGCCCAACAAGCAGTAGACGCGGGAAAACAAGTGATTGATACGGGAAAACAAGTGATCGACAAAGGCAAAGAGATTGCTGATTCTGAAGTGGCTCAACAATTAAAGACCTATCTGCAAAAGAAATACGATTCATCGGAAAAATTGCGTAAAGCCATGTTCAGCGGAGATGGGAAGCTAATAGCTAAAGAGCTGAAAAATACGGAGTTAGCCGACTTCGATTTCTATCGTTCGGACATATTTGGTGTGCAGTTCAAAGGAAAATTAATGGCGGACGGCACATTCCAGGTTCTGCGTTACAACCTCAATAACCCGAAGGAACAACCAACCATTGTGAAGGAATTCAACGTTGTGCTCGACTCCAATGGACAAATACAGGTGCAGTAGTGATCGTTTATGAAAGAAGCCGAACCCCTGATCGTTAAGGGGGTCGGCTTCTTTTCTGCTAGGATTGAAGTAATTGCCCAATCACCGCATGCTTCTGTCTCAATTCGGCCAAATCTATCTTCATGTCGAGCGCCGCAAACACACCTGTAAAATATTCTTCCAGTTGCGCAATCGCATGCTCCTTCTCATGTGCAATACTTTGACTGAAAGCCTCGGAGTAGACCGAAGCCAGACGATCGGAGCCTTGTGCCAGATAATCCTGAACAGGCTGCTGAGCCAGCTTCTCCAGCTCGTCACGCATTCTCACTTTACCATCCTGTTCAAAGAAATCCTTGGTGTTTTTAAAAGAAGATAACGCGGACTGAAAAACGGACACTCCAGCAGGCAGCTCTTCCGCGAACTCCGGTGTATCGATGTTGACCGTCTGGTAAGGGGCCAGCTTGAAGTGATTGGCGTAAGTGGCCAGTTCCCCTTCCCACACGCGGATGAGATTGCCGCCCGCTTTATTCGTGAATTTTTCCAAACGAAGCGAGGTCGCCCGAAGCTCCTGAGCCAAATCGTACGCAATGGAGCGCAAGAGATCGACGAGTGAGCTTTGCAGGGCTTTTTTCAAATTGCGTCCGTCATCTTTAATCACCGATGAATTGAATGCGAAATTAAACAACTCGTTAAAGCGGAAGAATAGACGCTGTTTCACGTAGTAAACCAGTTCTTCCCGCTCTTTATGCAAATCGCGTTCTTCGGAAGCGACGGAATAATTCCGAATGAGTTGTTGCGCTTGCTCCTTGGCGATTTCCGCTTGTCTTTTTCGCTCTTGGCGCACTTCTTCGCCTGCCTCGGCCATTTCGATAAATTCGCGCAAGGTTTCTTCCGAGCGTTTCATTTCATTGCGAGCCGCCGTCACTGCCATGTCTGTCAATTCTTCCAGGCTAAAGCGCATGAAATCCCTCTCAAATTGAAGAATCCCCGACAGTTCCAGCCCTGTTTCTGCAGATGGCACTGGATCATTCTCCGCTGCATTTGTACGCTGGCGGTAAACCTTTTCTGCGGATGCGGTCAGCTTGCCTTTTTCGTGCATACGTGCCAAAAGTGCCGTCTGACTGGAGATTGGGTACAGGCGTGGATGGCGAATCCCGCAAGAAAGCAGATTTTTCTCCACATGCTCCAGCACACCCTGAAGCTCTTCCGGTGTAGCCGCCAAGTCGGCAGCGTTGACCACGAAAAACATCTTATCCATTTCAAAGGTGTCTTTCACTCGTCCCATTTGCAGCAAAAACTCACGGTCCGCATGGGCAAATGCATGGTTGTAATAGGTCACGAACAATACAGCGTCTGCGTTCTTGATATAGTCAAAAGCGACTCCAGTGTGACGAGCATTGATAGAATCCGCCCCAGGTGTATCCACGAGGACAATCCCTTGATCCGTCAACGGACAGGAATAGTACAACTCAATGAACTCCGTGAAGCAGGCTTTCTCTTCTTTGGCAACCAGTGATTTAAAGGCTTGCTGATCCACAATCAGTTCTCCGCCAAGATGCGCTCCCATCTCCGGCAAGCCTTTGGCAACGGCACGCAAAAACGTATAGTGCGGCTTCGCGTTCGGTGCAATCTGCGCCACATCAATCGATTGAATGGCGGACAAGCCACTCTCCATATCGGAAGCCGCAATCTCAAACACAGCCAACGAGCGCAATACATCGGCTTCAATCGCTTGCTTGGATTTCACAATGACCCGCACCGTTCCATGTGGATAGGTCTCAGTAGGCGGCATGATTTTGTTAATCGCGGCAGTGGTTGGATTCGGTGAAACCGGCAGGACCATGTCCCTCATCATCGCATTGGCAAAAGAAGATTTCCCCGCGCTAAACGCCCCAAACAGCGCGACCGTAAATTGGTTGGTGCGTAAACGTTCTGCGCGTTCGGTCAACTCTCTCGCCAACGCCTGCATTCCCACGACTGATTCAATTTGTTTACTGGTTTGTTGTAGCTGATCCGCCGCGTGCAGCAGTCTTGTCTTTACCTGATTCATGATTTGGATTCTCCTTTTATTGACCCGACAACAATATCGCTCGTAATTGATTCATAAGAGTGTGCTCTTGACTCTTTAGCTCTTCTAGTTGGGCATAGACAGAAGCCGCATTTCTTAGCTTGTCTGCCTGTGCTCGCAAGGACTCAAGCTGATCTCCCAGCTGTTCGCTCAATCGCTTGGTTACCTGCTCGATAAAATGCAGTCCCGTTCTGCGGTACTCCACTTTGATGCCATTGGAGATATCTTTACAGTAATTGAGCACATATTCGCTCGATACTGCTCCTTCTTTAACCTGCGAAGCAAGAAACTCTGGTGTTACTTCAATCTTAATGGCATGTACGGCTGCGTGATACGCTTCGTCACGTACGCCGAATTGCTCTGGCAGCTTGCTTAAGAGATCCTTGTAGTGCCACTCCAAATTGCTGGCTACCTTTTCGCTGAAATCGCTAAGCAAGTTTTGCATGCGTGCTGTACGCTCTTCTTCTGTCTTCTTACCGGAAAATAGAAGGCCCACCTTGAAGTTCGGTTTGCGGCTCTCCAAGTATTTTTCCGCCGCTTCATTGGTGCTGTAGTAGGTGAGGCGCGCGTTTTCCAAGAGGGTTTGCAGCTCTTTTTCCATGCTGGATCGGGCATTCGTCAGTTGCTCATTCAACTGCTCGATCTCAGTCGTAAGCGCATTCAACTTCGCCTGAGTAGTCTGCGCCTCTTCGGCTCCCAACTCTGTACCGAGAGCTTCAAGTTTGGCTTCCAGTGCTTGTCTTGCCTCTTCGTTTTGTCGAGAAACAAACCGTACATGCTCTTCAATTAGGTATTGCGCAGAGTAGGTCACACTCTCTTGGATATACTGCTCGGACTGCGTGAAAAGCTCCTTCAACTTGGCGCGGAATTCTTCATACTGGTTCTCCGGATGGTCAGGCTCCGCCAACGAAGTGTAAAAAATGCCGTCGGGTTGGATATTCCATGTGGCAAAGGACTCTTCGACACTTTCTTTATAGCTGTCAAAATCCAGCTCAAAATCCACATGCTTATCAATCATGTTAATCACAAGATAGACAGGCTTGCCACGATCCTTCAATGTCTTGGTAAAATTGAAGTTCTCCTCCGCTTGTACATGGTTGTAGTCCATCATATAGATCACCACATCGGCCAAATGCAATGCGGATTCGGTCGCTATCTTATGCGCAGCGTCTGTTGAATCGATTCCAGGCGTATCGAGCAGGCTTCCCTGATCCCCCATAAATAGGTCTGGATACTGGATCTCCACCCAATCCACTGTGTCGCCGTCTACAGCGTATTTCTTCAACTGATCAATCTCGGTGGTCGGGTCAAAAGAAACAACCCCGTGATGTCTCGTATAGGCTCGCGCTGCAGGCTCACCGCTTCTTATCTTCACAACATTGGCACTTGTCGGAATAGGGTTGGATGGCAACAATTCTCTTCCCAGCAGCGTATTAATCATCGTCGATTTTCCCGCTGAGAAGTGGCCACAAAAGGCGATGCTCATCTCACCTGTCTCTACCTTGCGCACGAGTTGTGTTAATTTATCGGCATTCTGTTTGTCTTTTGCTTGTTCCAGCTCATTTTGTAAACGAATTAATCGGCTCGCCAGATCATTCATTCCGATCGGCGCCTCAACCGTATAGTTGCTTGCCATTCAATATCTACCCCATCTCTTCTCCGTTGTAAGACGCAAATTCATTGAAGTTTGATCTTTTTGTGAACTTTTCGCGACCTTACATTACTATCAAAACAAATGATCTAGTATTACGCAAGTTTTTTTCATAGCTTCTCGCTATTGAGGAACACTATACATGGAATACACCCTGTGGAGGATTGGCATGCCGAACCTGGATTGGATGACCTATTTGATGATTATTTTGGCTAGCTATCGTTTTACCCATTTAATCGTCTTTGATAAAATTACAGAATTTCTGCGCAATCCGTTCTTGCGTAAAGAAAGAGTAGTCGACGATGAGGGCCACGTCTCCACCAAAAAAACACCAACTTCCATGTTTGGCTATCTACTCAATTGCTACTGGTGTACGGGAATCTGGAGCGCTATTATACTAGGGGTTTCCTATTTATTGATTCCCCATATCTCCAAGCCAGTGATCTTCATTCTCTCCATTGCCGGCGCGCAGGCGATCCTGGAAACATTTGTCGGAGTAGGCACGAAGCTGGTTCAGTTCTTGTCCGAAAAAAAATGACTCTCGTTGGATATTTTCAATCTTGATTTAAGTCAATGATCCGCGATAAATTTCCTCCTACAATAGAATCAACAATGCAACCTAGGAGGTTTTATCTTATGGCTACCTTAGTTAATGAGCGATCGTATCAACGAAAATCAGCTCTGACTGCTGGCATATCACTTCTCATCATGACGTTTGCCTCATTTTTTTCCTATGGCTATGTCCATGGAAGTCTTATCGTGCAAGGAGATGCCATCGCCACATTTCACAATATCCAATCATCCACTTTGCTGTACAAAGCTGAAATCTTTGGGTGGGTCATTACCCTGATCTGTGACATAGTCGTCGCCTGGGCATTCTATCTCTTCCTAAAGCCAATAAACAAGAACCTTTCATTGCTTGGTGCATGGCTACGTCTGACCTATGTGGCTATTCTGGGAATTGCCATACTGAATTTGATATTTGTGTTGAATCTCTCGAAAGGTACAGAGCTATTATCATTATTTCAAATCAATCAACTACAAGCACAAATGATGGTTTATTTGAAAGCATTCGAAACAATTTGGTCGATTGGTTTGATCATCTTTGGCGCGCATCTTATGACTGTAGGTTATTTGGCTTTTCAATCAACCAACATCCCCAAGGTCATTAGTCTATTATTGCTGCTGGCTTCAGTTGGTTATATCGCCATCAACCTAAGCAAAACGTTTTTTCCACAATTTATTGGGATCATTTCAACTCTTCAAATTGTATTTAGTCTGCCCATGATCGCAGGAGAATTGGGCTTTGGGATATGGTTGCTGCTTAGAGGAGGAAAAGTCCCGATATTCTTTTCTTGATTCTGCTTAACGACTCCGGAGTCATGCCAAGATAACTGGCCAATTGATGTTGGGGTACACGATCAACTAAGGAAGGACGTTTCTGTAATAATGTTTTGTAGCGTTCTTCAGGTGTAGAAGCGATAAAGGAAGCTAATCCATCTTGTATCTCACTAAGGTTTTCTTCTAACATTTTGCGTGACATTGTTTCGAGCTGTGGCTGTTTGCTAAACATGTTACTTACAGTATCAGGGTTTCCAACTACCAAAATACAATCTTCTAAACAAGTTAAAAAGTATGCGGATGTTTTATCTTGTTTATGGTGGTTAAAATTCACAATCGCTTGTTCTTCTGTATAGAAATTGGATGTAATCTCTTTTCCCGTTTCATCTATAGAATACTGTCTAACACATCCCTTCAATACAAAGTAACATTTCGTGGGAACATCTCCTTGTCTTAGGAGCATGGTTCCTTTTCTATATTCTTCCATAAGAATTTCTTCAAGGATTGCCCGTTGTTCTTCTTCGCGAAGGGTTGTAAATTGGGTCAGATATTTCAATAGTATTTCTTTCATTTAACTTTCCTTTCAACTTAAGCTTCATTTTGATTCACATCATCATTTACAGTACATAATTCGTCGTATCAGGGTAAGATCCGGCTATAGGGATTGGCGAACCGAGCTTTTGAACCCTTACCAAATAAAAGGAATTAAATGATAACGTGTTTTCTTACAATAATCATCATATCCCTTTAACTCTTTTAACAATACTTTTTCTTCATTTAACAGCCTTAGAACAATAAAAATCATGATAAAAAAAGAGGGAATCAACGCCCAAATTGAACCTAATGCAAGAGGAGTGAACAATATTATGAATAGAGCACCTGTATACATTGGATGACGAACCACCGCATATGGACCTGTAGATACAACTTTCTGGTTCTCGCTGACTTCAATTATCGCAGACGTATATGAATTCTGTTTGAAAACTAAGAAAACAATCAAAAAACCGAGCAAGATGATAGCATCTGCGACTAATACAATAAATAAAGAAACATTTGACCAACCAAAACGATAGTCTAAACCTGGAATAACTAACAATCCAACAAAAAAAGTGACACCAGATATCGTTTGAAAAACTTTTTGTTCCTTTTCTTTTTCTTTCGCATTACTTCTTCTTTTTATTAGTTCAGGATCCCTGTTCAAAAAATATTCATTGATAAAGGATGTTGAACCAAAAAAGATTCCAATATAAATCCATGCCTCCCAAAAATCAAGCGATCCTGCGGGTAAAAAAAGTAAAGCAAAGAAAACGATTGAAAGCAGGAGCGTACTAAGGTATACCTTTTTCTTTAACACAAACTACACCTCCCACAAAATTAATCTTTTCATGATTACTCAAATATATTCGCCGTACAATTCTGCCCTTTTGTTTTAAAAAAATAAACACATTTCTTGACTAGGGCCTAAATGAAAAAAAGCCCCGAAACGAGTGATTCACCGTCTCAAGACTTTATTAACTATGTATGGTGCCGGTAGAGGGACTTGAACCCCCACGGTTTCCCTCACGATTTTGAGTCGCGCGCGTCTGCCAATTCCGCCATACCGGCAATTATAATGGTCGGGAAGACAGGATTCGAACCTGCGACCCCTTGGTCCCAAGCCAAGTACTCTACCAAGCTGAGCTACTTCCCGATTTTGTTTTTTGTTCTGGGGCCCCCGAAAAGTATTCGGTGTAAGCTTCGAAGGATTTCGTCACTTTTTGGGGTAGAAGGTATATGGCGTGCCCTGAGAGATTCGAACTCCCGACCTTTTGATTCGTAGTCAAACGCTCTATCCAGCTGAGCTAAGGGCACATGATTATTCCTTCAAAACTGAATACGCAAGAATCGCTCCTATATGCTTCTTGTTGGCTCCGTCCGCCTATGGCGCAAAGTCGCTGCACAAAAACATATACTCGCTCTGATTACTTAAGGATACGTGGATAAGTCCTCGACCGATTAGTATTCGTCAGCTCCATGCGTTGCCGCACTTCCACACCGAACCTATCAACCTCATCGTCTATGAGGGGTCTTAC
>NZ_JBNJQR010000012.1:0-136870 GCF_050113715.1 Brevibacillus ginsengisoli
TCTCCAATAAAGTTGAGTTGATACTAAACTTCAAAACAGTTTTGCTTGGCTAGTGTTTGTTTCACTAAACGTTTATTGTTCAGTTTTCAAAGAGCATTTTTCAACAACTCTTATATCTTACTAAATTAAGAATCGTTTGTCAACCGTTTATTTTTCCTCAGCGGCGACTTAACTAATATAGCACACATTCAAATCAAAAATCAAGAGCGATTTTAAATTTTATTTCAAATTCACACAAGAAGTGAACGAGAACTAATATAACACGGGAAGTTCCATTGAAACAAGCAGAAAAACCGACCATAACTGGTCGGTTTTTCCTTATCCCCAATTAATCCCGATCTCTCATCAACGGGAAGAGCAGTACATCGCGAATGGATGGTGAATCGGTCAGTAGCATAACCAGACGGTCGATCCCAATTCCTAAACCACCTGTTGGAGGCATACCGTATTCCAACGCTTCAATGAAATCGTCATCCATCTCATGCGCTTCATCATTCCCTGCCGCTTTTTCAAGCAATTGGGCTTCGAAACGTTGACGTTGGTCAATCGGGTCATTTAATTCAGTAAATGCGTTGGCATGCTCACGCGCAACGATAAACAACTCAAAACGATCCGTAAAGCGAGGATCCTGTTCATTTTTCTTCGCCAACGGAGAAATAGCCACCGGATGACCGTAAACGAAAGTTGGCTGAATCAAGGTTTCTTCGATTTTTTGCTCGAAGAATTCATTGACTACATGTCCAAACGTATGATGCGGTTCAACGGTTACTCCATGTTCTTTCGCCAATGCGCGAGCTTCGTCATCGCTCATTTCACGCCAGAAATCCACGCCCACATGTTCTTTAATCAAGTCAACCATGTGAACTCGGCGCCATTGCGGTGTAAGGTCGATTTCTTGGCCTTGATATTGAATTTTGGTCGTACCCAATACGTCTTGCGCAACATGAGCAACCAATTCTTCGGTGAGCTTCATAATATCTTGAAAATCAGCGTATGCTTCATACAGCTCAATCATCGTAAACTCAGGATTGTGACGAGTCGAAATCCCCTCATTACGATAGACGCGGCCAATTTCATATACTTTTTCAAGTCCGCCGACAATCAGGCGCTTCAAATGAAGCTCAATCGCAATACGCATGTACAGCTGCATATCCAAAGCATTGTGGTGGGTAATGAACGGACGAGCCGCAGCACCACCGGCAATTGCGTGAAGTGTAGGAGTTTCAACTTCCAAATAGCCTAAGCTGTCCAAATAGCGACGCATGGAAGTAAGAATTTTGCTTCGAGTGATAAACGTATCGCGAACCTCTGGATTCACAATCAAGTCCACATAACGTTTACGGTAACGCGTTTCTACGTCCTTGAGGCCATGGTATTTGTCAGGCAGCGGACGAAGTGATTTGGTCAGGAATGTAAATTCTTTTACTTTAATGCTCAATTCACCTGTTTTGGTTTTGAACACCACACCTTTAACACCAATCATGTCCCCGATATCCGCGAGATCAAATACTTTGTAGGACTCTTCTCCGACAGTGTCTAATCGAACGTAAATCTGGATTTGGCCACTTCTGTCGAGTAATTGGGCGAAGCTGGCTTTTCCCATTTCACGCTTGGCCATAATGCGACCAGCCAAAGCAACAACGTGGGCTCCTTCTTCCAATTGTTCTTTTGTCTGTTCAGAGAAGCTTGCGATTACATCTTGTGCGTGATGAGTCTGCTCAAACTTTTGCCCAAACGGATCGAATCCCCACTCACGAATTTGATCCATCTTGTCGTGTCTAACCTGCACAAGCTCATGCAAACTTTCTTGTTGTTCTTGTTCTACTTGAAGATTGTCTTCGCTTGCCATGATACCGTTCACTCCTTATGTGGTTTCTGAAAGATTCCAGAAATCGCTCTTACTAATCAATTCTTCCAAATGGTTTCTATATAGCACTAGGGCGTACCCGAATGAATCCGGATACGCCAACTCGTCTCTCGATTACAGATTAATATCCAAAATCTCGTATTGAATGACACCAGCAGGAACGTTTACATCAACTACAGTTCCTTTGGATTTGCCAAGCAACGCCTGACCAACTGGGGATTCATTGGAGATCTTGTTGTTCATTGGGTCAGATTCTGCGGAGCCGACAATCGTATATACCATTTCGTCACCGAATTCGAGATCTTTCAAACGCACTGTAGAACCAACACTTACTTTGCCCGTGTCTACTTCTGCGTTGGTGATAATGCGAGCATTGCGAAGCATTTTTTCCAACGTCAGGATGCGACCTTCGATAAATGCTTGCTCATTCTTCGCTTCTTCATACTCGGAGTTTTCGCTAATATCACCAAAGCTGATGGCTTCTTTAATCCGTGCAGCAACTTCTTTACGTTTAACCGTTTTCAAATCTTCGAGCTCTTGCTCTAGCTTCTTCAAACCTTCAGGCGTGAGAATAACTTCTTTTTCAGACATATCTCAATTCCCCCGTTAAATAAATTCGTAACCCCAGGCACAAAAGTACAAAGGATTATATGTAGAAATCTCGCTCTTTATACAAACGAGACCCACGTAGACCAAGATTCATAGGGAAAGCTGCCAGACTTACTGGCAGCTCACTAGCGGTAATAATATGAGGTATTATAGGATATGCAGATTGGGTTGTCAATGTTTGGGTATTAATTAGTAGCTGACAATTTCTTCCGCTTCTTCTTCCGCTCCTACAGCCATCGACATTCCATGCACTTCGTACCAATCCACATACTCAAGCAAGGCTTTACGCAAATCATCTTCTGTTTCCACGGTATTAATAATGTTTTTAGTGTGCGTTGATCCTGGCAGCCCTTTTAGATACCAAGCGGCATGTTTACGCATCTCGAGTACACCGACACGCGGTCCTTTTAGATCAATCAGGCGCTTGGCATGAAGCAAGCAAATGTCGATTTTCTCACGAGCGGTTGGTTCTGCAGGGAGCTGACCTGTCGTCAGATACTGAACGGTACGGTACAGCATCCATGGATTTCCCAACGCTGCGCGTCCAATCATAACCCCGTCGCAACCTGTCGTATCGAGCATTCTGCGCGCGTCTTCAGGCGTCGCCACGTCTCCATTGCCGATAACCGGAATATTGACGGATTCCTTCACGCGGCGAATCCAATCCCAATCCGCCTTGCCTTTATACATCTGCACGCGAGTACGTCCGTGCACGGAGACTGCTTGAGCTCCAGCGCGTTCGACCGCTTGCGCATTTTCAATCGCATATAAATGCTGCTCATCCCAACCGAGACGCATTTTTACCGTAACAGGTTTGTCTACAGCGTCGACTACCGCTGAAACGACCTCGTAAATTTTATTCGGGTCCAAAAGCAATCTTGCCCCCGCGTCACAGCTTACAATCTTGGGTACTGGGCAGCCCATATTGATATCTATAATGTCAGCATTGGTGTTCGCAGCAACGTACTTGGCAGCTTCCACGAGCGTTTCCCTGTCGCCGCCAAAGATTTGCAAGCTGAGTGGTTTTTCACGTTCGTCAACAAACAGCATGTCCATCGTCTTCTTGTTGCCATGAACAATTGCCTTATCGCTTACCATCTCCGCACAAACCAATCCGGTACCAAATTCTTTGGCAATCAATCGAAATGCAGGGTTACACACGCCTGCCATCGGTGCGAGGACTACGTTGTTTTTCAATTCAATGTTGCCGATTTTCACTTTTGTTGAATCCTCCTTCCGCGAAAATGGTCAAACAGTCACTTATTATTTATAGCACATAATTCGTCATATTCAACTTGTAAAGTACTGGCGACCTTGCGCAAGACAGGTTCAGTTGGCAGCTTCGTTCCTCGTTCCAAAGATCCTACAAACGCGAGCGAAACGCCCATTTCTTCAGCAAGTGATTGTTGAGTGAACCCCTTGAGCTTGCGGAAAGCTCTTATCCGGTTCCCCAGTCGAATGTTCCCCATAGACGAACCCCCTTTTCCTCGAGATTTTCAAGATAATGATGGATTGGCTTATGAAAGACAGGTAGTGGAGCATCTCCCCATAGATCACGCAGCGGAATTAGAACAAAAGCGCGCTCTACCATTGCCGGGTGCGGAATTTGCAAATCTGGCAAGCTAATCTGCCAATCGTCGTAGAATAAAATATCAATATCAATCAGTCTAGGACCCCAGCGAATCGTACGGACTCGACCCAATTCCTGTTCGATGGCCAGTGTTCTTTTGAGCAGCTCTTCTGGCGGCAAGGTTGTTTCCACCCGAATGACCATATTTAAAAATGCGGGCTGATCCTCGAAACCTACCGGATCGGTCTCATAGACGTTGGAAAGAGCATTGACCGTGACCTCGGGCACAGCATGGATCGCATTGATTGCAAGTTGCAAATGATCCTGCCGTTCTCCCAAATTAGAACCAAGCGCAAGGTATGCATGAACAGCCATCTAGCTCTGTCCTTTCTGCCCGGTGCGAATAATCTCGATGGCGACGCTGTCATAATGACCGTTGATCGGTGGATTAGGCTTCGTCACCTTTACCTTGACTTCATGGAAAGAGAAATCCTCCAGCAATTGAGTCGCAATGCGCTCAGCCAACGCTTCAATGAGTTGGTAGCGTTCACTTTCTACGATCTGTCTGACTTTTTCAAAAATATCCGCGTAGTTAACTGTATCATGAAGATCATCACTTTTTCCAGCTTTTGATAAATCGAGTTGCAGTTCCAAGTCGATAAAAAACCGCTGACCTAGCTTGGCCTCAGCGTCAAACACGCCATGATATCCGTAAAAAGACATTCGATTAAAATAGAGTTTATCCACGTTCAATCCCTCCTCGCAGCATGGCATCCATCATCTGTACAGTTCGTTTCATTTCGCGCACGTCATGTACCCGGACGATATGACAACCTTTGGCTACACCTAAAGCACAGGTTGCGGCCGTTCCTTCCATTCGTTCTTCTACAGGTAAATCGAGCACTTTTCCAATCATGGACTTGCGCGATGTTCCCAACAGTACCGGATAGCCTAGCGCAACCACGTCATCTAGTCGACGCATGGTCTCTAAGTTTTGATCCAGCGATTTGGCAAAACCAATTCCGGGGTCCAGAATGATTTGTTCCGGTTTAACTCCCGCTTCTATAGCAATGTCGATTGACTCATATAAATCATGAATAAAATCTCGGAAATAATCTTGATACTCCCGATCCTCCCGATTGTGCATCAAAATGATGGGTACACCCAGCTCAGCGGCAACTCGGGCCATATCAGGATCTTTTTTGGCACCCCATACGTCGTTAATGATGTGCGCTCCCGCTTCAATCGCCTGCTTGGCCACTTCCGCTTTGTAGGTATCAATCGAGATTGGAACCTTGCATTCCCGCGAAATCGCCTGGATGATCGGAAGCACTCGTCTCAGTTCTTCTTCCGCATCGACAGCCTCATGTCCTGGCCGAGTCGATTCACCGCCAATGTCCAAGATATCCGCTCCCGCTTGGACAAGGGCTTTGGCATGCTCGACCGCCCGATCCAGATCATTGTATCGGCCACCATCGGAGAACGAATCAGGTGTAGCATTAAGAATCCCCATTACCAGTGTGCGTTGTCCGACGGGAAGCGTGTAATCTCCGCACGTAAGCTCGGCTTTTTTGCCTAGCGCTTGATGTTTGTACAGCATTTGTTCTACTTCCTGACCTAGCCGTTTCAAGCCAAAAGGTTGACCGCGAAGCTTGCGAAGAACGTCCCGAAACTGTCTTCTCGTTCCTACAAGCAGGACATCCGATTCATCAATCGCCAGCATCGACACCTTCATATGTACGGCCGCATCCCCGCCTCTAGCCAGCATCTCCTGCTTGAGAATGTTGGCCGCTTTCAGCGATACATTGGATACCCGAATAAGCAAGGTTTCTCCTTTGGGTGCCATGAGCGCGATGCCGCCGGGATCTGACCCGATTAAATTCATTTCTTTGATAATGCTTGCCTGATCGTAAGCATGAATGACATACGGTTTATGCTTATTCATATCGATACCCCTTGTGCATATTGTCAGTAGCATACCATAATCACCCAGACAATTCTACGGACTGCCTGTATGACGCGTGGAGCTTTTGCGTGATCGGACCATAGACTTGTGCGACCTGATGATTGTCGATAGCAGATACCGGAACAATCTCTTGAATCGAGTTCGTGAGGAATGCTTCATCAGCCCCAAGCAGCTCTTCTTTGTGGTAGAGACCTTCCTTGCACGCGATTCCCAGATCTTTCGCCAAGGACATCACATGCTGTCTGGTAATGCCTCCGAGAATCCCCGTCGATAAGGCAGGAGTATGCAGGACACCATCAGATACCCAAAACAGATTACTGACGATTCCCTCACAAAGATACCCCTCTTGCGTCAAAAAGAGACCTTCTACACCCGGATCATTGCCTACCTCAAGTTTAGCCAACGTGTTGTTCAAATAATTATGTGATTTGAAACGCATGTGGCCCTCTCCCGTTTGACGCGGGAATGAGATGGTTTGCAATGTTTTCGGCTTGGGTGGTATCTGAAGTGGAGGCACCTCTTTTGCAAAGATGAACAAACAAGGATCGTTATAGCCACTGCCATTCAATCCGACGCCTTCATTCCCGCCTGTCACGCTTAAGCGAATATAAGCGTCCTTTAACTGATTAGCCGCAACCGTCTGCAGGATAACTTCATGCAATTGGCTCTGACTCCAAGCGGAACAATCCATTCGCAATTCAGCCAGCCCCAAGCTAAGCCGCTGGTAGTGTTCGTCCCACAAAAAGATGTTGCCTTGATAAACTCGCATCGTCTCAAACAAACCGACTCCATATAAAAAACCATGATCCATGACAGAGACACTGGCTTGTTCAATCGGTACCAGTTGTCCGTGGACATATACAATCATGCTAGTCTCTCCTTACTGGGAACCTAACGGATAACGCAATGCAGACAAACCGTGGCTCCAAATTGTTCTGGTTATTGGAAAAGCCACCCGAGCTAATCGAGTGGCTTACGCCTGTTTATGTTGTATGGCAAGCTAATTCGTCTTCTCTTTCGCATACGCGGTCAGGAAGTTTTGGAGCAATTGCTTCCCATGCTGTGTAATAATCGACTCCGGGTGGAATTGTACACCCTCTATAGCATATTCCCTATGCCTGATGGCCATAATCTCTCCTTCAGCCGTTCGAGCCGTAATCTCCAGCTCTTCAGGCAGCTGCTCCTCCTGCACAATCAAGGAATGGTAGCGGGCCGCAGTAAAAGGAGAAGGGATGCCTTGGAAAATAGTTCGACCATCATGGAATACCTCTGAGGTTTTGCCATGCATCAGCCGTTCTGCTCGAATCACTTGGCCGCCAAACACTTGCCCAATGGACTGATGACCCAAACAAACGCCCAAAATCGGAATTTTGCCGGCAAAATGACGGATGACCTCCATACTTACACCCGCTTCATTCGGCGTGCAAGGACCAGGGGAAATCATCAAATAGTCCGGGGCCAGCTGCTCAATCTCCGGGACCGTGATTTTGTCATTCCGATAAACTTGCAGCTCTTCTCCCAGCTCTCCAACGAATTGCACCAAGTTGTAGGTAAAGGAATCATAATTATCAATCATCAAAATCATACTCGGCTCTCCTCCAAACTCAACTCTCTGTTCTGACTCAGCTCCAACGCTTTCCATAACGCTTCCGCCTTCTTTAGCGACTCAAGATACTCTGCCTCGGGATTGGAATCAATGACGATACCCGCTCCGGCTTGCACATGCGCCTGCTGATCTTTGACCACCATCGTCCGTATGGCAATGTTCAGCTCTACATCTCCGTTAAAATCAAACCAGCCGATCGATCCGGTGTAGACTCCCCGTTTGACTGGCTCCAGCTCTCCGATAATTTGCATCGTTCTGATTTTAGGAGCTCCCGTTATGGTTCCCCCCGGAAAAGCCGCTTCCACCGCATCGTACGCATCTTTATCATCAGCCAATTCGCCTTTAACGTGGGAAACGATATGCATGACGTGTGAGTATTTCTCAATGACCATAAATTCGCTCACATCGACACTTCCATAGCGGCATACCCGCCCAAGATCATTGCGCTCCAGGTCTACCAGCATCACGTGTTCAGCGCGCTCTTTTTCATTGTTAATCAGCTCTTGTGCAAGCGCAAAATCTTCCGCCTCGTTTTTGCCGCGAGGGCGCGTACCTGCGATCGGTCTTGTGCTGACTTCGCGATTTTTCACTTTTACCAGAAGTTCTGGAGACGCGCTAACGAGCTGGAAATCCGGCAAATGCATATACCCCATATACGGTGAGGGGTTTAATCGTCTCAAAACGGAATAAACCGTTTGTGGCTCTACCGAGATAGGTTTGGTTTGGCGCACGGATAAGTTAACCTGAAACACATCCCCTTGGGCAATGTACTGCTGGACACGCTCTACCGCCTGCTCGAACTCCTTCTTGGCAAACGACACGGCTGCTGGCTGCTCCAAAGTTAACGGATGGCGGCGCAATTCTTCCCAATCGATCACATCTGCCGAACTGTGCATTTGCGAAATGGACTGGAGCAGTGTACGAAGCTCCTGAAGAGTTTGCTCATACACTTCTGATGTGAGTCCACCGGCAGAGACATGGCGTATACAGATGATCTCCCGAGTCTCGTGATCGAAGGCAATCACGTTATGAAACATCATAACATAGAGATCTGGAAGCTGTAAGTCGTCCACCGCATCGTTAGCGGCTGCAGGCTCAAAGATTTGATTCAAATCATAGCTCAAATACCCAATAGCTCCGCCAGTATAATCAGGCAGCCCTTCTATACGCGGCGTTCGGAACTGACCCATGTAGTTGCGCAGAACGTGTAGTGGATTCTCATTGTCGATGCGCTCCTGTTGGTTGGAATTTCTTTGGGTGTCTTGGATGATGGTTGTTTGTCGATTTTTGCTGGAGATGATTGCACTTGGGTGATACGCCAGATACGTATATCTGCCCGCCCTCCCGCTTTCCAAAATAACGGATCCCGTCAACTCGGTCGACAACGCTTTCAAGATTTCGAAAGGATCAATCGTGTCTGGCCATGCAGAACGAATGGCGACAGGGATGTGGGTATAGTTGGCCAGACAATCTTGTACGTCTTGGTAGTTGGTCGAGGTCAAAAGTTCTCACGCTCCGCTTAAAGTAAATTATCGTCTAGCATACCACACGCGATTTGAGACGGAAATACTGAAGTCCATTGAAAAACCCACCAAGCCTCTCTTGGAGAATTGGTGGGTCCTCTCGCTGATCTTATTCTTCAAACTGATACAAAGGAGTGGAGAGATAGCGTTCGCCATTACTTGGGATAATGACAACCACTTTTTTCCCTTTTCCCAATTGTTCCGCTACTTTTTGCGCCGCAAAGATTGCCGCTCCTGAAGAGATACCTCCCAAAATGCCTTCTTGGCGAGCCACCTGTCGAGATGTCGCAAACGCTTCTTCATTCGCTACCTGAATAATTTCATCGTAAATCTCTGTATCTAGGATCGCCGGTACAAACCCCGCGCCAATCCCTTGAATTTGGTGTGGGCCTGGTTTACCGCCTGACAAAACGGGAGAAGAACTTGGCTCAACCGCTACGACGCGTAGATCAGGATACTTCTCCTTCAACACTTGCCCTACACCGGTAATGGTTCCACCAGTACCAACGCCTGCGACCAACGCGTCGATACCGCCCAATTCTTTGGCTTGCTTTAACAATTCTTGGCCAGTAGTCTCGCGGTGAATCTGAGGGTTTGCCGGGTTTTTGAATTGTTGCGGGATGAAGTATTGCGGGCTTTCGCTTGCAATCTCTTCCGCTTTACGAATCGCTCCACCCATCCCTTCACTTCCTGGTGTCAAAACGATCTCTGCACCGTAAGCCCGAAGCAGGTTGCGGCGTTCGATACTCATCGTTTCTGGCATCACAAGAATGGCCCGATAGCCTTTAGCCGCGGCGACCATCGCGAGACCAATCCCTGTATTGCCACTGGTTGGTTCTACGATAATATTACCAGGCTGCAGTTTGCCGCTGCGCTCGGCATCTTCAATCATGGCAAGGGCAATACGGTCTTTGACGCTTGACCCCGGGTTAAAAAATTCTAATTTTAAATAAATGTCTGCGCTATCTTCGCTGACAATACGATTTAGTTTCACAAGTGGAGTATTACCGATCAAATCTGTAATGGACTGTGCGATACCGCTCATTCGTTCCGCCTCCTGATATAACCGAGTAAAATACTAGGTTTTATAGGTATTATAGCAAATAAAAGAAATTCCCGTCAATTGCCGTTTTCAGACTGGACAGTAACGCCCAAGCCTAGTTTTAATTTCTTCAGTGCATCCTCTAAGGAAACTTGGGCAAGGGCCATCTGTCGACGAACGGTGTCTTTCGCTTCGCCGTAGGAAAGTTGATTGGCTTTCTTGGATTGGAGAACCCGAATGACGGCAAACCCCTCAACAACGGGAATTGGTTTACTGTCTTGTCCGATCTTCAGTGTGGGAACGGTCTCGCGTATACCTCGAGGAATCGCTTCATTCGCAAGTGAAATCCAGCCCATCTCTCCCCCAGTGGGGGCTGTCAACGAATCAATGGAACGCTCCTTGGCAAGAGTAGCGAAGTTGGCCCCCTGCTCCAAATCTTGAAGTACCTGCTCCGCTTCCGCCTCCGTTGCTACGGTAATAATCGACAGCTGCGCCCGAGCAGGCTGACCAAACTCCGCACGATGGGACTCATAGTAATCTCTGATTCGCGCCTCATCTACCTCAATGTCTTTGATCGCGATTTCTTCCAACAGCAGGCGGTAACGGATCTCATCCATTAATTCCTGATTCCCGCTTCCCGCTTCCTTATGAACCGATAGATCCAGGAACTGACTACCGCTACCATCGCTTTCCTGCATATTTTCCAGTTCAGCCTGAACGCGTTTCTCATCTACGGTAATACCCAAACGCTTCGCTTCCTGATTCACTACTTGCCGATTAATCATTTCTGAGAGCACTTGTTGTCCGTGTTTTTGTTTCAATGTCTGCATCCACGCCGATTCTGAGATGGATTCTTTGCCAACGACAGCCATCGTTTGAACATGGCCCGCCTGTTTATACCAAGACCAACTGACGACGGCCAATAGTAGAACCAGCCCCCCGATCAGTGCCCATAAGACCCGGACATTGTTCACGTACTCACTCTCCCTGTTAATCAGATAGTCAGTCAGTTATTTAGTTGTTCATTACTCAGTTGTTCTTCAGTTCTTCCAGAACCTGCTCCAAATCGTTTTTATCAAAATGGTAGCGCTCATTGCAGAAATGGCAATGTACTTCCGCTTCACCCTGTTCCTCGATCATGCTCTCGATCTCCTCAGTTCCCAAACTGATCAGCATCGTCTCGACCTTTTCTTTGGAGCACGTGCACGTGAAGTTGATTTCTGTACGGCTTAAAATCTTCGGTTCATCCAACACCTTCTCCAGAATTTGCTCAGGTGTAAGACCTTCACCGATCATACGAGAAACTTGTGGCAGTCCGCTCAGTCTCTGCTCGATTTGGCTAATCACCTCGTCAGTTGTTCCTGGCAGAAGCTGAAGAATAAAGCCCCCAGAAGCTATAACATAACGCTCATCAGGATGAACCAGAACACCAACGCCTACAGCTGATGGAGTTTGTTCAGAAACCGTAAAGTAATAGGCAAAATCTTCACCAATCTCCCCGGAAACAATCGGAACACTACCCAGGTATGGTTCACGAAGCCCTAAATCCTTGGTTACATATAAAAAGCCATCCGTACCCACAGCGCGAGTCACGTCCAATTTTCCTTTTTCATTCAACTCAAAATGGACATGCGGGTTAGTCACGTACGCACGCGCTTCGCCATCTGCATTAGCTTCCGCGACGATTTGTCCGATCGGGCCACCGCCTTTGATTTTAACGGAGATTTGATCGTCACCCTTCAGCATCGCTCCCATGATAATCGCTCCCGTAAGAGTTCTTCCCATGGCAGCAGTAGCGGTGTTCCATGTATCGTGACGACGGCGAAGTTCTTCTGTTATGTCAGTCGTACGGGCAGCAAACGCACGGACTTGTCCTCCAAAACCTGTCGCTCGAATCAAATAATCACTCATAAACCTTCCTCCTTTTAGGAAACTCGGCTATCCTTAATCCTTTGGCCAAAAACAGCCCTTGACCAGCCAAGTGACCTTCCAACTCTTATGTAAAGTAGTATCGCGTACATTCTAATCTACTCAAAAACGTACATTACCAACATACCTGTTTTGGTAAATGAACACAACCGAATGAAATTGTCGTCTAATAGAACACAAATAAAAAACCGTGCGACAATTCACACGGTTAGGATTTATAGGTTGTCGAATATCATGACAGATATTCCATCAAGGAGCGGCAGTTCTTCTGCTTACGCAAACGGTCAATCGTCGTCGCTTCAATCTGACGAATCCGCTCTCGCGTAAGACCAAAAATCTTACCGACTTCCTCCAGCGTATAAACTTGGTCGTTGTACAGACCATATCGCATCGCAATAATTTCTTGTGCTCGCGGATTCAATCGACCAAGCGCGTCAAAAACTTGTTGGCGTAAGTCCACCTTCTCGATCCAATCATCGAGCGAAGATTCGCCATCGTCGACAAGTTCTGCATAGCTTAGTGATTCTTCATCCAGACCGAACTCTGGCCATTCTACCAACGGATGCTCGTCAAAGGATTCTGTCTTCATCATCAAGGCATATTGGATGATCTCGATTTTCTCAACGGTCATATCAAGGGCTTCCGCAATTTCATGTCGCTCAGGAGAACGCCCCAGCTTTTGAGAAAGTTTGACCAATTCCTTCTGATATTGTCGAATTTGCTCATGCATATGAACGGGGATCCGAATCAGTCGACCTTTGTCACTAATGGCTCGCGTGATCGCCTGAGAAATCCACCAGTGAGAGTAATGGTAAAGCCGTACTGCCCGATTGATATCGAATTTCTCAATAGCCGTAAACAATCCAAATGTACCTTCCTGAATCAAATCTAGAAACGGCATCCCTTTCTTCAAATGGCGGAGAGCCGTACTAACCACATATCTAAGATAGGCCTGAACCAATCGTTCACGAGCCTGTAAATCGCCGTTTTGTTTATATTGAATCAAGCATTGCATTTCATCTTCACGGTCTAGCATAGGTGTTGCAGCAACACTTTCCAGAAACAACAAAGCTGATGTATCGGTCCGAAGTGATTTCGGGACGACAATCCCTAATTGTATTTCAACTTCCCGCCAACGACGGGGACTACCTTGAAAAGAGGAGTGACTCATAGTCATTTGCAACCCTCACTTCATCGGAAATAGAAATCGGAAAGAGCATTCACCGGAAATAGAAATATTCAGTTATTTCTTATTAGCGTAATTCGACAAATAGACCCTGATTCCTTCTGATTTACGGAATCTTTACAAGATGGACACCGCCTTAACTGGAGGTTCATCCAAGCATTCGGTGTTACTCCTTATTATATAGAAGAAATATAAATCAGTCATGTCTGTATTTTGACCGCCAGGCGGTTATCTTCAATTTTATGAAAAGGCTGCCGAGACGTTTGACGTTACCACTTCAACTCTTCAACACTGACGACAGGGAAGTGATGAGTGGGCAGAAATACGGCAAGTGGATGATCTTGAATATAGGCTACGGCAATTAATGAAGGCCCTACCATTCGTTTAGGCGATAGTGAAACCATTTGTCCATTCTCTTCTTGCAGGGATATGTAGAGATACCCCCCTGCTGGATTCAATTGGATTCCCTGAGTTACTTGTTTTAGCTTTAATTGCTTCCCCTCTTGCGAAACAACCATGTATGTATCCTTCTGCCAGTGTTCAAAATCTACGTAGTAATGAAGAAAAGCGATCGGCTCCGTCGTCACACTCTGGGCACTGGGAATGAATTGTTCTCCTTGAAGCTCATACTTCCCGTTCTGCTTCATCCGTTTGGCGAAGCGCCCAATCGCTTCATCCTCCACTAAATCAATGATCCCTTCCGTCTTAAGCGTTTGATTAATCGCAAAAGTAGCGTCGTGATTCGCAAGCTCCAGCAACGCTTTCACTTCTTGTTTCTTTTGCATGGTCACGTCCGTATTGATGACTGTGACACCAAATAAGAGAAAGAGAAGGGCGGCAGAGATTGTAAGTATTTGTATTCCCATCCTTACCGCCTCCTCTAAAGATCATAGTCCATCACCTGAATCGTACCTATGCGCCGTGACTCAATCGGACGTTCCCAATTTGGGAAGATGTTCGTCAGAATTGGGTACGGCATTCTTAGCGAGATTCGAAATTCATCCTCATGACTCCATAGCGATGGGAAGGTATTGTGTATACGTGTCGCGCTGATTGTGATATCGTCCGATGACACGTGATAAGCTTTGTCCTTCACTTCCTCGGCAATGAATTGCTTTAAGTCATGAAGGACCTCGGTTTCGTTTTTTCCGCCATGATTACTTAAGAACTTGGTTGCGGCAAAGCTAAGCTCCAAGCATTCACTTTTCATTTGCAAAACGGTGTGAACCTGAGTCACCCCGAGCGGAACGACCAGTAGTAGGAGTACACTTAGAATCGTCGTAATTAGTTGACTCATTAGGTAATACCAAAACGCACCACTTGTTCAAATAAACGAACAAAGAATTGCTTACTTGCAGCTAACAGATTGTGTTGCCCGCTGAACAAAACCGTAACAGACAACGGCAGCACGAGTACCAGTAAAGCCAAGACACTGATTAGCTTATTCATCTTACCACCCCGGACTAAAATACTCAGATGGCCGTCTGCCCGAAAACTGAAAGACTGGCTCCCCGGTAAATAACAGGTTCATCCACTCAGAGATTTTAGACGGCCTAATCCTCATCGTTAAATGAATCAATTCATTTTGTTCTTTATGAGCCCGTAAAACTTCATCACGCGGAGTTGACCCGACAAAGAAATCTCCCTCAATCGGCTCCCATCCAACCTCCGCCATTTTATCTCTGTAATAATTGGCTAACTGATTGTCGAGATAACCAATATCTTGCATATCGTCCAACAGATCCTGAAAATAGCTTCTCGCGATCGCTCTCTCAAGCGTATACATCTCGATACAGACAATCATCGAAAACATCGCGAGAATCACAGCTAAACACATGAAAAAAACCTTTAATTTAACGATCGTTCTTCATCTCGTTCCTATGAAAAGCTGATGGTTTCTTTAGTGATAAATCAAGTGTGTTGCTGCCTTGATTCTGACTTCCTGTGCCTGCTTCACTTTCATTTCCGGAGACAAGGACCACACATAACCGCAAAGTGAGCCGACCATAGCCAGGATAATTAGCAGAGAAAGTTGCTGACTCATGTTAGTGACTGCTGTAGGTCGTCCCATTTTGAGTGGTATAGCGAATTACTTGATTGCTGGTATCATAGTTAAGCGAAGAGACCGAGTTATCGATATGTGAAGCCGAATTGGTCGCAGATGGACTTAATTCGTTGCCGTAGGAACTTACACCAATACCCAACACCATGACACACGCCAAGAAAATGAAAAACATTTTGGACATTCAATTCACACTCCTAATTTGATGGATTTGGAACACTATTTTCTATCCAAGAGATCGTTCGGTCCTGTAGACCCGATGGCTTCACGATCGCGTAATTGATTTTCCCGACGCTGACTACCACAATCCCCAGCGTAAAGACGATACACATAATAATGGCAAATAGCTTTGTCACATCAGATTTCCTTTCTACACGAGATATTTGTCAAGGATTTCAGACAACAGCTTATACCAAGGGAACATAGCAACGATCAAACCGATATAAAAAGCGGGATAAACGATCAAGCTGTAACCGATGCCAAGCGATTTGATCTTCTTTCGATGCCGAAACATTCTTCTTTTATCCACCATGAATTCTAATCGTTGCATGGTAAAGGCCATGACATCCGAGGAAAGCTGTTCTACTGTCCGCATGTTGGAAACCAGAATTACCGCATCATCTACTCCTAAATCCCTCCTAAACTGATCTAAGACTTCTATTTTGTTGCGGTTCCATTCAGACAGGGATGGGATATAGTTTTTCAGCAACTTAGTTGGTCGCGCCGCTTTTACCATGGCGAAATACGGAGGAACGTGATTTTCGAGCAAATTAACGTAGCGATTAATAAATCGCGCGATATCCACACTGAGTATTTCTTCTCGATAATTAGCCCACCATCTTAGTCCAAGGTATGGCATGAAATATCCCCCGCTGGGAATGAGAATCAACCAGAACATCGCTAAATTAGAAAAACCCGTCATTTGTAACCAACCAACAGTAAAGAGAAAAAGGACACCTCCAACTCCAATTTGCAATCCCAACCACTCTGCTTTTCCCCACCCGAATGGTTTCCCAGCTTTGCTTAGAAAGGCAGACCATTTTTCGTCTTCCGAAGGGATCAACCTTTTCCAGAGGACCCACAACCTGGTGCCACGTTTCTGTTTAGGCATGTTTGAAGATGCTTTGGTGAGAAATAAAATGAACGTCAAAACAGATAGAAAGACAAAGGAAGCTGCAACTATTAGAAATACATAACGAATCATCCGGCTCTCCGCCCCCAAATAAACGCCAACAGGATAGAAAAGCACCAGACTGTTGCACTAATGGCCAGCAATGATTGCCCATCTGGCGTGAAGAAATAAAGACGGAAGGAATCCTTCAACAAGGTTTGATTATAGGGAATTAGTAAAAGGCAGATCACAATGACGATAATAAGACTGATCCAGATGCTGTATATTTCACTCTGACGTTCTCCCTTTTCGTCTTGTTGAATAAACATCTCGCTTGTCAACCGATTAAGAGATACTTGTATGTCCTCTGTCTCCCCCTCCAATCCACTCATGATGTAAATGGCAAAGTCATGAGCCCAATCGTGGTTAAGTCGTTCGGCAAACTGCTCAATTGCTCTTACTTGATCCCCTCCGTCAGCAAGGCGATTGTTTAATAAAATTAATTCCGATTGAAGCTCCTTAGGACAATCTTCAACCATCTGCCGAAAAGTAAGGACAATGTTTTTTCGGCTGCTGTAATATCTGGAAAACAAATCAATAAACTGAGTGAATGACCCGATCATCCGATTGAGTTTCATCGTATATCGTGCGAACAGTACGAGAGTCGGCGTAAATAAGAACAAGAGAAACAGACAGAGTGAAATGACCGGATTGCCACATAGTAACCCCACCGCAAATCCAATCACAGCGGTAATTAACGAACAGAGCACATACATTTCTGGAGACAGCTTACTTCCCAACAGACTGCACCAAAGGGTATACCGTTGATAAAGAAAACGCGCACTTCGATCCTTTAGAATTCTCTCCCGTAAGGCAAAGATTGATTTGGGATAGAATACCTTTGGTCGGTTCCACCTGCGCAGGATTAAGGCAAGAGAACAAACAAATCCAATAAACAAGCAAACAAACATAGGAATTAATAACAGCTTACTCATATGACTCTCCCCATATCGGTGACCCCTAGCTCGCGTAAAACGGATAAATCAGCTTGTCCCATATGGCACATATACTCCACCAACTCGCCCGGCAGGTGTTTTCCTGTCCACTCGTACTCCCCATTCGTCATATTTCTAAGCACAAGAGGGACTGTTTCCACTCTGTTAAATGTAGAGTTCCAGGTTGTTGTATTTATCGCGTCAATAAAGCGGTGCCCATTATTCTTGTATTTGAGAGAATTGATAAAGTTAACCGCACGACTAATTCTTTCTTGAATCAAAGTGATGCTTCTTCCTCCATGCTGATACACAAGATCTGTCAAGTCGTTCAACGCTTGATTCGGAAAGCGTTCGTGGAGAGCCGCGATAGTTGAATCGGTTCCTCGAATGCCCGCATTAATAAAATGATAGGCTTCAATAGGTTCCCGAATCTCTCCAATTAGAACGGTGTTAGCCGTTGAACGATAAATATCTTTAAACGAACTGGATAAATCAATCCCGATTTCTTCTACATTCTGAAGCTCGATAACCTCGCCAGGCCAAATATCGCCAAGACGCATCTCATGTTCACTTTCATAGATCGTAATATAGTCAAGATGCGGATTTTTAAGTTTGAGCATACAAAGCATGAGGGTTGTTTTACCTGCTGCCATGGGCCCGATCACCAGCACGTTTCCCCGACCATACACTTGTTGCTCAAGTAAAAGCTGTACCCGCTCATCGAACGTTGGCAACGCCTGCTTTCGAAGCTGTTCTAACGAAAAATCATTCGTGGTAAATCTTCGTACGATGATCGTTGGAACACGAGAGTACGGAAAGGTGAACATCGTAAGCCTGGCTTTTAATTTTTCCAGATATCCACTTAGCCTCGGTTTTTTCTCGTTGAAGGTAAGCCCCGCACTGTTGGTCAACTTCTGCTGTAAGGTCTCGACCTCTTGCCAGCTTGGTTGATACGGAAGAAACTTCTTCACGCCTCTTTCCAGGTAAGCCACCTGTTTTCCGGCCGATATCCGTACCTCCTCTACCCAAGGCGACAAGTGTAACAAAACGTCAAGGATCCCCCACCCATAAGTCGCAAACGCAATCGCCTCATATCCATTTACGAAGGGGTAAATCTCTTCCGTAATCGGTCTGTGCAGAACTTCCTCAAAATAGTGTTGCAGTCTTACAATAATATGACTCTGACTCTCCCAATCACCGTTCTCTGCCTGAAGTAAAACTCGTTGAATCTCCAGTCGCTCTTCTTTGGTCTTACCGTAGTGATTTAAGTAGTCCCGAGCGGCTTGTTTCAACTCTTCAACTGTATGCATGGGATTCAAGTGGGGGCCACCTCCTCTCCAATCTTATCCACCTCCTCCGTTGCAATGGCTTTTAGACTGGCTACATACTGCCTGGGAGGAAACGCTTCCTTTACAAGCACACTCTTACTTTGAAGAGAATAGCTCACACGACTGCCCGATATCCTTGGAACGATACCCGCAATGGGGGTTCTCATGATGGATTGAATGCGCGGAATACTTACATCGTCTTTTTGGTAGTGGCTGACAATGATCTGAAAAGGGATTTTGGCATCTTTCCAGCGCATTAGCCATTTGCGCGAGCTTTCCAGGTTAAACGGATCGGGTCGAACAAACATATAAGCGGTGTCTGACAGAATAAGGAGCTGTTGGAGGACTTCCTGTTCACGGAAACAAAATCCCCAGTCGATGAAGATATAATCGAATTGCTTTCGAAGGGATTGTAACAACGATGATATTTCGTATACTTTCCATCGTATGGCTCCCGTTGAGAAATATAGGTTGGGAAACTGATCACTTCGCTTAAATACGCTTTTCCAGTCTTGTTGTTCCGCCTTGTTGGTATTGAGTAAATAAGGACGAAGGAATGCCAGTTGAGAATTGGATAGTTGAAAAAATTCCGTTAGATCCGGCTTTTCCAAATTAAAGTCGATGAAGGCAATCGTTGATGAGGGTAGTTGAGAAGCGAGCATCGCAGAGTAGTTGATGCAAAAAGTAGTAACACCAGTAGCACCATAGCTCAATAGGGTATGGATTTTGCCACTTGGCTTCGGTTCCGCAGTAAATAGAATAGAATGCTTTATACCAAACAGATATTGAAGCCTCTCCTTGATCTCTTCATTGGATAGCCGCGCTGGAAAAACGAACATGTTCATGAGGCCCTTGGTCTCGATAATTCGGTTAATGATTTCCTCATCTCGATGTAATGGAATAATGACCTTCATAACTTCCTGAGGCAGAAAAGTAGATACGTAGTCCATCCACTCCCATGGAGGCTGATTCATCGCTTCAGAAAAAAATACAACAGCTTCCGGTTTATAAGCAGACGATTGTGCAGCCATCTCTTCTACGGTTTCTACCGTAACTACTTCACATTCTTTCGGCATAAAAATGTGGACGAGTGATTTGATTGGATAACATACCATTACTCTCAAGGCAATTTCTCTCCTTTAGCAACCATTACATGTCCGATTTGAATGAGACCGTAATTCATGGCCTCACAAAGCGCCTGATATTCCTTATCTGTCAGATTAAGCCCAATATAAGCGGGAACCGCAGATGGCTGAGCGCGATAATCTCGAAATCTCCGTTCCGTATCTACGAGATTCGCCGCTTCAGAAGCATTGAAAAATGGATTCTCAACCTGATTGTTATGCGGAATAAGTTGCGGCTTTAATGTATAAATTTCGATACCGTTACTATCTTTCACGGTTACGAGCCGACTATCGAACAACAAACTAGCTGTTGCGTTCTCTTTTTTAAAGAAAGTGGGTTCCGGCAGCTTTTCCAATTCGGAAATTGGCTTGTAGCGTACCCATACCTTGATTCCATCCCCTTTTCTCAGCTCGGTGATTGGCATAATGGAAGTAAGCGAGAATTCATACCGAGCCTCATTGGGTTTCGGAAGAAGATAGGTATCCTCTACCTTTTGCGAAATGATTTGTTCCCCTTCATAAATAGTTTGAATAGGGTATTTCCCAATGATGCCATCAACGGTTGTTGAGGCACCCTTTTGTATGGTTTCCACTGGCTCTTGAACCACGATAAGATCCTCTCTGGATATTGGTTCAAATGCTTGAATTTCCTTACCCGGCGCCACTTTTACAACACTTGCGTAAAGTTTGTGTTGAATTTTGTCATCAAGATAACGAGTTGCTCCATAGAAACATCCCAAGGCAAGTATGAGTGCTGTGACGCTAATGATTAACAACGTCCTCTTTTTCATAGCCCCCCTCCAATTCCGATCGTATTAACTAATGGTTCAAACACTCCTAATGAGTCTGGATACTTCTCAAGAAAGATTCTGCCTTCCAAGTAACAATGGCTAATTTGCATCCGATCCACTAAAGGCATGACGATATCGATACCAGGCCGCTTCCCCTCTTGATGCCATAGCGACAATGTGCCTTCGACTTGTTTGATGGCGCCTGCTCGCTTGAGTTTGTCGTTCCATTTATTCACAATAAGTTTTACCTTGTCGCCATATAAAGCCCAGATGTTTGGTACTTCTTCTGACATAATCACACTAGCCAATCGCGGGATATTATCGTCTAAAACGAACCATACCTCATCAACCCATTCCCCAATCTGGATTGCCTGTTCACTTTGCCAAGCGTTTGAGATATCAATAATGAAGAAAGAGCACCCCTTGTGATTTTGGACAAACCAGTTTGTTAATTCAGCTTGAGATAATTGTTTATGTAGTGGTAATAAGGGCGGAGTAGGTTTCACACGTAGTAATCCTTGCTGCAAGGGAATAATCATTCCGGATTTAGTTGAATGACCTCTTTTAGCAAAATCTAATGCGAAGTAAAAGTAAGGAGAAATGGATGGGAGTTCACACAGGGTTGTTTGAATCTGACTGCAAGCATGGTAGTAGGCCAGATTACTTGCTATAAAGCTTGATCCTGTCTGAGGATAAAGGCTCGCAATTGCGATTGTTCGTTGAATAAAGCTATTGGATAAGCTCGTTTGCTGGGTATAGATAAGCTTTTGCTTTAAGGCTTCCAGTTGTTTTTCTTCTTCTACCGATGGCATAAACTCTTTGTGTTCCAGATCACGGAAAACTTGTATAAACCGATTAAGATCATTATTCATTTGACGTCTGTTGTGTTAAGAAATTGAATTATTTTCTACAGATGCCTTTAATCTCATATATTGCTTGAATTTCTCTACCATTGCTTGGGTGGTTAATGACTTTCGATGGTAATAGTAGATTTTTCTTATGCGTTCCTTTTCTTTCTTGGTCAAGTTGGGTTTCAACTCCTGAATTCTCTCTAGCAGTTTATAAAGTCCCGGATTGTTCGGCCTTCCTCTTCTCGCCTCTCTCTGAAAAAGCTGCTGAGTCTCCTGATTAAAAGCTTCGGGATACTCCATTAACCATGTCTCTACAAACAGTTGAATATCTTGATAGCTTCTAATGCCAAGTCGGTGTAAATACCGGAAATACATAGACGTAGTCTGCTCATTGGCTACTTTCCATCTAGACATAAATCCATTGGAAGATGTGAGAAGGCATGAAAGGTCTTCAACAAGCTCCTCCCTGGTTTGGGAGCGGAAAGTGGCAATTGCTTCCTTGGCTAGTTGAAATAAAAAATCATCATATTCCTTTGCGCCAGAGTCTTGGAAATGTTTAAGGTACCATTCTTCGACAACATGATCAAAGTCTTTACGGCAATTAACTAGTTGAATATCTTCTAGGTGATCGTAAAAACCATCCAGTCCAAGTTCGGCTACCGCCAGATCCTGATAGTCTTCAAATACGTATTTGATAAAAACTTCCTTAAGCTCTGACAAACTTAGCAATTGTGATACATCTTCGTAGCAACGTTCTACTAGCTCCTCAGCTCCCTTTACTAACACAATGAATAACCCCCTATTTTTAACATTTATCCCATTATATTACATATTTTGACATGGTGATTTTCTTATTCTCTGAATATTTGGCAATATTTTGAATGCCCGCCAGCATTCATTAACACTAAGCGGGCATGAAGAGGTCTACTCGATGACGAGATAGAGTTCCTCTCCAGTTGGTAAAAGAAGAGCAATTCTTCCTCTACGCATCATGACGGTAGGAGCAGCCTCCATGACGATGATTCCGTCATTGATTACGATCCGATTGCCAAATTGATGGATCGAATCGATTTGAAAAACTCCTTCAGGCATTCTTTCCAGTGAAAGATGCTTGCCTGGTTTGTGCTTTTGATACCGAACTCGCCGTTCCAAAAGCACCTGCACAAGTGAAGTACTTGTTTGGTGAGCCTCAACTGATGTTGCCATTTGCAACTCCTCCTTCCTCACCATAAACTACGGCCGTTTCATTTGCTTATAAGCGGATGAAACTATCTTTACGGTAGAAAAAGACAGTCGCTGCTGCAAATTTTTTTAGCAAGAATAAATGGCGCTTGCTTCTTCCCACAAGGAAGGCTGGGCTAACTCTGGATATATATCTGTAATCAGGTCAAAAGGTGAAAAATATAGGGAATCGAGTAGAATCTTGAGTTTGTATGTCCGCAAAATTCGGTACGCCTGCTCCGTCTTGGCAAAAATCCGTGGTATTAAGTAGATATCCTTGATTTGGAGCAGCTCCTTGCACATATACTCAAAACAAATTTTGGCCCGCTCCTCACCTTTTATGCTTTGAAAGTAGAGAAGAGGAAAGTGTTTGCGTTTGCCAGATAAAACTTCTTGGTATACCCATATGACTTTCTCGTACTCACTTGGTTTAGGCAAATAGGGGTACGCATAATCGACCAAATAGTACATATCATCCGATTTCGCTTCAATTGGTTGCTCAACAAACTCCTTTACTAGATGCAGCTTTAATTTCTTCACTTGCTGAACATCCAGCATTTCCCTCGCCTCTTCCGGCGTCCATTTACACACGTTCTCTACCGCATAGCGAATGACCATTTGCACTTTCTTCTTGCGATATTGGACATCATCGAATTCATAGGGTGAGAATCTTTTTTGTACTCCTTGTAAAATTCGCTTGTAGCGTTCAATGACTGTTGAAGGCATGATCCTTTCCTCTCCTATCCCAATAATTTCCTGTTTCAAAGCTATCATGGGATTTAGGACAAAAAAGAATGGACCCAATGCCAGCTAACTATCATACACGCCAGATTGTGAAATCCTTTTGAACAATACTTCAATCGAGGACGTAAGCAGTTCTATCTTTTTCTGGACAGATATAGCAACTCGATATATACCGCGTGAATAGAGTCCCTTCTCTTCTCCATTCTGATGAGTTATTCGAACGGTATGCAAATCAGGTTGCAACGATTCTTTGTTCATCTGATAGAGGATTTCCGCTTCCTCTCTTGCTCCTCGTACGATGTCAGCGTGTACCTGATTCGCTTCTTCAGTTGTAGCAATCAGTGTTTTCTTCCAACTTCCAGAAGGCGTCTTGTATTCCCATTCACCTGCACTTCTTGCACCTTTGGTAATAAGGTCTGCCGTTTGCTGCATTCTCATTTCTGTAAGACTGGCCTGCTCGGCAAGCAATAAAATCGAGAGAAGGCCAATCAATGCGGTTAAGAAAAAAAGCATGGTTATCAATGTTGCACCACGCTCTTCCGCTATCCGATATTTAGATGCAACTCGAATCATTGTGATTTGTCCTCCGCATTCTCAATCATCATCGAGTACGACTCTTTGACAACGTAGGGTTGACCGGAAGCAAGCAGGCGAAACTGAATTTGCGCATTGGAGATTAAATGACTTCCCTTCTGCCATTGTCCCCTCGGGGAAATCGTCACCTCTCCTGATTCCATGCCAATCGCTTGTTGAAGTTGCTCTCTTCCTTTTTGTGATCCATGATACCTGGCTAATCCCGCGTTAGGCTGTACGCAAGCAATTCTGCCCGCTTCATAGGCAGCAGATAAGGCTTGTTGCTTGTTGTACATAATCGTAAATTGGTCAACAGCAAATAAAAACAACAGCCAGACAAGCGGCGCTACCAAAATAAACTCCAAAACCTGGCTTCCCTGCTCCTGCTTCAGCTGATTCAATCCCTTCATAAATACCGTTCCCCCATAAGCAATAGACAGTAGGAAAAGCCGATCGAGATCGCAAAGGGAAGAGAGCATGCCGATTGTTTTACAGTCGGTAACCACACTCTCCTATGTCCAACCCATCCCACCGCGAGACTGTACATATTCTGATAGAGTACATTCCATCGGTTAGGAAAGATTAGTAGAGGCGTGAGACTAACCAGTAAGGACAACAGAAACAACACATAAACATAGTGTCCGCCAATCCACGTACCAACCGCCATCAAGAGCTTCTGATCTCCCATTCCCATTCGCTTCAATAAAACAGGTACAATGGTTAAAGCAAAAGCCAAGGCTGCTCCTTCGCATGCAACCCATCCGCTGCCGGACAGACAGCGAAACAACAGTCCACTCAATCCCAAAACCGCAACGAGAAAATTAGGGACTCTTCTAAAACGCCAATCCCACCATGCTGCGATTGCCAGCAGCACTACCAAATGACCTTCAATCATTTACTGATCGAGTCTTTCAGCTCTTTTAATTTGGTATCTTCCGCTGTACCTAATTCCCCCAAGGTGGGAATCACTAAAATCAAAATAACTGCTACGATGATGACCATCTCCACAATGGTGACAGCATCCTCCTCATGGATAAAACGATGCCAATACGCTCGAATTGCCTGCATAAACATTCCTCCTCTAAGTCATTTAACTGCTCTCTACTACGAATTTCGCAAAAGACAGAGCTTCCCGCAAAATTATTTACAACTGCCCCAAAATTCCTTTGAACGAAGGGCCCATGACAAGAAAAAGCAACGGTACTCCCATGAACACAATGACGAACGGGATAAAGCGAACACTGATTCGGTTGATATATTCGGTCGCCTCGTCTTCCTGCTGTTTGATTTGTTCTTCAATATGGAGGGAAAGCCGATGAGCCACTGTCGTTCCCTTGGTTAATGACTGATTGATATCGGAGACAATGGTTAGCAGCTCATCCACATCCCAGCGGAACGCAAACTCTTCCAACGCAATCCGCCAATTGCCGTAGCTTCTTTCTGTTGTTTCCAAGGCCATAAGCTCTTGACCTAACCTTCCTGCGAATCGTTTGGCGGTTGCCCGAATAGCCGAATGTATGGGCATTCCCGCATCAAGCAGCGAAAGAACGATGCCAAAAAAGATGGGTGTCTGGTTCTTGATCTCCTTTTTCGCTTGTCGATCCGCTATTTCTATCATTTGTGTAGGAAATAGAAACAGAAGAACACAGAACGCTATCAGCAAAAAATGTCCGTACCCGAGATGACTGCCTCCATATACGGAGACAATGGAATAGCCTACGGATAGGAGTAAACAGACACATCCTAATAGCTTGGCCAAAAGCAAGTCTTGCACCGTCATGTTCCAACCTAAACGCGTGAGACAAAGCGAAATCTTTTGCTGATCAAATCCGACATATCGGGCAATTTTTTTCATCCGCTCCGGGTCCTTCAACAAGCTTAAGAACTGGAATTTGGAATGATCATGAAGTCTAAAAGAGGCTTGAAGCTGTTTCTGCTGTTCAATATGAATCCTGGAGAAGAGATCGTTCTTGTTCTGGTGAATGACGAGAAAACTGGATGGCAGGAACACAAGGAGGATGCCAAAAAACAGGAGCAAACTCACGATCATTTGGGAACTCCCCCCTGATTGTTCATCGGTCGCAAGGCTAAATACCGGATGAGCTCTCCTCCCCCGAGGATTGTGAGAAATGCTCCAAGAATCAGCAATCTGCCTCCAAGCGACTCGGTCAACGGATCGAAGTGATGAGGGTTATTCACAACCAGTGCCGTCACAAATACAAATGGCATCACAGTTAATAGATTGACTTGCGAAAGCAATTGAGACAGTGCCGCTTTTTGTTTGCGCTGGGTCTGTTTTCGTCGAAGAATAGTGGAGGCTGCGGAATCAAGCGTTCGTGCCATATCTCCGCCTAACTCTTTTTGAACAAGCAAGATGGTGTAGAGATACGAAATATCGGAGGAATTCGTGCGGTTGTGCATCTCTTGGAGTGCCGTTTCCAATGGAACCTGTCCTCTGAGCAGCTTTAAAACATGCTGGTACTCATTCCGTACAAGTGCAGGAACAAAGAGACTATCTACTACCGCTTCAAAACCACGAATATAGGATGGATTGGTTCGAAGGGAGCTAGCCATGACTCTCAATGCGCGGATATTTCCCTCTTCAAAGCGTTCCTTTTGCCGCCTTTTCTTGATCATCACCAATCGCTCTGCTATAGGAATTCCAATGGCGCCGAAAAGCAGCGAAAGCAGCCACGAATCCAGAATGGCATGACTTAAAATAACCGCAATGGCGCCAATCGCCCCGGTCACCAATAAATAATGTTGCGCATCAATCCCAGTCAGCTCAGGCTGGAGTCGTTGTTTTAGTTTGGTTTGTATGCGGCTTGGAGTTGTTCTGGCCCAGCGGATTTTAGGGGTGGGAAAGAAAGATACTGCGCTGCATAATCCCGCCGCGATGGATAGAAAGAGTCCTTGGTTCATGTCAACACTCCCTTACATGAGAATGGGCTCGGGAAAGAATACTTGATCAATCTGTTCAACTGTTAACCCATGGGAGAGCCACTTGCGGATTAAGCGTTCCGGCTTGTAACCGGTCCATCGATACTGTCCAATAACCTTGCCGTTCTCAATCCCCAGTGGTTCGTACAAGAAAATATCCTGCAGGTAAACTCGATTAGGAGTCACTTGCTTGACATTACACGTTCTCTTGATCAGCTCCTCATGGGATTCCCCAGTACCTACGACTTCTGTGATGGCCACTACTTTGCGGCTGCCGTCTTCCTCAAAGCGTTTCACTTGCACAATCAAATCCAGCGCAGATCCGATCATTAGATTCCTCTCCTGTGAGTTGTACGACTCGTCTGCTTTTCCAAACAAAATCGGCAGGGTCGAATCAATTAACGCTCGAGGCGAATTGGCATGCGCTGTTGACCAGCTTCCTGGATGATCGGTGTTCATCGCCCATAAGATATCGACAATCTCTCCACCCCGCGTCTCGCCGACAATGATGATATCGGGTCGTTTGCGAAGCGAGAGCCGTACGCAATCCCGAATCGAAAAACCGCCTTTTCCTTCGTGATTCATCGGTTTGGCCAAAAATCTCCGGACGTACGGATGAGCAAGCTGAAGCTCCAGTACATCCTCAATCGTAATGACACTTAGCCCCTCTGAAATAAATTGAGAAAGCAGATTCAACAAATGAGTTTTACCTGAACCAGTTCCTCCGCTGACCAGCCCGGATGCTCTCCCTAGCCCGATTGCCCAACGAAGGAATTGCAGCAACGGCTCGCAAATCGACCCCAACCGCAAATAATCGGCTTCCTTCAATAAGGAGCGATGTTTACGAATGGTTAAGGAATGGCCATCTGGCGTGATAATTCGGTGAGTTGCAGCAATACGAGATCCGTCCGGCAACTGTGTATGCAACTCCGCCTTCGTTTCATTAAATTCACGTCCCATCGTGGCGGCAATCTGCTCAATCGTATGAAGCAGCTGTTCTTCCGTTTGGAACAACGGATACGATAACTTTTCCAATCGTCCCGTACTTCGACGCTCCACGACCACGAAATCATAGCGGTGTAACAAAATCTCTGTTATATCATCGTCCTCTAGCAAATGGTCAAGCGGTCCCCAGCCGGTCAATTCATGCAACAATCGGTTTACTTCTGCTTCCGCTTGCAGGTTTGAGAGAACCGCATGGGTTTCCAGCAACAGCCTAAGGTCTTTTTTCACCTCTTCAATTAAGCCGACCTGATCTTTCTCCTCCCACAGCCTTCTTCCGTACTTCTCCACTATTTTGACTTTTATCTGTGAGGTCATCTCACTCGACACGTAACTAGCTTGCTCAACCTGATTGGTGGAGTGAGTGTCTGTTAGCCAATCCGCTGATTTATGTTGGGCTCGATCATTGGCGCTGAGCGATTGGCGCAAACCCAACGTGGAACTTGCTTCAGGTGTCCCAAGTAATGCCCTGCGACCATAATTCAATGAACTCCACCTCTCTTGAATGGTTTGACCCACTTGGAGAACCAGGAGGGTTGTTTGGACTTCACGTGTGTCTTCGAATCCTCTTCGCCTTGTAAAAGAAAGGATTGTCCCAGTGTGAACAAGGCATCTTTGGCTTGGGATTTTCCGGTCGATAGCATTAACGATTTTCCCGCGTTAATGGAGCGTTTCACCTCTTCGTCGTCGGGAATGGTAAACATTTTCTTACTGGGGTGCAGCTGGAAGTAAGCCCGAATCTCCTCTAAGGTGTACATTTCCTTTCGCTGCATGCGGTTAATGCAAATTTGAATGCGTTCCTCCGGGTAATTGGCTTCACGGAGCAGTTTTAACATGCGGTGAATATTTTCAATCGCATCCACGAGAGGATTGCCAACCATAATCACTTTTTCAGCAAAAAACAACGCTTGAATCGTCGCATCCGTCGTATCGGGGGCTGTGTCGAGCAGAACCACATCGTAGTCGCTTCGCTTTAACGTCTCCAGCATGACATAGAGATGGTAGTCTTTTATCTCGAAACTATCGCGAATCTCACGAGGCGAGGTTAGAATATGAAGCCCTGACTCCTCATGCAGAACAACGTGTTTTTGAATATCTTCGGGGTTAATCGTGGCGCGCATGCTATACTCCCGCCACTCTTCTTGGCCTACCAAATCAATGGGGCGTCCATCTCGAGCCGCTAGCTTGTGCAACTGCTGGTTAATCTCCTGCGCCCAGGTGTGTATGTTGGGGATGCGCGGTAGATTCAAGGTAGTCGCGAATGTCCCCAAATCGAGATTGAGATCAACCGCAAGCACCTTGTACGGCCTGCCATTGACTTGTTGCTGTGTAAAGAACATGGCGAGCTCCCGTGACAAAAAGGTTTTCCCCACACCACCCTTGGGACCGTAGACCGTAATAAATTGCTTCGTTTTGGAGTGATGATCGGGAAGGTTGAGGGATGAAGCCTGCTGTTGAGTTGCTGATTGTGATTGGGTAGGATGTGGGAGAGTGCTCGCAAGCCATTCCAATTGATGAAGCTGGATTGGCTTTGGCAGAACCCAGACCCCCAAGCCTCTCAACAAAGGCTCCCAATTTAAATCAGAAGAAACACAGGCTGCCACGCAGGTAATATGCGGGTACTGGACCCGAATCTGTTGGCACATGGTGATCGTCTCCGCTCCAAGAGGTCCTTCGACCAAAATGAGATGAACATCAGCTGATTGGATTAAAGCGTACACCTCTTCCACTTTGGTCGCTTCATGAATGATTTCGAAATTAGGATTGGTTGCGAGATTCGTGTACAAGTCACGATTCATATGTGGATGAGCGTTCATGATAAGCAGTCGTTTACGAGCAATTCCGATGTTCATTGTTCCACCTCCTGTGAGCTCCAACGTTTCTTGGTCTTCATCAAGGCATTTGCGAAGGCTACATCTCCAATCCCGGGGAGGAGCGATTCATCGACGGAGGCTTTTCCCAATCGAATTTTGCCGTAGTGGAGAGCGTGCGTCAGAAGAACCGCTTGCTCCAAACGAAGTCCGATTGTCACGCCAACCAGCTTGGGGGTTTCCGATTGTGCCTCACGTTGTAACGACAGGATCGGCATCGAGCGTAAAAGAAGACCGGAGTGAGCTCCTTGATCATCCTCAAAGGACGCGTATACATGCACCCTATCCCCCACACTTAAATAAGGCGTGACCCCGATAATGTTATCAACTGGAATGCTCATCCCTGTCATGGATTTGTCCAAGTGGGAATTCAGCTCATCTTCCCCTTCCCGATTCAAGTCGTTCGTTAATAAAGGCACTCCCCCTATCAGTCTTCTGGTGGTCGTACTTCCGATGGCTTGTTCCCTTGCCGACCAGGCAATGAAGCCGCTGACGGGATTCCGATTGGTTTGCCAGACTTCCTGCGTTGTTATCGTTGCGGGCTCAACCACCTCTTCTGTAAGCTTGCTTCCCCCCTCTACAGTCACTCCTTCTTTTAGCTTGATATACGTAAACGTTGACGGCTTCCAAACCTGATAAGACCCCAACGCCACAGTCCCCGCCAACAGCAAGATACCAATGGCCCGAACTGGATGAATAGCTGGCAGCTTCATCTGGTGTCCCTCCATTCCTGATGAAACGTTTGTTGTTAGCATACGAAGAGGAAGTGGGACAAAAAAAGACTGCATCCCAATTGAATAAGGGAAGCAGTCTTTTTGGCTTCGTTATGATTTCACTATTCTTTTCCGAACCTCTATACCTATATAGGAAGCTAAAGCAGCTTTCACTACACCAACGAGTAAGAATGGATAAACACCAAATGCCATCGCCTTATCCCATGGGATACCAAGGACATATTTTAATTGAACCACTCCAAATAACAGAGTGACCAGCATACCTATCACATTTGCCACTAATGCGATTGTAAAAGAAGCGCGAGTTTTCTCAATAATAAAGCCAATAATATAAGCAGCAAAGATAAACCCAATTATGTATCCGCCAGATTTCCCTACGATGATCGAAAACCCTCCACTAGCTTCTGTGAAAACAGGCAGTCCGATTGCCCCTAGTAAAAGATAAAGAAACATAGAAAGAGCCCCATATCGGCTTCCTAAAATCGTACCAGTCAAGCCCACCGCTAAGGTTTGTCCAGTGATCGGAATGAACGGCAATGGAATGACCATTTGAGCCAATATTCCTGTAATGACGGCAAACATTGCGGATAAAATAGACATCTTTAATCTCTGACTTGTATTACTCATGAAATACTTCCCTCCATAAATGTTAACCAATTATATAAATGCGTTAACACAATTATATTCAACACCTCTCCTAAAGTAAATATTTTGAGTGTTTAGTTTTAAGTCACGAGAGCTTCATTTACAATTATTTTCTATTCCTGTATAAATGTAGTATGTATTTACGGTGTGCGACTCCATCTTGAAGGAAGTATAAACCATGCGATTTAACAAAAAAGAAAAGTGGATGGCCTTTACCTTGCTGGCTGTCCCGCTGGCTTTGACCATCACCTTGATGTTTCCACATTACGAGAAGTTTATAGCTCCTGGGCATATTGTGAAGATCGAAGAATTGGGAATTAAAGGCCACGTGTACATGACCTATGTGGAGGGTGGAGTGGCGAGAAACTACCTCGAAAAGCTTCTAATAACCTTTCACTATGATCGCGAACAGGTTAGCTTTGAGCCAGCTTCTCGAGACGAGTCAAGCAATAACGAAGAGTTACAGAATGAAGAGGAGATTTCCAAGGAAACGGTGGTTACCAATGCGCTACAAGTTTCCGGTTATTCGGTAGATTCATCTCAATCAGTCAACTCCAAGTATGCGAGCATTATGGAGAAGTCTGCTCAATATGTCGGAAATTCTTTTGGCTTGATGGCCGGAATCGGATTGGTGGAAGAGGAGAGCCTTGAGGATTTTTCTCGAGGTGGCAAATATACCATCGCGGGCACAGGCACACTGGAACAAGACGGTACCGTCGGGTCGGTGGGAGGTATTCGGGAAAAGGTAGAGACCGCGGCACAAAGTGGAGTTGATTATTTTTTCGTTCCAAAAGACAAGGGGAGTTTTCCCTTTGGGGTAGTAAGCAATCAGGAAGAAGCCGAGCAATATGCGAAGGAGCACAGTCTCCATTTGCAGATCATACCAGTCGAGACACTGGAAGAAGCCTTGTCCTTTCTGAAAAACTTGCCATGAGCAAAAAGGAGATGCAAGTAGATTAATGGAAACAAAGTCCGAACGAATTGGAAAATTTCTATTTTTATTATTGATTGTAGGCGCAATTTGTTCTTGTTTAAGCCTCATCGGCAGTGTCATCGCGGTGTGGGATGAACTCTTTTATTTTGATTATGTAGGATGGATAGACGCATCTTTGGGGGTGTTCAACTTTGTGCTTGGTTGGTTGACGGTTATCCTTTTTCTGTTCTGGATTTATCATGTTCACAAGGATTTTCGCCAAATCGCTTGGAACTATCCCGTTACCCCAGGGGATGCTTTAGCCCGCATCATCGTTCCCCTCTATAATCTTATAGGGTTATGGACCGTTTACTCGGACATGGCAAAATTCCTGACCAAAATGGATGACAAAACAAAGATGTACGGAAAACGCCTCCTAAACCTCATCCCGTTCTATTACATCGGACAGATGATCTATCGGTACTTGAACCAAATGCTGTTAAGAGACGACAATCCTTCAAACAGTTTAATCATGTGGGCGCTAGTTCTCGAAATTTTGGTTTCTCTGATGTATATCTGTATGTTTGTCCTTATCACAGGCGGGTTAAAAGCGGTTCAAGAGCATAAGTTGAGTGAGCAAGCAGCAACGGAAGGTTGATTTCTTCCAGTGGAAAAACCAACCGCAATTGACAACATTATTACGTTTATTCCCAATATATTATCTGTTATCCTTTTTGTCATGACCGAAACTACTTAAAAATCGAGTAGTGCGGGGGAAAGAATTTTTGCAGATTTGGCCGATAGACCGATCTGCTAGGGGTGAATCGCTCACGCAGCGTAGGTTTGTATCCTCAATCCGAATCCGACACCTAACCTCGTAGGTAACAAAAAGGAGTGAGTAGAACCATGAAAAAGCGTTTTTCCAGAAAACCTCTCATGGCCATTGCATTAGGTTTGGCGTTGTCAAGCATCACGACGTCCGCATTCGCCGCTACTTATCAGGTGAAACCTAACGACACATTATCGAATATTGCCCAGAATCAAGGCGTCCCGTTCTATCAATTGCTTTGGGCAAATCCGCAGATCTGCAATCCCGACCTGATCTTCGCGGGGATGACTCTTAATGTACCACAGCAATCGAATAGCCAGCCAGTTAACAATACAGTAGTCAGCCAGCCACAAACAAACCAACAGCCTGTACAACAGCCTGTACAGCAAACACCAGAAGTTGGAACCTATGCTCAACAAGTGTTTACTATCGTGAATCAGGAGCGTGCCAAAGCTGGTCTGAAGCCACTGCAGCTTGACAGCACTCTCTCTAAAGTGGCCAATGATAAAGCGGTTGATATGTCAACGAACCATTATTTCGATCACAACAGCCCCACCTATGGTAGTCCTTTTGACATGATGAAGCAGTATGGCATTTCCTCTAGTTATGCTGGTGAAAATATCGCCATGGGTCAACAAAGCGCCCAACAGGTAATGAATGATTGGATGAACAGTCAAGGACATCGGGAAAATATCTTAAACCCCAACTTTGATACCATTGGAATTGGCTATTACAATGGCTATTGGGTGCAGGAGTTTACCGGAAAAGTTAACTAGAATTAAAGAGGTAATTCAGGAACAAAAGCAACTGTTTCTGAATTACCTCTTTTACTTTACTCTCGATTCTTGTTAGTGGATTCATTTATTCTATCGACTTGTTGCCGGTCATTTAGCACATCAACGCTGCCGAGTATCTCATCAACAGCTTGATGATACCCACCTGATTTCCGAAAGGATTCCCCAATATTTGCAGCAGCTTTCTTGAAAGATGAAAGGTTTAACACATGATCTACGGCTTCACGCAGTTGATTTGCGGTCAAGCTTTGCATTTGTAATTGAATGCCTGCTCCAATATTAGCGACTTGCCCCGCAATTATCGGCTGATCCGCGCTTTGTGGAAGTACAATCAGCGGAACCCCGTAATAGAGGCCTTCACTGGTACTGTTCATTCCACCATGTGTAATAAATAATCTAGTATGTTGCAGTACGTCAGTTTGTGGAACATAATTTTTTACGATGAAGTTTTTAGGGATTTCCCCCAAATCAGAAATTTGGGTTTTATTCCCAATAGACATGACAATCGTATGATCAGTGTTCTCAAACGCCTCAAAACAAAGCTTATAGAAATCGATTGCTTGGTTAAGGACTGTCCCCAGTGAAATGTAAATTAGTTTTTTTCCCTTGATCGTAGTAAAGTCGAAGTTTTCTTGAGTGAATCGTGAAGTGATGGATGGACCTACAAATTTATACGTTTGGTCGAATGCTTCTCCATCAGGTTGGAACTCCCTTGTTGTATAAACGATTGTAAGTGGTGCAGGATTACAAAACACTTCGTAAGGAGAACGGATCTCCACACCATATTTTTCCTTGACCATTTTCGTCAGCCTTTGAAATTCATCTTCTATTGGTTTAACTATTTCTGTAGGAATTTTTTTAGAAAGCTGTTCCAACATTTTATCGAAAGATTCTTTTGTCTGCGCAAAAGAAGTACAAGAGTTGATTGCGGGAAGCTTAAGAATTTGAGCAAGTAAATGTCCACAACCAAACATGGAATCATGGATGATGTAATCAAAATGCTCATCTTTGATCTGTTCAAGAACGCTTGGTATGACGATATCTGCCGTAAGCAAAAGACCGTTGATTCTCTCAAGTAAATAATTTCTTCCACCTGAGATAAAGGCTTTTATAAATTTTTGATCGTCAAATGTTCGTACTGAAGCACCCGTCTTCTCAATACGCTCCCGAAAAGCTTCTATCGAAAAGTACACGACCTCTTCCCCACGCGAAATGAGTTCTTGCACAACTCCAATAGTTGGATTGATATGTCCCTCGGATCCACCGTTAATAAATAAAACACGCGCCATTTCTACCACTCCTTAAGCTTACTGTTCACTAAATTGGGTAAAGTAAGGGGCACTGTCTCATCGCTCGAATCACATAATGGAATCAAGTTTATTATAGTTCAAAACGTCTACACCTTATAATGCGCAATCATTGCGGACAATTCTTCTGCCAAATGGGAGAGTGCCGTTGCGGATGAAGATATCTCTTCCATGGAGGCCAACTGCTGTTCGGAGGCAGCCGCATTCTGATGTGTAGCGCTTGACGTTTCCTCTGCCGACTGTGTAATTTCATCGGTTGATGATGCAAGCTGTTGCGTACCAAGATTGAGTTTCTCGACGGCGGACGATACTTCCTTCACCTTCACGGTCAGGCTATTGATCGCTGCCTGAATTTGAACGAAGGATTGGTTGGCCTGATCTGTTTTCTCCAGTCCGTGTGTCACTTCTTCGGCATTTTGATTTCCAACCTGAATGGCTTGTTCCACCTGATTCTGGATGATTGCGATCAAGTCGCTAATCTGTTGCGCCGACTTCGCTGACTGCTCGGCTAGCTTGCGTACTTCGTCTGCTACAACCGCAAATCCACGACCATGCTCTCCTGCTCTTGCTGCTTCTATGGCTGCGTTTAAGGCCAGCAAATTGGTCTGATTGGCAATATCGGTAATCATGTTGACGATTGTCCCGATCTCTTGGGAGCGATCTCCCAAATTGCTGATCATGTGGTTCGTCTCTTCACTTACCGTTTTAATCTTCTCGATCTGACGGAGCACTTCAGAAACAGAGTGAATCCCCTCGCTTGAAGCGTGTGAAGCGGAGTCCGCTAATTGGGACATCTCTTCGCTGCTGTTCATGATATGGTTGGCGTTATTGGACAAGTTCTGAATCCAATCGGCCGAATGAGTGACGCTTCGCAATTGTTGAGCTGAACCTGCTGCAAGCTGCTGTGTAGAGGCGGAAATCTGCTCGGTTACCTTCGTACTTTCTTCCGCGCTGGCCGTTAACTCTTCAGATGCAGCCGCAACCTGCATGGACGCATCCTTGGATTTGATGATAAACCTGCGCAAATCGATGATCATCTTGTTAAACGAATTGATAAGGGCGCCAATCTCGTCTCGTCTTCCATGATCCTTCTGGATAAATTCTTCGGATAGTTCACCCTGGGCAATTCGTTCAGCCGTTTCTTGCAAGTCTCTCAAAGGTTGCATGGTTCTCTTTAAAATGATACTGAAGGTGACTATAGATACAATAGTAACGATTAACATAAACCCAATCATGAGCGGAAGGCTCCCTGCGATTACATTATTTTCAATGGTATCTACATTCTTAGCGCCTATATCTACACCAAGGATCCCGATTACCTGTCCCTGCTTATTGTGGATCGGAACAAAACCGGATAAATACTTTCCGTACTCTGGATCATCAACAATATCGGTACTGGTAGATCCCCCGTTTAATACTGGCTGTATCATTTCGGCTGTCGTACCAGAACTAAGTGAGTCAATAGATGTAGCCACTTTAGAATCCTTTGGTTGTCCATCAACGAGAATATGTAGGGTTCCATCTGATTCCAAACTTGCTGTATAAACAAATAGCGCTCCGGTTTTTAAGCGGTAGTCATTTAGCGAACTCCTAAGCTCCCAGTACACATCGTTTTGAGTCCGATTAGACAGGAATTTCTCGTATTTATCAGGATCAATCCCTTTGGAAATATTCTGCGCAGTGTTAATCGCTGAGTTAGCGACAGTTTTCTGCACGGCTACCAACATGCTTCGGTACGACAAGAATCCGCTAATCACCGCCATGATGAGAATCATGATGGTTGATAGTAGAATCATTTGGGTCGCCATACTCTTGGTTTTCATGTTGAACTCCTCTCCACTACTTTACTGTTTTTAGGGTATATAAGGATTGACCTTTTCCTTCTTACCGTTTTTTAATACCACTTTTTAAGTTCATCAAAACATTTATTTACAATAACTAAACATTAGTTATCTTCCGAAAAGTAAAGAAGCTGACCCTAAATAAGGGCCAGCTTCGTCCATAATTTTCTTAATCTTCTACACCTTATAATGTAAAATCATTGCAGACAGCTCCTCTGCCAAATGTGAGAGCGACGTTGCCGATGACGAAATCTCTTCCATGGAGGCAAGCTGCTGTTCGGCTGCTGCTGCGTTTTGGTGTGTGGCACTTGCCGCTTCCTCTGCCGACTGTGTAATCTCATTGGTCGATGATATAAGCTGTTGGCTACCCAAATTGAGTTTCTCTACAGCGGACGAGACTTCCTTCACCTTCACCGTCAGGCTATTGATCGCTGCCTGGATTTGAACGAAGGATTGGTTGGCCTGATGTGTTTTCTCCAGTCCGTGTGCCACTTCTTCGGCATTTTGGTTCCCAACCCTAATAGCTTGTTCCACCTGCGTCTGAATGATTCCGATCAATTCGTTAATCTGATGAGCCGACTTCGCAGATTGCTCCGCCAGCTTGCGTACTTCGTCTGCTACAACCGCAAACCCCCTGCCATGCTCTCCCGCTCTGGCTGCTTCAATGGCTGCGTTCAGGGCAAGCAAATTGGTCTGATTGGCGATATCGGTAATCATGTTGACAATCGCGCCGATTTCTTCTGAGCGATCCCCCAGATTACTAATCATGAGATTCGTTTCTTCACTCACGGCTTTAATCTTCTTAATCTGATGCAACACTTCAGAAACGGAGTGAATTCCTTCACTTGAGGTGTGTGAAGCAGAGTCTGCTAATTGGGACATCTCCTCGCTGCTGTTCATGATATGGTTAGCATTATTCGAAAAGTTCTGAATGCAGTCAACCGCATAACTAACGCTTCGCAGTTGTTGATCTGAACCTGCTGCAAGCTGCTCTGTTGAGGCAGCAATCTGCTCGGTTACCTTTGAGCTTTCTTCCGAACTAGCGGTCAACTCTTCGGATGCGGCGGCGACCTGCATGGACGCATCCTTGGACTTGATGATGAATATACGCAAATCGATAATCATCTTGTTAAACGAATGAATAAGCGTACCAATTTCATCCCGTCTGCCATGGTCCTTCTGAATTAATTCTTCAGATAATTCACCCTGGGCAATTCGTTCAGCTGTTTCCTGCAGGCCCCGCAATGGTTTAAAGGTTCTTTTTAGAATGTAATTGAACACGACGATGTATAAGAGCGTCGCGATTAACATAAAGCCAATCATCAGCGGAAGGCTTCCTGCAATGACTTGATTACCGATGGCATCTACCTCATTGGCGCTTATATCCACACCAAGGATTCCAACTACCTTTCCCTGTTTATTGTGAATCGGAGCAAAACCGGATAAGTACTTACCGTATTGTTGATCCTCTACAATTTCGGTGCTAATAGGTTCTCCGTTTAGTACTGGTGCCAGACTTCCACTTGCATCAACTGAGCTTACTTCGCCAATGGCTGAAGCCTCTTTGGAATCCCTTGGTGATCCGTCAACGAGAATGCGAAGCTTGCCTTCTGCTGTTACTTCGCCAGTATAGACATATAATACACCGTTTTTTAGGCGGTAGTCATTCAACACATCCCGAATCTCCCAGTATTCATTGCTTTCCACCTGATTGGACAGGAACTTCTCGTATTTATCGGGATCAATCCCTTTAGAAATATTTTGCGCAGTGGTGATCGCTGAGCTGGCAATGGTCTTCTGCACAGCTACCAACATGCTTCGGTACGACAAGAGACCGCTAATCACCGTCATGATGAGAATCATGATAGCTGATAATAGAATGATTTTAGTCACCATACTTTTAGTCTTCACGATTAACTTCCTCTCCGTCCCTTAATGAAATGCACCTGTAAAGGGTATATTTTCCTTATTTAATAGTAATTTTATACCTCTTTTCAAGATTTGAACAACCATTATTTTCTATAAATAACAAAAAGAGAGCCTCAGCTCCCTTTAATCGTTTATTATTCAACAATCTATCACTCTTAAGTCGTTTGGTTATTTATTGCGTTCGTAGATTAAACGGAGTCCCTTTAGCGTCAGGTTAGGGTCGACTACGTCAATACTGCTTGTCTCATTCGAGAATAATGAGGCCAGACCGCCAGTGGCTACTACTTTAGGCTCGGTTTTGGATTCCGCTTTCATTCGACGAACAATCCCTTCCACTTGCCCAACAAAGCCATAGTAGATGCCCGATTGCATGGCGGCAACGGTATTTCGCCCTACGACGCTGGATGGTTTGGCAATCTCGATCCGTGGAAGTTTGGCTGCTCGACTGTATAGCGCTTCGGTTGAGATATTAATTCCCGGAGCAATAGCTCCACCCCAATATTGAGCTTGTTCATCTACATAGCAAAAAGTGGTCGCTGTCCCGAAGTCCACGATAATAAGCGGTGTCCCATAATCGTGAATGGCCGCTACGGCGTTGACGATCCGGTCGGCTCCTACCTCTCTTGGGTATTCATATTTGATATTTAAGCCAGTTTTGATGCCTGGGCCAATGACTAATGGTTTCTTCTGAAAATACTTCACACACATACGCTCCACAGTAAAATTCAATGGAGGAACAACAGAAGAGATAATGACTCCCTCAACATGCTTGAATTCCAAGCCTGCGCTTATAAACAGGCTGCGGATCAGCATCCCGTACTCGTCTTCTGTTTTGTTACGATCGGTTGCGACTCGCCAGTGGAACCGAAGCGATTCCCCTTCGTACATACCGAGCACGATATTGGTATTCCCGATATCCATTACCAGTAGCATTGGCTCTACCCCTACTCTATCAGAAAAGCTCCTTATCGAAGCTTCTCATAGTGTTGTCGAATCCTTCTTCTTACTTACCGCTTCCGCTGGTTGAGATCCAGACTTATATCAAGCGCGCGAACAGAATGCGTTAACGCTCCAACCGAGATGACGTCAACACCCGTCTGGGCAATGGAACGGATTGTATCCAGATTGACCCCGCCGGACGCTTCCACTACTGCCCGTCCTGCAATCAGCTGCACCGCTTCTCTCATCAGCTCCACAGACATATTGTCCAGCATGATAATATCCGCACCCGCAGCCAGCGCTTCCTCTACCTGCGTCATGGATTCTGTTTCAACCTCGATCTTCATGGTATGCGGAATGGCTTGACGGGCCGCTTGAACAGCCTGCGTGATTCCCCCCGCGCCTTTGATATGGTTATCCTTGATCATGACGGCATCGTACAACGCATAGCGATGATTATGTCCCCCGCCAACTCGAACCGCGTATTTTTCCAACATTCGAAGTCCCGGTGTGGTTTTGCGCGTATCCACCACTCTTGCCTTCGTTCCCTCGATCGCCTTGGCGAATTCATTGGTTCGCGTCGCAATTCCGGATAAACGCTGCAACAGATTCAAGGCAAGGCGTTCACCTGTTAAAATGGACTGCACCGAACCGCTAACTTCAGCAATCGCTTGTCCTTTGGCAACGGCTACACCTTCCTCTACCTGGGGAGCAAACTTCAAAGTGGGATCGATTACCTCGAATACCAATTCGGCAATCGGCAACCCAGCCACAATGCCGTCTTCCTTGGCATAAAGGATTCCTCTGCCCTGCTCCGTTGCGGGAATCGTGCTAGCCGTTGTAACATCTCCAAAGCCAATATCTTCATCCAACCATTCTTCGATTTTGCGTCGAAGCTCTCGTTTATTCAACATCAGAAGAATCACTTTCCTCTCGTATTCCGTATTGAATCGACTGAACCGTATGTTTACGCCAGACGAGATCATCCCGATTCGGGAAGTCCGCGCGATAATGTCCTCCACGGCTCTCCTCCCTGTTCAAAGCTGCGCGTGTGGTTAGAGTAGCAGCTGTCAGCAGGTTGAGAAACTCCAGCGATTGTCGGTCGTGATAATCATAGTGGTAAAAACGTTGCATTTTTTCCAGTTCGCTGATCGCTTTTAACAAGCCTTTTTCCTCGCGCTTCAAGCTCACATGACGAAGCATCAGCTTTTGAAGCTTGACCCGCGTTTCTATCGTACTTGGTGTTTTTTTCTCTGGTCGATTCGTTGGAGCTTGGGGTTCATGTGGGATGGAGGATGGAATGGAGATTTTCGGAGATAGCGTTTTGATTCGCTCCACGATTCGGTGTCCGAATACGACTGCCTCCGATAACGAATTGGACGCCAGACGGTTGGCTCCATGCACACCCGTACAAGATACTTCTCCACACGCAAACAATCTCGCCGTGGAAGTCTCCCCGTGCAAATCAGTAGCCACGCCCCCCATAATGTAGTGACAGGCGGGAGCAACCGGAATCCAATCGGTCACCATATCCAATCCGTACTCAATACACGTTTTATATATGGTTGGAAAACGATGCTTGATCAGCTCCTCCGATTCATGGGTAATGTCCAGATAAACAAATGAAGAGTTAGTCAACTCCATCTCTGCGACAATCGCCCTTGCCACAATGTCTCGTGGTGCCAGTTCTTTTTGCGGATGGTACTTCTGCATGAACCGATCTCCGTTCATATTTCGAAGGATCGCTCCCTCTCCACGGACAGCTTCCGAGATCAGAAAACGCGGTGCGCCTGGGTAGTATAAAGCGGTCGGATGGAACTGGATAAACTCCACATCCTTGATATCCGCTCCAGCCCGATAGGCCATCGCGATTCCATCAGCAGTGGCGATATCTGGGTTGGTCGTGTAACGATATAACTGACCCGCTCCACCAGTTGCCAACACCGTCGCATAGGACTCAATAAAAACCATCTCGTTATCTGGTTTGATTACAATAACCCCGACGCACTCATCATTGGCGGTGACCACATCGACCGTAAAGTGATTCTCGAATACCGTAATATTCTTCGTCTCGAGCACTCGGTGTGACAAGGCGCGGACTATCTCGGCTCCCGTTGCGTCACCTTGCGCATGCAAAATACGCCGTTGGCTATGAGCGCCTTCTTTGGTAAGCTCATAATGTCCTTGTGAATCCTTGTCAAATTGCGTTCCGTACTCGATTAATTCCTTTAATCTCTCGGGTCCCTCATGAACCAAAACATCTACCGCTTCATACGAACAGAGACCCGCTCCGGCGATCAATGTATCCTGACGGTGGAGCTCCGGTGAATCCGATTTGGCTGTCACTGCGGCGATCCCGCCCTGTGCCCATCTAGTATTGCTGTCATCTAGTCCCTTCTTGCTAATCAAGACTACGTTCGCAAATTCACTTACCTGTAAGGCCGTATATAATCCAGCGATTCCCGCACCAACCACCACGACATCTGTCTTGATACGCGGCAGGTGATCCAGGTCAAAATCGACTATATAACGAGGGATCATCCTTTTTACCTTCTCTCTGTCCGGTATAGGGTTAATTGCCATTATTATAGCAAATCAGCACCAAGTGAAAAAGATTCAGCCATTTGACCAACGAAAGGAACGATCTCGATGCTTCCCAACTGGTTTGATCCTACATATCTACTTGCGGGTGATTCCGGTCAACAACGGGCTTATCACGTGCTGCAAGAACTTCGTATTCTTGAAGTTCTTAAGGAATTCACGCCTGTTCTAACCGGGACTTTTCCCCTCCAGCTGCAGGTAGAGAACAGCGATCTTGATATCATTTGCGAGATGCATGATGTTGAGCAGTTCACAAAGACGCTGGAAACCGAATTTGGGCAAATGCCGGATATAATCCTTCGAGAAGTCGAGGTCAGCGGACAGCCTACCGTGATTGCCAATTTCACTTATCAAAACATGCCCATCGAGATATTCGGTCAAGCCGTTCCCGTAACGAAACAAAACGCCTACCGCCATATGGTGATCGAGGCTCGGCTACTTGAATTGGCTAAGAACACGCTAGAATTGGGCAATCAAGCATGGTCAGCAATTCGCCAGCTCAAGCAAGACGGCCTCAAAACAGAACCAGCTTTTGCCCACTACTTCGGCCTTCCCTGTATCAATCCGTATGAGGAACTGCTCTTGTTGGAACCGTTATCGGGCGAACAATTGCACGATACTATCGCGACCCAAATCTAAAAGAAAACCCACTCAACCTTAAGCGCACGCTTGGTTGAGTGGGTTTGGGACACCTATCGACGAACCGAGGAGGCCATTCGGACATACGTATGGCGCTTGCCGCGAATCACAATGGAATATTGCATAATATTCTCTGGAATCGCAATCCCCGCATATCCCGCATCCCCGATATGATATAGATCCGTCCCAGCCATCTTGCTGTAAAGGGCGATCTGACGAATAGTTGCTTCATCAGCCCCTTCCTGACTCGTTCCTGTCGCGAGGATCGTCAGTGCTCCGTGCTTATGTGACATTTTCACAAGTTTCTGACAGTTATTCAGAGTAATCCCGGGAACAGTTCCTGGAGAAGGCAATAAGATTACGTCTGCTCCTGCCTCAATAAAGGAAACAATATCCTTTTCCTTTACGATATCCTCTCCGGCTTCTCCCGCGACACCGGCAGCGTGCATTTTTCCAGCCAGAATCAACGTTTCTTCTCCCATCTCGGAGCGTGCTGTGGAGATTGCCTTTATGATCTCTGGATTGGTAACTCCCGTTTTGGGGTTCCCCGTCAGGCAGACAAAATCAAACCCAAGTTTCTTCGCTTCACGGAACGTCTCCGCTGTTGCAGTTCTTCCAATTGGCAAACTGACTAACTCCTCAACCCGATTCGCTTGAGGATCAATCGGTTCGAGGTTCAATCCTACTGGACGTCCCACATATTGCTTCAATTGATGAATCGTCTGCTGCGGATCCTCAACTTCCAATCCCGCAATCATTGGATCAAACACATCGAAAAAGTTGAGAAGGATCATATCCGCACCAAATGCTGACGCCATCTCTGCATTGGTAACGCCGGACAATAAAGGGGTAACCGAACAAATCACTTCTGCGAGCAATACCCTTCCTTCAGACGCTCGGATCGACTGTTTCAGCTCTTGCCCATTCATTCGCGCAAAATCAGATGCTTTGCAATCCAGTAAACGTTTCATAAATGGAAATCATCCCTTTTATAATTTTTTAATTTGGTCCTTCAGCATTTCCGATTGAGTACCGAACACGATTTGGACACTGCCTTGACCAAGCCTCATGATACCGGCGGCCCCAAGATTGCGAAGCGCTTTTTCATCTACAACTTTATCGTCCTTAAGCACCAGCCGCAGACGAGTGATACAGGCGTCGATGTCTTTGATGTTATCTTTGCCGCCAATGCTTGCTAGAACACCTGCCGCTTTGTCTTTCAAGCTAGAGCTGCCACCGCCTTGTTGTTCATCCTCTGTGAGGTCATCATCTTCGCGACCAGGTGTTTTGATATCGAATTTGGTGATGAGGAAACGGAACAGGAAGTAGTAAACTACCGCAAAGATCAAACCAATTGGAATCATCAAGAGCGGATTCGTCGCAAGTTTGTAGTTCACCAAGTAATCGACCAGACCAGCCGAAAAACCAAATCCAAGCTTAATGTTGAGCGCTGTTACGATATAAGCAGACACACCAGTCAAAATGGCGTGAACCAGATAGAGAAACGGAGCGGCAAACATAAAAGCAAACTCAATTGGCTCTGTAATACCAGTCAGGAACGAGGTAAGCGCTAACCCAACGAATACGGAGGAAACCATCTTGCGTTTCTCTGGCTTGGCGGAGTGAATAATCGCCAATGCCGCTGCTGGAAGAGCGAACATCATGATCGGGAAGAATCCAGTCATGAACATACCCGCAGTTTTGTCCCCAGCGAAGAAACGATGCAAGTCACCGTTCACGACATGGCCTGTCGCATCTGTGAAGCTTCCAATTTGGAACCAGGCAATCGCATTTAATACGTGATGGAGTCCAAATGGAATGAGCAAACGGTTAAAGAAGCCGAATAACGCCGCACCGACAGCACCCAAACTCACAATCCAGTTACCGAATGTATCAAGACCCACTTGAATTGGACCCCAGATCAGACCAAATATCAACCCGATCACGACCATCGATGCGGAAGTAACAATCGGTACGAAGCGTTTGCCACCGAAGAAGCCCAACCAGTCTGGAAGCTTGATATCGTGGTAACGGTTGTACATATAGGCTGCTACGCTACCTGCGAGGATACCACCTAGTACTCCCATGTTCAGTTTGGCGTCGTCAGCAATCCACGGCATGGCAGCTGGAACTTTAGATAAAACAGCAATAAGTACCTGATACGAAATGACTGCCGCCAATGCCGCTACTGCATCTCCTGCTAAACCGATTGCGATACCAACAGCAAAAATAAGTGCTAGATTAGAAAAAATGGCGTCACCACCCGCTGCAAGGAACGGGGCGATGTAATGATTGAGAAATTCTCCGAACGAACCAAGCGGAACTTCCTTCACATAGTCAATAGAACCGAAGCGAAGCAATAAGGCAGCCGCAGGCAGGGTTGCTACGGGAAGCATCAGAGACTTCCCAATCTTCTGAAGAAAAGCCAACATACGAAAGACCTCCTCTTAAGTTGTTTTATCAGTAAGTATCTCTACTTGAATGAAGAGACACTCATCTGCGATATGATCGTGCTTCTAGGCAAGTGAGCCTTCCGGCAATGAAGAGGCTGCTGCTTTATCAACGACTAACGTTACATTGGCGTGCAGCTGCAGGATGGAAGCAGGTATTTGGGGATCTGCTTTATCCGTAAACATTTTCTGAATCGCTTCCGCTTTATTCTCGCCACTGGCTAGCAAAAGAATGGAGCGGGCCTGCATGATACTGCGGACCCCCATGGTAATCGCATACCGAGGCACTTCCTCTTCGTTATCGAAGAAGCGAGCGTTGGCTTGAATCGTCTCTTCCGCCAGCTCTACGATATGGGTTGAAAGTGTGAATGAATCACTTGGCTCATTAAATCCAATATGACCGTTGACGCCGATCCCCAGGATTTGCAGGTCGATTCCGCCGCACTTGGCCATCTCTGCTTCGTATCGTTCACAAATCGATTGCTCATTCTGAAAGATTCCCGGCGGAAAATTAATCCGTCTATCTTCCACTCCAACATGGGAGAATAGGTGATCCCACATAAAACGGTAATAGCTTTGAGGATGATTGCGGTCTAACCCGATATACTCATCCAGGTTAAAGCTCGTTATGTGATCAAATGAAAGTTCTTTTTTCTGATACATCGCAACCAGTTCCTGATATAACCCCAACGGAGTGCTTCCGGTAGCAAACCCAATAACCGAGGCGGGGTTTTGCTTAATTTGCTGGGCAACTATTTGCGCAGCTTGCTGACTTAACTGGTTGTAGTCCTCTGCCACGATTAATCGAATCACGTTATTATGCCTCCTTGTAAACAGTCATGCCTTTGACAATCGTTTCAACGACTTGGAAATCAGGTGTTAGCACAGTGATATCCGCGTCTTTTCCAGCGACAAGGCTGCCCTTCGTTCGGTCAATGCCTAGCTTCTTGGCTGGAGCGGTAGAGGCCATATAGATAGCGTCTTGCAATTCAAGTCCAATCACTTCCACCATATTGTGGACAGCACGATTTAATGACAAGGTGCTGCCTGCAAGTGTATGATCAGCTAGTCGAGCGATACATTGACGGACATAAACCGCCTGACCACCCAAGCTATACTCCCCATCCGGCAATCCAACCGCTTGCATTCCGTCACTGATCAAGAGCAGTTTGTCCCGCCCTTTTAACTGATACAAAATATCCAGCATGCAAGCATGCGAGTGAACCAAATCAGCGATAACGTCACATGTCATATGGCGCATTCCCATTAACGCTCCAACCACGCCGGGTTCCCGATGATGCAGACCCCTCATCGCGTTAAACGCATGGGTAAAATGGGAAGCACCCGCTTTAGCAGCTTGTGTCACCTGCTCATGCGTGGCGTTGGTATGACCAATGGAACAGATAATTCCATGCTCTGTCAGTTTTCGAATGGCTTCGAGCGCGCCTGGTATCTCGGGAGCAATTGTTACCACTGTGGCCAAGTCTCCCAGCCAATTCATGATCTCGGCAACCTGCTCTGATGTAGGATGCGTGATATACTTCTCGTTTTGGGCCCCCTTGAATGGGTCGCTAATCCATGGGCCTTCCAGATGCACCCCGAGAATTTGCGCTCCTGTAATCGGCTTGGCCTTCGTCTCTTTAATCAGTTCCAGGACCTGTTGGATATCGGAAAGCGGCGCCGTCATAGTCGTGGGCAAGAAACCGGTAACCCCAAAGCTGGCTAAACCTCGGCTAATGGATACCAAGGCTTCTTCTGTCCCATCCATCACATCGAAGCCTACTCCACCGTGTACATGGATATCGATTAATCCAGGGGAAATCCAGTAAGACGAGTAATCAACGACCTTTTCATCGCCTCGCAATGTATAACCGCTCTCGGCTCCCGCGTAATGAATTTGTCCACCGGAAGTAACGAGAACTCCCTGTTCAATAATCCGATCTTCCGCAATTACCTTTCCCTTATACAGCTTGTATCCCATATCGATCCCTCTATTTCAGATTGATTTTCATGATGTGGTCGCGTCCTGCTTGAACATTGCCTTGGGTCACTTGGTTGTTGGCCGCCACCTTGTCTCCATTCGTAATAATGATGGGAGTGATGGTTGCGTATCCTGCGCTTTCGATCAGTTGCAAATCAAACGAAATCAGTTTATCCCCGAGGTTAACAGTATCCCCAGCTTTTACATAGGACGTAAACCCTTGCCCATCCATTTTCACGGTATCTATCCCGATATGACAGAGGATCTCCAGTCCCTCGTCGGTTACGAGTCCAATCGCATGCAGGGTGGTTGCCACATGGACAATCTTCCCTTTTGCCGGTGCGACCAATATTCCTTCAGAGGGTTGAATGGCTACCCCATCGCCAATCACTTTTTGGGCAAACATCGGGTCAGGCACTTGTTCGAGTGAACGCGCTTCACCGCTTAATGGGGCGAACACCGTTATTTCTTTCTCTTTCGCCTTGGAAAACAACTTGCCAAACATTTTGTACCGCCTCCTCACCAATACTCTTTATATTCTCTCTCTTCGTCAAAACTCCCAGATTTGTCGGTAAATAAAAGAAGCATGAGCCTTGAATAACAAAAGAATACCATTCTCCTTCTTTTGCTGCTCTCGGCTCATGCCTAGTCCAACTAGTAACACGCCTGTTATTTAGCTGTATTTTTCACTTGATTTAAACGGTGAAGATGCATCGCGATATACCCAACTTCGTCTTCCGGAACATCCACTTCCAAGCGTTCGGCAATCAACTTGGCCAATGATTCGGCCAGTTTATAAGAAGACCCGCTGATTTCCTTGATGCGATCCAGCAAAGGGTTTACGACGGCTTTTCCTTGACGAATACGCTCCACTGCGAATCGCAAATGCGTAATTAATCGCACATAATCCATGCTTTCTTTTTCAATGGGTGTGCCAACCTGTTTCTCAACTCGTTCCACCAGCTCTTTGATCAGATTGGTCACTTTGACGGTTTTAGAGACAGGATATGCACTGGCTGCCGCATGTATGTGTAGGGACAAAAAGCCCGTTTCACTCTCCGGAATCGTGACAGAGAATCGTTCTTCAATCATTCTCGATGCCTTCTGGGCCAAGGCAAATTCCTTGGGATAAAGGGTCTGAATTTCATACAGAAACGGATTGGTAATCTCCATTCCATTCTGCAAGCGTTGAATCGCAAATTGGATATGGTCTGGCAAAGCGACATGAACGTGTTCATTCAGATTAGGGCTTAAATCCTTGGCGACCATGGCGATGATCTCCTCTGAAAGGCCAATAATCGATTCATCCACTTGATTGATCAGGTGACGATATTGCTGGATATGGCTCTCATTTTCCAAACGGAACTTTTTTTCAATTCGGTGATCATCGGCTTCCAGCTGGTCACCAGGCTTGGCTCCAAATCCGACTCCTTTTCCGAGAAGAATGATCTCCACATCCGTCCGAGATTCTTTCGCCAGGACCACGTTATTGTTAAAAGCTCGTTCAATTTTGTACGCATTATCACAGGCCATCAGAATCTCACCACCAAGCAAAGTATAAAATCTAAGGTCTCCAGACGATAAGAAAAGCTATTAACGAAGCACTCTCGGAGATGTCGTCGAATTCTTCTTTAGCGGATGCTTTCCTTCCGTTCCGGAAAGTCCAGCGCTTTAAAGCGCTTAAACTTTCCTACACGATCAAAAAAGCCAAGAAAAATCTTTTCAATAGGAAAGATCATTCTTGGCTCATGCCCGGTTTTATCCAGTAACACGCCGTTATATTAAGCGCTTACATATGTCGTTTCTTATATGATACTTGTGTATATTATTCCTGTCAAGCTGGGATCATCTGTATTTCAACACGTTTCAGTCCCCCGACGCTTCGATCCCCCGATGAGAGGGGATTAGGGGGATGAGAGGGGAAAACGGACATGACCGTTCGGTTAGCCACATGTATTACATTTTCCATAGATCTCGAATTTATGCCCCGTCACTTGAAAGTCCGAAGGCAAATCCCCGACCTCACGCATCGGACAAGCTTCCAGTTCAGTCGTTTTCCCACACGACGTGCATATCAGATGATGATGGTGTCCATGTGAACAGGCCAGTCGAAACTTGCCCTCGCCCTCCAGTTCCGTCTCCTCCAGAATCCCTAATTCCACAAAAGTAGAGAGATTCCGGTATACCGTGTCGAAACTCAGATTCGGGTAATTCTCCTTCATCTGCTCCATTATCTCCTTCGCCGACAAGTAGCGCTTCTCGGCCGCGCAAATCCGAATCATCTCTTCTCGTTTTCCTGTATATTTAAAACCACGATCTTTCATGATTCGTAAAGCTTCTTCCAGATTCATGGTCGTCCTCCTCTCATTACCGAAATGACGCTTTCAGTTTCTTGCCGGTCAGCACCACGATGAGAATAAATACAGCCATCAAAACAATCGTACCGCCAGATGCCCAATCCCATAGATAGGCAAAGTACAGTCCAGAAAGCACAGCAGTTTCGGCAAACAGCACGGCATAAAGAATCGCTTGTCGAAAACTTCGAGCAATCTGTAAGCTTGCGGCTACCGGCAATGTAATGAGAGCAGAAATCAACAGAACCCCGACAATCCGCATGGAAGCTGCAATCGTTAAGGCAACGAGAATCATAAACCATAAATTAATCGCTTTTCGCGCGACACCCGATACTCGGGCAAACTCCTCATCAAACGATACAGCAAACAATTCCTTGTAAATGAGAAAAAAAGTCGCCATGACAACGAAGGCTACGCCAATCAAGGCTAATAGATCATCCTTCGTCACCGTTACAATTTTCCCAAACAAATAGGAGTATAAATCGGCGTTAAATCCCTTGGCGATACTGATCAATACCGTAAACAATCCCAGTCCCGTTGATAAGATAATTGGGATCGCCAAATCCTGATACGCCTTGAATACCTTGCGAAGCCGCTCAATAAATAAAGAACCAATCACAGAAAAGAGCATCCCAAAATACAGGGGATTCACGTTACTGAACAATGCAACTTTCTTCGAGAGCAACAAACCTGCCGCTACACCCGAGAGCGTCACATGGGAAAGACCATCCGCCATCATCGACAAACGGCGAACGACCAGGAACGTACCTAAAATGGGACAAATCAACCCGATCAAAATCCCTGAAAACAAGGCATACCGCAAAAATTCGTAATTCCACCAATCTGCTAACATATAATCTCCTTCCTCACAACTCCCAACTTCTCACTCAATTAATGGTTGTGGGCGAGTAGACGGACTGACTCTCCGTACATACTTTGAAAAATCTTGTCTTGATTATGCTCAAACTCATCCGTAGACCCATGAAAATGGATGCGACGTTGCAAACAAGCCACTTTGTTGACCCATTGTGTCATGACGCTCACATCGTGACTGATAATCAGCATCGTCATGCGGTTGTCTTCCTTAAGCGAACGCAACAGACTATAAAACTGCTCGATTGATTCCTGATCGACACCTACCGTTGGCTCATCCAGAATTAGCAACTCCGGATCGGATACTAGCGCTCTGGCGATGAATACTCGCTGCAGCTGGCCACCCGACAAGTTGCCAATCCTCTCGTGCAATTTGGGCAAGAGTCCTACTCGTTCAACAACATCTCGGACTTTGTGGTAGTGCGAATGTTTTAACCGACGGAACAACCCAACCTTGCCAACTAGACCAGAGGCGACCACTTCCTCGACTGTTGCCGGAAATCCACCTGCACCATGGGCAACTTGTTGAGCGACATACCCGATTTTTACCCAATCGCGGAACTTCTGGGTGGGTTGCCCAAACAATTCAATGCTTCCTTCTGTCGGCGACAACAAACCCAGAATTAATTTCATCAAGGTAGATTTACCAGAGCCGTTCGGACCGACAATCCCCAGAAAATCTCCCTCATACAAAGAGAAACTAATGTCCTCCAACACTTTTTTCCCGTTTTCATATTGGAATGATAACGAGGACAAGCGGATAATCTCACGCTCAGTTCCTTCCATACGATCAACTTCCCTTTTGGTAGGGGTATCCCCCTTATTCTTGTAAAGCGCTTTGAAGCGCCGTTAAATTCTCACGCATGACGGACAAATAATCTATGCCAGCTTTTTGCTGTTCTTCGGTTAAGCCTTCCAGTGGATTCAGCGTTGCTGTGTGTGCCCCTGTTTCTTTGGCAATCACTTCAGAAATTTTGGGAGAAGCTAGCGTTTCAAAAAATATCGTTTTAATGTGATGCGCATTCACACGATCAATTAATTCCTTCATTCTCGCTGGAGATGGCTCATCTGACGGATTGATTCCCGAGATGGCTACCTGCTCCAGCCCGTATCGATGGGCCAAGTATCCAAAGGCGGCGTGTGAAACCATAAATTCTTTGCGAGGAGACTTGCTCACCATTGCGGCAAACTCCTGATCCAGTTGATCCAAATCCTTCGACAGCTTATCAAAGTTTTGTTGATAGATGGCTTGATGGGCTTGGTCTGCCTGGATGAGCGCATCTTCAACTTTTTTGGCCTCTGCTTTTAAGAGAGTCGGATCGAGCCATACATGCGGGTCAAGACCATCTTGGTTGTGTTCTTCTCCGGTTGTATCTCCTTCATGTACAGGCGATGAGAGCAATGGCAGCCCTTCTGTGGTTTTGACGACTTTCATTTTGGACGTATCAAACGTACTGATGGCTTTATCCACCCAGGCATCAAATGAAGTCCCGCTGTAAACGACTAATGAAGCTTTTGACATTTCCACAATATCATTCGTTGTCGGTTCAAAGTCGTGCGGCTCCACACCCGGCGGCACTACGTTTTTCACTTCAACCTCGTCCCCGCCAATGCGAGACGCCACAAAGTACAAGGGATAAAATGAGGTATAGACCACTAATTTTTGACTGCCGTTGCTTGCTGATTGCCCCGAAGTTGTGGCGGTATTGCCGCAAGCGGTTAACATGACGGTAGATAAAGCAACAAGTATACTCACCATTACGGGAAATAATCGTTTCATGAATCCATTCATCCTTCCAGCTATCTATATCTGAGTCATTTCTCCAACCGAATAATCTTCCAGGTTCTCCTCATCTACAGACCAGTAAATGGGACGTGTAAAAGAGACTCACTCATTATACCTATATGCGCCCAAGAAGTAAATAAGACTCATTACGATTTACAACAACTTGTCCGCCTCCTATGTTATAATTTTCCTCATAAAGGAGGTATCTTACATGAAGCCTGTCCGTCCACTCTATCTATTCCTTTTCTCGCTATTCCTTATATTGGCGGGTTGTGGCACTCCCGGAAACCAATCGAGTACAAGCCATGACACTCATCAAAACACAAGTCAACCAGGCCACCAGCAGCACGCTCCGAATGGTGACCTGCAAGAAACTACCGCTTCCATCAAACAGCTTCCAAACTTCCTGAATACAGTTGATCCACAAATTAAAGAGGTTTACCGAATCGCCGGCGATAATCTCGACGTGTTGAAATGGATGCCTTGCTACTGCGGTTGCGCAGATAGTGCCGGTCATGAACATAACGCTCACTGTTTTGTAAAAGAAGTGCAAGCAGACGGTTCTGTCGTCTGGGATGATCACGGCACTCGTTGCGGAACTTGTATGGAGATTGCCGCAATTTCGGCGAAGATGAAACAAGAAGGCAAATCACTCAAAGAAATTCGCAACACCATCGATGATCAATATAAAACCGGCTATTCCAAGCCGACCCCAACTCCAATGCCCGAATAATTCAAAAGAGCAGACTCCGTGGTTAGCGGAAGGTCTGCTCTTTTCTAGTTTGCGATTCGCTACCTTCTAAGAAGGATCTACTTCCAGCATGCGCTCCAATGAAGCGCGCGCCGCATCTGCCACATGCTCAGGCACATAAATTTCTGGGCTCATATTTTCCAATGCTTCTACGCATTTTTTCAGGTTGTTGACCTTCATGTTCGGGCATACCAAATACTTGGATGCAAAGATAAAGGTTTTGTCCGGGCTGTCTTTTTCCAGCATGAAACGTACCCCGTCCTCTGTCCCGATAATAAATTCCTTATGGGCAGATTCACGACAGAACTTCAGGATTCCGGTAGTGGACCCTACATAATCAGCCAAGGCAACAACCTCTGGTCGGCATTCCGGGTGAACGACCACTAATGCGTTAGGATGTTGCGCCTTTAAGGTAACAATATCTTCAACGGAAAGCTGGTCATGTGTATTGCAGTAGCCTTCCCAAATAATCATCTTTTTGTCGGTGAACTGGGACACGTAATGCCCTAGATTCTTATCCGGTACCCAGATGATCTCATCGCTATCGATCGACTCAATAACTTTCTTGGCATTAGAGGATGTGCAGCAGATATACGTCTCCGCCTTCACTTCAGCTGATGTATTGATATACGCGACTACTTTGGCGTTCGGATGTTGCGCCTTCATCTTACGCAGACCTTCTACATTTACCATGTCAGCCATTGGGCAACCAGCGCGCTCATCCGGAATAATGACGGTCTTTTGGGGATTGAGAATTTTTGCACTTTCTCCCATAAAGTGAACGCCACAGAACAGAATAACATCCGCATCCGTCGTCTTCGCCTTTTGAGCCAAACCGAACGAATCCCCAATAAAATCAGCTACTTCTTGAATTTCTGGACGTTGATAAAAATGGGCGAGGATAATAGCGTTTCGCTCTTTTTTCAATTGCAGGAGTCGTTCTTTCAGCTCAGCATTCCGTTGAGCTTTCTTCTCCAACGCCAAGGCTTCCATCTCATTAACCTCCTTGGTGACTCTTACAGTCAGTTTGTACGGTCATTGTAAGCTGTGCATCATTGTAAAGTCAATTATGGATATGTTGTCAGAAAGTCAGCATCACTTGTTTGACAACAAGTGCTGATGAATAAACTGGGCGACCCCATTCTCCCGATGATCAGGAGCCGTATATTTGCCTAGAGGTTTAATTGAATCGTCGGCATTGGCCATCACGACAGGATACCCAACGGCGGATAATAGCTCCGTATCGTTAAACGAATCCCCAAAAGCTACCGTTTCTTCAGCGGTAATGCCCCACTTGTCAAAGAAATACGCTAATCCGCTCGCTTTGCTTACACCGCTTGCGATCACTTCGAAATTATTGCAGCTTGATGATGTGAAGGTGGCCGATTGTTCCCAAGGAGCCAGCTTTTGTCGAACACCCATCAGCTCATCCGAATCGGTATGCCAGACAAAAACTTTCACGATGGGCCGCTCTCCCGAAATAACACTCTCCATTAATTCCTTCTCCGGCACAGATTTAGAAACATGGTAAAAAGAGAACTTCCGTAGCGACAATCCATCATGACAGGTGGCCTGTTCCAATATCGCTTCAATTTCGTCACGATCTTCAGCTACCATCCAACGGTTGCTCTCGGCGTCATGCAATTCGTAATAGATTTTTTTGCCGCGCAGTTCTGCTACGGTCGCCATTACGACTTCGATTGGAAGCAATACACTTTGGACAAGAGTCCCATCCTGTTCATAAATCGTCGCGCCATTGCTGCACACGTACCCGTCAAATGGGTAATTATCGGTTGGGCGCTTGGCCGATAAATACGTTCTGCCCGTAGAAATCACCAATTTACAGCCTTGTTGTTGAAGTAACGCGCATGCTTCCTTCGTGGCGTCCGTCATATGTGAATCTTCATTGAGTAAAGTCCCATCCATGTCAAACGCTGCTAGCTTCACTTTGGCAAGACTCATAGTTCCCTCCACATGAACAAAACATCCCGATTCACTGGCAAAAGTGGCACGGGATGTTTGTTTAATCAAGTCAATATTAGACTTCTTTGTTATCGTCTTGTTTTGTTTCTGTTGGTTCGATTTTTGGTTGGATATTGATCACAACATCGTCATTCGTTGGTTCTTTATCCAATTTACCGTTCTCAATCAACTGTCTGATTTGCTCAGCGTCAAGTGTTTCCACACGCATCAAGGTTTCAGCAACCAAAGCCAATTGATCATGATGTTTGGTTAACAAGTCCTTACAACGATCATATTGCTCGGTGATGATTCGTTGCATTTCCTGGTCAATCTCATAAGCGATTTGTTCCGAGTAGTTACGCTCGTGACCAATATCTCTGCCCAGGAATACTTGCCCTTGTGTACGTCCAAATTGCATTGGACCCAAACGACTCATTCCATATTCGGTAATCATGCTGCGGGCAATCGCTGTCGCGCGTTGGAAGTCGTTATGAGCGCCTGTACTTACATCGCCCAGTACCAATTCCTCCGCAACACGACCACCAAGCAGTCCCACGATCTTATCGAGCAAGTCGCCGCTGGTAGCGAAGTAACGATCTTCTTTTGGCAGCATGACGGTATAACCGCCTGCTTGACCACGAGGGATGATGGTTACTTTGTGTACCATATCCGCATTTTTCAAATGGTAACCTACGATGGTATGACCTGCTTCGTGATAAGCAACCAATTTCTTCTCATCATCGCTAATCACGCGTGACTTTTTCGCTGGTCCTGCAATAACGCGGTCGATTGCCTCATCAACTTCGAGCATGTTGATTTGTTTCTTATTCTTACGAGCTGTAAGGAGTGCTGCTTCGTTCAACAGGTTCTCCAAATCAGCACCAGTAAATCCAGGTGTACGGCGGGCAATAACGTCCAAGTTAAGATCGTCGCCCAGCGGTTTGTTGCGCGCATGAACTTTCAGTACGGCTTCACGGCCCTTCACATCCGGACGATCAACCGTAATTTGACGGTCAAAGCGACCTGGACGAAGCAACGCCGGGTCCAGAATGTCTGGTCGGTTGGTTGCCGCTATCATGATGATTCCTTCATTAGCGCCAAAGCCGTCCATTTCAACAAGCAATTGGTTCAAGGTTTGCTCACGCTCGTCGTGTCCGCCACCCAAACCTGCTCCACGCTGACGACCAACGGCGTCAATCTCGTCAATAAAGATGATACACGGAGCATTTTTCTTGGCATTCTCGAACAAATCGCGAACACGGGACGCACCCACACCCACGAACATTTCAACGAAGTCGGAACCAGAGATACTGAAGAATGGTACTCCCGCTTCCCCAGCTACGGCACGGGCAAGCAAAGTTTTACCTGTTCCTGGAGGACCGACTAGAAGAACCCCTTTAGGAATACGGGCACCCACGGCAGCAAACTTGCGAGGGTCTTTCAGGAACTCAACCACCTCAACCAGTTCCGCTTTTTCCTCGTCGGCACCGGCTACATCGTCAAACGTAACACGCTTCTTCTCATCATTGTAGAGCTTCGCCTTGCTTTTACCGAAGTTCATCACTCGGCTGCCGCCGCCCTGAGCTTGGTTCAGTAAGAAGAAGAATAGGATAAAGATGATCACAAATGGAATAATTGACGTCAAGAACGTGAGCCAAATGCTGTTGCCCTCTTGTTTCTGGAAGTCAACCTTTTTGATTTTGCCTTGATCAATCTTATCGTTAATGATTGTCAAAACATCGTTGTCATACAGTGGAATACTCGTACTAAACGAGCTTTGACCATTCGCAGACGGTCTAGCCAGCTTACCTGAAACCGCGTATGTACCCCCTTCAGGACGAAGAGATGCTTCTGTAATATTGTCACTCTTTAACTCGGTGCGGAATTGCTGATAATCAAGCTGTGTTGTCTTATCTGTCCCAGAGAGGACGAAATTAACGATCCCTACTGTGACAAGAAAAATAAGTAGATAGAACCCTGTATTACGAAAAAAACGATTCATTTCTTACCTCCTCTCGCGAAAAAGACACTTTCCACATTTTATCACAATGATAGTGTTTATCACAACCAAACTACTTGGAATAAACTTCCGGTTTGAGGATTCCAATGTAAGGAAGGTTACGATATGCTTCAGCATAATCAAGCCCGTATCCTACAACGAATTCATCTGGAATCGTAAATCCGCTGTAATCAGGCGAGATTTCTACTTTGCGTCTTTCCGGCTTATTTAACAGTGTAACTACTTTTACGGATGCGGCCTCGCGATGTTTCATCAATTCAACCAAACGGCTGAGCGTAAGACCACTGTCCATAATATCTTCTACGATGAGAACATGACGGTTTTGCACCGAGGTGTCCAAATCCTTGAGAATTTTTACGACACCAGAGGATTCTGTGTTGGCGCCGTAACTTGAAACCGCCATGAAATCCATTTCGCATTGGATGTTCATGTGACGGATGATGTCCGCCATAAATATAACGGCTCCCCGAAGAACGCAAATGACTAAAGGATTTTTGTCCTTGTACTCCTTTGCGAGCGTATTTCCTAATTCCTTAACCTTCTCTGCAATTTGCTCTTCTGTTAGTAATATTTCCTTGATGTCGTTATTCATTTAAGTAACCTCCCGCCAATCTTCTCCAAGAAACTCCACTTCTACATACAAGATTCTGCTTGATTCTTCTTGTACCAGTGCCTGCGACGAACGCTTCACTGAAGGAAGCCAAAGGATATTGTTTCCTGCAACCAAAACAGGCCATGTATCTCTTAGGGCTTGGGGGATTTTTTGATCAATCATCAGGTCTTTCAGCTTCTTGTGACCATTTAACCCCAACCAAGACATACGATCTCCCGCTTTTCGATTGCGTACGACAAGTTTATCAGGCAGACGATCCGCATCAAAAACAGTTGAAACAGGTGACGCAACATGACGACACATCTCCTTGGACACCCAAGAAGTATGAATGGCTACCCCTGCTTCTTCTACCCAGGTTGTCCCCGGAACGATTACATCATAGCAGTATTCGCGCGGGCTTGCAGCCTTGACTTGAACCTGCTCATGTCTTCCAAAATGTATGTATTCATATTGCCTTGTCACTGCCAAATGGTCTGGCAGATGGATAGATCCTGATGGACTGTCGCCATCTATGATACGTAAAACGGTCTCCACATGTTGCGAAGACCATTCAGATTCGTTTGACAGATAACTTAATATTAGTGTAATCATTCTCCTTTGTAAAGCGAGGTCATAGTTTAGAAACTTCTCTCGATTAATGACTAGTTTATTCAATTCTTTTCTTACTATTACATCTTCCAGTCCCGCCTGTGAAACCCGATCGAGGTATGCGGCCTCAACTCGTACAGACTGTGCCAACTGTATAATATGTTCTTTTACCCGCGGATTTATGCCTATTAATGAAGGTATGACATCCAAACGGATTCGGTTCCGCACATATTTCCGTGAAGTGTTGCTGCTGTCTTCCCTGAACGGCAGCCCCTGCTCCTTCAGGTATGTCTCCAATTCGTGTCGATAAATCGTAAGTAACGGACGAACGATTTCCACTTGATCAGGAATCAGCCAACGTCTCGTCTGCATGCCCGCAAGTCCTTTCATTCCCGTACCGCGAAGCAGGCGAAATAGTATGGTCTCCACCTGGTCATCCGCATGATGAGCGACTGCCACCTTGGTCGCGCCGATTCGCCTGGCTTCCTCTGCCAACAAATCGTAGCGTACAAGCCTTGCCGCTTCCTGAACCCCCAGTTGGTGTTCCTTCATATACCCCGTTACATCTCGTTCAAACAAGGCACATTCGACTCCAATGGATCGGCAAAACTCACCAACAAATCTCGCATCTTCCCGTGATTCTTCTCCACGGAAATTATGGTTGAGGTGAACGACATACAAGTGCCATCCATACTGATAGCGTTCGTTAAGACTCCACAAAAGATGCAGCAGCACAATCGAGTCCACACCGCCTGAGACCGCTACCACAATCTTCTCGCCAGGCGGCAACAGTTGAAGAGATTCAATTTGTTTTCGGACGTTTAGCAAGAGCATATCGCGTCACAAATCCTTTCCAAACAGAAAAAAGCGATAAGCCTAGAATAAGTCCAGATGCAATCGCTCCCGCTTCCAGTGAAGTCTGTACCGACAACGTAATCCCGCCAATATTATCCCCGTTCACAAAAGCAAACATCGAACGATAGGCTGTCGCCCCAGGTACCAGTGGAATGACCCCCGAGATACTGAAATTGGTTGAGGGGACTCTTAGCCGAACGGAGAGAACCTGACTCATCAACGACACAAAAGTGGCCGCGATAAAAATCGAAAGGGCCGGTTTCACATCAAAGATCGGCATCGTAATGAAAATCGCCCATCCTAGCATGGCTACGAGGCCGCCAGCCCATAGGGTTCGGATCGGGACATTGAACAGCGTTCCATAGGACACAGCAGAAACAAGACTAAGAATTAATCCTTCCCATCCCATCCCCATCACCTCGCAAAAGAAAGTACAATCGCCGCAGCTGAAGCAATTGACAAAGCAGTCAGGATCGCCTCGGCGCCGCGTGAGACACCGGCTACCAGATCTCCTGCCATCAGATCCCGTATCGAATTGGTTACCGCAATCCCAGGGAAGAGAGGGAGCATGGTGCCAATCAGCATCAAATCCAAATGCAATAATGGAAAACAGCGATAGAAGAACAGAATTAATAGCCCTCCGATAAAACCAGCCATAAACTCAGCAAAGAATTTGACCTTGAGTACCTGCTGAAAGTAAAAAACCCCCAGGTTCACCAGTATGGCTGCCGCTGCGGTAGGCAGAAAATCCATCAACGTGCCCCCGATCAGCAACGCAAAAGAGCCGCTGGCTAAGCCAGCCGCTATATGTTGAAGCCAAGCCGGGTATAGTGGCTTCATCTGATCAATCTCCTGCAACCGATTGTAGGCTTCGAGCAATGTAATCTTACCCGCAACAAATCGGCGAGAAACGTCATTCACCAAGGTCACCTTGTTCAAGTCAAACGTTCGGTCTCTAACCCGAACCATTCTCGTACGATCCTTATGTCCACCGCAAAATGAAAAAATCAAGCTCGTCGGCGTGACAAAGCTGTTGGCATCTTCCATATTGGCTGCCTTGGCGATTAAAACCATCGTATCTTCCACGCGATACGTTTCCGCGCCGCTTTTTAACATAATCATTCCCGCGAGTAAGCACGTCTCCATCACGAGATCATCGGATAAAAGCATCCGCATCCCTCACATCCATAAGTAATACAACGAACCAGCCAGTAATAAAAGGGAAGCTGCAAAAATGCCGCCAATCCACTTTCCGATTGCATCCTTATCCTGTTGGGGAGCCGAGGTGGAGCCAGGCACGGTTGTTTTAACCTGCAGCGCCTCAACCAGCTCTTGCCGCATCGAAACGACAGAAGTGTATTTCCCCTCAAGAGCCCGCATCAGAACTGATCGATACGGATAAAGACTATTATTGCTCCGTATTATATCACAAAGGAGTTGATGGTTGTGCTTTGTAAAACTAATCTTTTTCCACTCTTCCCGTCCAATCATCAGCTTCACCATCATGACAGCGAGAGAGAAGAGATCATACGTTACACTAGCCCTGCGATCTCCCGCCAACCATGCGGCTCGATCGTATTCTTCGGTGAATTGGCGGACAGCATTGCCGATTTTGGTCACTCCGCCAAAATCAATGAGGCGAAGCTGTTTGTCAGTATGGACGACCATAATATTCTCTGGCTTTAGATCCCCAAAAATCCAGCCCTGATGATGTAAGATATACAACCGGGTAAGGAGTTGAATTATCAAGACAGGTACCCAATCGGTTCCTACTTTGGCGATATAATGATCTAAACGTTCACCCTCTACGTATTCCATCACGTAGAAGGTATGTGTCTGTCCCTGAATGATAATATCATCCACATCAATGACATAGGGACCTACTCGAATCCCTCCATTGGGTTTGATCTCACGAAGCATGTTCACTTCCATGAACAAATCTAGAGAATCTGCTCCAATTTTGAGAGCGACACAGTTTCCCTGATTTGTCTGGGCAAGATAAACGGTTCCATTCGCCCCGCTCCCTAACTCTCGCACGATTTGGTAATTATTACCATGCCATTTTCCCGTCAGATATTTGGGTAAGAATGGAGGAATGCGATTAAAAGACATGATCTTGCAAGAATCCTTTATCTTCATCGTCAGACTTCGCTTCCAATCGATAGCGATCCTCCAACGAACGCGGAAGTTCTACATGCTCAAACAAGGCAATCGCCTCAACAATTGCCGGACCAGTAGGCGTAATGCCGCTCATGGTCAAACCGGTTGTCAGTTGATGCGCTTTTTCCACTTGTTGCGTCCATGGAATACGGACATCGATATGCTTTTGTTTCCCAGGAAATGTACAAACCATCATTTTGCTGGAACCGGAACGAGATCGCAGGCTGATGCTAAAATCATGGATCGCTTGTTGGACGGCATTCAGCTTGGTTTTCATACTGCTCGAGGTATCTACTAACATGACAACTTCCAGATTGCTGCTCTCTCCCAAATCATCGACCATCGTCGCTACCTGCATTCGCTTCTCCGGAGAGAGCTCTTCAACCGCTTCGCTGCCCAGGATCTCCTTGAGTTCTTTATTAACGACGTGATGAATGGTTCGTGTCATCGCTTTGCGTGTCAACATCTGCACGGTTTGCGCCAATTGCGCGGGATAAACAATATCGCTTAAACCACTGCCTGCCTGTGCCATCTCCTTAATTTCCTTCTCCCCTTGATCTCCGAGTTCATCCCGCTCTACTATTCCAATCACGTTAACCGTAATTCCTTGTTCTCTTGCCAATGTCGCAGCGGCGACAGGGCTCATCCCGACATTGGAGCAGCCGTCTGTCACAACGAGAATTTGACGTAAAGTTGCTAACTTAGCCATTAAAAAATCTCCCCAATCTACTAGCTTTTCTACCAGTATCGACGAGGAGATAGGAAAACATACGCTATGATCTGCGCTTCGTATCGGTTTGAATTTAGCTGACAACGCGCGGTCTCTCTACTTTATCCATGCCTTGAACCTGAATGCCTGACCATTGCGGGACAAATCGATCGACTCTGGCAACCAGCACTGTCATATCATCAACTATTTCTCCATAGTGATGGCGGATGACTTTTTCTAGCAATAAATCAGCAACCTCTTGCGGATCATCCGTCTCCAATTCAGAGATTAGGCGCTTCATCCAGACTTGACGATTCTCAATATGTCTGGGCGCATCATAGATCCCATCTGACATCATGATTAACAGATCTCCAGGCTTCAAGCTGCGTGTCACCACATCGACCTCAATCTCTTCCAAAATTCCAACTGGTAGATTGCTAGCCGTGACACTAATTACTTCTTGTCCCCGCTTGATGAAGCTTGGCGTCGAGCCAATTTTGACAAAGCGTGTATGAGCGGTTTGCAGATCAATCAGAGCCAAATCAACCGTCGCAAAAATCTCTTCTGTCGATCGGAGAGCCAAAACCGAATTCACCGTTTTGATCGCCAGTTTCTCATCGAGGCCAGACTTGAGCAGCTGTTGCAGCATATCCAAGGTGGATTGACTCTCCATGTATGCCCGCTCCCCGTTGCCCATGCCGTCACTAATGGCAAGCGCCACTTTTCCATTGCCCAAATCCATCGTTTTAAAACTGTCGCCCGACAACAGCTTGCCGTCCTTGGCGGCCCCGGCCACGCCAATATCTATTTCAAACGTACGAGCCGACGAGAGGCACATTTTGCAATAGCCATCCTGAAACGCTTCACAATGCCGTTCCTTCACGACAATATTCTCACCCAGAATCTCTGACAGCATTGGAGCCACAATCTTGGCGCATTCGTCCCGTCCATAGCAAGTGGGTTGACTGATCTCAATATCAACCTGCCCTTCTTCAAGACTGTGTATATCGACTCTTCGTACTAACAACCCTAGTCCCTCTAATGCGGTGGAGACTTGTTTTTCCTGGATGCTTAACTCAATTCCTTCCCGCTGAATTTCCCGGGCAAAGTCACTCATGACGCGCGATACGCCGGAGAGCTGGTCTGCAACCAGCTTGCGGCTCTCACTAACCTGTTTTTTCAACTGGTGGAAAGCGACGAAGCGATCATACTCCCGCTCCATCTCATTCACAATTCGATCAACCTTGACACACTTCCGCTCAAATTCGCGTGGAATTGTATGACCCATTAGGGTTCCCTGATCTTGAATGATTTCAATCATCGATCGCATGGCATCGTAGGTAATATGAGTTTCGCGCTCCCAGCATTGATCCTTCTTGAAGCATTTTTGACAAGTCGATTCCGTTACTTTGCTTAAAAACAAGTCGATTTGCTCGTCCTTCTCTTCGATTTCGGCCGTTTGGGCGAAGCTTCGCGATAATTGTGTGAATAGTTCGGAAAATTGCTGGATTTTGCCAGCCGTCATGTCACGGATGCGACGCATGTATTCCTGATGAGATTGCAGATTCTCTGAAGTACCCGGGATAAAGCGAGAGACTTTCTTCCATATACTAGACGGTGTTGCCATAAACATTAGGACGGCCAAGGTCGTCTCCACCAATGAGTGGTATAACGCGTCATCAATTCCTCCGTAGATGGCCAAAATAGAGGAACCAATCAAGACACCTGCTGAGACGCCAACTTTTCCTCCTTCTCGTAATAAACCGGCCAACAAACCGGAAAAGGCCAACAAGCTGATTTGTTGAAGCGAAGCAATATCCGCGAGGCTTAAAATCAACCCCGTCACAACGCCAACAGCGGCTCCTACGGTACCTCCGCCCGTAAAAGCAAAGAGAAGAAGCAGATAGCGGGACAATACATGCTCCATCGAGACACCTTGAACCATCCACCCTACTGTTCCCGTCATCAAGGAAGCAAGGAGGATGACGAGACATACGATCTCTTCATTTTTCAGCGGCTCATAGGGCCTCGCCAGATGAATGATGGATAAGGATTGTATGAAAATCAGCGTCAGCACAAAACTTAAGATCGACTCAACACCAACCATCACGATACTGTAGGTTGTCACTTGATTCGAGAGAACCTCAAACAATAAATGGGAGAGGAACACGGTTCCCAGGACAAGAATCGGTATTTTGGAGAAATCCTTGTGTTTCAATCGGTCTGCCAATCTTACCGCCATAAAGGCAATCACGATGCTGAGCAATGCTTGTAGCCCCATGGGGACTGTATGCGTGAAGGCTCCGACCAAAAGAGCGCAGGTAACTGTCAGCAGACTGTCTCGTCGGATATAGTACATCACCATGAAATAAGGAACGATAAACACCGATAGCTCTTCCAAAATAAGTGCTCGTCCCAACAATAATCCCATCAAAAGCGGCAGCAAGTTCCACTTGTTGGCCAGAATGGAGATTTTCTCTCCCCACTCACCAGCACGTTGTGACCATTGATTCGTTAGCCGATAGGACCAGCTACTCCCGGTTCCAGATACGACCTGATTCTTATTCCACATACCAGACCCACCACCCGTTCTTTCGATTGTGTGGTTTTATTATAAAGAGTGACCCTAGTAAAATTTGTCAAAAGCTTGAGTGTTATTCCTAAAATCGTACGACAAATTATCTGAACAATTGTGAATGGCCGAAAAAAGACAAAAAAAACCGACGTTCGGCGTGAAACGTCGGTCACAGGTGAATCCGCACTCTGCAATACGGGCTTATGAGTAAAGTAATTCGGCATATTTTCCAAATGACCTTCTTCTTTTGAAGAGAAAAATTATTTATTTTGGATAGATATTTAAGTTGACAAATGTAAAAAAAGATAGATGCGCTATTTATCGGGAAGTACAAAGATAATTTCGTTCGGTTTAGAAAAATACAGGTTTTTCCTCGCTAATTCAGCAATATACTCTTTGTCGTTCAATCGGCTGGCCTTATACGTTAACTCGGTCTGCTTCTGCTTGATCGCCATGGATTGCTGTTTTAACTTGTTCAAATCTTCTTCACTCTGAGCGAGGGAACTGCTTTGCAAATAAATCGTATAGCCCGTCCAGACAGAGATCAGCAGCATTACTAACAGAACTAGGCGAATTCTGCGTTTCTGTTTATTTCTATTCACCTGATGGGTTCCGTTCTTCATCCTTCTTCTCCACCTTCAGAGTTTTATTCCTGTTTTTTCCTCCTGCTAGTAATCCAATTCTTGATACGGTGCCAAATTCCTTTTCCTTGCCGGTGAAAACTTTTCCCCAGACTTTGACCCCATTTGGTAAAAGGTGAAGAGATCCATAAAATGATCTTCCAAATAAATCTCCCAATCGTCATCAAAATGGAGAGGATAAATGCCAGTATCATGAAAATAATCCGATACAAAAACATAATCGGACGGATCACAAGGGCTTGGATAATGGTCAAAATGGTCTTGTAGAGCCATTGAGCAAATTTTATCACGGTAATTAGGAATTGAATATATGTCTTACTTCCTAGGACAAAGTAAACCCATGCTCCTATCAGAATGCCGAAGAAAATCGGAAACCGAACAATTCCCTGATTCACTTCGACAAGCACATAAAAGACGACAGCAATACTCGCGAACCAGAATAATAAGTCAAAAACAAAGGTCAGCCACTTGGGGAAACGACCTTTTTCACGAAAATACTGATACGTGTCAAAGCCTATCCCCATCAAGCATCCACAAAGCGACATCGATGCAATGGTTTGAAGCTGAACCGCGATACTCACTTGAACAACTTACCGAAGAATCCCTTCGACCGATCCCCGGCCTGCCCCTGTTCGAGATAGCCCATTTCATGTACAAGCCCTTCAATGGCGACTTCCCCTGTTTCTAGACTCAAGTTTTTCATATGCAAATTCTGACCCCGAATGGAGAGAAAGCCTCCTTCTGTTTCAAGCAAGAACTCCTCACTATCGAAACTTTCCACGTTTTTAACTCCAGAAATGGCCAAACTGCGTCGATTAATCATGACAACCTCGTGACGCGGCCGCTTCAGTTGTTGCTCATTCATGAGAAAACCCTCCTCCTTGTAAGAAGCCCTGCACTAACAGACAAGTTTTACTTGTACTATTGTATGGGGTGGGAGGGGGGTTTAGAACAACCTTATCTCAGGTATTCATCTTCTTCTTTTTCATCACGCGGAACCGGAATTTCACCTATCAGATGGTAAAGGGAAGCTGCTTCTTCCTTGCGTGGATTTTCTTTAATCTCGTCAATTTGGACGATGACAACCTTTTGCCCGAAGCGGATGGCTAGCTTGTCGCCAATTTTGACATTGCTTGACGCCTTAGCTGTTCGGTCGTTAATTTCGATACGTCCTTGATCACATACATCTTTGGCGAGTGTCCGTCGTTTAATTAACCGTGAAACCTTGAGAAATTTATCTAACCGCATGGTCATACCCTTCCCTTCAACATTATATTTCTATGTAAATCGCTTGGCTTCTTCCCACCAGGTGTCCATCTCTGCCAAATCCGTCTCTTCAAATGTACGGTCGGATTCAAGCAGCTTCCCTTCGATATAGGCAAAGCGATCCTGAAACTTGCGATTGGTCATGCTGAGCGCTTCTTCCGGATCAATCTTGAGGAAACGCGCCAGATTCACCACGGCAAACAGGAGATCACCTAACTCTCCTTTTTGCTCATCTTCGTTGGCTTGTCGTACTTCCTGGTATTCCTCTTCAATTTTCAGATAGACATCAGCAATATTGTCCCAATCGAATCCGACTGCCGCTGCTTTTTTCTGCAATTTATAGGCGTACATCAGGCCAGGCAAATCACGAGGAATCCCCGCCAGCTTGGAGGTAGTCGCAGGGTCTTGTCCTTTGGCTGCCTTCTCTTCCGCCTTGATCTGCTCCCAATTGGCGAATGCTTCATCAGAATCGTTGGCTTCCTTCGTACCGAAAACATGTGGATGGCGTCGAATCAGCTTCTTGTTCAATGTGGCAATCACATCTTCAACGGTAAAGTCGCCAACCTCGGAGGCCATCTGTGAGTGAAGCATAATTTGAAGCAAGACGTCTCCCAGCTCTTCACACATTGCATCGGGATCATCGTCATCAATGGTTTCCACCACTTCGTACGCTTCTTCAATCATGTTTTTACGGATGCTTTGATGGGTTTGTTCCCGATCCCACGGGCATCCCTCTGGACTTCTCAGGATAGCGACAATCTCCTTCAATTGAGAGAACTGTCGGTATTTCACGGCTGGTTCTTCTGTAGGCCCAACATAGACCAAACTTAAATTGCCGAGATGGTCTACTCGATCCAGCTCATAGAGCGGAACAGTCTCGACTCGTTCCATGCCTGCTACACCAACGGCCGTTACAACAGTGACAGGATATTCGTCTGGAAATACTTCCATCAACGATAATTTCACATCGGACGCAACCAGACGATCATATACCTGAGCAATTACGGTGTGCAAAAGCGGATTGATTTGTTCCACTCGCAGACTCGTCGCGTCCAACAAGCTGAATCCTTCGATCGGATCGACATGCAAGCGAGCAAAAAGCGGGTCCAAGAAGCTTTGTCCACCCTTCACTTCAATTTGCACGTTCTGTTTCGGGCCTTCTTCTAACAGGATTTGAACGGTACGCTCGGCTACCAAGGGATGACCAGGCACCGCATAAATAATCTCTCCATGCTTGTTCGCTTCATATAATAATTCTCCCGCAATGGAGGAGTACACCGCATCGAATGTCTCGTGTTTTTCATACACATCGTCAAACGATTGGAACTGCAAGCCTTCTTCTTTTAACTGATGGACGACGGGATGTTCCGCCGTTCGCAAGTAAATTGCTTTGGCTTGCTGCATTTGGCGATAAATACCGATTGGCAGTTGATCTAAGTCTCCCGCACCCAAGCCAAGCACATGGATAGTGGCTGTCATCTAGGGACCTCCTTAAGTTCATCATTTATTGGCGTAAAAGTTTCACTCTCTGCAGCAGCGGGATCAGTCGTTGACCTTTTGGCAAGAAGCGAAGGTCAGCACTGGTGAGTCCGCCAGCCCACAGCAATGCGAGAAGGTAACTAACTCCTCCGAAGGCAATCGTGATCAAGGCCACGACTGTTTCGAAAAGACGTTCTGAACCAATCGTCCCTCTAAAAATGGAGGAAGTTAACCCTTCCACCAGCAACACCACGACAGACATAATCAGTACGGCAAAAACAGGTTTCGTTACCGTCTGTTTCTTATTCATTCGTACACTTGTATGTTTGACAATCGAGCGCAGGTTGCATACCATGGGAACCACATAAGCGACTACTGTGGCTACCGCTGCTCCTGAAATTCCCCAAACTGGAATCAAGGCCAGATTCAATACAAGCTTCACCAGCACTCCGTACGCTAAATGACGAGCAGGATGCATCACCAAGCCCAACCCTTGCAAAATTCCTGAAGTGGCGATCCCGAGCGTCGCAAAAACAATCGTAAATGCCTGAATGGCAAGCGCGTCGGTTCCACTTGTATCCCCGAATAACATCACGTTAACTGGTTGAGCAAGCAGAGCCAGTCCAAACGATGCCGGTAATCCAAGTAACATCGTTAAGCGAATGGCCACTTCCGTCCGGTTCGCAATGACTTGATGCTGGCCTTGAGTGACCGCTTCACTAATAGATGGAACCAGCGCTAACGAGAGGGAGGTAGCGAAAAACGTTCCAAACTGAATGAGTGGCTGACCGTGGTCATACGCGCCTTTTAACAACTTGGCCGCCTGTTCCTCGACTCCGCTCCACAGCATCATGTTTAATACGGTAACCGAATCAACTAAAGGTATCAACGGGAGGACCAATGCGCCCATACAGATCGGTAGGGCATAAAACACCAGACTGTGAAAGACCTTCTTGCTTGTCATTGGCCGAACTTTTTGCTTATGTTGGGGAGAAGGTGACCATTCGGGGGTCTTGGAATACTTGCGCCAGTAGTACAGCAAAACAAGACAGGCACCCACCGCACCAGGGAAAGCCGCAAACACCGCACCTGATCCAGCCAAATACGCATCATGGTAAGCGTTCATCATCCAGTAGGCTGTTATTAAAATAAAGATCACGCGAATCAGCTGCTCGACAACCTGAGAGACTCCAGTCGGAATCATATTCTGATGCCCTTGAAAATACCCCCGCATAATGGCTGCGGCTGGAACCAAGGGGAGTGACCAAGCAACCGCGCGCAATGGCATGGTGAGATGCTTGTCCCCCATTAAGCCAGAAATGAGCGGAGCACCAAAATAGAGCAAAAGGAAGAAAAAGACGCCTAATACGCTGAGGACCAAACTAGAGATCCGAAATGCCTTACGCGCCCCTATATAATCACCAATCGCGATGCGCTCCGAAACGATTTTGGAAATAGCGATCGGGAAGCCTGCTGTCGCGAGGATTAATAATGTAGTATAGAGCGGATATACTTGCATGTACACATATAGACCAATATCACCTGTAATATTTTGATAAGGGATTCGGTATACGGCACCGAGCAATTTGGAGATCAAACCGGCTACTCCTAGAATTGCTGCTCCTTTAACAAAATGATTGGTACTTTTCTTTGATGACATAAATGATGTTCCCCTCTCAAATCCGCAAACTTTGTCTATTATAACATAATTCCCTCCAATCTTACCCTTATCAGCTGGGAGTACATAGGATTGCGTAAGTCGTTCATCCTCGGGAACTCAGCCCAATAAAAAAGCAGCCTCATCGGGAAGAGGCTGCTTTTTGTCATCACGTTACTGCTCCATTTGTTTAGCGAGAAAGCCAGCTGCTGTTTCTGCCATTTTGGTTTCAAGATCACCCATTTTGGTCGCCTCATTCTTGTTGACTAAGATGACAGAGCCGATTGGGTCGCCTCCAGCAACGATTGGCGCAATTACGAAGGATGAATACTGTTCTTGTATATCACGGCAAATCTCATATTGACCAGAGTTCTTCTCCAAACGGCTTTTTCGATCTTCCAGGGTTTTCTCGACAATGCTTCCAACTGGTTTTTCCATGTATTCCTTCTTGGAGGTACCAGAAACAGCAATAATGGAATCACGATCCGAAATCAAGACAATGTGATTTAAGCTTTCAAACAAGGAATCAGCATATTCCTTGGCAAAGTCACCAAGTTCCCCAATAGGTGAATACTTCTTCAAAATCACTTCTCCATCACGGTCGACAAAAATCTCAAGAGGGTCACCTTCACGAATGCGCAGTGTACGACGGATTTCCTTCGGGATCACGACCCGTCCGAGGTCGTCAATTCGACGAACAATACCTGTTGCTTTCATAGTCATGTTGCCTCGCTTTCTTGAGAAATTGGGTAGTGTATTATTTAACTATGTCTACGCTCATCCAACAGTTACCTATGTGTCAGTTACTCTCCCCCGGGTGGTAGCGAGTGACTTTAGTATTCGCCTTGCCTTCAAGATTATTCAACAAAACGAAAAAACAGGGAATCGCAAGGACTCCCTGTTTTGCACGGTTTATTTCTTCGCTGGTTTAGGTTCTGGAATATTCCATTTGGTTACCAGCTTGGTCAAATCTTGTTTCAAGAACTTGTCATACGCCATTTGCAAACCTTGTTGTTTAAGCTTGTCTTCATTTTTGGAACGAGATTCCACTCGGATAATGTGGTATCCGAAATTAGTTTTTACAGGTGCTCCGATTTGTCCAATCGGTTGAGTAAGCGCTGCTTTTTTGAATTCAGGAACCCATTGGTCCACGTCCGCATTCTCATACAGACCGCCTTGGTCTTTACTTCCTGGGTCATCGGAGTTTTCTTTCGCCAGCTTAGCGAAATCCTCACCTTTTTTCAGGCGAGCTTCCAAATCGTTCGCCAGCTTCAATGCTTCTTCTGGCTTGCGCTTTTCGGTACTAATCAAGATATGACGGACAGACGCTTTCGTATAGGCATCCTTGTTGGATTCGTACATTTTGTTCAAAGTAGCCTCATCCACGGACTTCTTCAAAACTTCGATGGAGCTGTTGATCAGAGTCATCTGTTCAATGATCTCTTCCTTGGTTAACCCCATATTTTGCAGCAATTTCGTATAAGTCGCTTCGTCCTTGCCAATCATCTGTTGATATTGTGATTTGATCTTCTCATACGTTTGCTCAGACAGAGCTTTTGATGCTGCTTTGTCTTTATCATCTGCGCGGGAGGCCAGAATTACGGTTCCGGTGTACTCATGCGCATAGTTTTCGAGCGCGGTTTTATCAGCAGCTTCAATCATTTCACGTTGTTGCGGATTAAAGAAAGTGATCGTTTTGAGGAAACTCTCAAATTGTTTGCCAGTTACTTTGCCGCCTTGGTATTCCACTACAGCATCTTCCGCTCCAACAGTGAACGGAATTTTTAATGCTGGGAACTGAGCAAGTGGATCATTCGCAGCATTACCTGCTCCTGTAGCAGGTTGTGTCTGATTCGGTTGGGCCGGCTGAGCCTTTTGATCATTCGGTTTGCCGCATCCAGCCAGTAAAGAAAGAGCAAGTGTAGTCGTCGACAGCACCATCAAGATTTTTTTGGCGGTCGACCGTTTATTTCCTTTGGTCATTAGTAATGCTCCTTTCTGTTTACAAGTCTTGAACCTTATTGAGCCAAGGGTTCGCCTGCAACAGTATCTTTTCGAACCTTGTGAAACTCGATGAGCAAATTCTCAACCATCTTGAGGCCATCTTCTTCACTCAACCCTTTTACTTTAACAGTAATGATGATTTGTTGTCCACCCGACAAGCCTACACGGCGATCCCACTTGTTTGTAAGTGTAAACAAAGCACCACCATCAATGTTGGTATTCTGGCTAGGATGCAGGAAGATTTTGATGACATCCGGGTCCTTTTGACTGAGTTCAACAATATTGTGACGAACGGCGTAGACACGCAATCTTGAGATCGTGAGCAAATTCTCCACCGGTTTCGGAATATCTCCGAATCGGTCAATTAATTCTTCCGCCAAGTCATCCACATCGTCAAGTGAAGTGACGGCGACGAACTTCTTGTACATTTCGATTTTTTGACGTGAATCCGTAATGTATAAGGACGGAATATACGCATCCACCTGCAGATTGATTTCGACTGGTGGAGCGGCTACCTGCTTCACTTCGCCTCTCAACTCATCAATCGCTTCCTTCAACATCTGGGTATACAAATCAAAACCGACTGTATTGATAAATCCATGCTGCTCGGCGCCCAAAAGATTCCCTGCTCCACGAATCGATAAATCGCGCATCGCGATCTTGAACCCAGAGCCCAACTCCGTAAATTCCTTGATTGCCTGCAATCTTTTCTCGGCGACTTCTGTCAGTACCTTATCCTTTTGATAGGTAAAATATGCAAAGGCAATCCGATTGGAACGACCAACCCGTCCGCGAAGCTGGTACAACTGCGATAGACCCATCTTGTCAGCATTGTAGATAATCAACGTATTCACGTTCGGGATATCTACACCCGTCTCAATAATGGTCGTACTCACGAGAACATCATATTGCCCGTCAAGGAAATCTAAGATGATTGCCTCCAGCTCTCCTTCGTTCATCTGACCATGCGCTACAGCTACACGTGCTTCTGGGACAAGCATGGAGATATGTTCGGCCATTTGCTCAATTCCTTGGACTTGGTTATATAGGAAAAATACTTGCCCTTCCCTTGCCAATTCGCGCTCAATCGCTTCACGGACAAGCGTTGGATTGTATTCCAGTACATACGTCTGCACAGGGAATCGATTCTCTGGCGGCGTTTCAATGACCGACAAATCACGTACACCCAGCATGGACATATGCAGCGTTCGCGGAATTGGTGTTGCCGTCAGTGTCATGACGTCTACATTCGTCTTTAATTGCTTCAACTTTTCTTTGTGGCTTACGCCAAAGCGCTGTTCTTCATCCACAATTAAGAGACCCAAATCACGAAACTGCACATCTTTGGACAGCACACGATGGGTACCGATGACGACATCAACCGTACCTTCCTTTAATCCTTTCATCGTCGCTGTCTGGTCTTTACGGGAACGGAATCGACTTAATACTTCGACCCGAATCGGATAGTCGGCAAATCGCTCAGAGAAGGTTTGGTAATGCTGCTGTGCCAAAATCGTGGTCGGAACCAAGACCGCCACTTGTTTGCCATCCATCACTGATTTAAACGCGGCACGAATGGCTACCTCTGTTTTACCGTAACCTACGTCACCGCACACAAGGCGATCCATTGGTCTTTTATTCTCCATATCGGCTTTCACTTCGGCAATGGCGCGAAGCTGGTCCGTTGTCTCCTGGTACGGGAACATGGCCTCGAATTCACGTTGCTCCGCCGTATCCTGATGGAACGCGTAGCCAACCGCAGATTCGCGGGCGGCGTACAGCTTGATTAAATCTTCAGCAATGTCTTTGACCGACGATTTAACCTTATTCTTAACGCGCTTCCACTCACTGCCACCCAAGCTGTAGATTTTCGGCTCGTTCTCTTCGCTTGCTACGTACTTCTGGACATGATCAATCTGCTCAATTGGCACAAACAAACTGTCGCCGCCCGCATAGCGAATATGAAGATAATCCTTATGAATCCCGAGAATTTCTTTAGTTTCAATCCCTAAGTATTTCCCGATCCCGTGATTGATGTGAACCACGTAATCACCTGGCTTCAACTCCAGATAATTCTTGATTCGCTCAGCGTTGGTCATGTTTTGCTGAACTTTACGGGCTTTGCGCTGCTTGGCGGTAAATACTTCCCCTTCCGTCACCACAATGAAGTGATTCAACGGCAATTCGAACCCGGATTGCAGGTTTCCGATGATAATGGTTGGTCTGCCTGGCGGTACGACCGTAATTGAATCGAGAAGTAAATCAGCTTCCATCTCATAATCGTGCAGGACGCGTTCCAAGCGTTTGGCACGCTCCGCATCCGCTGCGATGAAGACAATTCGGTTGTTACCTTTTTTCCAACGAGCGAGCTCGTTTTTTAACACATTCATTTGACCATGGAAATTCTGCATGGTTCGGCAGTTGAAGTTTACGATGTTTTGCGGTTGGGTTTTAGGTATCTGCCTAAGAAATAGAGAAAGGTAAATAATTTGTCGGCGTGAATCGGTTACAATCTCGTCGTAGCTGGTTGAGAGCGTCAGATTAAACATGAACTCTCCGTCATTGCTTCTTGACGTCAGCCATTCGGTTTCTTCTTTTTGGAGCTGTCCCGCCGTTTCGAGTACCCGTGAAGGTTCGTCGATCAGCAAGACTGTATCTTGTGGCAAATAGTTAAGAATTGTCTCATTCATTGGATAAATGGCAGAGATATAGCTGTACAGATGAGAGAAGCGATGGCCCTCTTGCATCACTTCAATGTCTCCGCCGATCTTTTTCATCAGTCGTTCCTTGGTTGACGAATCCTTTACTTTGTCAATCGTCTCGCCTAGCTTCTTCTCCAAGCGAACAGCCGATTCTCTAAGCGTCTCTTGGCTGACGATCATTTCTTGAGCAGGGCCGATCGTGTAACTCTGAACCGTCTCTTTGGAACGCTGTGTCGCCATATCAAATGTACGAATGGAATCGATGACAACATCAAACAACTCGATGCGCAGCGGCCATTCAGAGTCAATTGGGTACAAATCCACAATTCCTCCGCGGACACTTACTTCACCTTTGCGTTCAACCAAATCCACTCGTTCATATCCAAACTCTATTAACCTATTTAAGAATTCATCCAATTCTAGTTCTTGGCCCACCTGCAGTTCAATCTGTGAGCTTCTCCAGACTTCAGCAGGGACAATAAACCGACGGAGCCCGGCAAACGGGATAACTAAAATACCCGTAAAGCCTTGGGCTAAACGGTTGTATACCTGAACTCGTTGCGCTAGCATCTCTGGACTGGCAATCGCTAATTCCGAACCAATTAATTCATTGGCTGGAAAGAGCAACAATTGGTCGTTAGCTACTAATTCAGTTAAATCTTCATATACTTTTTGTGCCTGATACATGTTATGGGTGACAATACAGAGCGGCCGTTTACCCTCTTGATAGAGAGCAGCCATTAATACTTGGCGCGAAGAACCCGCAAGACCTGCTATTAATTGCTCATGTAATCCCCTTGTCAAGCCGGCAGCAATGGTCCCAAAATTGGAGTCTTCTCTAAAGGGATTGATGATGACTTGCATTCATTCGTCTCCTCTCCGGCCTTTCTCTCATGCGAAAATGCCCACCTGACTGATCATTATTAGCCGTCGGGCGGGGTCTCGCAATTCCAAATAAGCCTTAGCTTAACGTAAGCCAAGGCCACATTGTACTTAAGCCTTCATCCTTATTGCAGCGGGTTTCCTACCAGACTCAGCTCTGGATTCTGGTCTAGCGCATCCCGACAGTAGTCGCATAAAATACGGATTACCGTATCCCCGCCTTGTTCTTTCGATATTATATGTTGACGTTCTTCTGGGGTCAAGGAACTAAACCCTAATCGGTCTTCCGAGATATCAGAACGAGCGATCTCACCTATTCTCATCCCACAGCAACGACATTCATAGCGATAACTCATACGTGCCACCCCCCGTACATCTACACACTCAGTATGTCCGAAACTACGAGGGAAAATACGAGAAAGCCCGTATAAAACAGCATTCTAAAGGCTATTAAATTTATTCATCACATTCGGGAAGCTTTCCTTTAACCAATAAACAGACGCTTCCGCAGCTTGCTCAATCGCTTGCTTAATCTCTTGTTGATCCGCCTTAGAAAAAGTACCGAGGACATAGTCACTTACACTTCTACCTGGCTGTGGACGATCGATACCAATCTTAATCCGTTTAAAATCTTGCGTCCCTAGGTGAGCGATCAAGGATTTGATTCCGTTGTGTCCGCCCGCGCTTCCTTTTCCGCGCAGACGCAGTTTACCAACAGGAAGGTCCAAATCATCATAAATCACCAAAATATCCTCGTGTGTCAGCTTATAGAATTTTAAAATCTCACTGACCGATTCACCCGATAGATTCATGTACGTCTGCGGTTTGACCAACAGCACCTTTTCCATTCCGATGCGGCCTTCTCCGACTAGGGCTCGAAACTTCTGCTGACCTACCGGGATATCCCACTGTTTACTAATTGTATCTATGGTCATAAACCCGACATTATGTCTGGTATCCTCATATTTTTTCCCTGGATTGCCCAGTCCGATGATCACTTTCACGAATAATTCCTCCATCTTGTGTTCCCGACAAACGGTCAACCCGTTTTTCACAGAAAATAAGCCGTTCCTCTCATTTTACATGATTCGTGACCGGATAAAAAGAAACCTTTGTTGACACAATCCGGGGAGCAAATAATAGGAAAAGGAGCACCGTTCGACAGGTGCCCCTCCGATCGTTTTATACAGTTTTTGCTTGTTCCACGGGAGAACCCGCTGTTTCGGCAACAGCCTCCGCTGCCCCCTCGGCATTCTCGGCTTCGCCTGTTTTCGCTTTTGGCACCAAGACACTGACGATCACTTCAAGTTCATCCAACCCCAAATCCACATTGGGATTGACTTGCAAATCCTTCACAAGAATCACGTCACCAATCTGCAGTCCTTCCACATCGACTGTGAAGCTCTCAGGAATGTCTCTTGGAAGGCAGGAGACTTCTACGCTGTGTCTCACAAGTGAGGCAATTCCATATTCCGGATCGCCTACGAGATGGATCGGAACTGAAGTATGTACTTTTTCATTCATGTTAATTTGTTTGAAATCAGCATGCAGCAGATTCCCTTGAACAGGGTGACGTTGCAATTCGTACACCATTACATTGTGCTCCTGCCCGTTTACGTTTAATTTAAACGGTAGATTAGTCGGTTGTTTTCTGAGCGCCATATCTAAATCTTTCGCATTGACCTTCAAAGAGAGATTGTATTGGTCACTCCCGTACAGAACCGTTGGAATCCATCCTTCTCGCCGAAGCTGATTCGATTGACGATCCTTTGAGTCTCGAATGAATGCGTGAATCGTTTGCACAGCAAAAAACCTCCTCCGACAAACTAGAAATCGTTTCCTTTCTAGCTTGTCCATCCGAGGAGGTTTTGAATCAATAACTGGTAATTGTCATTAATCGAACAGCTTGCTTACCGACAACTCTTCATGTACCCGAATGATCGCTTCCCCGATAATCGGCGCAACGGAGAGAACATTGATCTTATCGATCATTTTATCTTCTGCCAACGGAATGGTATTGGTCACAACCAATTCACGAATTTTGGAATTCGCAATTCGCTCAATGGCAGGTCCAGACAGTACAGGATGTGTACAGCAAGCGTAAACATCACGCGCTCCCGCCTCGATCAATGCGCTAGCGGCCAATGAAATCGTTCCAGCCGTATCAATAATGTCGTCAATAATAATTGCGGTTTTGCCTTCAATATTGCCAACAATATTCATAACTTCCGCTACATTCGGCTCAGGACGGCGTTTATCAATAATCGCAATTGGAGCTTCCAGTCTTTCTGCCAACTTACGAGCGCGGGTAACCCCTCCATGATCAGGGGAAACGACTACGATATCAGACAACCCTTTTTCACTGAAGTAATTCGCAAGGATTGGTACTCCAAGAAGATGATCCACTGGAATATCGAAGAATCCTTGAATTTGAGTCGCGTGCAAATCCATTGTAATCACGCGATGAGCACCAGCTGTCTCAATCAGATTCGCAACAAGTTTCGCTGTGATAGGATCACGAGCGCGAGCTTTACGGTCTTGACGAGCATAGCCATAATAAGGAATGACCACATTGATGCTTTTCGCAGACGCGCGTTTCAATGCGTCTACCATGACAAGCAACTCCATTAGGCTTTCGTTTACTGGTGCGCTTGTTGGTTGAATTACGAACACGTCACAGCCACGAACGCTTTCATTCAACTTGATTCGGCACTCCCCATCACTAAAGCGGATTGCTTCAGCATTTCCAAGCGCCAAACCAATATGTTGAGCGATTTCATGAGAAAGCTGTGGATTCGCATTACAAGTAAATACCTTCAGTTTCGGGTCGCGGTAGTTAGCCATTCTCTTAAAAAACCTCCCGTTATTATTCGTTATTCTACTTACGTGGCAATTTAGTGGCATATCCTAGTTTATTCACTTGGCGTTCTCGCGCAATCGCCAGAGCGTCATCAGGCACATCTTGATTTATTGTCGAACCAGCGGCAACATAGGCGCCTTTTCCTACTTGAACCGGTGCAACCAAGTTGGAATTGCATCCAATAAAGGAATGATCTCCTACAATGGTTTTATGCTTATCCTTACCGTCGTAATTAACCGTAATGGAACCGCATCCAATATTGACCCCTTCGCCAATCTCAGCATCACCAATGTAGCTGAGATGAGGAACTTTGGTTCCTTTGCCAATCTTGGCGTTCTTCAATTCAACAAAATCTCCGACCTTAGCCTGCGACCCAATCAAGCTTCCTGGCCTTACATACGCGTAAGGTCCTACTATCGCCTGGGTTTCCACTTGGCTGTCCACAAGCACAGAATAGGTAATCGTTACTTGACTCTCTACAACTACATTCTTCAAATCGGTTTGAGGTCCAATTACGCAGTCATCACCGATAACAGTCTTACCGCGCAGGATAGTACCTGGGTGAAGAATCGTATCAGAACCGATCACTACACCTGATTCAATATAAGTGGAGGCTGGATCAATGATCGTAACTCCATTACGCATATGATTCTCGTTGATTCGTCTGCGCATATAAGCTTCCGCTTGAGATAATTGTACGCGGTCGTTCACACCCATCGTTTCATCCGGGTCCAAAGAGACATAAGCGGAGATTTTATCTCCAGCTTCACGCAAAATCCCGATACAATCTGTAATATAATACTCACCTTGAGCATTATTGTTGCGCAATTGAGACAGAGTTTGTAAGAGCTTTTGATTATCAAAACAGTAGATCCCTGTATTGATTTCTGTAATGGCTCTTTCTTCAGGTGTTGCATCTTTCTGTTCTACAATTCGCAACACTTCGCCGCTATCATCACGAATAATCCGACCATAGCCGGTAGGGTCCGATAAAGTAGCTGTTAATACAGTAGCAGCCGATTGCTGTTCCTGATGGAAGTGAAGGAAAGCGGTTAAAGTTTCTTGAGAGAGAAGTGGAACATCACCGTAGAGAATCAGGGTTGTCCCTTCTTTGTTTTCTAGAAGTGGCGCAGCTTGTTGAACCGCGTGTCCTGTGCCTAGCTGTTGAGCTTGCAAGGCATAAGAGACACTATCGCCCAACGTCTGCTGTACGATTTCTGCCCCGTGACCAACAACGACGATTCTATCCTTCACCTGCATGGCTTCCAGGGTGTCAACAACATGTTGAACCATTGGTTTGCCGCAAACGGGATGAAGAACTTTATACAGCTTTGACTTCATTCTCGTACCTTGTCCAGCAGCGAGAACGACGGCATGTATTGTAGACATGTTAACCCTCCAGCATATAAGTTCCAACATGACTATATCTTAATCGTATGGTGATTTCAAGAGAAGGTGAGTGATTTCCTCGATAATTTGACACCCGATCATACGCCAGATGGGAAGGAATAACAGTCCTTGTTTGTATTTATAAAGTTCCCAATTTTCAATCCTTTATTCGACCCTGAAGATGGACAACCAGATAAGAGATTTCATCGTTTAAAAAAAGAAAAAACACTAGGAACACATCGTCCTAGTGTTTTGCGGTTTATCGGGAAATTAAGCGCCAGCTTCCACTTGGGCTTCTTCTTCCAAACCTACTCGATCGTATTCGGCCAGAACCGCTTGCTGGATTTTTTCACGAGTAGTCGAAGAAATTGGGTGAGCAATATCACGGAACTCCCCATCAGGAGTACGTTTGCTTGGCATTGCTACAAACATCCCATTGTTGCCGTCAATCACACGAATGTCATGAACCACGAATTCATGGTCAATTGTAATGGAGGCAATCGCCTTCATTCTACCATCCGTATTCACCCGGCGGAGTCGTACGTCTGTTACTTCCATCATGTTCACTCCCTTTATCTATATGAAACTTACTATCTATTTCCACATGATGGTTAATTATTCCTTCAAGCATTGAGAAAATTTGTAAAACAATTGGGCGAAAGTTCTATTTTTCGTCAATATATGCGATAACTTCGATTTCCACTTGAACGTCTTTAGGCAAACGAGCGACTTCAACCGTGGAACGGGCTGGACGATGCTCCCCGAAGTAATGTGCGTATACTTCATTTAAGCGGCCGAATTCATTCATATCTTTAATAAAGACAGTGGCCTTCACTACGTCTTGAAGAGATGCTCCCGCTTCCTTCAGGATGGCTTGCAGGTTATGAAACACCTGATGAGCTTGCTCTACAATGTCACCTGTTACCAAACTTCCATCTGGTTTCAGTGGAATCTGGCCTGAGGTATAGAGAAAAGGACCGACCTTGGTTGCTTGACTATAGGGACCAATTGCTGCTGGTGCCTCATTGGTAGCGATAAACGAAATTTTTGCCATCGTTCTACTTCCCTTCCTTGGTAAAGTAACTGCCTAGTTCAAGCTCGATTTGTTTTTCCTTCACATCAACATCTTGCAGCTTGGCAAGTGAGATATACTCGTCCACCAACCGTTCGGAAACATCCGCCGTTTCAACAAAAACCCCGCAGCCTACAACCGTAGCCTGGAATTCCTGCAGCAAATCAATCATTCCTCGAACAGTTCCGCCAGCTTTCATGAAGTCGTCGACAATAAGTACGCGAGATTTTTCCGCCAACGCTCGGCGGGCAAGAGACATCGTCTGGATCCGCTTGCTTGACCCTGATACATAATTAATGCTTACAACCGAGCCTTCCGTTACCTTGTTATCCCGGCGAACAATGACCACCGGAACATTCAAATAAGTAGCGGTTGCATAAGCAAGCGGTATTCCTTTGGTCTCCACCGTCATGACCACTTCTACATCCTTGTCAGCGAATGCGGAAGCAAACAACTTCCCGATCTTCCCAAGTGTCTTGGGGTTGCCCAGTATGTCGGACATATACAAATATCCGCCAGGCAAGAGACGTTCAGGCTTAGCTAATTGAATTAAAAGCTCTTCCATGAACACCTTGGCTTGTGTCTCATCGGTGCGCGGAATGTATTTCACTCCACCTGCCGCACCAGCAACCGTCTTCAAAACTCCTACGCCTTCGCTTTCAAATGCCTCTTTGATGATCGACAAATCTTCACTAATGGAAGACTTCGCTGAACCGTACTCTTCCGAAAACATCGTAAGCGGGATTAAGGTATGTGGATGCGCGAGCAAATACTGCGTCATATCCACCAGGCGTGCGCTTCTGCGCAATTTCTTCATCCTTCAATCCTCCAAACAAAATCCGAATATTATGTTGTTAATGTATCACTTATGTACGGATTTACGCAAGTATTTCCGCTTCGGACGCCCCTAATATTCGCACTGCGTACACATCTTTCACAAAACCGCGCAGGGCATTATAAATCCGATGAACCTTGGCTTCCTTCTGGACCAAGGCATAGACCGTCGGACCACTGCCAGACATGAGTACTCCATCCGCCCCTGATTCCAGCATAAGCTCCTTGATCTGCTTCACTTGCGGATACCGCTCCAATGTGACGTTCTCCAATACATTGCCCAATGATCGACACATCAGCCCGAAATTCTGCTCTTCAATCGCTCGCAGCATCTGCTCTGTATTCGGATGATTGGTTATCTCCTTCACCCGAAGGTTTCCGTAAACATCGACGGTCGAAACCCCTATTGGCGGTTTGGCTAACACGACCCAACACGGCGCTGGCGTTGTGAGATGCGTAATTAATTCCCCGCGTCCTTTGGCTAACGCGGTACCGCCATACACGCAGAACGGTACATCCGAACCGATTTCCGCTCCGATTTCGGCCAGTTCATCAAGCGAAAGCTGAAGGTTCCATAGCTGATTCAATCCGCGTAACGTTGCCGCCGCATCGCTGCTACCGCCTGCGAGTCCAGCTGCTACGGGAATCTGTTTATCGATATAGATTTTCACACCCTGTTGAATATTGAAGCGCTCTTTTAAAATTTTGGCCGCCTTAAAGGCATGATTACGTATGTCGTCCGGAACAAAACTGGCTGAACAATCGAGGGTGATCTCATCATGTCCAAGTAATGTTAAATCGACCCGATCGGCAAGATCAACAGTGGTCATAACCATTTCCACCTCATGATACCCATCAGGCCGCTTGGATGTGACGTCCAATGTTAAGTTAATTTTGGCCGGCGCTTTGACTGAGATCCGCACCTTCTTCACCTCTGTCTGTTGATTCTAATTCCTTATTTTATCACAGCCAGAATCAACCATGCCAGTAAATACGCCTTTCCACATATGGATGGCCTGTGACATCGTATCGGCCTATGAAAAAGAAAGCCAGAGGAATTCCCCGGCTTTCTAGTGTCAACGAGTTGAATTGGTGTTTTGCTTGGCTAACGCTTCCTCTGCGATCTGGATAGCCCGTTTCACGAGATTACCCGCATCACGAGTGGTAATGCCTCCCCAGCCTTCCTGTTGCACCGTTTCATAGATCCCCAGGTCCTTGGCGAGTTCCATCTTGAATTGATCCGACATGATTCCGCGTCGACGACCCATCGCTTCACAACCTCCTTCCTCGTTGACAAGTATAGTATGTGCCATCTTGGGAAAAACAAAAACAGTAGAGCCAAATTGACTCTACTGTTGAATGAAGGTAATCCTGATGTGTTCATCTTCACGACAGACGGTTAGTTCCACGGTCTCTGTCAAAATATCAGCATAGCTGTAAGAGACGCGCTCAAACAGTTGATCATCATCAAGCTTGACTACAAAAACTGATGGGTAGGTTTCTTCGAGGATGCCCGTCCGCTCGACGGTCTTGCGACGACCACCATTAGCCTTTAGCACAATCCGCTCGCCAATGTGTAGGTCTAAACTGCGTTTAATATCAAGTAAAGCGTTTCTAGCCATCTTGTATTATCCACCTCGCTTGTTTCTATTATAACAGTCTACCCCTATTGTGTCAAATAAAAATTAAAATTATAGCAACCAACCTTAAGTTTTGTCAACGACTATTTTTTCGCCCTTTTTGTTGAATTTTGCCTTTTTCACGCAAAAAAAGCCTCCCTTCCCGTAAACTTCTCATTTACGCTTGAAGGGAGGCTTTTTTATCACGATTGGAGCAAATCCCCAAACGCGTTTGACAATTTTCCGAATTCTTCAATGGACAAGGTCTCTCCGCGTCTGGAGGGATCAATGCCCACGGACTCCAGAGCCTGCAGGATCACGTCTTTTTGCTCTTTTCCCGCAAAATTGCTCATGAGATTGTTCAACAGCGTCTTCCGTCTTTGTCCGAAACTGGCTCGTACTAAACGGAAAAACAGCCGTTCGTCCCGCACCACAACAGCTGGCTCTTGGCGAATGGATAGTTTAAGTACCGCAGAATCCACATTAGGTTTCGGTACAAACACACTGGCTGGCACGATCATCGCTACTTCTGCCTCCGCGTAGAATTGGGCCGCAACACTGAGTGAACCGTAATCTTTGTTTCCTGGTTTGGCCGCTATGCGGTCGGCTACTTCCTTCTGGATCATGACGACAATATGTTTGAGCCGAAGCTGTTCTTCCAGCAGTTTCATGAGAATCGGACTTGTTACATAATAGGGAAGGTTGGCCACGACACTGATCTCATCATAATCGCGAAGTTTCTCTTCGATCAGTTGATTCAGGTTGAGCTTCAACACGTCACCATGCACGACTTCTACGTTGTCATATGGAGATAACGTATCGGCAAGGATTGGCAACAGCCGCTGATCGATCTCAATGGCGATCACCTTTCCTGCCGCCCGACATAATTGTTCAGTCAATGCGCCAATTCCTGGTCCAATTTCGATTACGGCTGTCTTTTTACTTAGCCGAGCCGCATCGACAATATTATGAAGAATGTTGGTATCCACCAAAAAGTTTTGTCCCAAGCTCTTTTTGAAGGAAAATCCGTATTTCTCCAGAATCTGTTTGGTTCTCGTCGGAGTGGCAATATCTTTTTGTTCGAGTACTGACATTTATTGCTGCCCCCCCTCATCCAATTTGGCCAAAGCATCGGCGAATTCCTGACGGCTGATCTGGAACTGATTCAATCGCTTGTGCATCTGCTGAGCATTGGCATAGCCGATTCCCAATAAACCGCCTAGCTTGATTCTTCTTTCTTTGGCTTCGGGATGAGCCGTCAATCCAGCGTCGATCAAATCATCGAACGTGATTTCTTCTTCTTGCTCCATCATTTCGGTCTTAACTTGATCAAGCGCGCGTATAATAACTTCCACCGAAGCATTTTCTACCCCGATATTCCCTTTTTTCATACCTTCTTCTCGTTTAATAAAGGCGTGTTTACACCCGGGTACTTCTCTGCTAATGATCTTACGGATTCGCTCCCCCTGAAAGTCAGGGTCCGTAAACACAATGACTCCACGCTTCTCCTGGGCGAGACGTATTTTACGAATCGTATACGGATTGATCGCCGAGCCTCCTGTCTCAATTGTATCCGCGTTTACGGCCCGTTTAATCGCCGCCGTATCATCGCGCCCTTCCACGACTATAACCTCTTTTATCTTCATCTGCATCCTTCATCCTTTAACACCTTTATACCTAGTATGTAGCATGCCCAGCCGAAACTTGTAAACAGAAGAAAAGAAAGTTTGGCTGAAACGTTCATTAATTCTTCATCGTCTTTACCTACAAACGAAAAATAGAAGACAGGAGATTACCTCCTGCCTTTGGTAAATGTGGGACCACTTCATCGAAGCGTTTGATTTCGCTTCGGTAAGTACCTATGGTTTGTTGGGTCCGATGATATATACGGTTTTGCCTCGCTTGCGGCCAAAACGATTGGCCTCTGCCTCCGTACCTAAGAAAACATCAATCTTGTTGCCTTTGACGGCACCACCCGTATCCTCTGCGCGGCGATAACCGACTCCCTCAATATACACCCACCATCCAAGCGGAATGACACTTGGATCAACAGCGATGGTTCTGCCTTCCGTTGCTCTTGCACCCGTTGAGGTATGTGTTCCAACGGCTGGGGAATAGGCTGTTAAGCTAACATTATTTATTACCTGACTTGGTCTGAACACGAACCCACCACGAGAAGTAATGGATGCGGCCGAAACCGTCTTGTTGGCGGTTCCCACCAGGAGAACCTGATCTTCCTTAGGAGCAACCACTTCTCGCTTGACTAGCTCGCGAGAAACTTCCTTGCCGTTCTCCAAATTGACTTTGTACTGAACGACAGCTTTACCCGGCTGACCTTTTCGAAGGACACGCGTCTTTCCTTTGGAGAGAGAAGCGTCGGCTTTACGAATTTCCTGAAAAGGTACTTCTTGTTGAACTTGCACGAGTTTTTGGTCTATGCGGCTTATCGAAATCTTCGTATCTTTTGAGACCGTCGATGTTAAGGCAGGTTGCACCTTGTCTTGTTGTCTGAGAGTAACCCCAGCATCCTTTAGTACACTTGCTACGTCTCGTTTGACTGTATGTACTATTTTTGTTTGCCCGTCTACTTGAACAGGCACAGCCCAGCTCGTTTGCAATTGGACGGTCATGGATTCCTTAAGAGGCGCAGTCGCTTCCGGTGAGAGAACATCATGCTCCAACACCGTAATATTCTGCTCTTTCAGAAACTCCTGAACTGTATCCGCATGCGTCTCATAGTTCTTGGAAACGCCATCCACAGAAAGCGTTAGATGCTTTGGCTGGGTAGCTAGGACAAAGAAGAAGCTTGCAACAGATAACGCCAGTAAGGCAATCCCCACCCAGAGGATCAACGCCTTATGCGTCACCCATATCTTGCCAATCTCCATTTTCCACACTCCTTTAACAAAGCCGTCTCGATTTTATGCTACTTTTCTCCGTTTGTCAAATTCCCCCCTAAAAATCAAGTTGTAATTACTGGAATTCATGTCGCGGCATTAGGTATTAAGCTAACAGAAAAGGTTTGTAAAAAGATAGCTTATTCCTGTCGATTCAGTTGTCGATCCTTTACTTTTTTGTTCGACAATTGGGAAAAGCTACGTTTCTTTTCAATGTATGCAAACTCTTTAATATGTATTACATTTTTCGAAAAAACCAACGAATACATAGGGGAAAACTAGGGTTAGGACAAGCATGTGGCACGAAAAAAGACACCTTTTGCAAGGTGCCTTTGTCGATAATCCATTAAATTTTAGGGAGATGCAGTTTACGGAAGTTTAAACAAACGCTTGGCATTCTCTGAAGTAATTGCCGCCATTTCCTCAAGAGTAACTCCACGCAGATTTGCCAACTCCTCTGCCACGTATCGCACATATCCGGTTTCGTTACGTTTTCCCCGGAATGGATGCGGAGTGAGGTACGGACAATCGGTCTCCACTAACAAGCGGTCAAGCGGTACCTTTGATGCCACTTCTTTCGGTTGTTTGGCATTCTTGAACGTCACCGGACCGCCAAATGAGATGTAGAAGTTCAGATCAAGCGCCATCTGTGCAGTTTCCCAGCTTCCCGAGAAACAATGCATGATCCCGCCTACTTCCTCCGCTTTCTCTTCGCGCAATATACGGATGACGTCTTGATGGGCATCCCGGTTATGAATCACGATAGGCAACTTCAATTTACGGGCAAGGCGGATCTGTTTACGAAAAACCTCCGCTTGAACATCTCGAGGCGATGTATCCCAGTAATAATCAAGTCCCATCTCGCCGATCCCGACAACCTTGGGATGCTTGGTCAGCTCCTCAATCCATTCGAGATCAGCATCGGTCATGTCCTTGGCATCTTGCGGGTGCCAGCCAACCACTGCGTAAATGAACTCGTACTTCTCGGCAAGCTCCAGACAAGTAGGGATCGTCTCCCGATTAAAGCCAATGTTAATAATGGTTGAGATCCCGTTCTCACGAGCTCGGGCGATGACGGCATCCCGATCCTCGTCAAACTCTGGTGCGTTTAAATGTGCATGTGTATCGATGATCAAGCGAATTCAGCCCTTTCGTTACTTCACAATGGCTCCGTTCGGCATGCTTGGATCAACCGTTGCCAACGTAAGCTCCTCACCTTGGGATGCAGCCAGAATCATCCCTTGGGACATAACCCCGCGAAGTTTAACCGGCTTCAAATTGGCCACGACGATTACTTTTTTGCCGACCATTTCTTCCGGTTGGTAGTATTTTGCGATACCGGATACAACTTGACGTTGTTCATAGCCCATATCGAGTTGAAGAATAAGCAATTTATCCGCGTTCGGGTGTTTCTCACAAGCGGTTACTTGGCCTACACGAAGCTCTACCTTCACGAAGTCGTCGATGGAGATTTCGTCTTTGGCATCTGCAGGTTTTGCCGCCACCTCAGCTTGATTATCGGTAGTTACCGGTGTTTCTTTGTTGTCGGACACGCTTTTTTCTCCTTTCAGGGCTTCCAGCTTCTTCTTGTTCTCTTCCGCTTGTCTGCGGGCTTCTGCTGTCGAAGCATCAATAAACTCTAGTTCTTTCTCCACTTCAAGACGAGGATAGAGAACTTCTCCGCGAGAGAGCTTGCTTCCAGCTTTCAGCTGACCCCATTGATACGCGGATTCCCATGCTTGGCTGTCAGTTTGATCAGCAATTCCGAGCTGCTCCCAAATCTTCGCAGGGGTTTTGGTCATGAACGGCTGAATCAAGATCGAGATGATGCGAATGCTCTCCGCAAGGTTATACATAACGGTTCCAAGACGCGCTTGGTTCTCCTCTGATTTGGCCAACGCCCATGGTTGTGTTTCGTCAATATATTTATTGGTGCGTCCGATCAGCTCCCAGATATGGGTTAAGGCATTGCTGAAGCGCATCTCATCCAAATGTTCTTCCGCCAGTGAGGCTGTCTTGGTTGCAAGCGCGATTAAATCTTCGTCGAATTCTCCTGGCTGTGTCGGAGCTGGCAATACTCCATCAAAGTATTTCTCCACCATCGCCACAGTTCGGCTCACCAGGTTACCCAGGTCATTCGCCAAGTCAAAATTGAGTCGTTGGACAAAGCTCTCAGGAGTAAACACGCCATCTTGACCAAACGCGATCTCGCGAAGCAAGAAATAACGCACGCCATCAGAACCATATCGGTCGATCAGGAACTTCGGATCGATTACGTTTCCTTTCGACTTGGACATTTTGCCGTCTGGCATTAACAACCAGCCATGACCGAAGATCTTTTTCGGCAATGGTTCACCGATAGCCATCAAGAGAATTGGCCAATAAATGGTGTGGAAACGCAAAATATCTTTTCCAACGAGGTGAACATCCGCAGGCCAGTAATTCTTGTATTTGCTGTCGTCATTCGAGAGATAACCCAATGCTGAAATATAGTTGGTCAAGGCGTCAATCCACACATAGACAACGTGCTCTGGATCGCTTGGAACCTTGATTCCCCAGTCGAACGTACTGCGAGACACACTTAAATCTTGCAATCCCGGCTTGAGGAAGTTGTTAATCATCTCATTGCGGCGAGATTCCGGTTGAATGAAATCCGGATGTTCCTCGATATATTGAAGCAGTCGATCTTGATAGTTTGACATACGGAAGAAGTAATTCTTCTCTTTCACCAAATTGACGGGACGTCCGCAATCTGGGCAGAAGTAGCCTTTGTCCGTTTTGGCTTGGGTTTCGGTCCAAAACGCCTCGTCCGGCACACAGTAATATCCCTCATATTCTCCGAGATAAATATCGCCTTGATCGAGGAGACGCTGGAAGATTTTTTGAACCACTTCCTTGTGGCGATCCTGAGTTGTACGGATGAAATCGTCATAAGTAATGTCCAGCTTATCCCACAAGTCACGAATCCAATCAACAACCGGATCGATGAATTCCAGCGGCTGTTTACCTTCTTCCTTGGCGCGCTCTTGGAGTTTTTGTCCGTGTTCATCTGTTCCTGTCAAATAATAAACATCATACCCGCGCAAACGCTTATACCGTGCCATCGCATCTGCGGCAATCGTTGTGTAGGCGTTCCCAATATGAAGCTTATTGCTTGGATAATAGATCGGTGTGGTGATGTAATACGTTTTTTTACTCACTATAAATCCCCCTTACAATTAGTCCTATTAAGAAATAAAAAAAGACTCAGCCCCGAAATTGGGACGAGTCTTTATACCCGTGGTACCACCCAAATTTTCCACCCTTTTGCAAGGAATGGACTTGGCAAGTCAACATAGACTAATCCTTTAACGCAGGATAACGTCGAACACTTACTGTTCCACCAATCAAAAGGAACGGCTCGCATCCGAGAACTCCGGGGCCATCTTCAACTCACGCGCAAATACCGGTTTCCACCTTCCCCGGCTCTCTGAAATCTGGCATTGAATTTACTCTTCCCATCATCGTCCGCTTATGTAACAACAATCTCTATTATGTACTAAGTTATTCCTTTGTAAACCTGCTGTCAAGGGTATTCCGATAAGGGCTGAACAACATTCAAAAAGGACGTCGTTTATCAATTAACAGGTGATTTTGTCGAATGTGATATTTTATTCGACAAAATATGACGCATTTATCGAATGATTATGTTATACAATTTCCAGCTGTTTTCGGGATATTCTGGATATTACTTTTCGTTTACTCCTCATTCTGGTCCTATTTATGGTAAGTTTTTTAACCAGATCATAAATAAGTAAATAAATAGTGATAAACGAATCCACATATTCTATAAATTGTAAAAGATATATTGACACCTTTTGGAATCACTGGTATGATGAAAACAAAATTAATTGTCGAATATTGACGATAAATACAAAGTGTTTAGGAATATAAATGCAAATTCCTACAATGTGAGAGGGGACAAGTACTATGAAATCTACTGGTATTGTAAGAAAAGTTGATGAACTCGGACGTGTTGTAATTCCTATCGAACTTCGCCGTACACTTGGCATCGCTGAAAAAGACGCTTTGGAGATCTATGTAGACGGAGAGCGCATTATCCTGAAAAAATACGAGCCAGCTTGCATCTTTACAGGAAATGCTGACAACTTGATTTACTACAAAGGCAAAATGATCAGCAAAGAGGCTGTACAAGAATTGATGTCCATGCTCGATAAATCTACTGTTGAATAACAAATGTCGAAACCCCCGCTCACGTGAACGGGGGTTTTTTTCTATGTATGATATTCCTTGTAGACATCTCTTTTGGGCAGATCGCGGTCTTGAGCAACTTGCTTGATCGCTTCCTTGGAATGCAGTCCTTGGGAGATGTACTGTTCAATGTGCTCGACAAGGCTTAGATCCTTCCACCAAGTCATTTCCTCTTCTTCTCCTGAAGCTTCCCCCTCATAGCCAGCTACCACCATACAGAACTCTCCGCGCACTTCTCCCGAGTTGATCCACTCCAAGAGCTCGGAAAGCTGTCCACGAGTAAACTCTTCATATCGCTTCGTCAGCTCTCGGGCAAGAACAGCTTGGCGATCACCCAGCACCTCAAGCATCGCTTCGATGGTTTTATCAATTCGATGGGGAGCCTCGTAAAAGATCAGCGTTTCCGGATATCGACGGAGCCTGTCCAGTTCATTGCGCCGTTCCTTTTTCTCACGCGGAAGAAAACCGCAGAAGATGAATCGATCCGTAGGCAGGCCAGATGCGATCAGCGCTGTTAAAGCGGCATTGGCTCCGGGTATTGGAATGACCGGAAAACCGGCGGCTATAGCGTCTCGGGCCAAATCAGCGCCAGGATCGGAGATTGCCGGCAGTCCAGCGTCACTGACCAGTGCGATTTTTTTCCCTTCCGCCAACAGATCGAGTATGCCTTGTCCGCTTGCTTCCTTATTATGTTCGTGGTAACTGATAGTTCGCTTTTCTATTTGAAAATGATTGAGCAGCTTGCGAGTTTGTCTCGTGTCTTCGCACGCGATAATATCCGCTTCCCGCAGTGTATTGAGGGAACGAACTGTTATATCTTCGAGATTCCCGATCGGTGTGGCCACCAGATAGAGTATGCCATCATGCGGGGTTGAAAAGCTTTGTTGGCTATTCAAGACCATCCCTCTTTTCGCCGTAATGATCGATTAAACGTTCCTTTTTTTTCCGCGGAAGGCGTTTAATCGCTTCCTCTCGCTTTAATCCCCAGGAGCGGTCCGCGCCTTCTTCCGTATAAACCATCTCGACTGGTCCACGCCCCCGAGTGTACTTCGCCGCTTTGCCTTCATTATGCTGGTGAAGCCGCCTCACTAAATTGGTTGTATAACCGGTATAAAGCGTATCATCGGAACAACGAAGAATGTAGACGAAATGGCTGTTATGTGAGGGAATCGCGCTTACCGAAATAGATTTCGTACAATTCATCACAGTATTCTTCTCCTTGTTGATACACAATTAACGGTGGCTGAATCCGCAATTCAGGTTTACCTCCACGTGTCCCTTCGATCAAAATCATATTGGGCTCGGCGTCTTTCCGTGGATGGACCAAACGCATACGCTTGGGTTCTATCCCATATTGTCGCATCAGTGTAATAATATCAATCATCCGGGTCGCTCTATGTACCAGGGCAAGCTTGCCACCTGTTTTGAGCAGTTGACTGGCAACACGGATCACATCTTCCAGATTGAGCAGAATCTCATGTCTGGCGATCGCCAAATGCTGATTCTCGTTCTGTTCCCCACTGCTTGCCGGCATATACGGAGGATTGCAGGTAATTAAGTCAAATTGGCCGTATCCGAATTCTTTGACCGCTTCCTTCACATCTCCTAGATGGATCGTAATTCGCTCGTTTAAGTTATTGAGATCAATGTTCCGCTGTGCCATATCCTGCAGCCTTGGCTGAATCTCGATTCCAGTGATCGTGGCGTGTAGGGTTCTGGTGCTCATAATCAACGGGATCGCCCCATTCCCTGTGCAGAAATCCATGATTCTCCCGCGCTTTGGAACAGAAGCAAACCGTCCCAGTAAAACAGCATCCATCGAGAAACAGAATACCTCATGACTCTGGATAATCTTCAAGTCGTGGGTCAGTAAATCGTCTATACGTTCTGACTCATAAAGAGGAACTTGTGGTTTGTCCATTATTAAGCTGCTACTCCTTTACCTTTGCTTAATCGTCAAGCACCAGATAGTAGGGAAAAAGCGACCTGTCCAGATGGAATCAGGTCGCTTCCTTTATTTATGGGTACTTCCCGTCAAAAAGGAGAGGCAAAACAAGCAATCTCCTTCTGTTCGTAAACTTCCATAGTGAATATTGCAAATGTGGAAACCTTCCGCATACAACCGAGCAAGATTGTCGTATCCTTCACCAACCACTTGTTTTTGGGGCTTTTTGGTTGATTGCTTCTCCACTTTTGTTTTGGTTGGGGAGGCTTGCTTCTTCGGCTCAAGTCGATTCCGCAGATGTTCATTTTCCACGATCAATTGACCATTTTCCTCAATTAAGGCGACGATTACATTTTTTAATTCGCCGATTTCTTGATATAATTCGCCAATTCTCTCTTCGATACTTGCCATCTTCACGAAGATATCACGTTTATCCACTTGACCACCCCGTCTCCGCTACCAAACCATCTTGTCTACACCATACTATTGTTCGTTAAATATCTCGTCAAGACTAAATTCCATTACTCGTTCTGCTTCCAACAGATCAACTTGAACGGAGCGTTCCAGGATGTTCACATTGACAATCTTGCCTGGTCCCATCGGAGTAACCACTTTGGCGCCCATGTCAGGCAAATCCTCTTTAGCACCCTCATAGTTATCATTTTCGTACTTAAGACAGCACATTAAACGTCCACACAAACCGGAAATTTTTGCCGGATTGAGGGAGAGGCTTTGATCCTTCGCCATCTTGATCGAAACAGGTTCAAAATCGCCCAAAAAAGTAGAACAGCACAGCATTCGCCCACATGGCCCAATGCCACCCAGCATCTTCGCTTCATCCCGAACTCCGATTTGTCTCAGTTCAATCCGAGTGCGGAACACAGAAGCCAGATCTTTCACCAGTTCCCGGAAGTCTACGCGTCCGTCTGCAGTGAAGTAAAAAATAATCTTGTTGCGGTCAAACGTATACTCAACATCCACCAGCTTCATGTCTAGTTGATGTTCTTGGATCTTGGTATGGCATATCTTAAAAGCGTTCTTCGCAGCCGCTTTGTTTTCTTCAACCTGTGTAGCGTCATGTTCATCGGCGACCCGAATTACTTTTTTCAAAGGTAGAACGACGTCGTTCTCACTTACGGTCTTTTTGCCGATCACCACTTTGCCGTATTCAATCCCTCTTGCCGTTTCCACGATCACACTACGATCCTTTTCCACCGGCAATTGGTCTGGATCAAAATAATAGATCTTGCCCGCTTTTTTAAATCGGACACCAACTACCTCGTACAAACATTATCCCTCCTGGAGTTGAAGAACCAGCCGCTCCAACGCCAATTGCGCATTGGCATTCCGCTCTATCCGGTTTCGCGTCTCCATGGCGAGCGCTATTCCTTGCATTAGCTCCGCTTGTGTCCAAGCATAAGCCTGTCCTTCAAGCACATCCTTCTGGTCGCTATTAATAAGTCGAGCCTGTCGGCCTACTTGGATATACAGGAGATCACGCAGCCAAAGGATGAGCAAATCCAGCAATAGAGGCAGCTCCTCTTTCACCCGATCATTCTTGAGAAAAAGTTCTTGTATCGTAAACAACGCCAGCGAGCCAGGTTGCTTAATTTCTTTCACTAATTGTATCACTATATTTCGAAACAGTGCAAACCAATCTGATTGGCTTAATTCCCTTGCCCCATCCAAATGTACCGTAATTTGGGATGCAGCTTGCGCAAGTCCAATCGGAATCCCTTCGTTCACAAGCTGTTGTGCGATAAACTCGCCTGACAAAGGGGCAAAAGAGATGGTTTGACACCTGGATAGAATGGTTGGCAGAAGTGTGTGACTGTTCTCTGTGAGCAGAAGGGCGATGACCCCAGCAGGCGGCTCCTCCAGAAACTTCAGCAAGCTGTTGGCTGCCTGTGTCGTCATTTTATCGACATGCTCCAGAATATACACTTTATGCTTTGATTCTAGCGAGCGCATGGCCATCTCTTTTTGCAAGGAACGGATTTGATCAATTTTGACACTGGCCCCATCTGGTGCGATTGTGAACACGTCTGGATGGTTACCAGCTTCTATACGCCTGCAGTTGTTACACTCGCCGCAGGCATCATGCGTTAACTTCTCGCAAAAAAGCGACTTGGTCACTTGGAGTGCCATTCGTTTTTTGCCACAACCTCTGGGACCTACGAACAGATACGCATGAGCCAGTCGATTATTCCGCAAACTGCCTGAAAGAATATCCGCTACTCGTCTCTGTTCCGTAAATGAACTCCACGTCATTGTTTTCACACCTAACTCTTTACCCGCCTGGCACACCACCATGATGCTCGGCGGGGTGCTCACTTTTCACTTAGAAATAAAGGTTAATTAATAACCCGCGAATCTCACCAATTCTCGCGAGAAGGTCAATCGTCGGAGCTTCCTCCGCTAAAAGTTCTTCTGCCAGTTGCAGCAGGTGACTGTCTACTTCCTTGATAATTTTATACAATCGGCTTCGTCCCCGTCGATTCGTGCCGCGTCTCTCTTCCAGCGCGACTCCGAACTTGACCGCCTCTTCCATGAAACGTTTGACCAAATTCTTGTATTGATAAAAATCACGCACGGCACGTGAGCGAGCGAGAATTTGCCCTTGTCGTTCAATATCATTCAGCAATTGGCTTAAACGATCTTCCGTTAATCGATTACCCTCGCCTCTTACCAATTCACCAAAGTTAATCTTATCGTGTGGAATATTTTTACGATTATCCGTATTTCGTAATGGATCAAAGTTAGGTCGTAAACCCTCGCCAATTTTCATCAATAGCGCTCACCTCCGACGCGTTTGTATCTATGCTCTTTTCCTAGAAAGAGTGGAAATTCTCTACATCTAAAACAAATACGGCTGCCCCGCCCACCTGAACTTCCAGTGGATAAGGCATAAACGTATCAACAGCGCTACCGAGCGGCGAAACGGGTGTAACCATCTGTTTGCGAGATTTGCAACTGTGTTGGATGATATCGATCACATCTGGAACTAAATGGTCTTCCGTTCCTACCAGAAACGTCGTATTACCTGCGCGTAAAAAACTACCCGTACTCGCCAATTTGGTCGCACGGAACCCTTTTTTGACAAGCATTTGAGATAGACGTCCACTGTCCTTGTCTTGTACGACGGCGATCACCATTTTCATCGCATACACCCTTTCTGCTCAGCTTACGTTACTTGTTATGGCAGAGCCAATCTGTAAAATCTGTCAGTATTTCATGAGCGATCGTCTCAATGCTCCGACAAGCATTAATCACTTGGATGCGCTCGGGATGTTGAGCTGCTAGTTTACGAAATCCTTCTCGTACACGCTCGTGGTAGGCTTCGCCCTTTTGTTCAATCCGATCGAGTCCGCTTCTCGCCAACAGGCGCGCTTTCCCTTCCGTTACTGGCACATCGAGCATATACGTACGATTAGGTACAAGACCGCTTGTTGCAAACCGGTTAATCCGTTCTACTTCTTCTACCGGGATGCCCAAGCCATACCCTTGATAGGCAATGCTTGCGTCTACGAAGCGGTCGCAAACGACAATTTTTCCGCTTTTGAGGGCAGGGATTACTTTTTCATGCACGTGTTGAGACCGGGAAGCCGCATACAGCAGCACTTCCGTATGATCGTGCATTTCTGGATGAGAAGGACTGAGAACAAGCTCTCTAACCTGGTCACTGATTGGCGTTCCGCCCGGTTCCCTGGTCAGCAGGACATCATAGCCTTGCTGGATTAATTGCTCCGCAAATTTCTGTACCTGCGTGGTTTTCCCTGCTCCGTCTGGCCCTTCAAAGGTGATAAATAAGCCGTTCAACTGGTTCCCTCCTAGATTAAATAACCTGAATCGTGGTAAGTCCCGGATCGCTTGCTCCTTGAAAACGCACCTTGTCGGCTGCCATTTCAGCAAGCAAGGAGATGACGTGACCATCTATGCGTTCACCAGGTACCAATAAGGGAATACCAGGAGGATAGGGAATCACCATTTCACCAGCAATTCTCCCTTCCGCTTCGAGAAGTGGTATCGAATTTTTCGCAAGATGAACTGCTTCATAGATGGGAATCTTTAGTTCTCGTACAAACGTGGAAGCAAGAAGTCCCGCTTGAAACACGGTGTCTGCTTCTGTTAAAGGGGTACATTCAAGTTCTCTCATGACATGCCATACACTTTCGACATCATCTCGAGAAGTTCCTGTTGAGGCCGCCAGCAATACATGATTTCTGTCTACCAACTCAGGAAATATCCCCGCTGCCTCCAAATGGCCTTGCAGCTCATAGCCTGTCAATTCGTTCGTGTACAGGCTGATGTGTAGTTTGAAAGGATCAAGTGTGGAATAGGCTTTTCCTTCTTCCAAAGCAGAAACCCTACACCAAGGAAGTGTCGCCAAATTCTCGCGGAGCCAATCCATTCGAGCGAGTACACGGTCCATTTCCCGTGCACCTTCTACCACCATATGCCGTCGACCCAGATCAAGTGAAGCCATCAATGGATACGACGGACTGGATGATTGAATCATCCCGAGGGTCATAGCCAAACGCTCGCGGTCGATCCGGTTTCCTTGAATGTGCAACATGGAGGACATCGTCATAGCAGTCGCCATCTTGTGCGTCGACTGAACCGCCGCATCCGCTCCGCATTGCATAGCACAGACGGGAACCTTTGGATGAAAACCATAATGAGCACCGTGCGCCTCGTCCACCAGAAGCGGAATTCCGAATCGATGGACAATGGTTGCCATCTTCGCCAGATCAATTCCCATCCCATAGTAGGTGGGGTTCGTTAAAAATACGGCTTTGACGTCGGGATGAGCTTGCAATGCGCGTTCGACATCTTCTTTTCTCAGCCCAACCGCTACCCCTGTCGGTATATCAACCGCAGGTACAATAAAAATTGGTTCTGCCCGCGCCAGAATGATCGCGTTAAAAACAGACTTGTGGCAATTGCGCTGAACAATAATCTTATCTCCCGGCCGACAAACGGTTAAAATTAAGGCGATATTGCCGACTGTGCTGCCGCCGATCAGAAACCTCGTCTCTTCCGCCCCGAACGCTTCCGCCGCAAGCTTCTGCGCCTCCGCGATAATCCCTTCCGGATGGTGAAGGTCGTCCATTCCCGTAATTTCCGTTACATCAAGCGCAAGGATCGATTGATACGCGTCTTTGCCTTCCCGATCAAAGCTGTGTCCCATTTTATGCCCAGGTACATGAAAAGGATGCGGACGGTTCCTGGCGTGTTGGCTCAACGCGTCAAAAAGCGGAGCCCGATGCTGCCTCTCCCAGAAGGCCTCATCTCTTGTAAACATGAAACTCACATCCTTTCAATCCCGTTTCCGATTCATTGACAAAACCTACAAAATCGTATTTTTCAGTCACTATTCTATCTAAATAGTAGTAGAAAACTTGGGCTTCGCCAAGCCTTGGGCGCAGGGAGTAAAGCAAAAAGGCATCTGCTTTAAATAGCAAATGCCTTTTTTACACGTGTTTGACTCACCGTTACGCGTTTTTCTTTAACCAGATCTGCTTCATCTGTTGAATGAAGAACAGATATTTCTCTTCACGGACGTCTGTCTTAACCATCTCTTGTTCGCATGAATGGCAGATGAACTGATCATTGATCACAATCCCAGTTTCGTGGTCTTCTCTGCACACGATACAATTCTGGACAGGCTTTTCCATGGTAGCCCCCACCTTTTTCCACTATATACCAAACATTATACCCCATTATAAGCAGTTCCATTCCAAACGTTCCTGAAGTCACCTGTCAGATGAGCATCTGGAGCCAGCAGAGCCGTCTATCTGCCAAGTAAAAAAGGGACTCACCCAGGCCCACAAATTAGCCACGAACGATTCCCTTCCGCATGCAGTTTTATTGGATTTTCGCCACAGTAGAAAGCTGACGGGTTAACGATTGACGTTTTGCTTTTAGTTCCCACACTTTTTCTCGCAAAAACCGATTGCCAGGCTGGCTTCGCAGTTGTTTGTAGAGTGTTAGAATTTCTTGATTCATTCCATTAAATATCTGCCAAAGATCTTCCCGGGTGTAGGTTTGGTTGTCCATAAGACTGTCTTTGCCGTTATAAAGCTCATGCAACCTAGCCATAATTTCCTGCTGCCATTCGCAATCACCAATACTTCCGGCATAGAGGTACAAATCCAGATAATCGTTCACCAAAGACTGTGCGTTCTTCTGATTCATGTAATCCTCCTATTGCATTAGGTTCGAGGCCGCTTAGGGACCATCCCTTCACCTCTTATAAAGATGAAATCGTTTACATTTAAACCATCGTAACTAAATTATACATTTTTTCTCAGGATAAAAGGTCGAATTTTTCAAAAAAATCTCGTCCTTTGCCCAATGGTTCGATAAGCAATGTGGAAGGCTTCCATCTCCTGAAGCGGATAGCAGGAGCAGGCGTCGAGAATGACAGGCTTTCGCATGGTTTGGACAAACACATGGGGTGACATCTCTTTAATGAGTGGATCAACATCCAAAATCAGCAGAGCATCGGCATCTATTAGTGATTCTTGCGGATTTGTAAACCGAAGAAAGCGACCCTGCCCGGGATGATTTGCTCTATGGTTGTTCCCTGTCACATATAAGCGAATCGAAGCGTGCCGCTCAATCTCGGGTGCAATCAATGCAATACTCCGCTCATCCGACCAGATGGCGACTGCCCGAGGATTGATCTGAGTAAGCAGGAGGCGTAGCTCTCGAACCATCCAATCTTGCGGGGAGATGGAGTGAACGGGTATCGATTTCACGTGGTCAAGTGAAGGCTTGTCCTGAATCCAGCCTTGCCCGATCCGTTTATCCATTCCAAGTGCCCAGGCAACTACATCCGCTCTTGCTTGGAGCTGGTCGCACCGTTCGCCTATGAACATATAGAAATGATGCTTCCATTCAAGATAAAGCGACAGACAGACCGCTGCTTCGTCTGCCTCGATTCGTTGACAAATCTGCGAAATTACCCCCTCATCTGCAAGAGCCCGTCGAAGCGTGCTCACCCAATCACTGGATGGATCGCCTCCAATGACCGCATGCTCCTGATCCGGTAATAGAAAAAGGCGCACGACGTCAACCGGATGCGCACCAGAAGCAGCATGAAGTTGTTCAGCCATCCCATGGGGAATCTCATCTCCAACCAACAGGATGAGGAACTTGCTCTGCCCATTCACGGACAGCCATTTCATCGTCCTTGAAAGAAGCTGAGAAATACTACACTCCCTTGAAACAAGAAGCCCATGAACGGCCGAAGTAGCGGTAGCCGCTCGTTCCTCTGTTGTGATTGTAAATCCTCGTCTATTCCATGTATGTTGAAGATCATCGGAAAGCGAACCTTCTTCCGAATCGACTAGTAATGTCCAGATTGGCTCCATGTCTGTTCTCCTTGTGATCCTTATCTTCCATTGGCTATAAACGTCTCTCGTTGTTTATTGTTGACGAGAGGACCACGTTCCATAACTGCTAGAAGAGAGACGTCCAAGGAAAAATTGAGGTAATATAGAGTCAACACCAAACGGTTATGTCGTTTTTCACACAAAAAAAGGAGGCCTGCTATGAAAGAACAGACCATCTATCACTATCAACTCTTATATCGTTTTCGGTGGAAACTGGCAGGCTATCTGCTTCAAGTGGTTTGTTTGGGAGGATTACTCTTCGGATCAACACGAGTTTTTCCCGTTCATTTTGAGGAATTATTCGTTTCTTTATCCATTCTGGCGTTGCTGCCGATTCTGCATATCATGTTCTTTCGTTTGTATGCATACTCCGTTTCAACGAGACCGAGGCTCTCACCAGACATGTTGTTTTGTCCGTGGTGGGGGGCGGGAACCGCTTATCCTGCTACACTTGGATTTTTCCGTGCGGCTGAAACTACGGTTTGTCTTGGGAGTATATGCGTGCCTGCAGCCTTATTCGTATGGATCCCGCAAAGCTATGCCATCGACTTTTTGGCGGGGGGATTGGTCTTGGCGCTTCCACGGATCATAGGGCTAATCCATTCGTTTCGACAACCGAAACATTGCCGGATCAAATACGAAACCAGAAGCATTGCCTTTCTTCTGACAGAAGGTTACAAGAAAACATAAGAGAACCTACATAACGTATAGCTTAATGGCAATCAGAGCGAGTAACCCGGGAATCCTCAAGAACCCAGAGAGAACGGCCGTCACGGGATTAATCGGTAGATGAAACCCTGCCATCTCCCCGACGAGATTGGCAAAGAAAAGAAGAATGGCGCCAATCACAACGTTAATCGCCAAAATCCCTATCCAGCGAAGCGGCTTGGTCATTGATTTGCTAGCAGCCACCATAAGCAATATACCGATGATGATTAACGCAACAATCCATTCGGTACCCATCCTGCTACCCCCTAAGCATGCTTCTTCGCATATACGGCACGAGCTCGATCAAGCAAAAACATGTAACGTTTCTCGGTCAGCTGTAGATAGTAAATGGCTTGGTCCACATGCTTTGCTTCCGCTGTGCTCATCATCTGTTGGGCGTGCTGCCAATTGAGGCGGGCACGCTCAATCGCTTCGGTCAACGAATTCCAGTCATTGCGAATGACAACACTTGTTTTGTTACTCCGAAACCACTTCATCCCGCTTCCCCCCACTTAACACTTGTATGGCTTCTTTAGTTAAAATAATGCATCGCACTCGCCAGATTATTCAGGCTATGGAGAATAATGGCTCCCCAAATCGAGTTGTACCGATGGCGTACAAATCCCAATCCTAACCCGATCACAAACAGCGGTATAAATAGAGCGATATCGACGTGCATTAACGCAAACCAAAAGCTGGTTAAGAGCACACCAATAACAGCCCCAAAGCGCTTCACCAGGTAGGTCTGAATCACTCCACGAAACAAGATTTCTTCCGCAATCGGCACCATGATGCCCACAACGGCAATGGAGACGAGACCATTCATCCAATTAAAGGTCTTCGCTTGAACGATGCTGTTCTGAATGTCTGTTTCCCGCTGTGATTGCAACGATAGATTCAACCAGTCGGCAATCGGAGTCGTAAGCAAAAAATCCAATCCGACAATGATAAAGGCGAGAATACCAACAATCGCCAACAGCATTCGGGTCATACTCTTCGGTCGCGTAAACCCGATCACTTCCCATCTGCCAAAAAACCGGAAGGCCGCTATGACAAGGATCATCAATTGAAACGATGCCGATTCCAGAACTCCGCCGATGCTTCCTTCTGGAAAAATAGGATTGGGAAGGAAGAACGCATATCCCGCATACATAAAGGTAGTAAAGATTTGAAGCCACGCCATCACATGCAAGAAATCGTCAATCGTCACCGACCATCGGCTGATTCTTTCTCTGTGAAATCGACGCTCCCGAAGAAAACTGATGATAAACCCGACAGAACAGATCAAACTAAAAGCACCGGCACCGAGAATTAAGAAAATCATCCCATTCTCTAGTTTCGTTGCCATTTCAACAACCCAATGTCCATCTGTTCCTTTGGTAAAACGAAGCATCATGAATTCTATCAGCAGGTTCAAAGTGTATCCGAACAACAATAGGTATGCCCAGCGTCTCGTCCGATTGGGCGGCGCCGTAAACGGTTGAAGTTGAGTTCCTACATACATGGATTCTCTCTCCTCTTCTTAGACTATGCCTCGTCCCATCAAATCATGACCCTATATATGATCACTATTAGACTCGACATGCAAAAAGACTCGACAATTGCCGAGCCTTCCATTCGCTATGTTCATTATAACTCTCTTCGGCCTTCTAGTGCCTTGGTAAGTGTTACTTCATCAGCATACTCCAAATCGCCGCCGACTGGCAATCCATGGGCAATTCGAGTGACCCGAATCCCGAATGGTTTAATCAAGCGGGAAAGGTACATAGCGGTTGCTTCTCCCTCGATATTCGGATTCGTTGCGAGAATGACCTCTTTTACCTGCTCATCGCCCAAACGCTTCAACAAGTCAGGAATACGAATATCTTCTGGTCCGATTCCGTCCATTGGCGAGATGGCACCATGCAAGACATGGTATACCCCTTCAAATTCTCGGGTTTTCTCCATCGCTACAACATCCTTGGGTTCTTGCACCACACAGATCACCGATTGATCCCGACGCTTGTCTCTGCAGAGATGACACGGGTCCAGATCCGTGATATTGTTACAGACCGAGCAGTAATGGAGCTGACGCTTGGCATTGACTAACGCCTTGGCCAAGTCAAGCACATCGTCTTCCTTCATGTTCAGTACAAAAAACGCCAGGCGGCCCGCCGTCTTGGGGCCAATGCCTGGCAGCTTCATAAATCCTTCAATTAACTTGGATACCGGTTCTGGATAGAACATTATCTCTACTCCTTTAAGGGGCGATCTATCCTGTTCAAACTAGAATAGTCCAGGAATATTCATCCCGCCAGTGAATCGTCCCATCTCTTTGCCAGCCAATTCATCAGCGTTGCGAAGCGCGTCATTCACCGCAGTCAACACAAGATCTTGCAGCATTTCAACGTCTTCTGGATCGACTACTTCTGCTTTGATCGTAATGTCGAGAATTTGCTTATGGCCGTTCGCTTTCACCATAACCGCGCCTCCACCAGCTGTTCCCTCAACCACTTTGTCTTTCAACTGTTCTTGCGCCTTTTGCATATCTTCTTGCATTTTTTTCACTTGTTTCATCATTTGTTGCATGTTTTTCATATGATATTCCTCCTAGAAAATGAATGGCGTTCATCAATACTCTTTCAATGCTAATCATTGATTTCGAGCAGCTGCTCTCCTACCAGCTTCAGCGCTTCCGAAACAAATGGATCCTCACCCTTAGCCTCCGGGTCTACCCCGCTTTGCTCAACCAAGGACGTCCATTGCTCCTCCATCACCGATAGCAGCTGTAGTGAAGCCCCTGTGGCGTTCTGGATGGCTTGCTCGACGATTCCTTTTAGTTCCGGCTCCATCGTCTTTTCACAATGGATAGGGCTTTTGAAAATGACAACAACTGAATCCTGATTCACCCCGGCTGGTTGACCATTGACGAGCCAGGCGTAATGCTGAATCCTGACTTTTTTTACGTCGGAAAGTATTTGACCCCATAAGCCTTTGAGTCTTTGCGTTCTCGCCTCATCCAAGGAACGAGCGACTTCCTTCACCTTGTTCATCGGAGTTCGAATTCCGCCTGAAGCAGATGAAGCAACTGGACGTCGCGCTGGTTCCTTCGCCTCTTCATGTCCAGCACCAGTCGTCCCCAACTGATTACGCGCGGTGGCTTGTGTGACCTTTTCCTCCAAAGAGCGGAGACGGTTCATCAAAGTCGTTAGCTCTTCCGGAGCAACCGATGAAGTCGCGGACGTTGATTTAACCACTGTTCCTTGCCCCTGGCTGTACTGACACAATTTGACCAAGGACAGCTCAACCAGAATTCGAGGATAGGTGGACCATTTCAGTTGGGCAAGCGATTGATTCAATGCCTCGATCATATCATATAATCCAGCCAAAGAATAAAGCTCCGCCACAGCCGTAAATTGATCATCCACCAGCGTCCGCTCCACGATCTCTTGCAGAGTAGGAGCGGTCTTGAGCAGCAGCAAATCGCGGTAGTAATACATAAAATCCTGCAAGAAATGCTCAGGATCTTTCCCCTGCTGCATGAGCTGGTCAAATTCCTGCATGACCTGGGCGACATCACTCTCGACAATCCTCTTGGCGAGCGTCGAGTAGTATGTCTGAGAAACAGAGCCTGTTATCTGCAAAATATCCTGAAGCGTAACGTGATCTCCGCTAAAACTAAGCGCCTGATCCAACAAGCTGAGGGCATCACGCATCCCGCCCTCGGCCATCTTGGCGACCAGCTGCAACGCATGATCCTCGACGCTCACATGCTGTTTCTCACAGATTTCCTGAAGCCTCTCTACCATCTCGGATAAGGCTATCCGATGAAAGTCAAAACGTTGACAGCGTGAAATAATGGTCGCTGGCAACTTGTGTGGTTCTGTTGTAGCCAATATAAACAAAACATGGGATGGAGGTTCCTCCAACGTCTTCAATAGCGCGTTAAAGGCCTCTGTTGTCAACATGTGCACTTCGTCAATGATATACACCTTGTACGAGACATCGCTCGGCGCAAATTTGACTTTATCCCGAATATCGCGAATTTCTTCCACTCCACGGTTAGAAGCAGCGTCGATCTCCAGCACGTCTGTAACCTTGCCCGCTGTTATCGCCTGACAAGAAGCGCACTCATTGCACGGTTCACCATTTTGTGGCGATTCACAGTTCACTGCCTTGGCCATGATCTTGGCAGCACTTGTTTTTCCCGTTCCTCGTGGGCCGTTAAACAGATATGCATGAGAAAGACGTCCTTCTCTCAACGCATTACGCAGCGTGGTTGTAACGTGCGCCTGCCCGACTATATCTCCGAAGGTTTGTGGTCTGTATACGCGGTAAAGCGCTGTATAAGCCATTAGCCTGCCACTCCCCACTTGTCTCTTCGCTATCTATTCTCCATAAGCTTATCTTATTTATTATACACCATTCCGATGGCTTTTCCCAAATAAGAAGAGAAAAGACTTCGTCCCTTTTGCTCTGTTTAAGCTCGCGTGTAGCATCTACTGTCCGCTCCGTTCACTACGGAAGGGAGTCGACAAGAAAATCACTTCGCTTCTCATAGGAGTAAAGAATGCCGACTCTTTTCCTTCCTTCGTTCACTCCGCTGAGCTTCGCTTAAAATGAGGCTTCAGTGACGAAGTCTTTTCTCCACCAAGCTTACGCGGATGGAAAAAAGTTTAAGTACTTTATAACTGTAAAACACTTAAACTTTTTTAATTAAATAAGAAAAGCGCCCTGCAAATAGAAGCGCTTGAGTAATTTCAATATTCACATATAGGGAAGCAGAATTTGAAAAGTTGTCCCGTACCCTTTGGACGATACGCGTATTTGTCCGCCTATATCATGGATAATCTTCTGGCACACAGATAATCCGAGGCCTGTCCCTTCTTCTTTCGTCGTAAAAAAAGGATCAAATATCTTATCAATCACATACAGTGGTATGCCGGGACCCGTATCATGGATGTCAATGCTGATTCGGTTTCCTTCCTCTTCAAAATGATGACCGATTGTCAATGTTCCCTCACTGCCCATTGCTTCTATTCCGTTCTTGCAGATATTGATGAACACTTGCTTCAATAGTTCTGCGTCGCCAACCACCATGCACAATTGACCTCGTGACTTGTACTGAAGGTCAATTCCATGAAGAAGCGCCTGATTCTCGACAATGGGCAGAATCTCTTCAAAAACGACATTGAGATTAACCAACTGGTACTGAACGTCACGCGGCTTGCTTAACAACAAGAACTCGCTGACTAGCGAATTGATCCGATTAATCTCGGTTAACATGATTTCGGTATATCCTCGTTCCCGCTCCATCTTCATGTCCGTAAAGAGATGGTAGAACATCTGCAAAAATCCCTTGATTGAGGTAAGGGGATTTCGGATTTCATGCGCTGTACCCGCGGCAATCTGCCCAATCATCGCCAATCGGTCGCTTCGCTCTATCTTTTGCCCAAAAGAGCGCAGATTGGTAACATCTTTAAAAATCACGTAGGCCCCAACCATTTCACCCGATTCATCGTGCAAAGTGTTGGAATCGACCAACAGCTCATATCGCTGCTGATCATTTGTCCATGAGGTGGCCTTGTTTTGTACTTTGATCCCTTCAAGCACTTCACGTTGGATCAGTCGATATTCTTCGGGAATTCCCGCGAAAGCCTGATCCATATGCTGGTTGATGACTTGGGTTCGTTCCACACCGAGCAGTTTGCAGGCCAATTGGCTTAATTCTACGATTTGTCCCGCTGTATTCAACACGACGACACCAAGATTGGATTCAAAAGTTAATTCACTGACCAATCGCTCCTGAAGCGTGTATGGGCGAACATAAGTAAGTTCATAGAGATGAACGAGATAATAAGGATCGCCAGCATGCTCTTTTGTGATCATAATTGCGGTTTTGGAGGTCTTTCCTTCCTTATTCAGCCACGCGCATTCGGTATTCCCGTCATGAGTCAAATCCTGTTGGAGCAATTGGCTGTGGAGCTGTTCGATGGTTCTTGGGTAATCCAAAATGTTTTGAAAAGGGCTTCCGACTAATTCCTGACGATGAAAACCGGTCGTGCGTAGCAGTGCTTCGTTAACCTCAACAACCATTCCCTCTTGGTCCACAAGCAAGCTTGCGTGCTGCAACTGTTGTAGGAAATGTGTTAACCTGCGCAATGTTTGGTTGAACTGTATGAGGTATGTCGCATCCACAGTCCCTCCCCTCCCCACTTAAAAAGACGTTCTGTTCCGCGGGATATTGAATCCATATTTAGGTAATTGGATATATTCTTCGATAATAAGGGGATACCCTGCATGCTGAGAGTGACCCGCATGTCAAAATGTTTCGCTAGAACTCGCCAGAAAGCAACAAAAAACGCCAACCTCAAATGGTTTAGCGTTTTCGACACGCTTACTTGGTAAATTTGTCCGCGACCACGGAGGCACCGTATGAATGGGGTTTGACACACGCTTCGAAGTCGTTCATATCCGCAAGGTGAAGAATTCTTTTTACGAATTTCATCGTTGGACCATTCCAGCCAATATCAAAATGAAGTCGAATGGGGACCGTAATCATTCGGGTTTTCATATATTCTCGCAGCTCAGAAGCTAACCCCACCGCATAAAAAGCTTCTGTGTAAATCCGCTGCTGTAAGGAAGAAATTCGTGGCTCCAGAAACTGCTGATAATAAATAGCTCCCCCATGCCCTGTATGAATAAAGGAGATCGCAATGACAAACGAAGTATTCTTGCTGCGCAGTTGTGAATCTGCTCCCACAATAATTTGGTACTCATCAGGGGCCAAGGAGATCGCTTGTTCCAGCTCAGCAAAAACCTGCATTTTATCCATCAAACCCTTGCTCGGACTTTTAAACCAGTCAAATCGGTTCGCATGATTTTTTACCGAGGTCTCTTTCACCAGCATTCCCCCTTCTTTTTGATCAATATATGAAAGCAATTGAACGAAAAACCCTTCTTCGTTAAAGCTTAATGAAAACTCCATGACTGCCTACCGCGTTTAAACTCTCGCTTATAGACATAGAAAAAGGAGGGATCTAGTCCCTCCTTTGGCATTGGTCTTCGATTTTCATCTTTCCAGTTTCCCTAGCTTTTCGAGTATCCTTCTTTTTCGGTAGAGCATCATTCCTGCCTCTGCGATATCTTCAATTGATTTGCGATTCAAGTAGGCTCCAAACAACATACCGGCAATCGGGATGAGTTGAAATAGTTTCTTCCATCCCAAATGATCCCCATAGGTCACGACAACCTCCCGCCAGCCTTGAATCTGCGAAATGACGTTCTTCCCAGCAACCTCTTGTTGGAACTGGGTAAGCTCCTCAAGTATGGCTCGTTTGCCCACAATATCTGAAGATGTAAACTGGAGGCATTTGACGACAAAGATTCGTTCCTCTTTTGAGCGTGGGTTATATCCGTAGCATAAGGCTATTTCCTGAAGGGTCTTGAGCGACATGCCTAACAAAAATGGAATATCGATCGCCAACGTAAATATCCCGCCAAATCCAGTCGTGGCACCTTGTAAAGTAGCCAGTTTGATATAGTTCTCTCGCAAATCCGAAGCCACTTGATCCATGGTGTGGAGCGGTAATTGAGCGACTGCGTGTGAATCCGGCACGACACCTTGTGGGACATGCTGAATAAATCGTTTATAGACACTATCCTCGCTGATCAGATAGCGTCCACCTGTCTCGACATAGCTTACCGTCTCGTTCAGCAATTGGCTAAACTTATCCTGTAGGAAAGCCGGAGTTACTTTATCCAACAAGACAAATGGAAGTCGACCAAGCTTCTCCCAAAACCATAAGTCCTTCTGTTCCCTTTCCCACTTGTCTACCTGAGCCAATTCCCGCAACAATTGTTCTTTGATCTCCATACAAATCACGCCTTGACGAAGTATTTCTAACTTTTACGATTGATCTAGCAATCCGTTTCATATGCGCTTCTAACCAATAAAAAAGACTTACCTTTGAAGGTAAGTCTCTACATCTACGATCGATTTATAGATCACCATGTATTTCTCGTACAATCGGAGCGTTTTTCTGCTTCTCTTTGTGAGCTTCAATCCATTTTCCCAACACGACAACCACGACAGCGAGAACAATCGGGAGAAGATGCTCAAATCCAGCCCAAACCGACTCCAACTGCGTTCCCACAATGTCATCTCCCATGATCATCTCACCAGAAGTGTACCCCAAGAGAGCTGCCCCAATTGTGACAATGATCGGGAATCTCTGCATTAGCTTCATCAATAGCTGACTTCCCCAGATAATAAGCGGAATACTGATGGCCAGTCCAATTAAAATCAATAAAATATTTCCATCTGCCGCACCTGCTACCGCCACCACATTATCCAAGCTCATCACCAAATCAGCTACGATAATGGTTTTAATCGCTTCGCGGAGATTGGAACCACCGTTAATATCGTCATTCTCTTCTTCTCCAGCCAGAAGTTTCACGGCTATCCATATCAATAAAAGACTACCTAGAAGTTCAACAAACGGGATTTGCAATAACCATACCGCAACAAATGTTAAAATGACCCGCAATCCAATCGCGCCAAAACTTCCCCAGAAGATTGCTTTATTCTGCAGGCTTGGATGCAAATTGCGACAGGCCAGTGCAATAACGACGGCATTATCACCACTGAGTATCAGATTGACCAAGATGATCTTGGCTAACCCAATAATAAAGTCTGTCATGGTTTCTTTCTCATCTCCCTGTATAAGTGGGGCTTGTCTTTTTATCTATAATAAACCACTTATATGATTTTGTGCAGTCCGATTGTTCTATTACGGATACTCTTTCCCTATTCTCCACTTTCCTACTCCAAAAGACAACTTCAATTGAAGATTTACCAGCGTTATACATCTTACGTTTCGGAGCACAATGATAGTAAGAGTCAAAAGGAGGGTTCCCTATTGTTTCATCAACTGGTGATTAACTTCATTGCCCATTATGGATATATTGGTCTTTTTGGGGCACTCATGCTAGGAGTTATCGGATTGCCGATTCCTGACGAATTACTGATGACATACAGCGGTTATCTCGTATCAATCCATCAGCTTCGTTTCTCGCTCGTGATTCTTGTTGCGGCATTGGGGAGTGTATGCGGCATGTCCGTCAGCTTCTGGATTGGACATCAATTTGGATATCCTCTATTAGAGAAGTATGGAAGGAAGATTCATCTGTCGCCTGAGCGGATTCGTAAATCAGAGGTGTGGTTCGAGCGTTTTGGCAAGTTTGCGGTTATCATTGGTTACTTCGTTCCGGGAGTTCGTCACGTAACCTCAATCTCCGCGGGAATCAGCAAATGGCCGTACCGCTCCTTTTTACTCTACGCGCTTCCAGGGGGATTTCTGTGGGCTGGTTGTTTTACAGTAATTGGTTATTATGTAGGCGAAAACTGGCATCGGTTTGTATTCGCGTTCCATCGCTACGCGATTCTGATCGTGATCTCGTTAGTAATCTTGGCTCTATTGGTTTATGGAATTCGAACCTATCTCGCAAGACGGGTAAAAGCCAAATAGGCAGGTCATAAAGCACAGAAAAAACTCCGCTGAATGCTCAACGGAGTTTGTGTAGAACCTTAATAACGCTATTTGTAAGACCTCGTTTTTCACCTATGCGACTTTATGCTTTATATCGATTCCATTTTGATTCTGTTTTCCGGTCAACTTCCCAAAGAATGGGGCTGTAAATTGACGGACCCACGGGATCACCCAGTAGTCTCCTCCAAATCGTCCTGCATTGTAACCGGCAAAGAGTATGAGAACCCCAAGAAGAATCATCCAAGGATTAACTGAAACGGTTCCAGCAAAGAGATACATGAAGTTCATCATGAGGCCAAAGAACATCGCTACTGTTGTTAATACACCAAGAATAAGTCCTACGCCTACAAGAAATTCTCCCCAAGCAACCAAAACGTTGAACAGCTTCACATTGGGAAGGGCGAAACCTTCAATAAACGAATTATACATCGGATACAATACGTCTTTATGAGGGCCAACAACCGGTTTTGCAATAATTCCTTGCATAAAGCCTGTTGCGTCGAAAGGTTTCGGACCAGTGAGTTTTCCCCATCCGTCGTTCATCCATTGCCATCCAAGATACAGTCGAATCAAGCCCAAAATTCCTGCTGCATATACATTTGTACGAAGCCAGTTAACCATATTAATCATCCTCACTATTTACGTCTTATGATGAGTGTTCCGGCCGGATCACACCATTAGGAGGTTCCTATACATTTGTTATAAACTTTTTTTATTATAGCTGCACATTTATTTATTGGTATTCATAAATCATTCATAACTTTTTGAACAAATATTGAATTTGGAAATAAAAAAAGGCATCCAGATCATCTGAATGCCTTATCGATTCCAACCCTATTAAAAAATACTCAAATCCCATTCTTGAGCAATGTGCCGTAATAATGAAACCCCGCCAACACTATTTCCGCACTCATCAATTGCAGGTCCGTAAATTCCGATTCCACAGCCATTTGGAAACGGCGTTCCAGGTCTTGGACAAGCAGGTACGGAAGCCATGATTCCACCAGAAACCCCACTCTTCGCTGGCACACGGACAAAAGCGGCGAACTTTCCGGAGAAATTATACATGCCGCAAGTAAGCATTAACGCTTTGGTGATTCTCGCCACTTCTTTTGACATCACTTGCTCTTTGAGGACAGGATGGTAGCCATCCTGAGCCAAAATTAATCCGATTAAGGCAATGTCTTGTGTCGTTACTTCTATCGAGCATTGTTTCAAATAGACCTCTAGCGTTTCTTCTACACCAGATTCTAAATAGCCAGTCTCTTTTAAATAATGAGCCAGTGATCGATTGCGGTGGGCAGTTTCCCATTCCGATTGAAACACGTCTTCGTTGATCTGAAGTCGTTTTCCTAGTAAGACTTCCAACAACATCATCACATTCTCCAATTTATCCTTAGGAGAAGAGCCTTTTAGCATTGAAGCCACCGTGATCGCTCCTGCGTTAATCATGGGATTAAACGGCTTTCCTGGCTTATGTGATTCCAAACGAATAATCGAATTAAAGGCATCACCAGTCGGTTCAACATCTACCCTGTCCAACACGTAGGAAACTCCATGATCCAAACATGCTGCGACAAAGCTGATGACCTTCGAAATACTTTGTAGAGTAAAGGGTACATTCCAATCTCCAGACGACATAAACGTTCCATCGGGAGCGGCAATGCAAATGCCCAGGTGCGACGGGTTTACTTTTTCTAATGCAGGAATATATTTAGCACATTTCCCTTCGGCTGTATGAGCGCGATGTTGAGCTACCCATTGGTCGAGAGAATGAGCAATGATCTCTTGAAGCATTTTTCTCAACTCCACTTCCATCGACTCAGAATGCTATAAAATTTGAATTCAGAGAAAAATAAAAGCATATCCTGCCCCTTGGCAAAAATATGCTTCATGCACTATGAATGGCGGAGAGAGTGGGATTCGAACCCACGCACGCCTTACGACGCCTAACGCATTTCGAGTGCGTCCCCTTATGACCACTTGGGTATCTCTCCGAGTCAATTCAGCAACACTAAATATAACAAAAAGTTGTTGATGTGGCAAGCAGATATGTTAACCATCGCTTGCATTTCCTCCTTCAATAGGACAATATTAACTATGATACAGAAGAAGAGTGAGGAAACAGAATGAAACGTGAACGATTGGATAAAGTGCTGGCCAGTATGGGCTTGGGCACACGTAAAGAAGTTAAACAGCTTGTTAAGGAAAAACGAATTGAAGTAGATGGTGCAATCGCCACAGACCCGGGAATGCACGTCGTTGCGGAACAACAAGAGATTAGCATTGATGGTGAGCCGCTTCAATACAAGCGCTGGGTATACGTCATGCTGAACAAACCACCCGGTTTCATCTCAGCAACTGAAGATCCTCGTCATAAGACAGTTGTCGATCTTCTTCCATACGAATGGGCCATCAAAGTTCATCCAGTGGGAAGACTTGATATTGATACAGAGGGACTTCTGCTTCTAACGAATGACGGTCAGTTGTCGCACAGCCTGCTTTCTCCCAAGAAAAAGGTCGACAAAGAATACTTCGCTCGCATTGAAGGAACCGTGACAGAAGAACACGTCCAACTTTTCGCCAATGGAGTTGTTCTAGACGATGGGTACGAAACCTTGCCCGCCAAACTAGAAATCCTCTCCTCTGGCACCACCTCCGAGATTCGTGTGACCATCATGGAAGGCAAGTTTCATCAGGTTAAACGCATGTTTGCCGCATATGGTTTAGAGGTCATCTACCTCAAGCGACTTCGTATGGGCTCCCTGCATCTGGACGAGTCCCTCGAACTGGGTGAGTTCAGAGAATTGACTGATGAAGAGCTTCGAGCGTTGGGCGGAGGAACTCAATCCGAATAGAAGTCAGCAAGATTACCCGAATACCAAAGGATAGCCTATGAGAGGCTATCCTTCTTTTTTGCCTGACGTTTAGTTCCGGTGCAAAAACTTGTTCAGGATAATTCCTGCCCGCTTCTCTAGCGCAGGTAAATTCTCAGGGCCTGAGAGAAGATCAATCAACTCCCATTTCTTTGCGGATAAACCGGTTTCCTCGAACAGTTCTCGCTTGGCTGTTTCCTCCAACGTCTCGCCAAGCTCCATCGCTCCGCCCGGCAATCCCCAATCATGTGTGTCCGAACGTAACTGAAGCAGAATTTCTTGCTTCGGATTCTGTACGATGATGGTTGAACCCGGTATGATCAACGGCCTCTTGCCAACAAGACTTCGCAAATCCGCTACATAATCCCCCATGTTCCTCCCCCTCATTATTTGGCGACCTCAACCTAATCATCCAATACATCCCCTATTTTTTACGCAAGCCGCGGAAAAAGTCCTTCAACAACTGACTGCATTCTTCCTGAAGTACTCCAGCCAGGGCGGGAACCTGATGATTAAACCGTTCTTCCTCCAGCAGATTCATTAACGTTCCGGCACATCCAGCCTTGGGGTCAGTCGCTCCATACACAACCTTTTCAATTCGGCTTTGAACAATCGCCCCCGCACACATCGGACAGGGCTCTAACGTCACATACAAGGTACAGCCAATAAGCCTCCAACCGCCCAGACGTTCACTCGCTTCGCGTATAGCAATCATCTCGGCATGAAGTGTGGGATCTTTACCGGTTTCGCGCAAGTTATAGCCTCGTCCCACTATCACATTGTCTTTAACCACCACGGCACCGATTGGCACCTCCCGAAGCTCCCCTGCTTTCTTGGCCTCGGCAATGGCCTCTTTCATAAATCGTTCGTGTTCAAACTGATGGCTATCCAAATGCTTTCGTCCTTTCATCCGCATCGATTGTTTTCTCAGTATAACGAGGGTATTACATCATTGGCAAATCATCCATATTTACACGTTTTTACAAAAGTGATATCATTGTGATATCAACTTGATATCCTTATAGTCAGCCATTCAAGGAGGTTTTTAAGATGAAAGAACGAAAAGCTTGGGCTATCAATGGTTTTGTTGGTCTGCTTTTGCTTCTAGCTTTGCTTGCCTGTGGAGCATATGTACTTGCTGTAAAAGAATCCTCTGCGGGAATTCTTCTTATTGTCCTTGGTATACTCGGTTTGAGCGGAATTACGACTGTTCAGCCTAATCAGTCTCAAGTGGTTACTTTTTTCGGTAAATATCTGGGGACTATTCGTGAAAGCGGAATATGGTGGACGGTTCCACTTTCCTTGCGCCAAAAAGTGTCATTACGAGTGCGCAACTTCAACAGCAAGACACTAAAGGTAAATGATATCGAAGGAAATCCGATCGAAATCGCAGCGGTTGCGGTGTTTCGAGTGATTGATTCTGCCAAGGCGATCTTTGATGTAGATGACTATGAGCAATTCGTAGAGATTCAGAGTGAAACAGCCCTGCGCCATGTCGCAAGCCGCTATCCGTACGATTCCTTTAATCAGGAAGGTTCCTCTCTTCGCGCTAATTCTGATGAGGTCGCCGGGGAACTAGCTCAGGAGCTGCAAGCACGCTTATCCGTTGCCGGTGTGGAGGTAATGGAAGCTCGATTAACCCACTTGGCCTATTCCACTGAAATCGCCAGCGCTATGCTACAAAGACAACAAGCGGCAGCCATCATCTCCGCGCGTCAAATGATCGTAGAAGGCGCGGTAGGCATGGTTCAACTAGCCATTGAAAAAATCCAAAAGGATGGAATTATTGAACTGGACGAAGAACGTAAAGCGGCTATGATCAATAATTTAATGGTGTCTATCGTGTCTGACCGCTCGGCGCAACCTGTTGTGAATACAGGCAGCCTATATTAAAGGGGGACTTCCCCATGTCAGAAAAAAAGAAGTTCCTCCTCCGAATGGATCCTAAAGTTTACGATCAGTTAGAGCAATGGGCGTCAGACGAATTCCGAAGTGTGAACACACATATCGAATTTCTACTAAGAGACGCCTTGAAACGCGCAAGCCGTCTGCCGTCCTCCAAGCGAACTCCAGAGACCTCAGACGAGCAAGACCTCGAATAAGCTAAAAAACCGGCAGTTTGGCACAATGAAGTGCCTCTGTCGGTTTTTGGTTCAAGGATGATCTATACAAATGAGTACTCGTACAACTCTTCCACACGATGATAAATAATGATTTCCTGTAGCATCGGATCGGCTAGTGGTTCATAACTAATCACAAACAAGTATTGATCAATCAGGTAAGAAGGCAGTTCTTGATACATATAATCCTCTTCCCGATCATCAAACGGATGCTTCTGTACCTTCCTGTAATACAGATGAAATTCGACCTGATATAACGCTCGATCCTCAAGCTTTTCCTGTAGGTCGGCGATCAGCTTCTTTCGTGTATCCTCTTTATAGCTGCTCTTCGTATCCCGCGTGATCTGCATCTGGTGCAGGATCGGAGAAATATTCTTGGCCACTGTATCCATTAACAGAACTTCTTCTTCCCGAAGATTCTCTTTGGTCTGTGCAATGACCAGAAACCCCTGTGGCAAAGAAGCAGTTAAACTCCATTCCGAGTGACCAATCGTAATCGGTGAGATCACCAGGCAATTCCCTTCTTGCATCTTCTGCAATAATTCTGGATCGCTTATATAGTGTGTCACTGCGTCCGTCGTAAAATGAGCAATCGTCTCTCCATCTATCGTCCCATCCCAGGTTGTCGGTAGCTCGAACGAATAACCCTTCTCAATGTCCAGCCCAATCTCGTGCTCGATTCTATAGTTTCGAGAGGTAGATTGAGCATCTTGTTGAAAACAAATGAATGCTTTGCTCACCCCAAATGACAACGATAATGTTTTCAATGTAAGTGAACACAACTCATCCGGCTCTTCACAATGATTGATGTTTTTGATCAGCCGATTGAGTGTGGCAAGTGTATTGAACTTTCTCTCGATCAGTTCTTTTTTCTTCATCAATTCCTCAAACAGCATCGCATTATGAATCGCAATGTACGTTGCCGAGGCAAGTGATTCGATCAGCTCAAACATCGACGAATCATAGCTGACCACGTCGTTAACTGAATCGCTTAACGTAACAAAACCAAGAATTTGGTCTTTTACAATCAAAACAATATAGTTGGCATTCAGCTGTTCAAAATCCTCCCAGTTGACAAAAATGGATTGAATCAGCTCACGATCTTCATCCATACGCAGCACAACTTTGTTATGTTGGTAGCTAGTATCGCGCAGCTTGAACTCCGCGTAAAACTGTTGAAAGGATTCCACATTGCGGTATCCTTTGATTTTGATTTTTTGGGCAATGCCATCATAGATGCCAAAGGAGGTGATCCTGCTGCTGGAAACCTCGCTAAATACATCCGTGGCAATGGCAAACAGCTTTTCCAGCTTTACTTCTGACAGCAGAGCCTTGGTGCTTTGATTGATCGCAAAAAGATTAAAGATTTTTTTATTCAATTCACTGTTGGTCACCTGCAAATCGGCGTAATGACGGGAATTCTCCAGTGAATTATTCATCAGCTTCATCAGCGTATTGGCAATCGAGAAATCATCCTCGCCGAAATCACCTGTTGCTTTCCCATTAGAGACGATAAAGCCAAACAGAAAATCGTCAATAATCAAGGGAATCACCAATTGCATCTCCAGCTGTTCAATATCCGTTTGTTGAAAAAAATGATCAAAATGAGCCCGAATAACCTCCCCATGAAACGTGGCAATCCGATGAAGAGCCGCAGAGTCCGGAATACTGGGAAGCTGCTTGGAATAAAGCCTCATCTTGATCGGTATATAGTGCTCCCCTCGCTTCAGATAGAGAGCCGATTGATTCAAGGTTAAGATTTCATTGGCAAAATCAAGGGAGTAATTGGCTAATTGCTCTACGTTAAACTTGGTTGAAAATACTTCGATGGCTTGCAGCAGTATTTCATACCAGTACAATTTGTTAGTAGATGACTTGGATGACATCGAGAGCATGCACTCACTCACCTTTCCGTAAATAATTGGTTACCCATCACATAAAAAGTCCCGGTCGTCACTTTTTCAATTCGCTCCTGAACATTCTTCAGCTGCATCATAGTTTTGGGGTAAACCTTTTGCAGGATGGATACTTGTCCTTCTCCTCTCGTCTCTAGGTACTCCATTAGCCCTTTGCGTTTCGATTCCATTTCATTGAGTCGCATGACCATGTCTTCATACACCTTGATATACTTCTTGAATTCCTCTAGTTGTTTTTCCTCCATCTTATGCAAATACATCTCGTAAATCTCTAACTCTCGCTTAACCCCTTCAAGCTCTCGGAGAGATTCTTTGTATACTTTTAACAGCTGGTCTAGCTCTTGTTTCACTTCCTGCCGATTAAATCCAGCCACGTGAATATGAGTGGGTCGCTCCAGCTTATTCCCCACTTCAGCCGCAATCACCTGTACCTCCGCTCGAACTTCTCCTCCGACAATCTTGCCGCGCTGTTGGTCGAGAATGATATTTTTGGCTTGAAGCACACTTCCGATCGAATACAACCCGATATGAATCGAATTGCCCGCCACCACGTTACATTCATTGGCATGCTTCAAATAGACGTTATTGGCGGCTTGAATCAAGGCTTTGCCTTTGCCGAACACACCGCCCTTGATAAAAATATCCCCACCTCTGGACTCAATCCGCTCGATTGAACCTAGTCCCATGTTGCCCAGTATAGAGATATCCTGATCAGCCACCACGCTAAATCCATCCTGAACCACTCCGTGTACCGTTACACAGCCCTTAAATTCAATGTTTCCCGTATCTAATCCCACGTCCCCCTTGATGACCAGATGGCGCAGAATACCAATTTTCCCTTGGTCAAACTCTACAGCCCCATCCATCAAGGCGCGCAGGACAATCTTCCCATCTTCTTCTGATTCATACACTGTTTGAGAGTCATAGAGTAGAAACTTATCTTTCCCCGGTGTGGCTGGAATCGTCTCACCCGTTACCGTCATTCCCGGAGTCCCCTCAGTGGCGGAAATTTTTTCTCCCAGCCACTCTTGTTCTTTCACCAGGCTGGTAAAATTCATTTCATAAAAATCGGCATTCCCGTCATGCCGGATCGCTGGTTTCTTGTCCGGTATCTCGTAATACGTAACAACAGCATCCAATCCGTTAATTGGCGGTATCCCTTTGGCAATGACGATCTCCTGATTAGCGGCAAGCCCATTCTGCAGGACGTCCACCAGAATCCCTTCCGTCACCTGGGCTTCTCGCAGCTTGGCAATTACGTTGGCTTGCATATCCCTCTGTTTCAAAGCGAACTCCTCATCTGGGAAGTTCAGCTTGACGCGCGCCTCCATCTTATCGCGGGATACGGTAATCTCAATATCTTCCCGGATATGTCCAACTTCCGTTTCTTCCCCCGTTGCCGCTTGAATCGCTGATCGGAGCGCCATAAAGTTTTTGATCACAATACGAGGGTTCTCTTTTAGAATCGGCTCCAAATCCTTGAGTTGAAATCCGGAAGCAGCGACAGAGATATAGACTAGGGAGCCTTTCAAGTAGAGGGTGAACCATTCGTTTGTCATGATTTTCTCCATAAAGATCCCTCGCTTTCTAGTTAATAGATGAAAAAAAATCCACCGTGGAAAAAGGTGGATACTACTATTCTACTATTTCGTTTTTCCCAAAACTTTTAATTTTCTGTGACAAATGTTACAGGTTGTGCAGTTTACCAAAAAAGGCATTCATTTCCGGGATAATCCATTGATCTAGAATCTCCTGTTCTCCTTTGGCAACCAACTGGTTAACCAACACATCGTGCCAGATGTAATCTTCCAATAAATACAGATGAACAGGATCATCTGTATAGAACGCATTGCCGTCGCGTACGATAGAATGTCCATACAACAGCTCTTTACTGTCGATGGACAGGATAAACCAATTCTCCTGGTTCAAGCTTCTCATGTAATCATTCATTCGATGCTGATGCAATCCGCTCATCGGATGGTCAACCTGAAATGCAATTCCACGAATGCGTACCCCTTCTCGCTCCCGCTTCCGCAAATCCTCCTCCAGTTCCTGATACATCTCGTTCCAAACCGATAATGTAATCTGAAAGCTAGCTCGTCTGATCAGCATACGACAAAACGATAAGATATTCTCTGCGCCACGAACTGTCGCGACATAATTCTCTTTTGAAGGACCTTTGTTCTCCAGCTTCTTCAGTTCAGTTTCTACGGTATGATAAGTGGTCTCCCATTTTTTCTTCACTTTATCTAAGAAAACCTCGACGGGAACAGCTGTATACAACTTCGAGCCGTCATCCTCTTCTTCAACCATTACCGCTCCACGATTGACGAGTGAAACCAGGGTATCATAGACTCTCGCTCGGGGCAGTCCAGACTCCTTGCTGATTTGATAAGCATTGGTGGTTCCCTGACTAACCAGAGAAATATAGGCTTTTGCTTCGTATTGCGTCATCCCGAAGCTTTGCAGCATCTCCCATAGCTGATTCATACCAATTCCCCCTACCTCATTCCTAATACATGCAGTAATCCTACTAACGAAAAGGGACTGACCACGGTTGTTAGAAGAATAACCATAGCTAAACTACTCGTATCCCGCTGCTGTTCTTTGGCCAAGAGCAAAAGATTGATGGATGTTGGCATTCCGAACATCAGGATCATTACCGCTTTTTCCAAATTGTTATCTGCTAACCATTCGGCAAGTGGATAGGCTACGATAACAGGCAAGACGAGTTTCAAAACACTTACGAGAATCGCTTCTTTCAATTGATCCAGTCGGAAGGAATTGCGCCTTAGTTCACCACCTGTTAACAGGAGCGTAAGTGGCAAAGTCGCTTGTGCGGCTAATCCGAGGAATTGATCAACGGATACAGGCATCGTAACCCCCCATTCTCTCCATATCAAGCTGATGGCAACCGCGAATAAATATGGATTCTGTACCGTTCGTCTGATGCGACTTCTCCAATCTGACACATCGCCTACCTGAGCAAAGCCAAACAACGCCATATAGACGTTAAAAGACAGTGCAACAACAACACCATAGGGAACGGCCTCTTCTCCAAAAACATAACGGACAACAGCCAATCCGAAGTACCCTACATTAGCCAGTGTAGCCGCTAACGAGTTCCACTTCGCTTGTTGAGTAGCTTCGGATTGAGGATATAGGCGTCTCATAATCACCAGTAACAAGCCGTAAACAATTCCTGTTGTCAGTAGAAAATGCAGGGTAATCCGACCCAATGCTCCCAAAGAAACCTGTGAATGAGTAAACGACTGAAAAATCAGAATCGGAATTAAATAATAAAGACAAAGAGTTGCTAGTGAGCGATTCATCTCTTCCCTTCGTTGTGTCACATATCCGAGCGCCATAAAACCGAACACAACGACCATTGCTTCCAACATATCCTCCACCACCCATTAGTCACTACTTGAATAGTAACTATTGTTTTTCGAAAATTCAAGCTGAATTTTGGGGATTAATGTATCCGAATCCGCTGTTTATTTCACCGATTTTTTATTGATAAACAAAAATGATGGCCGTAACTGAAACGAATATTCCCGATCTACAGTCAAAGAAGTATACCCATTAAGGAAGAGGAGGAACTAGAATGAAAATCACATCAAAAATCCTTAGCGCTGCCTTGTTGACTGCCATGACGGTGAGCAGCTCCGTTTCCGTTTATGCGGCAACAGCTCCTGTTAACCCAAACGTTCACGTACAACCGATAAGCTCAGCTGTATCTTATCAGCTTATTATTAATGGAACTCCATTAGCCTCTGAAAATACACCTGTATATGTCAACAAACAAGGAGTGATCATGATTCCTTTGCGCCCATTGGCGGAACAGCTGGGCTACCAAATCAAATGGAATCAAGAAAAGCGAAGTGCCGAACTAACTAAAGGCGCTCAATGGACAGCCGTCACGCCGGGCAAGGACCAGTATAACTTTGCGAAAATGTACCTTACCTTAGGCACAGCTCCCGAGTCTCGCCAAGGAAATACATATGTTCCCTTGTCTTTTGCCAAACAAGTATTAAAAGCCCAAGTCAGCACAGATCAAAAAGGAACCATCAAAATCGACGATCCTCTGCAAGCGATATCTCAAAAAGGGACAATCTCCAAGGTTACCCTTGCTTCCCGAGGCGATAAAGTAAAAGGCTCCATTCTCGTCAATGGAAACGCGGATGGTGTCGTGTTAACGATCAGTTCGGATACAGTCATCGTGAATCAAGAGAATAAACCCTTATCCATCAATGATCTGAAACTGGGGACATCTGTAGAATTTGTTCACGATCCCATTATGACCATGAGCCTGCCGCCAATTACCAACGCGAAAAAAATTATCGTCAACGATAAAGACGTAGCCCCAGTCGTGTTAGGAACAGCAGGAGAGGTCATGGACATAACGAAGTTAGAAGATGGAAAAGCGAAGGTCCTGATCAAAGGGCAAAAATTAAGCGACAATTCATTAGAGGAAATTGCTCTGATAATCAACAAAGATACACCGATTATTGATGCCAGAACTCAGCAGGCAGTAACAACTGATGCCTTGAAAAAAGGAAGCATCGTCTATGGATTCTACGGCCCGGCAACCACTAGAAGCTTGCCGCCAATTGGCCAAGCCATCAAGCTAGTCGTTGAACATGCAGATCAAGTGGTAGCCCCAAGATAAACAGGAAAAACAAACAAAAAAACGCGAGTTCTCTGTACGGGAATTCGCGTTTTTCATTCATATGGTGACCCACATCCTATTAAAGCAAATAGTCCCCGCAAAAACGAGGACTATATAGAGTCAAGGATGTTCATCTAATAGAAGCCTATGTAGTAACCATTATCAAATGCAAGTCTTGTTTCTAATCTTGTGATAGGTAATTGAAGTTCTCTTTTGGGATTTTTGGGAGTTCTATACCCTCACCATACTTTTCAATGTACGGAGCCAATAATGTTATATCTGGAAACGCCGATGCCAAACTCATATCAACTTTTTCAAACTTAACATCTGCAGCACAACTTTCCTTTACATCAATTAGACAATCGATCATTAACCCTATATTTTCCCAGACTTCACTATCTAGTTCTGATGGAGAAAAGACAATAACCTTGATGACATTTTTCCTATTAAAGATGTGATCATCTTCCCCCGGTTCATATTGATCAAGTAGATGAGGAAAGTCATTAATACTACTAGGGCGTCGTATATCCACTAACAGGATTGAACATATTTTGTCTCCAATATAACTTTTTTGAACATTAAAAAACTCTAAATTCTTAGTTCGAAGTAACCTTTTCATTAGATACATTAAATCATCTCCTGCTAGGTATTATCCCGTGAGCTTACAAACGTAAAAAGACTCCTAGAAAACAATAACATAAAATTATCCAAATACTACATTGCCGCCCTTAGAAAACTTCTCCATTGTGAAATTGCATAAACTTCAATTATTACATCCCCTACCATAGCAATTATCATGTTTGCAGCACTCGTTACTTGCTTATCATCGTTTAGATCATAGTTTTTCTTTGCAACTGCTTTGAGTGCATCTTTAAGTTTTTGTTGTTTTTTTGCTCCTTTTTTATAAATGTCTGAATTTCTTACCTTTTCAATATCTTTTTTGCTAAGTTTTCCATCATCTAAAGTTTTTCCGTGTGATTCTGTCCCATCGCATGCCTCAACTCCTACTTCGTCACCACTTTTTTCATATACATGAACATGGTATTTTTGATCCGTATATGCCCTAGGAGGATCGAGCCTTACATTATACCGCCCAACTTCTTGCCAATCACCGCCTGCACCGCCACCTCCTGGATCAGGAGCATGTACTACATTTGTTGGGGATACTGAAATTGTTTTTGCTCCAGCTGAAGAAGGACAGATAGCAAACGAATTTAAAATTAGTGACATTAAAAACAATACTGTTAGTACCTTTTTCATTAAAATCATCCTTTGTACTTAGTTTATTTATTCGCAACTAAATTCAATATACGATTCCTAATTTTGTGAATTTTTCTTTCCCAATTTTTCGTAATCGTCTCGCAAACTCTCATCTTTCTCTTTGTTTAGTTTCTGGAATTTTTCGTAAGACTCTTTATCATAGCCGGGCAGAAGTTGAAACGATTTTAAAACCGAATCTTTTTCATTAAATAGTTTGGAATATTCCTCGTAATCTTTTTTTTCCTTTTCATTTTTTTCATCATATGCGGCTCCTGTTGGAGAGAATACAGTAACCACGACAGGCCCTCTCTCACCAAGTTTTTTCTTTAGCCCTACATATGCTTCGTCAATGGCAAACTGAATTTCTGTATCCATTTCAATGGTAAAGAGGGTAACATTCTCAGAGTTGGCTGCTTTGTATTGTACATCCACGCCCCACTCTGTATCCTTACAGATAAATTTGTCCTTCCAAGCCTCAGGAAAGCTAATAGAGAACCCAAGTTTTTCATTTTTGTAAGTGCTGCTTACGGCTTGATAGTCTGTCGATTGTGCTACTTGTTTTTTTTCAGTAGTTTCGGTTGGCTTGGGATCAGTACAACCACTAAGAATGGACATCAGGAAAGCAGCACAAAGAACTACAACTGTTTTTTTCATTTTTACTCCCTCTAGTTTACAGTTTAATACTTCCATCATCTTGAATGACTCTACGTACAGCTGTTACATTCATGTACTTCAGAGGTGTCAGTTTTACATTTCCTTCAGAGTTTTTAGACTGTGGCCCTTCATGCAGTAGCATTCCGTCACCTGCATAGATGCCAACATGGCCCCCTCCATCAGTAAAAATAAGATCCCCAACCTTATAATTTCCGCCCACTTTCACTTCTGTTCCTACTTTAACTTGATCTTTGGTCGTACGTCCAATATTTGTATTTAACTCAGTAAGATACACTGATGAAGTAAAACCTGAACAATCCATAGACTTCGGCTTCACTTTGTTCAGATTGACTGTTCCAGCTCCCGGTTGTTCATAAGGAATTTTTCCTATCCATTTTTTTGCCTGATCCAGTATCTTGGTTCGTTGCTCATCAGCGGTCGGTTTTTTGCCGCTTGCAGAAACTGAATCAGTTGATTGAGTTGCCGTAAATAAACGAGAGGCATCATCACTAATTTCTATAGTGTCCTGCTTGGTCCTTTTCTCTTCACTTTTTACCGCTTGCTCCATCTTTGACGGCAATAGATACAAGTTGGATATTTGTCTGCTGTTGGCTAGAAGGTCCTGTCTTGTAGAGTAGGAATTGCGCTGAATTGGTTCCATTTTCCTTTATCCCCTTATCATTTATTTATCAATCTGATAACCAATATAAGGGATTCGCGTGTCTTTACTGTGTCCTCGGGATGAACTTTCCGGAAACATATATTAGGAAAAATAAGTAGCCCTGAAATTACAAAAGTGTTAGATTTGCCAAAAACATGACTCATCAATATAATGGAGTGTAGGTACAGAGTAAGGAATACTCTAATCATGATATCTACCTGTCCCCGTAGCTCAGCGGATAGAGCGACAGTTTCCTAAACTGTGCGTCGGAGGTTCAATTCCTCTCGGGGTCACCATAAGCGAAAAAACCTTGATGTATCAAGGTTTTTTCTTTTTGTATATGAAAACCCCCAGTTCGACTGGGGGTTTCGGAAAGCTTTTAGCTATAAGTAGTCATCCTTTGAACCCAATGATAAGATGAGAGCCGGTCTGCCAACCGCAATCATCATCAAAGGAGGACAAGGAAAGCTGATCGTCATTATTCTTAAATGTGAAAAGGGATGCTATTGTTCAAAAGGCAGCGTAAAATAAAAACTTACTCCTTGCTCTTTATTCTGGACTCCAAATTGGCTTTTGTGCAATTCTAAAATATTTTTCACAATTGCTAATCCTAGCCCGGTTCCGCCAGACTTTCTTCCCCTCGACTCTTCCACTCGATAAAATCGTTCCCAGATGCAATCCAAAAGATGATCTGGTATCGGCTTTCCTTTGTTTTCAACTGAAATAAGGGAACAATCCCTTTGAATAGCGACTTGGATTGTAATTATACTCTTTTGAAAAGAATAACGGACCGCATTGCTTAATAGATTGACTAGTACCTGTTCAATTCTTTTTTTATCTGCAAATACGTTTGTTTCTTTATCTATGAATGTATGGATATAAAGCTGCTTTTCCTCCAAATGACAACTAAATTTATCGATGACCTCGCTAATCAAAGTTTGTATACAAAAATTATCTTTTTTTAGCGAAACGGTTTTTGATTCCAGCTTAGACAATTCGAGCATGTCTTCCACTAGCTCATCCATTTTTTCTACCTCATCTAAAATCACATGGATATAATGGTCCAACCTATCTTGGGCTATACCATCCTGTACTCCCTCCGAAAAAGCCCGAATGATTCCTAGAGGCGTTTTCAGTTCATGAGAAGCACTTGCGATAAAATCCTTTCGCATATTTTCCAGAGAACATCTGCGCTCAATGTCCTTTACGAGTTGTTCATTTGAGTTTTGTATTTCAAGCATACTTTGATTGAGATTAAACGCCATCCTGTTTAAACTGTCCGCTAAACTTCCCAGTTCGTCGTTTGAACGAATATTGGCTTTTGCAGAGAAGTCTAGTTTGGCCATTCGAAGGGCAACTTCTTTTAGGTTAATTAACGGCTTGGAGATCATTTTAGATATGAAAAATGCAATGATCACCATAACAATGAATACGACGATAAATACGTAACCAAAATATACTTTCATGGTATCTACTGCTTCACCAACCGGTTGAAGGGATGTCATGGCAAATGCTAGCTCATCTTTTCCTTTTATATTGGGAACCCGACAAACTTCAATCAAGTTTTTGATACCACTTAGCTGGTCAATCCATTCGAACTGAACATATATATTCCTGTTAAGCTCAACCAAATAATTCTTAGAATTGCTGAACCATTCATGGATCGCGTCATACATCATTCCTTCCTGCATAAACTGAGTTTGCAAATTCCCATTGCCCGGAAATAGAATGTCAGTTACATTCCCGCTTATATGTTCAGTTGCTTCAGGTAAAGCTGATTCCGTTGACTTCCAGATAATCGAATTGTTCCTATGGTTTGTTCTAATCTCCAAAGGTACAAAAATCTTACTTGTTTTATCATAATAATAGCCGTCAATGGTTACTTCCATCCCATAGCTTAGTTTAGATTTGGTTAGTGACTCTAGTTGAGTTAGATCATCAAATGAAACCTTTACAGTTTCCTTATTCGTTGTCTGTAGAAGTATTCCCAGCATATTCAAGTGCATAATAATTGATTTGTCATCTATGATAGCAACTTGAGCATTGGTTTCTGATGAAAACTGTGAAATTTTTTCTGTGATTGTATGCTCATCCCAATTACTCCGTGTATACTCTGAAAGGAATGCCTCAACATTTTGATGAAGCTTTTCTGCCTTTTGTTTCTGGTAGAACTTTTCAAAAAAAAGCATTTGGCCATAAGTCGCAAGAGAATAAGATAAGAGAAAAAAAACAGAAATTAAGAGAAATAATTTATAGACGATACCAAATCTAATCATTTCTCCTCCTCAAATTTATATCCTATTCTCATCACAGTTCGAATATAATGCCCAACTGAGCCAAGTTTTCTGCGAATCTTTTTGATATGTGTATCAACCGTTCGCACATCCCCCAGATAAATATATCCCCACACACGATTCAGGATATTTTCTCGTGATAAGACAATTCCGTGATTCTTCACTAAATAAAGAAGCAGTTCAAATTCTTTAGGAGCTAAATCAACTTCTTTACCATCAACCTCGATTCGATGAGATTTCTCATTTATAGTTAGCTTCCCGTAAGAAAGATTTCTTTCCTCTTTGCCAATCAAACCTTCGGCGCGTTTCATTAGTATTTTCGACCTGGCGACCAATACTTTAGGACTAAACGGCTTCGTAACATAATCATCTGCTCCAAACTCAAATCCCATTAGTTTATCATCGTCATCTGAACGAGCCGTAAGAAAGATAATAGGAACATCTGATTTTTGGCGAATTCGTTTACATACAGTCCATCCATCAATTTTTGGAATCATTATGTCTAAAATGACAAGATCCATTTGATAGGAACTAAATAGATCTAAAGCCTGTCTACCATTATCACATTCATAAATATTCCAATTTTCTTGTTTAAAGTAGTCAGTTACAATTTCTCGCATACGGTTCTCATCTTCAACTAAGAGAATGTTCTTCATAATTCCCCTCTATCCAAATAAGTTCATTAAACAGATCGAATTATTAGACACATAAATCGTTTTAATAAATCCGATATCTTATGTATCAAGAGATTCATGTTACGAAAAAAGGAGTACCTACCCATTGCATCTTTTGGAAGAACATTACTATTTTAGACTATTTATAGTTATTTTCCATAGTTTTCAGATTTTTTCTCATATTCCCTCAAATTTTTCATCCTTTTTTCAGACTATTTTCAGAATGACTTGTTAGAATAATCCCAGAAAATAGCATGATCTGAAAAGGAGCGATTTTTGATGTTTACCGAAATGCCTCTACATCCTGTACTTGTTCATTTCCCTATCGCATTATTGACTGCTGGTGTTCTTGCTCAATTGTTAGCTATTTGGAAGCGGGATCCATTTGACCGAATCGCCACCTATCTGTTCCTTGGCGGTTTCCTTGGAGGTATTGCAGCTTACCTTACAGGTGATGGAGGAGAAGAATTTGTCGGAAAGCATTTTGGCGGTGATCTCGAAAGCTTCGTTTCTCCTCACGAGACATTTGCCCTTTGGACATTGATTGTTTTTGGAATTATTTTAGCGATTAAGATTCTCCCATGGCTTAACAAGTTTTCTCGTACCTTGCTCCCACTCGTTGTTGTTCTTTCTCTGGTAGGTACCGGTTTTCTCGTTCAAACGGGACATCTAGGCGGCAAAATCGTTTACCAAAGCCAATTAGGCAACCCCAATGCGGTTCAAGAGCATGAACAAGGTGCAGAAGACCACGACTAGTAAAATGGCTCCCAAAGTATTTTGGGAGCCATTTTTTGATGAGCTTTTATGCAAGCTTATTTATTTTTACCTGTAATTTTTTCGAGTCCACCCATATATGGTCGAAGGGCTTCAGGAATCACAATCGTACCGTCAGCTTGCTGATAATTCTCGATCAGCGCAGCTACTGTACGTCCAATGGCCAGTCCAGAACCGTTCAATGTATGCACGAATTCCGGCTTGCTCTTCGTGTCGCGACGGAAACGAATGCTGGCACGACGCGCTTGGAAGTCTTCGAAGTTAGAGCAAGAAGAGATTTCACGATACGTGTTGTAGCTTGGAATCCACACTTCAATATCGTATTTTTTCGCTGCAGTGAAGCCTAGATCTCCAGTACACATGCTCATGACACGGTATGGCAAGCCAAGTAATTGAAGAACTTTTTCCGCGTTGCCAACCAGGCTTTCCAGCTCTTGATAAGAGTCTTCCGGTTTCACGAATTTCACCAATTCGACCTTGTTAAATTGGTGCTGACGAATCAGTCCACGAGTATCGCGACCAGCGGAACCCGCCTCAGAGCGGAAGCATGCGCTAAACGCCGCATAGCGAATGGGAAGTGCCTCTCCATCCAGAATCTCATCGCGGTGCATGTTGGTTACTGGTACTTCTGCGGTAGGGATCAAGAAATAATCAGGACCTTCTACTTTGAACGCGTCTTCTTCAAATTTTGGCAACTGACCTGTGCCTGTCATGCTCACACGGTTCACCATGTAAGGAGGAAGAACCTCTTCATAGCCGTGTTGGTCCACATGCAGATCCAGCATGAAGTTGAACAACGCGCGTTCCAGTCTTGCTCCCAGACCCTTATAGAAAACAAAGCGGCTTCCTGTTACCTTCGCTGCTGCCTCAAAATCAAGGATACCTAGATCCTGAGCCAAGTCCCAGTGCGGTTTTGGTTCAAATTCGAAGGTTTTCGGTTCTCCCCAGGTTCTCGCTACTACGTTGTCGTCTTCACTTGTTCCGATTGGTGTCGACTCATGCGGCAAGTTGGGCAGACCCAAGAGAATTTGCTCCAGTTGCTCATCTAGTTGACGAAGCTCTTCATCGAGAACCTTGATTCGATCATTTACGTCTTTCATCTCAGCAATCAGATGATCAGCGTTTTCTTTGTTGCGTTTCAGTACCGCTACTTGTTCAGAAACGGTATTTCGTTTATTTTTGAGCGCTTCACCCTCCTGGATCACTTGGCGGCGCTTTTCATCCACTTCCGCAAATTGATCAAGTGAAGATATATCCTCATTGCGATAAGCAAGTTTTTGGCGTACTCCTTCTAAATCCTGACGCAATACTTTGATGTCTAACATAGCGAACATCCCTCCAATACATATTTAGACAAAAATAAAAACACTCATCCCGTAAAAGGGACGAATGCTTATCATCCGCGTTGCCACCCTCGTTGGCTTCTTGAATCAAATACGATCAAAAAAGCCCGCTCAACTGCACGATAACGGTGTGCGTCCGTATGAGGTTGATTCCCTCACCACTCCGAGATGGATTCTTCTGTCCATTGGTTCGGTTTGCACCATCCACCGACTCTCTTGACCAGCTAGATAACAGAGTACTTGTTCTCGTCAACGTTTTCCTAGATCATACCTTTATTCTTTAAATTTACTACAGATTCTATACACATGTAAAGAAAAAAGCACCTTATACAGGTGCTTTTTGGGATTTATATTCTTTTACCATCGAAACGAAATACTGATGGAATCGATTATCTTCTGTCAGTTCCGGATGAAACGCGCACGCGATGAATTGACCATCTCGCGCCGCAACAATTTTATCCTCGTATTGGGATAAAATTTGCCCATTCAATCCGACTTCCATGATATATGGCGCGCGGATAAACACAGCGGGAAAATCCTCCGCTACCCCAGCTATAGGCAGGGCAACTTCAAAGCTTTCCTTTTGTCGGCCAAACGCATTGCGTTCTACCTTGATATCCATCAATTTGAGGTGACTATCATCTTGTCCATTAATACGGTTTGCGAGTAGGATTGCCCCAGCGCACGTTCCCATGATCGGCTTTCCAACGTGAGCAAATTCACGAATGTCCTCCATGAAACCGTACTTGTTCATCAGCTTGCTGATGGTTGTGCTCTCTCCACCTGGGATCACCAAACCGTCCAAGCCTTCGAGGTCTTCTAGCTTTTTCACGACTCGAACTTCTACTCCGGCAGTTTCCAACATGCGAACATGTTCAGCAACTGCACCTTGCAAGCCGAGCACCCCAATGTTGATTGTACTCATCTTACCAACCACGCTCTTGCATACGATCAGCTTCTTTGATTTTGGAGATCTCGATACCTGTCATGGCAGTTCCAAGACCTTTGGATACACGAGCGATCAATTCGTAATCGGTGTAGTGAGTCGTTGCTTCAACGATCGCGCGAGCAAATTTCTCAGGGTTTTCGGATTTGAAGATACCGGATCCTACGAATACACCGTCAGAACCCAATTGCATCATCAACGCCGCATCAGAAGGAGTCGCTACGCCGCCAGCTGCAAAGTTAACGACTGGCAATTTTCCATTTTTGTGAACATACTCAAGTAAATCGTAAGGAGCACCCAGGTTTTTCGCTTCAGCCATCAATTCATCGTAGGACATGCTTTGTACACGACGGATTTGAGCTTGCACGGTACGCATATGACGAACAGCTTCCACGATGTTGCCTGTTCCTGGTTCACCTTTGGTACGGATCATGGATGCGCCTTCACCGATACGGCGGAGTGCTTCACCAAGATCGCGGGCACCACATACGAATGGAACTGTAAATTCTTTTTTATTGATATGGTACACTTCATCAGCCGGGGTTAAAACTTCACTCTCATCTAGGTAGTCAACACCCATAGATTCAAGTACGCGAGCTTCTACGAAGTGACCAATACGAGCTTTGGCCATGACTGGAATGGAAACGGCATTCAATACTTCTTCGACAATACTAAGGTCTGCCATACGAGCTACGCCACCGGCAGCACGAATATCAGACGGTACTCGCTCAAGTGCCATTACGGCTACAGCACCTGCTGCTTCTGCGATCTTTGCCTGTTCTGCATTGACAACGTCCATGATGACGCCGCCTTTTTGCATTTCTGCCATTCCTCGTTTTACGCGAGATGTTCCAATTTCAACCATTGATCATAGCCCCCTACGTATGTTCACTTTATTTTCACTGTGAAAAAGCTATTAAACACCTCTATATTAAACCATGGAATAGATGAATGACAACCAAATTACTAGGTTTTGGAAGCCCCGAGCAACCATTAAAATTTATCCAACAACACCTTTAAAAATATTGCTGAAAAATTGAATGATGCTTCTAAAGAACAAGCGAATCCAGCTTCCTTCTTCTACATCTTGGGAAGCAACCAAGTCAATGCCGCCTTTTTGGAGGTCATCTGGTTGAAGATAATCATTTTCTGTTGCCCCATCCGCTTTATAAATCAACTTTCCGACAACTTGTCCTTTTTTGATAGGAGCTGTCAAATCGTTCAGTACAACTGTTGGTTTTAATTTGTTCTCTTCACCCACTTTGGAAAGCAACATAGCGTCACTGCCCAATTCAACTGGAACCGTTAATTCTACACCTTTTTTCACTGGGGCAGTTTCATAGCCCTTGACCGGAGAACCTTGGGGGGCTTTTTTGGTTAGCTTGTAGGTGCTGAAACCATAGTCAAACAGTTTTTTCGTTTCTCCAAATCGCTTAGTTTCACTGTCAGAACCCATCACGACGCTAATGAGTCGCATTCCATCACGCATAGCGGTTCCTGTAAAACAATATCCCGCTTGATCTGTATGCCCAGTTTTCAATCCATCTACGCCAGGATACTCATTATTCAAACCTGGAAGCATCCAGTTATAGTTTGCCTTTTTCTGTTCCCCTGGTTGTCCTTGACGGAATACAAAACGTGGAATCTTAGAATATTCAAGAGCTTCCGGGAAATCACGAATCAACGAACGTGCGAGAATAGCCGAATCACGCGCAGTCATAAGGTTGTCTTTATTCTCTGTTTGAGGTGAGTATGGACCTAATTCATTTGCCGGTAAACCTGTGCACGTTACGAAGTAAGAATTCTTCATTCCTAATTGCTTCGCCTTGTCGTTCATCATTTGAACAAAGTTGGCTTCACTTCCGCCAACCTTTTCCGCTAACAAAGCGGTCGCATCATTCGCAGATGCAATGGCCATTGCTTTATATAATTCTTGAACACTAAACGATTCTCCCTTATTCAAATAAACGCCAGAAGAATCCCCCATTTTGGCGATGAAGAAAGCATAATCACTTACCGGAACCTTCTCGTCCCACTTAATTTTGCCTTGCTTAATCGCTTCAAGTACTAAATACTCTGTCATCATTTTCGTCATACTTGCTGGTGGTAGAGGTAAGTCAGGGTTACTGGAATAAAGGATCTTCCCAGTAGATGCTTCAATCAGAATCGCTGATTTGACCGCTAAACCAAGATTAGCTTGTACCTCTGCTGCTTGTACTTGAACAGACGCCCCTAGCAAGGATGAACCAAAAATGGCGACAACAAATAACAAGATGGTGAGCCGCTTTGTCCATCTTTGCATCATTGTGTATCACTCTCCCATAAATTTTTTCATAGGTTTTTATGAAAAACGTCCCCCACGTTTTTCATGATGTGACCGCGAGCGATCGTTAGACGGTTGTAACCGTTTTTGTGCATACACACAAACACTAGTGTACCATAAACAATAGGGATTTTCGCAGGTAATAGGAGGGCTTCCACTAGTAAAAAAGCCCCTTTTTTCATAGATTGTTCTTCATTTAATTAGAAAAACTGGCACCCGTTGCAGGTACCAGTTTGTGCATAAGATCGAGGCCTCCAACTTTTTAGGAGATGGAGTAGTTTGGAGATTCCTTGGTAATCTGAACATCATGCGGATGGCTCTCACGCAATCCCGCACCCGTAATACGAATGAAGGAGGAGTTGTCTTGAAGTTCCTTAATGTTCTTCGTTCCGCAGTATCCCATACCAGCACGCAAACCGCCAATTAATTGATAAACCACATCAGCCAGAGGTCCTTTATAAGGAACTCGTCCTTCAATACCTTCTGGGACAAGCTTCTGTTCGTTTTCTTGGAAATAACGGTCTTTACTTCCCGCTTTCATAGCTCCGATGGAACCCATCCCTCGGTACACTTTGAATCGTCGTCCTTGGAAAATCTCGAATTCGCCAGGGCTTTCTTCTGTACCAGCGAAAAGACTTCCGATCATAATTGCCGAAGCACCAGCTCCAACGGCTTTTGGCAAATCACCGGAATATTTGATACCACCATCCGCAATAATCGGGATGTTGTATTCTCTTGCTACAGAGGCACAATCGTAAATGGCGGTAATTTGTGGAACACCAATGCCCGCAACGACACGGGTTGTACAAATTGAACCCGGCCCAATACCAACTTTGATCACGGAAGCACCAGCTTCAATCAGGTCACGTGTCGCTTCGCCAGTTGCTACGTTTCCTGCGATAATGGTGAGGTCTGGATACTCTTTGCGAAGTTTACGAACCGCTTCCAGTACGCCACGGGAATGACCATGGGCTGTATCGACAGTAAGAACATCTACCCCTGCTTTTACCAATGCAGCTGCGCGTTCATCTAAATCAGCGGATACACCTACTGCAGCTCCACACAAGAGTCTTCCTTGTACATCTTTGGCAGCGTTTGGATACTGGATGGCTTTCTCAATATCCTTAATGGTAATTAAACCTTTGAGAACGTTATGATCATCCACTAATGGGAGCTTCTCAATTTTATGTTTCTGCAGAATCTCTTCCGCTTGTTGTAATGTAGTGCCAACTGGGGCAGTAACCAGATTTTCTCTGGTCATCACGTCAGCAATTGGAGTGGAGAAATCGTGAACAAAACGAAGGTCGCGGTTTGTAAGGATACCAATGAGATGGTTCTTCTCATCAACGATCGGCACCCCAGAGATACGATATTTACCCATCAATTCATCCGCGTCAGCTACACGATGACTTTTTGTAAGGGAGAACGGATTAGTGATTACGCCACTTTCCGACCGTTTAACACGATCCACCTCACCAGCTTGTTGTTCAATGGTCATGTTTTTATGGATAATACCAATACCACCCTGGCGAGCCATCGCAATAGCCAACCCAGATTCGGTTACGGTGTCCATCCCAGCACTAATCAGTGGAATATTTAATTTCACAGATTTGCTTAATTGAGTGGAAACCTCTACATCCCTTGGGAGAATCTCTGACTTAGCCGGAACTAACAGAACATCGTCAAAAGTTAGTCCTTCCTTCACAAACTTATTTTGCCACACTACGGTTATCCCCTTTCGCCCCGAAAATGTTTTATCCAGTTTAGCAAACCACTTAATTTAATGTCAAGAAATGCTTATAACGTTCGTAATATCAGGAAAAAATAGGGTTTAGATGGACCGAAATTAGATGGCATCGCATTATTTTGCGAATATTCTGTTCTTGAGGTGAACTTATTGAATGCTTACAAGCTGGAAGGATTATCGTTATTTGGAAACAGAACCAACCGCCCGTAAATTTCTTTGCCACCAATATCAGCTTCAACAGATCGCCCATCCTGATCGCCATGCTTTTCATCAAAGTAATCGTTTTTTATACACAATCAAACAGGCTCGCGCTTATTATCAGGCGGCACAAGGTGCTGATTTATTAATAAAACCGCTGTTGCTATTCTACGGATGTATTAATTTGCTCAAAGCCTTACTGATTTCCCAAGACCCTCTCTATCCGCAAAACACGAGAATGTTACAACATGGCGCTTCCACTCGTAAAATCAAACGAAATCCTTACAGCTTGCTTGAGGATGAGGTTCGCCCGCAAAAAGAAGGACTTTTTTCCGTACTCGCCATAAAGTTTCCACTCCCAATCATGTCCGACCGTTATACCGTTCACCAGTTGTTTTCTTATTTACCGGAGATGCACCAAGACCTTAATCGATTGGTGGAGAAGCGATACTGGCATAAGGTTTCATTGGGAGCTAGTCATGATCGATATGTGTTAACCTTCCCTAAAGTTGAGAATGGAATGCTCCTTTATTCTTCAGAAACCTTTCTTGATTTGTTGAATCGCTTATTGCCTGAAGATATTCCAGCTCGTTTTGAGGACAAGGATCTACAAGACTATTCAACTTCTGCAACGAAGACCGTTAGCTTTGATCCTGTACTTCTTCCACATCTGACCCGGCACCCACTTTTTTCAAAACATGCTGAGAACCTATATTTTTGGAATCACTCAACTGATGACCCTCCTCTCCCAAAGTGGGCCACACATTATTTGCTTTTATATTTGCTTGGCATGTTATGTCGGTATGAGACAGCCTGGTGGGGAGAGCTTGTCCTGTCTCACTCGTATGCGGAGATTTATTTAGTCGAGCAATTTTTGCGTACGCATGAGATTGAATTTCCACAATATATTTGGAACCATTTTGAATAAAAGACTTTCTCTACTTCCTTTCCCAAGCAGCTTTACTATACGTATTGGTTGCGTCCCAGATCAGATACTGATCTACGCCAACCGCGTACCCTGCTTGAATTTGCTCCCGGACCTGTTTGCTGCCATAAGTCATATGGTTTTTTAACCATCTTGCTGTAAAGTCCTGATACCAAGGACGAATCACTGCGGTATTTTTCTTCTGTTGCCGCATCAGGTTGTTCTTTCTCTTTGCATCGCGTAAACCAGCAACAATGGTTGCATACGGTTGCGCATCGGGAACCTTGATCCCATACGTACCGTTTGCATAATGAGACGGATACATCATGGGGGATATGTAATCGGCTTGCTCACTCAGATACTCCCACTGTTGTCCTATCCCCATATCGTCAGAGACGGATGGAACCAAGCCAAACACATCCACAGATATATACACATGAAAAGGCTCTAATTCTTTGCGGGCATACGCCAGAAAATCGGCGATAAGCTGTTTCTTTTTCTTTCCATCCGGTTGATAAAAGGCTACTTCCTGATCAACCTTTTGACCATTGGTTGGGAATCGCACATAATCAAACTGAATTTCTTTGAATCCTTTCATGGCTGCTTCTTTGGCCAATTGAACGTTATAGTCCCAGACTTCAACTCGATACGGATCAATCCAAAGCACTCCTTGGGCGTCTCGCCAAAGTCCACCTTGTGTTTTGTGCATAGCCCAATCCATTTTTCTCGTCGCTAATAATGGATCCTTAAAACAGACGATCCTCGCAATCGGATAGATATGGTGATCGCGCATGGTTTGAATAATTGAGTCAATATCGGATATGAACCTCTTCTGATCGCTTTGTAACGTCTTCACCAAAGGGATAGATGATCGATACGTCACCTTTCCTTCATCCTCTTTCATGTCGATCACCATGGAATTCAGTTCAGTTTCACGTACAAATTGAAGGAGTTTGTTGAACTTCTCTCCTCCAGCTGATCTCCCCGATAAGTAAATTCCTTTCACTTTAACAGACTGTTTACTTCTGTATAGTAAGTCCGGTGAAGAAAGCAGCGTATCTTCACTCCATTTATCTCTCTGAATGATGGGTTGCTGTACTTTTTTGCTCTGGGCAGCCTCCGCTATTTCACTATCCAAAAATATATAAGCGTAACCTCCCATTCCCAAGAGGAAAAGGAAAACAATTAAGGGTTTACCATTTTTCATCTGAACCCTCCCTTTTACCAGGCAGTTTTTTTCTTTAGTATGACAAGATTGCCCTGATACCTTGTTTGAAAATTTATTCCTTTATTTACAGGGGCGTGCAGCATTTCCATTTATGTATTGTTTTTATCTGGATCCCACATATAGCAAATGTTGGCCGCTATCGAATTTAGTTCTGTTATAGCAAAAAAGCCTTGATGAATTTACTCAATTGAGTAGATTCATCAAGGCTTTTTCTTCCGTTTATTTGTACCTTCAAAACTGGATACACTCGATATGCTAAGGGATTAAACGTGGATAAGTCCTCGACCGATTAGTATTCGTCAGCTCCATGCGTTGCCGCACTTCCACACCGAACCTATCAACCTCATCGTCTATGAGGGGTCTT
>NZ_JBNJQR010000013.1:0-122623 GCF_050113715.1 Brevibacillus ginsengisoli
ACTCTCCAATAAAGTTGAGTTGATTCTAAACTTCAAAACAGTTTTGCTTGGCTAGTGTTTCATTCACTAAACGTTTATTGTTCAGTTTTCAAAGAGCATTTTTTCGTTAGCGTTTATCAACGCCGACCCTTATTACTCTACCACATCATGCCCTTAAAAATCAAGAGTGTTTTTTTGGTAAAATAATTTAAGTGATCAAATCAAATCTCAAAAAATTAATAGTCGCAAGAACGACAAGAGTTATAATAACAAACCCAGTAACAGAATACAACAGGTATTTTTTGCAAATTATTGATAGATAAAAAGGTCTGAACAGAACCAGAACACAAGAACCGCAAAGAAATCTTTGCAACATTAGGAAGCTCAGCGATTGTTGAGCCTTTAGCCGACCGCTTATATAGATGGGGATTATCAATTCTTATCTACCAAAATAAATAAGGGGCAGGCGTATGCCTGCCCCTTATTCAAAGCTCACGGGAAATGAGCTTACATCATTCCCATGCCGCCCATTCCGCCCATGTCAGGCATAGCCGGTTTGTTTTCTTCAGGTTTATCAGCTACAACGCACTCAGTAGTGAGGAACATAGCAGCAACAGAAGCAGCGTTGGACAATGCGGAACGAGTTACTTTCGCAGCATCAACGATACCTTCTTCAAGCATATTTACCCATTGCTCAGTAGCAGCATTGAAACCAATGCCAACCGCTTCTTTTTTCAAGCGCTCAACGATTACAGAGCCTTCCAAACCAGCGTTTGCAGCGATTTGACGGATTGGCTCTTCGAGGGAGCGAAGAACGATTTGAACACCAACAGCTTCGTCGCCTTCAACTTTGATAGCTTCAACAGCTTTAATAGCGTTAATAAGAGTTGTACCGCCACCAGGAACGATACCTTCTTCAACCGCTGCGCGAGTAGAGTTGAGAGCGTCTTCGATACGAAGTTTTCTTTCTTTCAACTCAGTTTCAGTAGCAGCACCTACTTTGATTACCGCTACGCCGCCAGACAATTTCGCAAGGCGTTCTTGCAATTTTTCACGATCGAAATCGGAAGTAGTGTCTTGGATTTGTTGACGGATTTGAGCTACGCGAGCATCAATGTCCGCTTTGTTTCCAGCACCTTCAACGATTGTAGTGTTTTCTTTAGTAACAACAACTTTACCTGCGCGGCCAAGTTGAGTGATTTTGGTGGATTTGAGGTCAAGACCAAGCTCTTCAGTGATAACTTCCCCGCCAGTAAGCGTAGCGATATCACCAAGCATAGCTTTACGACGATCGCCAAAGCCAGGAGCTTTAACAGCAACCGCTGTGAAGGTACCACGAAGTTTGTTCACTACCAATGTAGCAAGCGCTTCGCCTTCTACGTCTTCAGCAATGATCAAGAGTGGTTTGCCGCTTTGTACCACTTGCTCAAGTACAGGCAGAACCTCTTGGATGTTGCCGATTTTCTTGTCAGTGATCAAAATGTATGGACTGTTCAATACAGCTTCCATTTTGTCAGTGTCAGTGATCATATATGGGGAAGCATATCCACGGTCGAATTGCATACCTTCTACTACTTCAAGTTCAGTAGCAAAACCTTTGGATTCTTCAACAGTGATAACACCGTCTTTGCCCACTTTTTCCATTGCTTCAGCGATCAAGTTACCTACTTCTTGATCATCAGCGGAGATAGCGGCAACTTGTGCGATAGACGCTTTGTTTTCCACTGGTTTCGCGATGGATTTGATTTCTTCAACAGCTGCGCGAACAGCTTTTTCCATACCGCGGCGGATCACCATTGGGTTAGCGCCAGCTGTTACGTTTTTCAAGCCTTCACGAATCATCGCGTAAGCCAATACAGTTGCAGTTGTAGTACCGTCACCAGCGATGTCGTTGGTTTTGGTTGCTACTTCTTTAACTAATTGAGCGCCCATGTTTTCATAAGCGTCTTCCAATTCGATTTCTTTTGCGATTGTTACACCGTCGTTAGTGATCAACGGAGAACCGAATTTCTTTTCCAATACAACGTTACGGCCTTTTGGACCGAGTGTTACTTTAACAGCGTTCGCCAACGCTTCAACACCGCGAAGCATAGAACGGCGAGCATCTTCAGAGAACTTGATTTGTTTAGCCATGAAAAACTCAACCTCCCAAGGTATGTGTTTGATTCATTCGATATGTCGAAAGTAATTAGCCAATGATCGCTAAGATATCGGATTCACGAAGAACGAGCAGTTCTTTGTTGTCTACTTTCACTTCGGTACCTGCGTATTTGGAGAAAATGACTTTGTCTCCTTCTTTGACTTCCAAAGCGATACGCTCACCGTTGTCAACTACGCGACCGGAACCGACAGCAACCACACGGCCTTCTTGTGGTTTCTCCTTAGCGGTGTCAGGCAAAAGAATACCGCTAGCAGTAGTTTCTTCTTTAGAGATTGGTTCGATTACTACACGGTCACCTAATGGCTTCAACACAAAAAACACCCTCCTCAAGAATGGAAAAGTAAAGTTATGGTTTGTTGTTAGCACTCGACTTAAGGGAGTGCTAACACCCAATTCCTATAATAAGCAATCACTGTTTTGTTTGCAAGTAGTTTCAACCACTTTTTTGCAATTTTGCGCTGGTCTCTTTTTTCAGTGAAAAACGTCCCCTCTCATTAGGGGACTGAAACGTCGGGGGATCGAAATATCTCGACATTTTTCATAAAAGTGGATGTGACCGTATAGCGGTCAACACTTTTGTCCCCCGAAGAGAAGGGAAAATGGTTATGACCGTTTGGTTTCCCACTCTACTATAGACGGAAGGGATTCTTCTTATACGGCAATCAATAAAGATCCGTCCATTTTCCAAAATTCTTCCCGTTTCTCTAGTTACTCTTCTCAGTTCTATTAATCTCTCAAGCTCATATAAATAGAGCAAGCAAGTTCAAATCTATCCACAAGGAGCGATCATATGATTCATAGGTGGCTTCTCCCAACAAGCGTCGGTCTCACCATTCTGATCATTGCCTCTTTGATTTGGGTCAAGCATGACTCGACTACTGTTCGCGCCGTCCCGCTTCCCTCACAACTTTACATTGACGGGAAAGAAGTAACTGCACAGGATCATCGCGGATTTTATTACAATGGGACAAGTTATGTGCCTGCTACACTAGAATATGAAGGAACACTATATGTGCCCCTTCGTCTGGTAGGCTCGAAACTGAATAAGTCCATTGGTTGGAGCGAAGAAAAAGCATCGATCTGGTTAGGCAACGCTCCTGCTCCGAAATCCGCCAAGTCCGCTCAAGCTGTGCCGGCAGTGAAACCCGTAGTGGCGCTGAATTCGACCAATGCACTGTCGGCTGTATCCGCATTTCAATCAGTTCAGACCCACAATTCAGGCCAAAAGATAAGCGAAAACCCGAAACAACCTCAGTCGCAGGAGAAAATTCAGTCTCAAAACCAACGTTCACGAGATGAACATCCCGCTTTATTCGGAATCTCTATCGGTGATTCGGTACAGCAAGTGCTAAAGTCGCTTGGCTCACCCGTTCGCCAGGAACCCAGCGCTCTCGGCTATGAATGGTATATTTACAAAAATGATTTCAATCGCTATCTTCAGGTCGGGGTTGCGAATGGCAAAGTGGTCGACCTCTATTCCAACTCCCCTGCCGCCACTCTGTTGAATATCGGGATCGGGACAAGCTACGAATCACTTAGCCGTAAACAGTCGCTCGCTCCAATTGTTTCGTTCACCTATTCCGATGCGCGGGTGGAAGTCTCCAATCAAACCAAACAAAAGCCGCTCGCCTTAATAGACGGAACTCCAGTTATCTTCTACCTCGATCAGCATGACCAGAATAAAGTAACCGCGATCCGTTTGCTTGATCGGTTGCAGCTCCTTCAAGGCGGGTTTTATGAGACTAAATGGACGTATCAAGGGAAAGCGCCCAATTTTGATCCGCCGCCGCTTTCCATTAAACAGCAGGAGCTTGTGAACGCTGCCCAAGAACGGCAAATTCTAGACCTCACGAATGTAATCCGCTATCGCCATAAACTGTCTTCCGTCAACTGGAATGACCAGGCGGCCAGAGTGGCAAAGGCCCATAGCGATGATATGGAAAGTCATCAGTTCTTTGATCACGTATCGACAACGACAGGACTCAATCCGTTTCAGCGTTTGCAAAAAGCGGGACTCCGCTATCAAATGGCGGGAGAAAATATTGCCGCCGGTTACCCTGACGCAATCGAAGCCGTTGAGAATTGGATGAACAGCCTGGGTCACCGGAAGAATATCCTTGAAAAAGGATATTCGGAACTGGGCGTTGGCGTTATGATGGATTATTACACGCAGGACTTCGTTACTCCAATGAAATAACTGAAATGAATAACCTTTTGGCGACAAAATAATAGCCCGCTATCCTTCGTGGATAGTCGGGCTTTTTTTGCATGAACGCGAGTCTGGGTCGCTTACTCCCGATGAATCAGCCTTCTCAATTCTTGGACAGAACCGCTAAATTCAAACAAATGCGTCTCCTCATCCTTGGAATGCAGGATGAGCCAGGGGTTCCTTTTCTCGCTTTTCGGCAAGACAATAAACATTTCCCGGATAGGAGATTGAATACTGGGCTCAAATTTTATCCGTTGTGGCGGTTGCAGTGGAATTTTGACAATGATCGACTTCTCCAACTGCGGCGACATCTCACTCACACGCCTGGTAACACTCGCAAGAATCGAACTCGCCACCTGTTGAAAGCTCTCCGAATTATCAATGGTTTCCACCACTTTTTCTTTATCCGTATCAAATATTTCTACCTGTTGGTAAGCAACTGGAGTGGCTGTGATTAGGAATAAACTAAGTAAAAGCGAATGCAGCATCCTCGTCTCTCCTCGTTGGCATTTCCCATAGTATGCCAATGGATAGAAAGATCATTCCCCTCCGCAAACAAAAATCCCCTGCCAGGAAGCAAGGGACATCATTTCGATTCATTTCGGTTCATGGTTCTTACGACTCACTCAATCCACCAGTCATTTCAGTAGATTCGTTCGCGTATTGACTTTCCCATTCCGCGTCTTCTTTTAGCTGTTTGCGGTAAATAATTCGCGATAACCCGACACTGATCTCATATAACCCAATTAACGGGATCGCCACGATGATAATGCTTAAAAAGTCGGATGGCGCGATGGTTGCCGCAATCACTGTCAAGCCAAGGTAAGCAACCCGGCGAAACTTGGACAGTCTCATCGGATTTAATATTCTCAGCCTCGTCAGGAAGATGACGACAATTGGCAACTCGAACAAGAATCCGAATGGAGTCACCGTATTGAACAAAAAGCTGAAGTATTGGGTGATCCCGTAACTAAGTGGAGCTCCAATCGAGTAGGTCACACCTGACATAAAACTCATAACCATCGGAAATACCACATAATAGCCAAAGATAAGACCAAGGATGAATAACAGAAAGGCTGCTGGTATAAATCCCAACGTTACCCGCCGCTCATTGGATCTCAGCCCCGGACTGACAAACCTCCAGATATGATAGAGAGCAACGGGCAATGTAACCAAGAAGCCGATGACCACCGCAAATTGTATATACACCTGAAAAGCATCTGAAGGGGAAAACGAGATAAGTGGAACACCTTTGGCCATCGGTTGGTCCTTAAGATACTGAATGGCCGGTCCCGCAAAATAGAATCCACCGCAGAGCGCCAGCACAAAAACAGCAATCACCCAAATGAGGCGCGTACGCAATTCGGCGAGGTGATCAAATAATGACATTTCATTATGTTTTTCCATTAAAGCACCTACCCTTTTGCAAGAAGAGACCTAGGTACTAGGTGTGTGTGCCTCTTTTTGGATTTTTTCACGCATCTCCGCTTCGATGCGTTCGCGAATTTCTTTTTCCAACTGAGCGCGGTCAACGGTTTCTGCAGGAGCGGAGGCTGTTGCTACGGTTGTGGCTTTTGCTGTGGTTTCTTGAATGAGTTGCGGTTTGGATTTAGGCTCTTCTTCTTCTTCGTCTTTGGTTAACCCACGAGTCGCACTCTTAAATTCTTTCAAGGTGTGCCCTACCGCGCGTCCCAACTCAGGCAGCTTTTTCGGTCCAAACAACACTAAAGCGAGTAACAAAATCAAAATTAAACCAGGAATTGAAATTGGATGCATCATGCTCACTCCATTCTTTTATTAGCAATGATTTAAACCACCGTATCCCAAGCGGGTAATGTCAGACTCTGTGATTCGCTCACCGATTAATACACGCGGCAAGAACACATCAAAAGAAGTATACGGTTCATACATCACCGCGCCCGGCAACCCCAGAATCGGAGTTTTTCCGGCATAGGCAATCATCATCATGGAACCTGGCAACATGGGGATACCGTATCGCACCACTTCTGTCGCTACTTCAGAGATCGCTCCTGGCGTACGATCATCGGGATCAACCGACATGCCGCCTGTCACTATCACAAGATCTACGGATTGATTGAGAAAACGCTCAATTTCTTGCTTGATCACGTCTTTATCGTCTGGCGTAAACCGTTGTTCTACTACTGCAGAGCCCAACGCTTCCACTTTGGAGCGAATGACCGGTCCAAACTTGTCTTCAATTCGTCCCTTAAATACTTCGCTACCCGTCGTGATCATTCCTACCCGCTTGGCAGGAAAAGGCAGAAGCTCGACTATAGGTTGTCCGTATGCGGCAACCATTGTTTCTAATTGTTCAACCCGCTTTGTCTCTATAATCAGCGGGGTAATACGGGCAACAGCCACAGCCTTGTTTTCCTCAACGACCAGATTAGTAAGAATGGTCGCAATGGAGATCGACTCAAGCTCATTGCATGCGTGTACCGCTTCTGCGTTAATTTTGACCAAGCCTTTATACTGGGCTTTGAGACTTACCTTCCCTTCATGTGGTTCGCTTAAAGTAAGACCCTCTCCTACAATAGACCGGGCAATTCGCTCAGCTGCTTCATTCTCGTGCAGGTATCCTTCTGGCATGTCTAGGATATATATATGTTCTTTTCCGATAGATAGAAGCGGTTCAATGTCTGCTTCTGTAATGACATGACCTTTTTTAAAAAGACGTCCCTTAAACTTACCAGGGATGATTTGGGTCATATCATGGGGAAGCACCAATCCTACAGCTTCTTGGACAGGTATTTCCCTAAACCGTGGTTTTACCATCCGTACCCGCCCCAGTCTTCGCTTGCTTCTTCAGTTCCCTGAAGGATATGAAGCGCATCTGAAAGCATATCGGCAATGGCGTTAAAACAAATCTCGACGCCTTTGGGATTCCCCGGCAGGTTAATAATGAGACTGTTTCCCCTTGTGCCAGCAACAGCACGGGTCAGCATCGCCCGACGTGACTGCTGCAAACCGACTCTTCTCATCTCTTCAGCAAGTCCAGGCACAGGTCGGTCGATCACCCAAGTGGTAACCTCTGGTGTCACATCACGCGGGCTTAAGCCTGTCCCACCTGCGACAATCAGCAAGTCACATTTCTCGCGGTCCACCAGTTCAATCATATTTTCTTGCAGAGTTTCCATATCATCTGATACAGCTCGATAGACAGCCACCTCGCCCTTTAACTGGTCACGAATCAGCTTTTGAAGCAATTGAATGCGGTCATCTGGTCGTTCTTTGCGTGAAATAGAATCACTAGCGCTTATAACCCCGATTTTCCAATTAGCCATAGATATACCCCCACTTTTATAGATTATACTATAATTGCTGTTTAGTACTTCTCAAATGTATGACAGATTCATTAAATTGTGTCTAATTCTTAACAAGACAATCATACGTGATATCGTGACTTTCTTTTGGCACACATTCGACAATTTGCTCGTTAAAGCAATAACCAACCAATAAGGGGCGATGATCAAGCGAACTGAGGAATCGGTCATAGAAGCCTCCTCCATATCCTAACCGACCGCCTTGTTGATCGAAGGCTACCCCCGGAAGAATCACCGCTTCCAGATCACATCGTTCTCCCTGCTTGGCAAAGTCCGGATCTGGCTCCTTAATCCCGTATGCACCTTGGCGCAATACCTGACCCTCGGAATAAACATAGGGGATCAATCGTTTTTCTTGTACATTCGTGACTGGAAGCCAGATCGTTTGTCCACGAGCTCTGGCCGCTTCAATAAAAGGAACTGTGTCAATCTCGCTACCGAATGAAAGAAACAGCATGATCGTTCGACAACGGGCCAAAGACTCTAGCGCGAGCAGGTTCCTGGCTGCTTGTACTGACTTGACCGCTCGATCTTCCGCGGGTATCGAGTCACGCTTGTTCAAGATCTGCTTTCTTAGCGCACGCTTCTGTTCCGCAATTGACATTCGTCTCTCCCCTTGTACCCGCTCTCTTACTTACGCTACACTAAAGCTATGAATTTTTTGAGGTGAAACTATGATCCTGTTACAAGCCGAAAATATAACGAAGACGTATGGTATTGAAACCATTTTACAAGATATTTCCTTGCAAGTACAAACAGGAGAACGCATTGGCCTTGTTGGTATTAATGGCGCCGGCAAATCTACGCTGATGAAAATTCTCTCTGGCGAATTAAGCTACGATTCAGGAATCGTTCGCAAGCCAAAAGATGTGACAATGGGCTATTTGTCTCAAAACGGCGGGCTTGAATCGGAGCGCTCCATCTGGGATGAATTGCTGTCCGTGTTTACCCATTTGCAAGCGGAAGAGCGCGCCTTGCGCCAACTGGAAGAAAAGATGGGCGATCCCGCCGTACTTGCCAACGAAAAGCAGTACAACCAAATTCTTGAGGATTACTCCAAGCGATCCGAACAATTCAAGGAACGCGGCGGATACAGCTACGAGGGCAGCATTCGCGGGGTTTTGCATGGGCTTAGATTTGCGGAGATGGACATCCAGACGCCGATCAAAACCTTAAGTGGAGGACAGAAAACACGCCTCGCCTTGGCCAAGCTGCTCCTGCAGGCTCCAGATATTTTGCTTTTGGACGAGCCAACCAACTATTTGGATATCGAGACGCTGACCTGGCTTGAAACCTATCTGTTAAATTACAAAGGGGCTATTCTTGTCGTTTCCCATGACCGCTACTTCCTGGACAAGCTTGTTACCATCGTCTATGAGATTGAGCGAACCAAAGCGACCCGCTATGTAGGCAACTACAGCAGGTTTCTTGACGAGAAGGCGATCCGAATCGAACAAGATATGCGCATGTATGAAAAACAACAGGATGAGATCTCCAAGCTGGAAGACTTCATTCAACGTAATATTGCAAGAGCTTCGACAACCAAACGGGCCCAAAGCCGCCGCAAAACACTAGAAAAAATCGATCGCATGGAAAAACCGATTGGCGGCACCAAGTCAGCCAACTTCTCTTTTGAGATCAACAAGATGAGCGGACATGAGGTTCTGAAGGTAAAAAATCTGAGTGTCGGTTACCCAGATGCCATTCTCTCTCGCCATCTGACCTTTGATATTGAGCGAGAAGAGCGGGTCGCGCTGGTAGGTCCCAACGGTATCGGCAAGTCGACACTGTTAAAAACCATTGTCAGCCAGCTTGAAACGCTTCATGGCACGATCCATATGGGTAGCAATGTAACGATCGGCTATTATGATCAGGAACAGCGCAACCTGAACGAAGCCAGAACGATTCTGTCCGAGCTGTGGGATGATTACCCGCACATGCCGGAAAAGGACGTCCGAACCATTCTCGGGAATTTTCTATTCAGCGGTGACGATGTGCAGAAAAAAATCGGAGAACTCTCAGGCGGCGAACGCGCTCGGGTCTCTCTTTCCAAGCTGATGTTGAAGGAAGCGAACTTCCTGATTTTTGACGAGCCGACAAACCATCTGGACATTATCAGCAAGGAAGTCTTGGAGAACGCCTTGTTCGATTATCCTGGGACAATTCTGTTCGTTTCCCATGACCGTTACTTCCTGAACAAGATTGCGACTCGCGTACTGGAGCTTTCCCCTGAAGGCGTGACCAGCTATCTCGGCAACTACGATTATTATGTGGAGAAAAAACAGGAGCTGGCTGAGCTGTCGCTGGAGCAAGCCAATTCAACAACCGCAAAAGGCGGTGGCAAAAACCAGGTGATCACGGCAAAAGCCGCGGATAAATCCTCCTATGAGCTGGATAAAGAAGCAAAGCGGCGCGAAAGACAACGCCAGCGCCGAATCGAAGAAATTGAACAAACCATCTCCCAGCTAGAAGCCTCTATCGCCCAGTGGGAAGAAGAGTTGTGCCAGCCTGAAGTGTACGCGGATCATCAGCAGGTCAAAAATCGCAACGATCTGATCAGTCACGCGCGTACGGAGATGGAGAGGCTGTTTGAGGAATGGGGCGAACTGTCCGAGGATTAGCCTTGTGACGCCTCACCCTCAGCATCCATCAAAGCGGCATACAATACAGGAATCACAAAAAAGATGATCGAGGTAGCCGCAGATACGATCCCCGAATCGTTCAAGATCAAGGTGGCGATGGAACCGGCAATGATGCCGCCAAATCCACGAACCAAGGTGGGATAGCGAAGCGACAGAGTTTTGAGAAACTGTTGGGGTCGCAAACTCAAAAGACCGATCACCAAAAGAGAAACCACGAAAACCTTGCTCCAGGCGGAGATTCGAATCAGCCGAAGATTCATCTGCAGTTTACGTTCAATGATCTGAACGACTTGTGTCCAGTTTCCATTCAGGATATCATGCGCCACACGGCCGATATGTGTCGTTGGCTGTCCCGGCTGTACGTGCAGCCAAACTAAAATCAGAATCCCGACGCCAAGGCCCCCTCCCACGTAGAGGAGGCCTTTTTTGCCTAGATGCCATTCCTGCAAACGGAACAGCGTGATTCCAAAGCCCACCATGCCCGCAAGAAATCCGCCGGCATTGGTTCCTAAGGTTGGATATGCCATGTAAAACAGCACAAAGGCAAACAAACAGCTCCCAAGTACCAGACACCTTGCTCCTCTTCTTCTCCATCCCTCATAAAGTGCCGAGACCAGAAGAATCATGGAACCGATCAATACGCCTTCATATTCGTTGCCCAGCCCATAAAATCTCGCGGCAATCACGGGGTCATATCCCATGTATGAGCGGCTCATCGCTTTGGCCCCAGTAAACCCATCGATGAGAATGCAGACTGTTGTAAACCCAGCAACAGCTAGGAGCAATTGAGGAAAAGGAAGTCGTTCTACCAACAGTGCTCCACCAAAAGCAAGAAGAACGATGACACCCAAAACAAGCAATGGCGGCGTATTGGCCAGCATGATGGGCTCAAGCAGAAACAGCGCTGGAAAGAAGAGCATAGCCAATAGCCACAACCGAATCGCCCTGCGATAATCTAATTCTTCACTCGTTCGAACTCGTTTGCGCCAAATCCAGATAACCGAAGCAAGGACGAGGGTAAAAATCTGCAGCATGACGTAGATGTACAGGATCGTGGGGCGATTTTGATAGATATGATTGATTCGTTCGATTTCCAGCATAAACTGCGGAAAGGTGGATGGAACGGATGGATCCGTTGTAATTGGGTAGCCAATCGACTGAGGCGGAACAGGAATCTGCAGCCAATCTAAAATCGTGGGCAGAAGATCCAGCCCATTCGCTACACCGCTTTGTCTTGTAGTCTGGGAGGTTAACACGCCGCTTGGCTGTCCATTTTTCCAAGTAAGCAGCGGGGTAAGCAGGGATTTTTCTTTTTGTGACTGATCATTGGGGTTGACGGACAAAAGCATAACCAACTGACCCGGATTCTGGTTAGCCAGTATGGTACCGATGAATGAGTCCATCTCTCCTAAAATCTGCGCATAGAGGCGATTAAAATAGAGGGGAGCCGTATCGGTTCGCAAGGAATAAAGTCTAGCCAAATCCCCAAGTTCAACAACATGCAGGCCAGAACGATTCTCTTGAAGAATTCGCTTCGCCAGATAAGGGTAATCTGTGCGTATTCCATACGGATAGGCTGCTTCCTGTTGAAGGCAACGTTTTGAAACATCGCCTTCCCCAATTCTTCCGTACTGATCCATGGCGAACAGGGCGGCATTCCGCTTTCTTTCCCAAAGGGTATCGGCATTTCCGTACACCGATACAATGAGACCCGCTTGACGGATGGAGCTCCCGAGTAAACCCAGAGACGGATTATACGGTTTGTCCTGGTTCTCCGTTAGCAGCCTGTTGATCCCGGGAAAAACAATGGAATCTTGAATCGGTGTTTCTAGATGGGCTGACCCATTTAATTGAGAGTACCATTGCCCAGCTGTCACTCCCTCTTTATACATCTCATCCCACTGATACGCCGTCCCGCTTCTTTCGGTATAGAGAGCCTGTCCCCCACTTCCGCTCATCAGGTAGGCACTTGGGTCATTGCGCTGCCCCACCGGACGTAAAGTCAGAGCTCCATACCCCGCTTTCGGCAATAAGTTATGCACATGTGGGTAAGTGATTAAACGAGATAGATCGGTAAAAGACATCCCGTCAACGAAGATCATGATGACCTGCTTATTCTCAACAGTTTGCTTCGCATTATCGGCATAAACGCACGCTGTTTGTGAGTACAAAATCATGAGTGAAAAGGTCCATGTAACGAACCATCGACTAATCCATGTGTAAAGCATTTGCTCCTCCTGTGTATAATCGGACCCTAACGCAGTGAATCAAGGCAGATTGTTTACGGATTATCCACAGGTTTATCCACAAACTCCACAGAATCATCCACAATATCATTCCCCGATTGTTCAACTGCTAAGGAAGTTATCACCATTATTCACAGGTTTCCAATATCTCATCCACATGGATTCTGGATAAGAGATGTGGATAAAAGTAGAAAAGACTTCGTCCCTTTTCGCTCTGTGGAAGTTCGCAAAGAAGTGGAAAAGTCCGCTCTCTCACTCCGAAAGGGAGTCGCCAAACGCTTCGCGCCCCTACGGGGTTGGGTGGCGACTCTTCTCCCTTTCTCCTTTCCTGCGCTAGGCTTCACTTCCAAGGAGGCTGTGTTTCGACCCCCCGATGAGAGGGGGCAAGCGGACGAAGTCTTTTCTAAGCGGGCGAATGGAGGGAATGTTCAATTACTTTACCTCTATATAGCAATTGAACATTCCGATATTGCAAAGAAAAAATCCCTTTTACCCCTTAGGATAAAAAGGATTCTCGTAAGGACAGACTCGGTACTCCGTTCAAATCGAGTGAAGCAAATTTTCCTTTTTGATAAAGAATAGTTCCAGCCGCTGCGATCATGGCCGCATTATCTGTGCAATAGACAAGCGGTGGTGTGATCAGATGGATTCCTTCTTCCTGACAGCGAGCCGTTAACTTCTCACGCAAACCCCTGTTGGCTGCCACCCCGCCTGCCAGAAGGACTTGTCTGGCTCCATATTCTTTCGTGGCGCGAATGGTTTTTTCGACCAGAACCTCAACGACGGAGGATTGAAAACTTGCGGCCAGATTAGCGGGCTCGATGGTTTCTCCCCGCTGTTCGGCATTATGTAAGGTGTTCAACACCGCCGATTTGAGTCCGCTAAAGCTAAAATCATAAGAGTTCGGCTCTAACCAGGCTCTCGGTAAAACAATATTCGCTTCTCCCTCATGGGCCAAGCGGTCAATATGCGGTCCGCCCGGATAAGGAAGCTTCAGGGAACGAGCCACTTTGTCGTAGGCTTCTCCTGCGGCGTCATCTCGGGTTTGACCCAGAATCTCAAAATCTCCGTGCTCTTTCATATAGACAAGCTCTGTGTGACCGCCGGAAACCACAAGGGCAATCAACGGAAACTCCATTTCTTCCACCAGACGGTTCGCGTAGATATGACCAGCGATGTGATGAACTCCAATCAACGGAATCCCTTTGGCGTAGGAGATCGCTTTGGCAGCTGATACACCAACCAGCAGGGCGCCAACCAGTCCCGGACCATACGTGACCGCGATGGCTGAGATATCATCCAAAGTCTTACCCGCTTGCTCCATGGCCTCTTCAATCGTCGCAGTAATATTCTCCACATGGCGGCGAGAAGCAACCTCTGGCACTACGCCACCAAATCGTTTGTGAATGTCTATTTGAGAAGCAATGACATTGGACAGGACGATTCTGCCATCTTGCACAATAGAGGCTGAGGTTTCGTCACAGCTTGTTTCAATTCCCAGAATCAGCGTCGGTTGATTGGATTGAAGATCACGCTGATACTTTTCTTTGGTACGTTGTTCATAGCGTGTTTGTTGTTTATTCACTTAGATTCACCCACATAATTATGGCATCTTCGTTGTTATCGGAATAGTATTTTTTGCGTCGTCCATGTTCCTCGAAGCCCAGTTTCGTGTATAAGTTACGGGCTATCTCATTGGATGGACGGACTTCCAAGGTCATTCGTAAGCCGCCTAGCGCCAATGCCAACTCCATCATCTGCCGCATCAGCTTCTCACCAACTCCCAGCCCACGAGCTTCTGGATGAACAGCAATGTTGGTAATATGCGCCTCATCAATGATCAACCACATCCCACAATAGGCAATGAGCCGATTCCCTTGATAAACCACCACATATTTAGCGTGCTGATTAATCGTCATTTCATTCTCGAAGGCCTCTTTGGGCCACGGCGTACTAAAGGAGAGTTGTTCCAGCTCGGCAACTGCCTCGACATCCTCCAGGGTCATGAATCGAAATTCAAGTTCCTCTTCTCTCGTCTCCATCTTGATCCCTTCTTATCTAACTTAATCCAGTTTGTTCGGATACTACTTCTTCTGCTCCTGTGTCGCTAACCACTTGGCCTCCGCTTCCGCCACCTGCAAATATTCTGGCACCAGTTCATGGATATTGCCGGCTTCCGTTAACAGCTGGGCTCCCATAATGGCGATATGAGCGGCACGCGGATGCTGAAAAGACACTGGAGCAAACACGGCTTGTTCGCCCACCACTTCTTCTATCGTCTCCTTGTGCAAACGCAGATCTTCTCCGAGAAACAGAATCGGTTTGTGGTCCGCTTGTTCCACAACCATCGGCAACCAATCACGTAATAGAATGATTCGCTCGGTCAACGTTTCTTCCAGCAATCCAAATGATCGGGACCGGTAACAGCCTGTGTAGACCTGACCTCGTCTGGCATCGAACAACGGAATAATCGGCCCATCGAAGCCCAGCGCATTCATAGCGACCACCTTCAGACTCGATACGCCTACGACCGGTACACCAAGCGACCAGCCCATACTTTTGGCGGCAGATACCCCGATTCTGACTCCAGTATAGGATCCCGGGCCATGTGCGACCGCAATTCCATCCAGGTCTTCTGGAGCAACATCAAGCTCGTCTAACAGCATGGAGATGCTATCCATGAGACGAATGGAGTGATTTTTATTCAGATTGGTTGTCCATTCACCCAATACACGGGTTTCATCTGCCAGCGCAACGCTGGATACCAAATTGGATGTATCAATTCCCAAAATCCGCATCTATACCTAACTCCTCACATAATGCCTCGTAACGCTTTCCTTTTGGGGCAAGGCTGCATACTCGATTCTGTTCATGGTCAACGGTCAATGTAAGCTCCAACCGTTCCTTTGGCAACACTTCCTGAATAAGTGATGCCCACTCCACTACACAAACCCCGTCCCCGTAAAAGTACTCGTCAAGCCCTAACGAATCGACGTCATCTCCCACTCGATAGACATCCATATGGTAAAGCGGCAAGCGCCCTATGTATTCCTTGATAATCGTAAAGGTTGGGCTGTTCACGATGTCGGTGACACCCAAGCCACGAGCCAAGCCTTGAGTAAAGGTGGTCTTGCCCGCTCCCAGATCGCCTTCCATCGTTAACAGGTCTCCCGCCTGGAGATACCTGGCCAACCTTTCGGCGAACTGCTGGGTTTCCTTCGTATCACGCAAAGTTACGAGTAATTCCACGCTATTCGCCTCCTTCCTGTTTGCGAAAATGATTTACCATTCAATTCGTTCGTCCCGCTCATTATACCCTAGACGGCTTGATTGCCGCCACGTTGGGCAGTTCCTCCAGCCTTAGTTTCCCCTTGCATCTTCCGCAGACATAACGAGCCGGGTTCATTTTCCGCTTTCGTTTATAAGATAACCCACATTCGGTACAAACCAGCTGATACCGATACGGTTGCGGTTGTTTCATTTTGGCTTTGCTTACTCGCTGGCAGTACCTTGTTCCTCCTACCTGCTTCAACAAGATTTTGAAATCCGGATCCTGATGCTTGTACCCTCTACCTTCCAGATGCAAATGATAGTGACACAATTCATGTTTGATGATGCCAATCAGCTCTTGTTCTCCATGCTCCTGGTAGTGAAGGGGATTAAACTCCAGATTATGCGTCTTCAAGAGATAGCGGCCGCCAGTCGATCTCAAACGGGAATTAAATGTGGCAACGTGACGGAAAGGCCTAGCAAAATGCTGTTCTGAAATGGTTTCCACCAAACGCTGCAGTTCTGAATCCGTCATAATTGCCCCGACCCCTTCCGTTCAGTTTGTCAAATGTACAATTGGCGAAACAATGCTTGAATTCACTTTGAAGGATACGCTACACTTGTCCATGAAAGCAATAGGCTTACACACTTTTTATGCAGGAGGAAGCCATGCATTATCTATTATTACAAGAAACAGACAAGCTCTTGTTTGTCTCCCTGCCTGGAACACACATGTACCAATTCGTCGCGTTATTAAAACGACTGCATAAGGAAATTGACAAACTAACTATTTCGGATCGTCCCGCTTTGCCAACAATGATCGGTGAATGTACAGGATTGGAGCTACTCTCTGCCAACTATTCCGTCATCGAAGGAATTGCATACGTAAATGAGCTGGAACAACAATTCGCTCGCTTGAAAGAAACCGAGTACCCGCTGATTTCACTGTTGACCGAAATTCGCGCGCTGCTCGCTCAGCTGGAGTATCTCCAAGAAGAAGACGAATCCGAGTAATTCCGTTCAGTTAGACAGGTACCTCCTACCCGTAACCCACATAGACTGCTATTGAGGGATCAGGGCAGGAGGTGTTTTTATGCCGCAGTGGATGCGCAAACAGCTTCAGCGCGCCTTCTTTGGCAAGGATGTTCGTCAAATCCGCTTACTTAACAGTTGCTGGTTCTTATACTTAGAAAAGCACAGTAGCCGTCCACAAGACTAGGACGGCTACTTTTTTGTGTGAGGCCCCGACAAGGCGCAAGCGTTGGTACAGCCTGGTCGGTAGTTTACTCCTGTTTCTCAGGCGGAATCATCGTGAGTCCGACACGTTGTCTTTTCTCATCGATTTCAACAACCCAAACATCGACAATCTCACCAACGGAGACGACATCAAGCGGATGCTTCACAAATCCTTTGCGAAGCTGCGAAATGTGCACCAATCCGTCATTTTTCAATCCGATATCCACAAACGCGCCAAAGTCCACCACATTACGCACCGTTCCCTGAAGCTTCATGCCTTTGACCAAATCCGTCAGCTTCAGGACATCGGTATGCAACAATGGTTTCGGCAACTCGTCACGAGGGTCGCGTCCCGGTCGAAGCAAGCTGTCTACAATGTCTTTTAGCGTAGGTTCGCCAATGTTCATTTTCTCTGCTGTCTCGCTAAGATTGATCCGCGACAAGCTTTCTTTGCACGCTTCTGTTCCGATCTCTTCCGGACGAATGCCTAGCTCGTTTAAAAGCTGCTTGGTCGCATCATAAGATTCAGGGTGAATAGGCGTTTTGTCTAACGGATTCTCTCCATCGACAATCCGCAGGAACCCGATACATTGTTCATAGGTTTTGGCTCCAAGGCGAGGAACCTTTTTCAATTGCTGGCGGCTGCTGAATTTGCCCAGCTCTTCCCGTTGCTTCACGATATTCGTCGCTACTTGTTTGCTAATACCTGAAACATACCGCAACAGTGAAGCGGATGCTGTATTCACGTCCACTCCCACGTGGTTAACGGCTGATTCTACCACGAACTGCAAACTGTCAGACAGCTTCGACTGAGAGACATCATGCTGATATTGTCCAACCCCGACGGATTTGGGATCGATTTTCACCAGTTCGGCCAACGGATCTTGCAGGCGTCTCGCAATGGAGATCGCGCTTCGCTCCGCTACGTCTAGCTCAGGGAACTCTTCCTTCGCCAGTGTGGAGGCGGAGTAAACGGATGCGCCGGCTTCATTCACGATGATGTAGAACACATCTCGCTTCACTTCCTTCAGCAAGTCGGCAATAAACTGTTCAGTCTCACGCGAAGCCGTTCCGTTCCCAATCGTAATCACTTCAATGTTAAAGGTCTCGATTAAATCTTTGATGCGAGCTTTGGCTTCTTCCACTTTATTGACAGGCGGTGTCGGGTAAATTACGGACACATGCAGCATTTTTCCCGTTTCATCCACGACAGCGAGCTTGCAGCCAGTTCGATAAGCAGGGTCGACCCCTAGCACCATTTTTCCTTTTAACGGCGGTTGTAACAAGAGATTCCGCAAGTTCTCGGAGAAAATGTGAATTGCTCGCTCTTCCGCTACTTCAGTGAGATTGTTGCGAACCTCCCGTTCGATCGAAGGGGCGATCAGACGCTTGTAGCTGTCTTCTATCGTTGCTTCAAGAATGTCCTGCACCGAGGTTTGTTTGGTAATCACTCGCCGCTGTAAATAGCGATGAATATCATCGACAGGAGCCTCGATGGACACCTTGAGGATTCCTTCATTCTCTCCGCGGTTGATCGCCAGTACACGGTGCGGAACGATTTTTTTCAGCGGTTCGTTGTACGCGTAGTACATCTGATAGACGTTTTTGCCGTCCGCTTCCTGTTCCTTTTGTTCCGTGACCAGCATTCCTTTTTGGAATGTGGTCTCACGAATCCACTTGCGTATGTCAGCGTCGTCAGAAATCTGCTCAGCGATGATATCCATGGCGCCTTGCAGAGCCTCTTCGGCTGTCTCTACCCCTTTTTCAGGGTTAATATATGTCTGGGCTTCCAGAGTAGGATCGCCTTGGACTGGCAAACTCATCAGGTACAGCGCAAGCGGTTCTAGTCCTTTTTCCTTGGCAACCGTTGCTCTTGTACGTCGCTTCTGGCGGTACGGACGATATAAATCCTCTACTTCCTGCAGCTTCGTTGCCGCCTGAATCGCTTGGGACAGTTCTTCCGTCAGCTTGCCTTGTTCCTCAATGAGACGTAGCACTTCATCTTTGCGTACAGTCAGATTGCGTAAGTAACGTACTCTCTCTTCCACTGTGCGGATTTGAGTCTCGTCTAGCTGCCCCGTCATTTCTTTGCGGTAACGCGCAATAAAAGGAACAGTGTTTCCCTCATCCAATAAGTTGATCGTTTGCTCGACCTGATGCGGTTTGACCTGCAGCTCATGCGCAATCGTTAGCGTCATTTGTTTGATATCCATCCGCTACTCCTCCTGATCCAACTTAAGCTCCAATCATTGTACCACAAATTAGGGAATCTCATTGGATGTCGGGCGGACAAAACCAGCAGGCCGTTGTGCATTGGGTGGGTGGCTCTATTAAAAAAAGCCGCCGAATAATCGACCGCTTTGCTCCAATATTCAGGATTAAAATGAATAATATGATCCGCATGATTACTTTTTTACGTTAATGGTTTCATCTAAACGTATCGCTTCTCGCAGCTTATGAAGCGCTCTTCGTTGCAGACGAGAGATGTGCATCTGAGAGATTCCCAAGACTTCTCCCGCTTGTTTTTGACTGAGATTTTCGTAAAAGGTTAGAGAAATGACCTTTTTTTCTCGCTCGGTCAAGACATGGAACAAGTTGGAGATTAACATCTCCTGATCGATCTTCTCATATCCGTTATCCGCTTGTCCGATCAAATCCAACAATGTAACGGTGTTGCCGTCCATTTCCGCTTCAATTTCACTGTCCATCGACAATGAATGATAGTTGCGTCCCATCTCCAGGGTCTCCAGCACTTCCTCCTCGCTTACCTTGACAAAAGCGGCAATGTCCGCGATTTGTGGTGAGCGCTGGAGCTGTATGGTCAACTCATCGATCGCTTTCTTGATTCGAGGCCCCAATTCCTTAATGCGGCGGGGAACATGGACGCTCCATGTCTTATCTCGCATGTAGCGTTTAATCTCTCCCACAATGGTTGGAACGGCAAAGCTTTCAAAGCTTCTACCAAAAGAGGCGTCGTAACGCCTGAAAGCCGCCAATAGTCCAATCATCCCTACCTGACGCAGATCCTCAACCATCTCATGTCTGCGAGCAAATCGACTTGCCAACGATTCTACCAAGTCCCGGTAATAAAGGACCAATTCGGTTTGAATTTCGGGCGTGGGATTTTCTTTTAACTGTTCAATCAGCGCGTAGGCATCTTCTTTACTCAGTCCGTGTCTGCGAGGATTCGTTGTCAACATAAGCCACCTCATCCCGCTGCACATATTTGACCATTTCAATCAGGATACCATCATCTGATCTGATTTCTACTTGATCCATCAGTGTATGAATCAAATAAAGCCCCAAACCGCCTTCCGTAAGTTCTTCAAGCTCTTTTGTCGGATCGAGCGGAGCCATTTTAATTTGAGAAGCATCAAAACTTTTTCCTTTGTCCGATACTTGAACCACCAGACGGTCCTCGTGAAGCGTACTTGTGATGGTGAATGTGCCGGTTTGTCCGCCTTCATAAGCATGCCGAACCGAATTCGTACACGCTTCGGCAACCGCCAACTTGATATCTTCTATCTCGTCATAAGCAAAGCCCATTCGATTAGCCACACCTGACATGAGTAAACGAGCGATTCCGATAAACTCTACATCAGCGGGCAATGTCAGTTCGATTACTTTGTCTGCATGTTGTTCGCTCATTTTGGCTTCTCTCCTTGCAACGGTTTAATCGTCACGACCTCAGTAAGCCCAGTAATTCTGAATAAGCGTTCAATCCGCGGAGGCACATTCTCCAAAACAAGCTGCAGGCCTTTCGCCTTGCAGGTTTTTAAGGCGCCGATGATGACTCCTACCCCCGTACTGTCCATATAGATAACCTCGGTTAAATCAAGAACAACCACCTGGACGTCCGCTTGCTGCATCAGTGATACCAATGATTCTTTCAATTGGGGTGCCGTAAAAGCGTCTACCTCCCCACCTGCAAACAATACATCCTGTCCCTTGTCATTTCTCTTGGTTCGAAGTGACAAATTCAATTCCGTTCCCCCCATAAGTTCTACAGAAGTCAACCTACTCCCATATGTAATCGTATCTTCTTCTATGGTTGCCTACGTAGTACCAGCATTGTATAGTCGTCAGGTAGATCAAAGTTGGAAATTTGCAGTAATCGATGATACAGATCATCCACAATCTGTTGGGCCGTACTCCCCACCTTCCTCCTGATTAAGTGGATCAGGTCCTCTCTTTGCATAAAGGTGTCCCCTATTTTTCTTTCGGTTACTCCATCGGTCAAAAGGATGACCATATCGCCAGGATTCAGTTCAATCAGATATTCCTGGTAGGTTACATCTTCGGCAATCCCCAGCGCCATGCCCTGACCTTCCAGATCGTAAAAGGCATCTTCTGCGGCGCGGTAAATAAAGCCTGGCTCGTGACCTGCGACAGAGTAATGAAACTGATGTTTATCTTGTTCATATCGACCAAACAACATGGTAATAAACATACTGGGGTCAATATTTTTTCCTACAGCATTGTTCAGATAACGAAGCATCAGTCGTGGGGTGATCTGGGCGACCGTCATGCTGTCCATCCCATATTTGATCATCGACATGCAGAGCGCGGCAGGTACTCCCTTCCCTACAATATCCGCTATGGCGACACTGAAATCACCATTCATGTGCTGATAGAAATTATAGTAATCTCCACTCATTCTCTTGGCCGGGACACTGATGATGCCGACTTCCAATTGAGGAACGGACGGTAGCCAATCAGTCAAGAAGGTCTGTTGCATGGTCGCCGCAACTTCTATCTCTTGCTCCAGCTGTCTCTGCTTATGGCGAAGAGAGTGAAATTCGCGGAAAGCATTCCCGTATTCCATCATCACTTCCATTAACAACTGAAAGGAATCCCGAACAAATTCAGGCAGCTCTTTTACTTGTTGAAGCGCCTGCAAGTGCAGATCCACTACGTTTTCAGGAGCAACGCCATGAGTAAAAAACCACTTGCTCAATTGCTGTCCAAAGTATAGCTGGTCTTCTCCTCGACCCTCCAAGTACGCGCGCAAGAGTTCCTCGTACTGTTTCTCCAACTGCTGCTGGACCATTAATTCGGCTCCCTCCTCCATTTCACAACTGATACATAGGTTCCTTGAAGGATATTCTCTATAGTAAATTCGTCCATTAATCGTTTCACACCCGGAAGTCCGGCACCCAAACCTCCTGAAGTTGAAAAACCATCCTCCATCGCTCTACGGATATCTGGAATCCCCGGACCTCGATCCTTCGCCTGTATACGAAGGCCCAACATTCCTTCTCGCTCAATCGTATCAATGGTAATCGTCCCCACGTAGGCATAGAGAAAAATATTCCGCGCCAGCTCCGAGATTACCGTCGCAATCCGAGATTGTTCAATATTGCCGAACGCAAAATCCTTTGCGATCGATCTGCCAATATGCCGTGCAGTGACAATATCTTGTTCTGTATGAATCTGTAAGCATACTGGCATGTCCATCAAAGCGGGACTCCCTTCGCAAAGCAATGGAAAATAATGTCTAATTTTGTCTAAAACTCTTTACGAGTAAAATTCGCTGCATCCATGCATAAATCCTGCCCCAACCCAGTAGAGTCATCCGTTTTCAATATAATTTACACAACAAAAAACCACCAGGGTCTCCGAGACTCGGGTGGCGACATATATCGTTTAAAAATCAATTAAGCCTAAACTGATTTGCAGGGACTCATTTACTCGTTCCATCATTTCATCATCCAAATGTGTAATCTTGTCAGTAAGACGCTGCTTATCAATCGTCCGAATCTGTTCCAAGAGAATGACGGAATCTCGATCAAAGCCATACATTTTCGCATTAATCTCTACGTGCGTAGGAAGTTTCGCCTTTTGGATCTGAGCCGTGATGGCAGCGACGATTACCGTTGGGCTAAAACGGTTCCCTATATCATTTTGAATAACTAAAACGGGTCTTACTCCCCCTTGTTCAGATCCAACAACCGGAGAGAGATCCGCAAAAAATACATCGCCACGTTTAACAATCACCGGCTACACCCCGCTAACTAAGCGGTCCAAAGTAAGGTCTGCTTCTTCTTCAGCGCCAAATGCCTCCGATGCCATGTTTAAATTAATCTTAGCCATTTCCATATAGCCTTTTTGCATGGTTTCTCGAATGAAACGCTTTTTACGCTCTTTGAGATACAAGCTCATGGCTTGACGAATTAATTCACTTCGGTTTGATTTTTCTTTTTCAACCACGCCGTCCACTTCTTGTAACAAATGTTGTGGCAGACTAATCATGATTCGCTTTGTATTTGTCTTTGACAAGACAATCCACCTCCAGCCGCTGACCATAACAACCTTAATTAGAAGTTCGACCGTTTTCCATTCATAACAATACCATTATGTCGAACCAGCTTCAAAAATATACCTATATCCGTAAAAAGTAGCGATAATTTGTCTGTTTGTGTGGAGTTCTAACTAAAATTTATTCGTGCTTATCACCAAAAATCCTGCAAAAGAAAAAGTGTAACATATTAACACTTGCATTGAGTTCTTTGGTAAATTTCAACAATCCGTCCGTCACGAAGATAGACTCGCGGCATCCGGGCATTCAGCATGCAGGCTACCTCGTAGTTGATCGTACCAAGAAGCTGTGCCACTTCATCAAGCGAGACCTCCTCATCGCCCTGTTTTCCATACACGACGACCTCGTCACCAACCTCTGCTTCATTATCTTCCAGTCTGACCATCATTTGATCCATGCAAACATTGCCGACGACAGAAGCTCTCTGTCCGTTATGAAGCACCGTTCCACGGTTGGACAGATTCCGCGAAAAACCATCCGCATATCCAATTGGAAGTGTCGCAATCAATTCGTTGGAACCCGCCGTATAGGTTGCTCCGTAGCTGACCGTATACGGATAAGGCATCCGTTTCAAGTGAGTAATTCGTGTTTTAAGACTCAAGGCGCTATGAAGCTCGATGATCCCTAATCGCTTGATGTGGGCAGAAGGATACAATCCGTATAAACCTATTCCGAAACGCACGAGATCATACCCCCATTCTGGAAAAGCAATGGCTGCCGCCGAATTGCAGCAGTGAACCCGAGGCAAGGAATAACCGGCATCTCTCAACACGGATAACATTTCTTGAAAGCGATCGTGCTGTGCTCGGACATGAGTAAGATCCTCTTCATCCGCACAGGCAAAATGCGTAAAAATTCCAGACCATTGAAGAAGTGGCGATTGCTGAAGAAGTTCGACAATTGCGAGCAAATCCTCCGTCTCTCGGATTCCGATCCGTCCCATTCCCGTATCCAGCTTTAAATGAATACGCAAATCAGGTAAATCCGATGATTCCTGTTGGCAAATCTCAGACGCCTGTCGAATCCACTCCGAATGATAGACCGTCAGCTGTACATCGTGTTTTCTTGCTTGACGAATCGAGTCGATCGGCGTATACCCGAGAACCAGTATCGGTGCCGTGATCCCGGCGTTTCGAAGCAAAATAGCCTCATCTATCATGGCTACCGCCAATTCACTAGCACCTGCCGCTAACGCTTCCCGAGCAACCTGAACAGCTCCATGACCATACCCATCCGCTTTGACGACTGCCATAATCGCTGTTTTTTCTGAAAGATGGTTTCTCAGTGACGTAACATTTGCTCGAATTGCGTCCAAATCAATTTCGATCCAAGTATCTCGACAATAAGTCTTCATCTCTATCGCCTCGTTTTAACGCTTTTTCACGCTTTTTCACGCTTTTCTCACGCTTCAATTCATTCAATCATTTATTGTTAGTTTCATTTATCGCCTTTTTGATTTCTTTTGAAACAAAGCTAACCTCTCCTCTAAATGAGAAAGAAACTCACGGGAAACCATTAAGGATTCACGTTTGCCATTTAATTTATAGAAGTGGCGTCCCTGGATAAGCGGTTCCACTTGATCGAGTGAATAGGCCGTTTCTTTACCCGAAATGGAGACGATTAACTGTGTTTTAGTAAGGGTGTACCTGGGTCGCAGCACCATTTTGTAAAAAAACGGAGCTAATCCGACAACCGCAATCGCAATGGAAATCGCAATTACTTTAAACGTACCGCTTTTTGCATCTATAAAATTAGAGGCAAATAGCATGCCAAATAAAAAAAGGCAGGTCTCAAGGATTCGTAATTTCAGACTTTTCCGCATCAACAGATCGGAATAGCCTGATTCCGATTGAAAGAGTATTTCATCGTTGGATTTCTTCATTTGACTTCGGTCACCTCACGTCTAGGCTATGACGTATCTTATCGCTTTTTGGGCGGGTGTGTCAATGTAAGAAAAGAGCATTGTCCCTTTTCGCTCTGTGGAGGTTCGCATAGAAGTTGGGAAGTCCGCTCTCTCTCTCCGAAAGGGAGCCGCCAAACGCTTCGCGCCCCTGCGGGGTTGGGTGGCGACTCTTTTCCCTTTCTCCTTTCTTTCGCTAAGCATCACCTCCAAGGAGACTGTGTTTCGACCCCCCGATGAGAGGGGGCAAGTGACAATGCTCTTTTCTGTCGTTCGCTGAATGTAAAAAAACCGCCAGCACAACGTGCCAGCAGTTTTTGATGGGTAAGCTTGCATTATTTACCGCCTTGTCCGTACGTGGCTTTGGCCACTTTCACCATTTCTTCCTCCGGTAAGTCACCCGCTAGCGTAAATTCTACGCCGTCAAGCTCCCATGTGAGCGCTCGATAGTTCTCCGTGCTTTGCGTCAATACGCCAATGGTGAAATCGAGATTCATTGGCTCTCCATTTTCATAGGAGACGGTTGCCGCAGTTGGACGTGATTCGAGCAATTTGTAATTGTACGCCCCTTTATACTGTAAAACGATGGTCCGCTCACCATTCCGCTTAATTGGTTCAACTCCTACTTGATGAACACCTTCTGGCAGATAAGTTGGCTCAATGACGCCAAAATCTTTGTTCGGGTGTTTCTTGGCACTTCCCTGGGCAAGAGTAGGAATTGCGTTAATGGCGCTCGTCATGTTGCGATCCTTTTCAAACGCATCTTTATCAAAAGCTGGGTCAAACGTAAAATCATTAAATTGGATTTCCACCAATTTGTTCATATTGTTATCCATAATTTCTGCCTTAGCCGGTTTAAAATCTTGCGTTAACCAGATTTTTTGTTTGGTAAGGGAGCGATTTCCGCTGTAGTTTGCTTTCACTTCAAAAACGTATTGCTTGTTATCCATTTTCAATTGACGTTCTGTGTCGTCTACAATACTTCTGACGAGCGTTTCATACAGATAAAGTGGTCCATTGTTTTCCGGCCAGCCGCTTTGGAAACGGAAGCTTTTGTTCAAATGCGGGGTCAGCACGAAGACACCTTCATCATTGCGCAAAATAATCTGGGTAATGTTCCGTTGTTTGGATGTGAGCGCCACCCGATAATTGGTTGGTTTGGCATACCAAACTTGAACATCATACTGCTGCGGTGTTGAACCAGTTTGCAAAGTAAGCACCGCACTCGTCTTATACCCCGTCATTTTGTTCAGGGTACTGCTCAAATCTCCTACTACATCTTCCGGCGACTTCTGTCCAAAGCAACCCCCTGTGAAAACGGAAAGGACAAGCAGTAGTGCTAACCATAAAGCTCCCCGTCTCATCGTTATAACCCTCCTCATCTATTTTCGACAAAGAAGGGCGCCCTGTCTATTTCCTAGGAAATTTGTCAGGCTAAGTTCACAGCTCAGGAATCGTGTCATCACCTAAATCACCAAGTCTGTAAGAACATGTCGCAGGCCATAAGCTTGACTCAATATCGCTCGAACTGGAATCGAACCCAACACCTTCCTGTTCAAGATCAGGGTAGTCCCTCCTAATCTATGCGATATATACTTATGACCCTTCTCGTCCCAATATGCAGACAAGTTAAATTCGTTCGATCACCACATAAGCAATCGCAAACGTGCGGCTATGCGAAATCGTTAGATGGATATTGCTTCGATCAGCAAGCGAATGCTCCGTAAGCACTCTCTGACTTAAAACGACAGTGGGTTTCCCCATCGAATCTGGGATAATCTCCATGTCTTGAAAGCTTAGCAGCCTTCCAATGCCTGTCCCTAAGGCTTTGGCTACCGCTTCCTTGGCTGCAAATCGACCCGCTACAAACTCGACGGTTCGCTCCGCCGATCGATTGGCAAGATAAGTTTGTTCTCTTTCTGTGAGAATCCGATTCAAAAATGAGCCTTTTCGTTGGATTAAAGCAGCAATCCGATCAATTTCCACAATATCTGAACCTACCCCAATAATCATAGATACGACTCCTTCACCAAATAATTCCGGTAGTTCTTTATGTATACTGGCACGATACCATATGTCTTGAAAAAAAGAAAAGACTTCGTCCCTTTTCGCTCTGTGGAAGTTCGCAATGAAGTGGGAAAGTCCGCTCTTTCACTACGAAAGGGAGTCGCCAAACGCTTCGCGCCCCTAAAGGGGTTGGGTGGCGACTCTTATCCCTTTCTCCGTTCTTTCCCTCGGCATCACTTCCAAGGAGACTACAAGCGACGAAATCTTTTCTTGGCGGGCTTACGCGAAAGGATAAGTTGAATTACTTTACTACTGTAAAGCAATTGAACTTTCGAGTATTAATTAGAAAACCCCCATGCTAGATGGGGGTTCTCACTCGATTACTCAGTTGCGTTGTTTTGTTGAGAAGCACGTGCAGCAGATTGTTGGTTTTGCTTACGAACCTGCGCTACGTTGGTCTCACTTGCAAATTCTGTAGCAGTGGATTGGCTAGCTGCGCGAGCTGCTGCGTTAGCTGATGCGTTAGCAGGAGTCGCTGCTGGGTTCATTTGATTGCTTTTCGCCATTTCAAAATCACCTCCTCGACATTGCTGACCTTAATTTGTACAGCAACACCGAGTCGTATCCACACACTATTTTCCTGTTTTGCCAGTAAGTTAAAACATAATGATAAGCGCTACAGGGAATTATTTAAAAGAAATTCTTGCAGTTAATTGGCGACAACCGAAACAGTTTGTTCTCGTAAACGTTCTACGTACTGTTTGAATGTGGGCAGCTGTTGCAGAATTTGGGCAACAACCGGTGTGCTTTCCGCATTAATGGAATAGAACACCCATGCTCCTTTGCGTGTTTCTTTTACTAGACCGTGCGAACGCAGTTTGGCAAGATGTTGGGACACTGATGGTTGCGACGCCTGCAAGATTTCCACAAGATCTCGTACACACATGGACTGAACATAAAGTAAAGCCATAATGGTGAGACGCGTTTTATCTCCCAATAGTTTAAATATATCGGCCATGTACAAGATTTGCATCATATCCGTGGGTTCCATCTTTACCCCGCCTTTGCTTTTGTTTATACGCTAATCAGTATACTATAGGTATCACAAATGCTTCAATAGATGCCGATTTTTGGCGGGGTATGCATTCATAGGGTCTGCTGCTTGAAGGATGATACGATGTGATCGGCCGTTCTTGCCGCCAAGGCCATGACGGTGTTGGTCGGATTACTTCCCGACGAGGTGACGAAAATACTAGCCCCCGCTAGATACAAGTTTGGAATATCATGACTTTGACCGAATGAATTGACGACTGACGATCTCGGATCATTCCCCATGCGACACCCTCCCATCAGATGAGCCGTATCATCTACAACATGGGCAGGTTTTCCCCCCATTGCATGGATTAATTCATTCATCTGGTCAATTGCATGAGCAATCAGCTTGCGATCATTCTCTCCGTAAGTAAAGGTTACTTTGGCGCGCGGAATGCCGTACTCGTCCTTCTCGTTGGTAAGCGTAACATCGTTGGCCGGATTCGGAAGCACTTCCCCTACCAGCGTAATCCGAGCATATTGGTTGTAATCCAACATCGCTTCCCGCAGTTCTTTTCCCCATAGCATTTTCCCGTCCATCCGTTGGCTAGCGATGCCTGTCGCTATAGCAACGGGCCTGGATCCATGAGCGCTCAGTGTATACCCTCTGGCAAATCCCCGCTTTTGGTCTGTCTCATAAAAATGCTGAGTCAAGGCCAAAACGGGAGTTCCTTTATAAATACGGACTTCATCCGATAAAATTCCATAAACATCCTGACTGCTGTGAGGCATGATCGCTTTTCCCACCCAGCCGCTGGAGTTGGCCAGTCCATTTGGAAAATGAGGAGTGGCTGAATGCAACAAGAGCCTTGGAGTCTCCACAACGAAGCCTGCCAGGATAAAAACCTGCGCCGTTTGTCTATAGGTCGTGTCGCCATGACGAAATACGACAGAAGTAATTTTGCTTCCATCGGTTTCAAGTAAAGTCACCATACAATCCGATAAGATCTCTGCGCCGTGTTCAATCGCTTTGGGGATATGGTGGATAAGCCCGCTATACTTGGCGTTGGGCATACAGCCTTGATTACAGAAACCGCGATTAATACATGGTGGACGACCATCAAAAGGCGCCGACAAAATCGCTAACGGAGCTACGACACTGTCATAGCCAAGTTTCTCGCAGGCTTCACGAAACAATTGCGAATTGGCACTGATCGGCTCGCGCACAGGATAGGGGTAAGGGCCGTTGAAAGAACCCCACGGAAAATGGTCAGGACCAGAAACCGCAATATCCTTCTCAATCTTGTCGTAATAGGGAGCCAAATCCTCATAACGAATCGGCCAATCCTCGCCTACACCGTCTACTGTATGCGTCATAAAGTCACTCTCGTGAAACCGCAAAAAGACGCCGGTAAAATGAACCGTACCTCCCCCTACACCCCTTCCTGAATTGTTATGCCCCATAGACAAGGGATTATCGCCAGCCACAATCCGCGTATCCTGCCAAGCTAGATTACGCGTGGCAAGCTCGTCACTTGCGAAGTCCGTTTGCGGATTCCAGAATGGACCTGCTTCAATCACGACAACCTTCAAACCGGCTTTGGCCAATTCGAAGGCCAGGACACCACCCGCCGCACCCGCTCCGACAATACATACATCTGCCCCGTCCGCGTATTTCCGCTTGTCCAATTGATTGGAGCGATGCCCCGCATAGTGAAGGCTATGATGCGTGACACGATCATGATTTTCCATTCTTTTTCGCCTCCCAAGGGTCTACCAAACCTTTCTCAACTCGAACGTACCCTCGTGGGTATGCAGGCCCTCCGTAGCCAATATCGGACCAAACAATCGGATGAGAGTAGTAGGCTTCCACGACCTTCTTTAAAAGCTTCTTGAAAAATTCGGGGTACTCTTGTTCCGTTGCCCGGAGCACCTCTGTTTGTTGATCCCATTTCAACGTGACAAAATTCGTTCCATACGCTTGATGACTAAGCAGCTCCATCCTGCCGAGCCCATCCCGGAAGAGTGCTTTCTGCACAAGGACGTCCTGTTTACGCTGACTCTCGCCAATTTCACTCGCCAGGGATTCGTCCAGATGCTGCAAGACATAGGTTGTGACCTCCAACCGCTGATCATCTACAAGCAAATAGATCGCAGCCTGTAACGTCATCGCTTCTTCACTGTTGAGATACTGATAGATCACTTGTGGTGTTTTTCGTTTCATTACGATAGAACGTGTATGCTCATCCCATTCCTGATGTTCTTCCCAGACGTCATAGCCAGGATATTGACTCTCTCTCGACATAAGCTACCTCCAATAAAGCGCGAGTAGGCCGACTGCGCCGATTGCCGTAATTAAGGTCGGAAGTATAATAGGCGGACCCACAAGAAAGTTCTGCCTCTGGGAATATCCCCCAACCCGCTGCCTTACACCGACCGTGTGCCGATAAGCGCCGAATCCCCCCGCAAAAACCGATACCCACATCAAAATGGTAAACAAGACCTTCATCCACGTGACCGGGTAAAAGGCAAGCAACAGGGAAACAACTCCATCAACCGGCGTCGCCAGTACGGGAATCCACATCGACCAATGGTGGAAATTTTGCCGGGAATGAAACATGGTCACCTGAACAAAAATTAATAGAAACGCTAACCCTACAAACAAAAGCAAAACTCTTTCCAAAGGCCAGCCAACCCACATAATACGTACCTCCATTGAACATGGATTCTATTACCTAATCCAATTGTTTCCTTACCGAGAGGGGTCTCATACATAAAAAACTCCCCCTTCCATGAAGAAAGGGAGAGTAAATCGCTTGTTCATGCTATTATCCGAATCGACCCGTAATGTAATCCTCTGTTCGCTTGTCGCATGGGTTCTGGAAGATCACTGGAGTCGCATCATACTCAACAAGGTCACCGTTTAAGAAGAAGGCCGTTTTATCAGAGATCCGCGCGGCTTGCTGCATATTATGAGTGACAATCACAATCGTATAGGATGTTTTCAGTTCATCAAGAAGCTCTTCGATTTTGGCTGTAGAAATCGGATCAAGCGCGGAGGTTGGTTCATCCATGAGAATGATCTTGGGTTGAACGGCCAGCGCTCGCGCTATACAGAGACGCTGTTGTTGTCCACCTGACAAGCCATGTGCGGGTTTTTTCAACACGTCTTTCACCTCATCCCACAATGCGGAGGACTTGAGGCTTGTTTCCACGAGCTCATCCAATGTGGTTCGATTGGTTATGCCATGAAGTTTAGGGCCGTACGCTATATTTTCATAGATGCTTTTGGGAAACGGGTTAGGCTGCTGAAAAACCATCCCAATATTTTTGCGAAGCTCTTCCACTTCTATCTTCGAATCATAGATATCTTGTCCGTTTACTTGCACGCTGCCTGTAATTCGCACATTGGGAATCGTATCATTCATTCGGTTCAAGGTCCGTAAAAAGGTAGATTTACCGCAACCAGAAGGTCCAATTAAAGCCGTAATGCTATTTTCTTGCATATCCATACTAATATTCAGCAGGGCATGGTGTTTGCCATAGTAGAGGTTGAGATCACGAACGTCTATGATGTTCACTAGAAGGACTCCCCTTTATCCAACAGACTTGAGAAACCTCCCGACGATGGGCCGGGGCGTAATTTATGTGTATCAATTCGTCCAGATGTGGATCAAATCAGCATACTCAAAACAATTTATCATGTTTACAATATCAGGTGAATGTTGTGATTCTGTTTATGTTTTGTAAAGTTTAGATGAAATCAAAATAAGTCATTCACCCTTATTATTTAGCTAATGTAAACTTTATTTAAAGATTTTGCCAATTGTATCGACTCCCTCTACAGCCAAACTTACAATAGACCTGTGTTTAGGAAGACAGAGGAGTGTTGAAATTGAAGAAGAGATTCACCAAACGAAATCGTTCCATCTTGCTTCGTCTATTCTTTGGTATATCTTCAATTGTATTGGTCATGATGATCATCATGGCAGCAAGTATTGGCTATGAGGCCAAAACCATCGTGGATCAAAAAACACAAAACTTGCTTGCCCAAGCCACGACAAGTTCCATTCAAGCCGTTAATTCCCGCTTAGATTCTATTCTTTCTTCTTTAAATACATATACAATGATTGCCAAGCATAATACGATCACCAATGGACAAGCCTTTGATATTTTTACGGATATTGTAAACCAAAACAAAGATATATCCGAAATTCAATACGCGACCATCGATGGTAAATATATTACGTACCCGGGGTCACCTACGGATAGTAATTATGACCCGCGTAATACAGACTGGTACAAGGGTGCAATTGAGTCGAAAGGAGCCTATATCTCCGACGTCTTCCGCTTTTCCCAAACAGAGTTCCCCAAGATCGCGATCTCTATCCCGGTGTATACAGAAGATGAACAGATCAAAGGTGTCGTGGTTTCCTTCGTATCTGTATCCAAACTAAGTGAGTTCATTAAATCCATTCATATTGGTGAGACTGGATACGTTTTTGTAGTCGACCAAAAAGGAAACCTTATCGCTCACCCTAACCAACAATATGTATTATCCAATCCATCCTTAAAGGATCTAAATATTGTACGTGATGTGATAGCTGGACATTCCGGAATCGGACAGATGGAACAGCAGAATACATCGTATACATCAGCCTATGACTTCAATCCCAAGCTCCGATGGGGATTCCTCGTCGCACAGGCAGATTCGGAAGCGAAAAAAGACATATATAAGCTGCAATCCGTTACGCTTGTCGTCTCCGTGCTTAGTTTGGTACTCCTCTCTACCGTACTCTGGCTTTATGTTCGAAAAATGGTCGTTCCGATCAAAGAAGTCCAGCAAAAAATTGAGAAATTCAGCGAGGGAGATCTGACACAAACGATCTGCGTCCAGACACAAGATGAAATTCAGCATTTGGCGGAAAGCTTCAATGGAATGAGTCAAAAGCTCTCCCATATCATTACTCGTATCTCCTGTGTCATCAACAATGTCAAATCCATCGCCCAGAACGTCTCGACAAGTTCTCAGATTACGTTCGCCACACAGATGAATGTTGTCTCGATGACGGATCATCTGGCATCGGAAATTGAAGTACAACGAGAGCAAATGAACCAAATTCGTACCACAGTAGATGAGATCACCAACGAAATAAGCACCATAAAAGAAAACATCGATGAAGCGTCCCGCCTTGGAGATGAAGCTCAAAACCAAACCTTGCAAGCGACGGAAGCCGTGAATCACTTACAGAAGGATATGGGAAGAATCGTGGATGACATGCAGTCTTCCCATCTCGCGTTCGCTGATCTCAATCAAAGTATTCAAGCGGTTACGCTTATTCTTTCTACCATCATCACGATCTCCAAGCGAACCAAGCTCCTCTCCCTTAACGCTCGAATCGAGGCGTCCCGAGCTGGCCAACACGGTCTGGGGTTCGGTGTGGTCGCAGACGAAATTCGAGCTCTATCGGAGCAAACAGAACTTGCGACATCCGAAATCGAGCAAGTTTTGAATCAAGTTCAAGATAAATTACAGACTGTGGCCACCCGACTAACACAAACCGATAAGGCCTCCGTTGAAGGAATTGAAACATTAGACTCTACTATTGATATTTTCTCCAAGATTGTGAACAGGACGCAGGAGTTGCGTCAAAGGTTGCAAGTTATCGAGCAATTCTCCCAGTCCATTAATACGCAGAGCCTTGTGATAAAAGAAGATGTAGGCAATCTGTACAATTCGTATGAAAATGTGTTCACGGGCTTCCAGCAGGCGGTTGCCTCTACCCAAGAAAGCGCCACAATCTCTCAACAGTTCTCCGATGATTCCAAAGAGTTAATAGAGCTTGTCGAAGGATTGGAGTCAGAGATTTCCTACTTTCAGCTGCGCGATGAAAACCCAGCCCTCTTGGGAGACGGAAACGCAATTTAAGCAGGCTGGCGAGAAGCACCTGCTGGTCATCCGCTGGCCGGCTGCTCACCTTGCTGCTCGTTTACAAACGAAAAGACCCTTGTGCTTCGTGATCAAGCACAAGGGTCTTCGCTTTATCGGACATGTTAGTCGGGGCATGAGATCAACCAAATCGTCCGCTGATGTAATCCTCTGTCTCTTTTCTCGTAGGGTTCGTAAACAGAACAGAGGTATCATTTAACTCAATTAATTCTCCCATAAGGAAGAAAGCCGTTTTATCGGAAATACGCGCAGCTTGATGCATGTTATGGGTAACGATTACAATGGTGTATTCTTCTTTTAATTCCGTGATCAGCTCTTCAATCTTCAATGTGGAGATTGGATCAAGCGCGGAGGCCGGTTCATCCAGCAAAAGAATGGATGGCTGCATGGCAATGGTTCTGGCAATACATAGACGCTGCTGCTGCCCACCTGATAATGAAAGCGCAGAGCTATGCAAGCGATCCTTTACTTCATCCCACAAAGCCGCCTTACGCAAGCTCTGTTCAACAATTTCATCCAGACTTGATTTGTTTTTAGTGCCATGAAATCTTGGGGCAAAGGCTATATTTTCATAAATGGATTTAAAAAATGGATTAGGTCGCTGAAAAACCATCCCTACAATTTGACGGAGTCCTTCAATATTTACATTGTGATTATTCACTTCGGTGTCTTCTATCTTTATGGAACCCGTAACTCGGCAGCCGGATATGAGGTCATTCATTCGATTAATGCTTCGTAAAAAAGTAGACTTCCCACAACCGGACGGACCTATAAAAGCCATGACGGAATTGCGTTCCACTTCCAGGGATACTTCTTTTACCGCCTTCTTCTCCCCGTAATAAACACTAAGATCCTTGGTTTGAATAATTGTATCGGTAGCTTCAAGCGTATTCATCTGAATGGTCATCTCTTCACCTTCTCCCATCTCTTACGCACCGGACGTCATTTTCTTAAACAGCCATCTGCCAAACCATCTAGCCGAAAGATTGAACGTCAAGACAGCCAAAATCAGGATAGCCGCAGCACCGTCAGCCACATCTCTCGCGTCTGGCGTTAAGCCTTCACTGTTTACTTTCCAAATGTGCACGGCCAAGGTTTCTGCCGGTCGGAATGGATTGAGCGGTGATGACGGACCATTCATGGCCATATCGTGGAAATTCAAATCCGGAGAGGACATCCCTGCCGTAAAGAGCAAGGCAGCCGCCTCACCAAAAACGCGTCCAGCCGCTAGAATTGCGCCAGTCAGGATTCCTGGCAACGCAGCAGGAAGAACCACCGAAGTAATGGTACGCCACTTGGAGATTCCCAGCGCCAGACTTGCTTCTTTTTGGCTGGAGGGAACACTCCGCAAAGCATCCTCTGTAATACGCACGAGCAGCGGGAGATTGAAGACGGTGAGCGCTAATGCTCCCGAAATCAATGAATACCCCCAACCGGTCATATTGACAAACACGAGCAATCCGAACAGACCCACGACAATCGAAGGAAGTGAGGACAACACTTCAATACTCAAACGGATAAATTGCGTAAATTTATTATTGGGTGCATATTCAGCCATGTAAATACCGGCGCCAAGGCCCAATGGCAATGCGATGATCATGGTTAACACCAAAAGGTAAAAGGAGTTGAACAATTGAGGGCCGATCCCTCCGCCTGCACTCGAGATATTTGGTGGCGACGTGATGAAATCAAGCGTTAATTTGTGCCAGCCTTTCGTCAAAATGAACCCAAGTAGGATAAACAACAAGACCACGATAAGTATCGCAATCGTCGTTAAGGTAATTGTGGCGATCCGATCTTTGATCCTTGCACTCATTTACTCACCATCTTCTTTCTACCCAGGATGCGAATTAACATGATAAACCCGAAAGACATGAGCAATAGCAAGAGTGCCATCGACCATAAGGCATTGTTGTAGGGTGTACCCTGAATGGTGTTCCCCATGTTCAATGTGATCCCACTCGTTAAGGTATTGGTAGGATCCAGAAGGCTTGTTGGCAATTTGGTCGTATTCCCGATGACCATCTGTACAGCCAAAGCTTCACCAAACGCGCGCGCCATACCCAAAACAATCGCGGTTAAACATCCTGGCATCGCGCTGTGAAGGACGACGTTCCAAATGGTTTGCCATCTGGTAGCCCCTAATGCCAGGGAAGCGTTGCGAATATCTTGCGGAACTGCTTCAATCGCGTCCGTAGCTACACTGGTGACGGTAGGAAGAATCATAATGGCAAGAACAATTCCACCAGCCAGCAAGCTGAATCCCAAGACATCAAACTTGTCACGAATCAGTGGAACCAAAATCGTAAGACCTATATATCCATAAACGACTGACGGAATGCCTACTAGTAATTCAATAACAGGCTTCAGTACTTTTTTTCCGAGAGTTGGGTAAATCTCTGTCATGAAAATCGCTGCCCCAATTCCAAGCGGAGCGGCAATAATCGCCGCAAGAAACGTGACCAAAAATGATCCGACAATGAAAGGAAGCACGCCGAAAAGAGGTGTATCACCCTCTGGATCCCACTTCAGACCCGTAATAAAATCAACAAAATTCACTTTATCCACGAAGAATGTAGATAATCCTTTAGATGCGATAAAATATGTGATTGAAAGAACAACAAGTATTAACAAACCTGCGCATACCATTGTGAGAATTCTCCCTACTGAATTCTCAACATGCTGTTTCTTGTTTTTATTCAACAGTTTATGTTTGATCTCCGATTGATTCGGATGAACGGTTTTATTTCTCTGTGTCACGATCCCTTTTGAGATGGTTGTCCCTTGCGCCCCTTGATGACTCATCATGTACCTCCTCTTTAAACATGAGAATGAGGGGTAGATTCACCCCTCTTCTCTATTTAGAACCTGTCTTGCTCATTCAACTTCTTATTTTTGTGTAAGCTTGCCTGTAGCGTCGCGTTCTACTTTCATATCTGTGATTGGGATAAATTTAAGATTCGTTACAGTACTTTTTTGAACGTCAGGAGAAAGTACATAATCCATGAATGCCTTCGCAGTATCTGTTGCTTCCCCTTTGGTGTACATATGCTCGTACGCCCATACTGGATATTTGTTAGTTGTGATGTTATCAGCAGTTGCTTCTACGCCATCCAATTTCAAAGGTTTTACAGTGTCGTTGATGTAAGAAAGAGCCAAGTAACCGATTGCTCCAGGAGTTTCTGCGATGATTTTGCGAACTGTACCTGAAGAATCTTCTGTAATACCTTCCGCTTCTTCTTTACCACCCAACGCTAAATTGTGGAAAACTGCGCGAGTACCGGAGCTTTTCGGACGGTTAACCAATGTGATTTTCATATCGGCGCCGTTTACTTGTTTCCAGTTTGTGATTTTGCCGGTAAAAATATCGATTAATTGTTGTTTGGTCAGGTTGTCTACGCCTACTTTCGGGCTAACGGCAGCCACGATCCCAACAACGGCTACTTTATGGTCAGTTAGATCACTTGCTGTAATTCCTTTTTTCTCTTCTGCGAAAATATCGGAGTTACCGATTGTTGCAGCGCCGCTTGCCACTTGGCTCAATCCAGTACCGCTTCCGCCGCCTTGTACTTGAATTTGTGCGCCTGCGTTTTTCGCCATGAAGTCTTTTGCAGCTTGTTCAACTAATGGTTGCAAAGCAGTAGATCCAACCGCTGTGATTGGCGCGCCTGTTTTTGTTTCAGAGGCAGCTGGCTGTTGAGTATTAGATTGTGCAGGAGCTGGTTGAGCATTGCTTCCGCCGCCGCAACCGGTCAAGAGCATTCCAACTGATAGTACACAAGCCATGAAAATGGATGAAATCTTTTTCAAGGTAAAGCCCCCTTAACGATTTTGCTGAATTCTTTCAACACTTGTAATAGTACTTGATAAGCTTAAAGAGACGATTAAGGGAATATTAAAGGATTGTTAAGATTAAACGTGAGAAGATTTACATAAGGAAATATCCCCCCGTATTTCTATTGAATTAGCTTTATTATTCCAGCATCATAAAGAAATTATTTCAGTCTTCACTTTCATCTGCGGATTCTCTGACTGGAAGAGATGGGAAACGATCGGAAGTTCAAGAATACTGCGATCCTTACCAGGTCCGTAGTAATCGGATTCCGTATGTCTCACGCGGAAGCCGTACGCTTCTAAAGCTTTAATGGATGGTATATTAGTGTCTTTCACTGTGACCAGCACGCGCTGAAGATTGGGAAATTGCCGAAGAGAAATTAGCCTCGTCTCTATAAATTTCTTGCCGATCCCCATCCCTTGGTACTCGCTGGAGACATTGCTGAACAATAACCAGCCGGTCGTTTGATACATATCAATCCCCGCGCAACAAAATCCAATCAAGCGCTCCTGAACGGTGGCTTTAAATATAAGGTCGGGAAACAGCTCAAAGTATTTTTTCAACTCGTGTAAATTCATACGATCTGGTATGGTTACATCGGCCAATTGAATCATGTCATGAAAATCATCTCTGGTTGCTAATGAAATATATACTTCCATTGTGATTGCCCCCACCTTTATGTCCGAATAGCACCAGTTTACTAACCGCATATGAAGATCCTGTGGCGAGAGTGTAAATAATACTTGAATAAGGCTTGGCCCATTGAATAAGGATTTCACGATATGGAGATGATGGTATTGACCAACATTCTAGGAGTGTGGAAGCTGTGGACAAACTTGCTTTAATTCTTGTCATCATTGGGGCTGTAAACTGGGGACTCATTGGCTTATTTCATCTGGACTTGGTTGCCGCCATTTTTGGAGGTTCAACCTCCATTGGCAGTCGGGTGATCTATTCCCTCGTAGGTCTTGCCGGGATTTACTCGATTAAGTTTCTTGTGGCTGAGCGGGCCCGATCATAAGAAAAGAAGCTCACACCCTATTCGGTGTGAGCTTCTTACGTTTATTCAGTGCGGTCTTTACTGCTGCAAGTCTTTTCTGGTTAACGGCACGCTCGTGTCCATATGGCCCATGAGGGAATCGGTGGGCTTACCGTCGACCAGAATGACGATTTTCTGGATTTCCGGGAATTGAAAGAAGCTTTTCATTAAAGCATCCATCGCATATAATTCCCCGGTGGAGCCAAGGTTGTACACGTTTTTCCCGGAAGCGTCAATGGTCAGCTGACCTTCCTTGAACTTGATTGAATGGTACTGAAATTTGTCCCAAAGCGCCTCATGGCCTTTTTTTCCTGGATGCCCCAACAGAGCCAACACTTGCTCGTATTTCTCGTGGTTATCTTGATACGTGATTTCATGCTGCTCTTCTTCAAGATTCGTAGCATCTGGATTGCTGTAATACACTTTGATCTGCGCCTTCTCCTTAGCCTTTTGTGGCTCTGGCTGAGGCTCGGTTGGTTGAGTAGTAGAGGCAGAAGAATTCGCTGTCTGCTTTGGTGTCGTATCAACGGTCTGCTTTTGAGCTGGAGCGGTGCCACAAGCCGTCAAAACACTGATTAAGGTAACGATCACGAGTGATCGAAGCAACTGTTTCATGAGTTGACCTCCTGTTATCCACGTTTAATGGTGGGATTGATAGTATTCACGAATAGCATCAGCCAGTGCTTGCGCTATTTGGGCTTGGAAATCAGGAGAGGTTAGTTGGCTGTTCTCGATTTGATTGGTGAGAAAGCCTGTTTCGGTCAGTACCGCAGGCATCGTAGTCTGTTTAATCACGACGAATGGAGCTGTCTGCACTCCTCGATCCGGAAACTTCGTAGCCCCGACCAAGTGGCGATGCACGATATTAGCAAACTCCTTGCTAACACCATTATAGTAGTAGGTTTCCGTACCTCGGCTATCCGGTTTAAACGAGTTGGCGTGAATAGAGATAAACAAATCAGCACCCATATCATTGGCAATCTTGGCTCGATCCTTCAACTCAACGAACGTATCAGTGGAACGAGTCGCCACCACTTGGAACTCTGGATACTTCTTCAAATCTTCAACCAGTTTTTTGGCCACACTAAGATTATAATCCTTCTCGTCGTTTCCTGATACTCCTTTGGCGCCTGGGTCCTTACCGCCGTGTCCGGCATCAACAACAATTAAATAACCCGTTTTTTGTGGCGCTGTATTGAGACTAATCGATATTTCATTTTGATTGGTTGTGATCGTATACTTGGCGTTCTGAGACAACTCCAGTACAACACGTACCGTATAAGGTGATTCGCTATATTGACCATATCGAACATTCTGGATAAGCGGCGATGGCATAGCCGCAGCTGTTTGCTGACTATCGGCGGTTGGTCCCGCAGCCGATGAATCCGTCTGATTACTGCTATCAGCGGGATTCGATTCTGGCGAGGATTCCGCAGCAGGTAAAGTCAGATTGTGTTCGTCTATCTGATCCGCCAGCTTGGTATTGGGTAAATCAATGACCAATCTCCGAGGGTTGTCCAACATGAACGATTGAGGAGTTACTGGTATAGACGTTTTTAGAATAACGTGGTTGGGATCGGTTACCGTATATCCCTCAAAGTATTGAAGGTGCTCTACCATTACTTGATTTCGATCACTATCCCAAGAGATGTGTCCATTTAGCAGGGAATCAAGAACAGAAATAGGTGCCACCTTCACAGAGTCAATCGTTTTCATTAGATCAAGCGGAAGATCAGAGGCATTCACCCCTACTTTTTGCAAAATAGGTTGAACAGGCATATATAACGTATCGTCGAGTTTGTATGATTTGACTGAATTGGATACGTCTTCTCCATTGATATGTACTTGAACCGATTGATTCGCGATCACTGTACGGGAAGTTGGATCCCATCCGATTGTCGAGCCAAGAGCTTCGCCAACGAAACGAAGAGGCAAAAGCATCCGATGATTCATAATTTGCGGAGGAGTATCCAACTTGACACTCTTATCATTAATCGATGCTTGTATATTGTCCAATTGCATTTTGATTGATTTTTGGCCCTGAATAACGGTAGCTGTTTGGGTATCCTGATCCCATTGAACCTCGGCACCCATCTTCTCCGCAACGACACGGACGGGCACCATCGTCCTGCCATCACTAATCATAGGAGGTACATCTGCCTCCACCTGTTTTCCCTCGATGACTAAGTGAATCGCATCAGAAGGGGATGAAGCAGCAGCCGATACCATACAAGGAACGACCAACATCAAACAAATCAGCATAAACACGCTTGTCCAAAAACGTTTCATTCCAAACCTCTCTTTCTCCTCGATGTAGTATACATGTGGTGAATTTTGTTGCTATATCAACGAATTAGACGTAACTTGTCCGAAAATGTTACCTTAATATACTCATACTACCATTCTGAAAATCTGATTACTATGAGAGCGGAGAACTAAAATAGGAAGAACTCCGCATAATTGGGAGCCTCCCTATTTAGGAAAAATCAATGATATTCATCAACGACCAAATCCACGCCCTTTGGGCAATGCTTGCGTTTTCCCTATTATCCCTGTTTTCCCTTTTACCCCTGTTTTCCCTGCTATCCCTGCTATCCCTTTTAATCCGCCGTTAGCCAAGAACTGTTGAATCATTCCCATTACTGCCGGATTGCCGAGAATTTTCATCGTATCTCTTACTTTTGGATTGTTTAGTTGCGGGATAACTCCACCCAATTGGGGAAGAAGCGGCAATAACTCCTCTATGGGAAGTGAAAGAGGTTTCTGTTTCACTTCAGGTTCAACTGTAATAGGTACATTCCGGGGCCGACGAGAGAATAGTCCTCCGCGACGTGTAGATGGTGCGACAGGCTTTAGTCGCGCGAGAACGGTCTTCATTTCATCCATATTTCGATGGACGAAAGCTATTTCCTCTAGCAATTGATTGTTCTGAGACGTGACCCGCTCAACATTTGCCTCATTCGCCTGGATCAGTTGATGAAGTAAATTCTTCATCTCGTTATTATGGGAGTGCTTCTTTTTCTTGCTCACTTTGGTAGCGATAGCACATGCACCCCTTATTTAAACCGTTTCTTGATCTCATTGAGATCATTTTGGGTCATGCCTTTTTTGGAAAGTTGATTTAATAGACTGCTTGTATTTTCGGTGCGAGCCATACTTTTAAATTTGCTTACATACGAGTTGAGTTCATTTTCAGTAAAAGTACGACCTGTTTTTCTGCCAAGTTCTTTGATGACTTCTCTTAGCCCTGCATCTGTTTTCAATTTCTCCTTTGGGATCGAACTGGCGATGCTTAGTAACTTGCGAATGTCCACTGTCTCTCCTCCTTTTTACTAAACCTATTCCATTTACTTTATGTCAAAAGGAGCAAGCTGGTATGGACATCTGTAGGAGGTACAAGAGCACAAATTAAACTTTCCAACATAAAAAACAGGGACACCGTTTCGGTATCCCTGTTTTTTATGTTCTCTATTAGTCTTCAAAAGAAGCCCATTTGTAGTCAACTGCGCCGGTTCCGGAAACTACTACGCCTTTAACTTTTGGATTTTGTACCCAAGAGTTTGTGTAGAAGTAGATTGGAGCAACTGGCATTTCATCCATGAAGATTTTCTCTGCGTCAGCAAGGATTTGCTTGCGTTTTGCAGGGTCTTTTTCAGAAGCGGATTTGGTCAACAGATCTTTGAATTGAGGATTTTCCCAATTTGTATCGTTGTTTCCACCTTTTTTATCTTTGAACAATTCCAAGAAGGTAATTGGATCGTTGAAGTCAGCCAACCAACCCATACGACCGATTTGGAAGTTACCTTGGTGTAAGTCTTCGATGTAAACTTTCCACTCTTTGTTTTCCAATTTGATGTCAGCACCGAATGCTTTTTTCCATTGGTCTTGGATTGCTTCCGCAATTTTCTTGTGACCTTCGGAAGTGTTGAAGGACAAAGTGATTGGAGGAAGTTTGGTCATTCCAAGTTCTTTCAAGCCTTCATCCAGCAATTTTTTCGCGCCTTCTACATCGTGATCTTTGAAGTAGCCATCTTGTGGACCTACAGCCATGGATGAAGGTACTGCTCCCATCGCAGGTTTTTGGTTACCTTGTGTGATGTTGTCAATGATGGATTGACGGTCAATCGCGTAAGCAAACGCTTTACGGACTTTCGCGTTGTTGAATGGTGGTTTTTCAGTGTTGAATTTATACCAGTAAGTACCCGCAATTGTTTGAGATTGCAAGGCACCTTTGTCTTTCAAAGGTTTCATTGCGTCAGTTGGGATATCACTGAGCGGTTTACCTGCCCAATCCAACTCACCATTGTCAAACATGGACAATTCTGTGTTCTCATCTTCAACCATGGATAATTCGATTTTGCCGAGTTTCACAGCATCTTTATCCCAATAGTTGTCGTTTTTCACAAGAACCATTTTGGATTTGTGTTCCCAAGTTTCCAATTTGAAAGGACCGTTACCTACGTGAGTTTTTGCTTCAGTTGCCCACTTAGGATCTTTCTCTACCACTTTTTGATCAACTGGGAAGTAAGTATAGAAAGCAGTCAACTCAAGGAAGTAAGGTGTTGGGTTTTCCAAGGTTACTTGAAGAGTTTTGTCATCCAATGCTTTAACGCCTACATCATCAAGTTTCGCTTGACCTTTGTTAGCTTTTTCACCGTTTTTGATGTAGTAAAGCTGGCTTGCATAGTTAGAAGCTGTTTTTGGATCAAGAACGCGCTTCCAAGCAAATTCGAAGTCTTTTGCCGTTACCGGATCGCCATTGCTCCATTTGGAGTCACGAAGATGGAAGGTGTATGTTTTGAGGTCATCAGACACGTCAATTTTTTCTGCAACAGATTCATGTGGCTTACCGTCTTCACCAATACGAGTCAAACCGTCGAAAGTTGCACGTGTAACCGCACCTGCAGTATTGTCCTCAGCGATACCAGGGTCTGCTGTAGGTGGTTCGCTATGAAAATTCAAACGAAGAGTTTTGGATGAGCCTTTGCTGTCAGCTGGAGCGGAAGCGCTTCCATTATCCTTAGCTGGAGTTGCACTGTTACCACCGCAACCTGCAAGAGCAGCACCAAGAACAAGAACTGAACTTACAAGCACAAATACATTCTTTTTCATGCGAGTATATCCCCCTAGATCTTTAATAAGTTAGCCCAGAGTTGGCATCCGTAGAAGTTCGTACATGAAGTGATCCGACCACTCCTCAAAAGGGCTTATCTAAATCTTTAGTTAAATATACTTCTTTTCGCAATTGTTTGAAATATGTTTTGTTAACATTTAATTTATTTTTATTATGTTGTTAAATTCGATAAACAAACATAAAACCAATCCATATAAATATATAAAAAAGGAGCTTTTCACTCCTTTTTTATAAAGATCCATAAACTTATTTTATTTACGGTTCAATCGTTGCCCATTTAAAGTCAATATTACCGAGCGGATCAAGCGCAACATCCTTTACCTTATCGTTCTGCACATAGGCTTCGGTTCTATAGTAAATCGGAGTCATTGGCATTTGATCCATCAAGATGCTCTCTGCTTGCTTCATGAGTTCTTTACGCTTGGCTGGATCGGTTTCTTTGGCTGATTGATTCAACAGATCCTTGTATTTAGGATCTTCCCAGAGAGTATCGTTGTTGCCGCCTTTTTTGTCCTTAAATACCTCCAGGAAGTTAACTGGATCATTGAAGTCACCCACCCAGGTCATACGCGCTATTTGGAAATTCCCTTGATGCAAATCTTCAATGAATACTTTCCATTCCTTGGCTTCTAGTTTCACATCAACACCCAACGCTTTTCTCCACTGATCCTGAACGGCTTCGGCAATTTTGCCATTCTCGCCTTTATTATTATAAGAGAAAGTAATTGGTGGAAGTTTAGTGATGCCTGCTTCTTTCATCCCTTCCGCAAGCAGCTTCTTCGCTGTCTCCACATCATTGTCCTTAAAGTATCCGTTCGGATTTAAGGACATGCTTGGCGGAACGAAGCCTGTTGCCGGAATCTGTCCTTGTTGAAGCACTCCGTCTGTAATTTCTTTACGATTAATCGCGTAAGCAAAGGCTTTTCGAATCTTCGGATTGTCGAAGGGCTTCTTCTCGGAATTCATCTTGAACATATATGTGGATACTGATACATAGCTCTTAAACTTACCGGAGTCCTTCAGGGATTGAACCGCATCGAGCGGAAGACTGCTCATCGGCGCACCCGCCCAGTCAAGCTCGCCGTTATCAAACATGGACAGCTCCGTATTCTCGTCTTCAATCATAGAAAGTTCGATACGATCCAGCTTTACCGCGTCTTTATCCCAATAGTTCTCGTTCTTGGTCAGTATAATCTTGTTCTTATGATCCCAGGTGTCGAACTTGAACGGCCCATTGCCTACAATGGTTTTGGCTTCTGTCGCCCATTTGGGATTAGTAGCTACTATCTTTTTGTCGACCGGAGCGTACGTATAGAAAGACGTCAGTTCCAGGAAGAATGGAGTCGGATTCTCCAGTTCAACCTGCAGGGTCTTGTCATCCAGCGCTTTTACGCCTACCTGATCAAGCCCCACTTCACCTTTATTGGCTTTTTCTCCATTTTTGATATAGAACAGCTGATAAGCATAGTTAGACGCTGTTTTGGGATCAAGCGCCCGCTTCCAAGCGTACTCAAAGTCATGAGCGGTAACTGGGTCGCCATTGCTCCACTTGGAATCACGGAGGGTAAACGTATAGGTTTTCTGGTCAGCGGAAACTTTAAAATCCTGCGCGACCGATTTAACTGGTTTGGCGTCCTTATCCAATCGAGTCAATCCATCGAAAGCTGCTCGTACAAGCACGCCTGAAGTTGAATCTTCCGCTATCCCCGGGTCTGCTGTAGGTGGTTCGCTATGCAGGTTGGCGCGAAATACTTTCTGACTGGAAGTTGCTCCTTGGTTTGCAGTCGGCTCGGTATTCTTTTGAGTCGTTGGAGCGGCTGTGTTGCCACTACATCCAGCGAGTGCGGCACCGAGCACTAAGGTACTGCTTAGTAAAGCGAATATGCCTTTCGAGTATTTTTTCATCTGTAAAAATCCCCCTTTTTATCTGAATTGAGTAAAATATACTCTAGTTCGGAATTTTCTGAAATAGTATTTGAATTGATTTAACTTAATTTTATGAATTTTTAAAATTATAGGATTTTGTGAAAAATAATAAAGGTATTCCAGCACTTTACTGCGGGGTTTTTGGAAAAAATTATAAAAAATTCTTTACGAGACGATTGCTGAACGAGGTCTTCGACAGAGGGCTTTCCAAGTAATATAAAAAAGCCCGATCAGCATTTTGGCTAATCGAGCTTTCCTCTTTATTGAACCTATTCTTTAAGTTGACCTACGAACAGGACAGAACCTTTGTATTTGGAATCGATGAACGCTTTGACTTCTGGAGAAGTGATTGCTTTCGCCAATTTTTTGATTGGTTCGCTGTCTTTGTTGTCTTGGCGAACTGCCAAAACGTTTACATACGGGTTGTCTTTACCAGGTTCGAGATAGATAGCGTCTTTGGAAGGGTTCAAACCAGCTTCCATTGCGAAGTTGGAGTTGATTACTGCAGCATCGACACCTGCGTCATCGATGGAGCGTGGCAACATCGCTGGCTCAAGCTCAACCAGATCCACTTTTTTCTCTACGATATCGGCCATTGAACCGTTGATGCCTACGCCGTCTTTCAATTTGATCAGACCAGCCGATTGAAGAAGCGCCAATACGCGGCCATGTTCACTTTGCGCATTGGTGATGGCTACCTTAGCCCCTTGTGGAAGGGAAGCAAGATCTTTGTATGCTTTTGTTTTATTGGAGTAAATACCCAATGGCTCGATGTGAACGCCTGCCACGTATGTCAGGTTCAAGCCTTTTTCCTTATTAGTGTTCTCTAACCAAGGAATGTGCTGGAAGAAGTTGGCGTCCAATTCTTTCTCAGCCAATTGAGTATTTGGCAGCACGTAGTCTTGGAAAGGGACAACTTCTAGATTGATGCCTTCTTTGGCAAGCATCGGTTTGACTACTTCATTCAGGATTTCCGCATGCGGAACCGCAGTAGCCCCTACTTTCAATGTAACTTGACCAGACTGTTGCGCGTTGTCAGCAGGTTTGGATGCTTGACCACCGCATCCTGCCAAAGAAACAGCAAGTATCCCTGTCAACAGAAAAGAAAATAACTTCTTCATGAATCTTTCCCCCTCTATCTATTTGTGTATGAGTGAAGCCCATCTTCTTAACCTTAGGGTTATTTCAGATGGTTGTTACCGGTGATCGATCTTTCTCGCGATGAAATCGCCAATCATTTGCACAATCTGGACGATAACAATCAGGAATACAGTGGTGACCAAAAGAATGTCCGGCTTAAACCCGTTAAATCCGTAGTTGTAGGCCATTGCTCCCAAACCGCCAGCACCTACCGCACCTGCCATCGCAGAGTATCCAATAAGACCTACGGCCGTAACGGTCACACCCGAAATGATCCCAGGAAGAGATTCCGGAATGAGAATCTTGCGGATGATTTGGAAGTTGGACGCCCCCATGGATTGAGCCGCTTCGATTACTCCTTTGTTAACTTCGCGCATAGAGGTCTCGACCAACCTCGCAATAAATGGCGCTGAACCGACGACCAGACTGATAATCGCGGCGTCCGGACCAATGGAAGTCCCGATCAACTTACGAGAGAATGGAATTAAAATGATAATCAGTACGATATACGGAATGGAGCGCAAAATATTGATAATAAAGCTGAGAATCTGATGAAACGCAGGCAATGGCGTCAGGTGATTCCTGCTGGTGATGACTAGTAGAACCCCCAACGGAATACCAATTAACGCAGAGAATAGAAGCGCAATCGACACCATGTACAACGTTTCGCCGATGGCTTTCTCAATGTAATCCCAGAACGTCACGACGTTCGGCAGATAGGTTGAGATTAACTCGTTCATCAACTCACACCTCCTTCTGCTTCACGGACAACTACTACTTTGACACCCTGTTTTTTGAGGTAGGCAATAACTTGTGCTTCTGTGTCGACGTCTCCAGGAACCTGAATGTAGAGCGTTCCGAAAGCGACATCCTTCAGGCGCTTGATCTGGCCTTGGAGAATATTCACTTCTACTCCTAAATCCCGAACAAGGTGCGTAATAACGGTTTGACTGGCAGAGTCACCCAAGAACGTACAGCGCAAAACCGTACCTTGACCAAGAGTAGACAGGAATTCTTCATCAAGCTGATCGACTCCCGTCACTTGGCTGATGAACTCCCGAGTAGTCGTTGTTTTGGGATTGGAGAAGATGTCTACAACGTTGCCCATCTCAATCACTCGTCCACTCTCCATCACAGCGACACGATCACAGATTTTCTCGATTACATGCATCTCATGTGTGATGAGTACAACGGTAAGCCCCAGCTTGCGGTTAATTTCCTTCACCAATTCCAGTATGGAGTCAGTGGTCTTCGGGTCAAGCGCTGAAGTCGCTTCATCGCAAAGCAGTACATCCGGCTGATTGGCAAGTGCGCGGGCGATCCCCACACGCTGCTTCTGTCCGCCAGACAACTGCGATGGATAGGAGTCAGCTTTATCCTCCAATCCAACTAAAGATAGCAATTCCTTCACCCGCGCAGGATGTTCGCTTTTGGGAATTCCCGCAATCTCCAAAGGAAGCGCGACATTCTCCCCTACGGTACGAGACCACAAGAGATTAAAATGTTGGAACACCATTCCGATCTTGCGTCGCGCTTTACGCAAATCTCCTGCTGAGAGCTGGTTAAGCTTGGTGTTTCCGACCATTACTTCCCCGCTGGTAGGAGCCTCCAGTAAGTTAATCATTCGAACAAGGGTGGATTTCCCCGCACCGCTGTATCCGATAATCCCGAAGATCTCCCCTTGCTTGATTGATAAATCAACGCCATCCAGGGCAGTAAATGAACCAAATTTATTCTTAAAGATTTTGACAACTTGTGAAAGAGTAATCATTTACTTGATGCTTCCTCCTTTCTGCTCTTGTTTGAATAGAATATCTTTTATAAAAACCCTACGAATATACGACGATTCATAACCTTTATACATCTAGCATTTAATTCCAAGTGAAATACTAGGACTTAACGCAAACAAATATAACGATATATAAATTCAAGCCCCCTGTCAATGCCAAAAATCGACTGAATTTATTTTATTGAATAAAAAAAAGACGCCCTGCACACGCAAGACGCCTTTCTCGATTTCAGACGAGTTTATGGATTTTTTTTCAACGTGTCTTGAATGTATTGCTGCACATCTTCCACCGATGGAATAAGCACAGAGCCGCCATGATTCGATTCATGGAAGGCGCCAGCTTGGGGCAGTTGGTACCCTTCTGAATTGGAGTTGAGAGTAAGCCCCAGGGCAGCCAGCTTCACCATGTCCGTTGATGTCAGATTGGTTTGAACATAAGGTTCTACAGCCTGCAAGATGTGCGGCATCTGAAGAATGGTCGAGCCGCTTTTCAGCTGTTGGGTCAGCGCTCGAAGAAGCTTTCGTTGTCTCTCGGTTCGTGTGTAATCGGAAGTCGCGTCATGACGGAATCTTACATATTGGAGCGCTTTGTCCCCATCGAGATGCTGCGGACCCTTTTGAAGGTCAATATCATATTTTCCTTCGTCGGTTGGGTCATGGTAGACCATCCGCTTTTCAACATCCATATCGACACCGCCAACAGCATCCACCAGCCCTTTAAATCCTTCAAAATCGGTCAGCACATAATAGCTGACTGGCAACCCAGTAAATCGGCTGACCGTATCCATCGCTAATTCCGGCCCGCCATCCGCCACTGCGGCATTAATCCGCGACTTGCCATAGCCCGGGATCTTTATATACGTATCACGCAGAATGGAATAATACGTAAACGTTTTGCTTGCCGGGTCTATGCTGACCAGCATCATACTGTCGGAGCGCGGAATCTCGTTGGGGCGGAGCGCTCGTCGATCCACACCCATCAGCAGGATGTTCACCCGTTCAGAGCCTCCCAAAATCGGAATGTCCTGCTTGGGCTGATCAATTACAGGATCAGAGGATCGATGGGGAATAATTTTGGGATTTTGGACTTCTTGGGAAAAGGAAGCAAACGCGTAAACGTAGTAACCCATATAGGCCAGTAAAAAAATCACGAAGATTCTCAGAAGAAGCGCTCGCCGTCTTCTCCGCTTTTGTCGGATGATCGCTCGCAATTCCTTTTGTGTTTCTCTCGTTTGTCTATCAACCAATGGTAATTCCACCTTTTTATCTGATGCTCAGGTTTTCTTTGGATCAATTCAGCGGCACTTTTCTATTAAACCTGCTCTAGTTAGTATACTTGATTACCAAGGTGGATTCCTACATGTAAGAAAAGACATCGTCCCTCTGTGCTCTGTTTAAGCTCGCGTGTAGCATCTGCTGTCCGCTTAAAATGAGCGTCGAGCGGACGATGTCTTTTCTTTAGCGGGCTGACACGAATGGAAAAACCCCTTACAGCAGGCAGCATACACATCATTTGCTGGCCTTGGTTCTGTAAGGGGCTTGTATAGTGCTTTTTTTATGAGTAGAGTCTCAAGCGAACGGCTGGGCTTTGGCCTGATAATTCCGCTTGTTGCGAAGCGCTCCCCCAATACCTGCTACGAAGGTAGGAATTCCCGCTGTTACCCAGATCAATGCCCAGTCACGGAAGTTAAGATTCGTTGTTTTAAAAATGGGTTGAAGGGCATCGATATAAATCACGCCAAGCACCAGCAACAAGGAAGAGAGAACGGCCCAAATCAGATATTTGTTCTCGAACGGATTACGGTGGAACACGGAATATTCACTTCGGCAGTCAAATACATGGATTAACTGCGCCATAACCAGTGTCACAAAAGCAACGGTTTGCGCGTGGACCAGATCAGCTGGATTCTCTTGCAAGGTCAGCCAAAACGCCCCTAACGTGGTGATTCCGATCAAGAAGCCGCGGCTGATGATCTTCCAGCCCAATCCCCGGCCAAAAATATTCTCGTTCTTCCCGCGCGGTCTGTGATACATGGTATCCGCTTCAGCCGGATCAACGCCGAGCGCCATTGCCGGCAATCCATCCGTCACCAGGTTCACCCAGAGAATCTGGATTGGAACTAGCGGCAGAGGTAAACCGAGCAGCATCGCAAAGAGCATGACCAGGATTTCACCTACATTGGAGGCGAGAAGGTAACGGATGAATTTACGAATATTATCATAGATGTTACGCCCTTCTTCGACCGCTGCTACAATGGTGGCAAAGTTGTCGTCCCGGAGCACCAGATCAGAGGCTTCTTTGGTTACATCTGTTCCCGTGATTCCCATGGCGATTCCGATGTCAGCGCTCTTGATCGCCGGAGCGTCGTTAACCCCATCCCCGGTCATCGCCACGACATGTCCTCTTGCCTGAAGAGCACGCACAATTCGCAGCTTGTGTTCAGGCGAGACCCGCGCGAACACGGAAACCTTTTCCACGCAGACAGTTAACTGCTCGTCACTTAGTTCATTCAGCTCGCTGCCTTCCATGACTTCCTGCATCCCGCGCAATAGGCCGATCTGACGTCCGATCGCTTCCGCCGTGATTTTATGATCGCCAGTAATCATCACCGTTTTGATTCCCGCTTGACGGCACAAGGAAATCGCTTGAGTGACTTCTTCACGCGGAGGATCGATCATTCCGACCATTCCGACGAAAACGAGTCCAGACTCAACGGAAATAAGTGGCTGACCAGATTGGTATGTGGCCAAAGGCTTATAGCCAAAGCCCAAGACACGCAAGGCTTTGCGCGCCATATCCTCTGTTTTGTCCATGACGACATTGCGTATGCGGGTGGTTAGCGGCACAACCTCCCCTTGCCAAAGGATGTGGGAGCAGCGATACAGCAACGCTTCTACGGCTCCTTTGGTCAGTAAGGTTAATTGTCCATCGGAGGTCTTCTCTACAACGGACATCATTTTACGATCGGAATCAAACGGCAACTCGTCAATCCGTTCACCTGTGGCAAAAACGGGGAGTTTCCCTCCAGTTTCTCGCTTGCCTTTCTCCGCCAAGACCAGAAGCGCTCCTTCCGTAGGGTCACCGATCACCCGATAGGATTGAACCTTGGTGGTCAACACCAACAACTTGCGCTCCGCTTGTTCCTCTACTGAAATTTTGGCATTATTGCAGCGCTCCGCAATCCGCAACAGTTGGCACAATCCTGTCTGTTGCTTTAAGCTGACCGGCTTGTTCTGGTTGAGGATACTGCCGTTCGGATCATAGCCAGACCCGCTCACCTCGTATATCTGATCGCTGTGCCACATGTGTGTAACGGTCATTTTATTCTGGGTCAAGGTCCCTGTCTTATCTGAACAAATAACAGAGGCACAGCCTAAGGTTTCCACAGATGGCAGCTTCCGAACGATTGCGTTGCGCTTGATCATTCGCTGGACACCAAGAGCCAAAGCGACCGTAACAATCGCCGGCAACCCCTCGGGAATAGCCGCTACCGCCAAGCTCACCCCAGCCAAAAACATCGTCATCAACTCTTGTCCATGCCAGACGCCAGCTGCAATGACCAAAACGGTAAGAATTAGCGATAATCCCACCAGCGTTTTGCCCATTTGCTCCAAGCGATGCTGCAAAGGGGTAGAGCTCGTCTCGGATTCGTTCATGAGATGAGCGATTTTGCCAATCTCTGTTTCCATTCCGGTCTTGGTGACGATCCCCTTGCCCGTTCCGCCAGTGACAAGCGTCCCCATGAAGGCCAGGTTCTTCTGATCACCAAGAGGAATCATCTCGCCTGCTCCTTCTGGGCGTATAGCCGCTTCCTGCTTGGTTACCGGTACCGATTCACCCGTCAATGCAGACTCTTCTATCTCTAAGCGGCTTGCAACAAGCATTCGCATATCCGCAGGAACACGGTCCCCCGCCTCTAGCAAGACAATATCCCCAGGCACCAGCTGGGAAGCGGCTAACATATCCAGTTTTCCATCCCTTACGATGCGAGCCATGGGAGAGGCAAGTTCTTTCAGTGCTTGCAAGGATTTTTCCGCCCGCGCCTCCTGAATGAAACCAAGTATCGCGTTAATAAAGATAATCGCGACAATAGTGATCGCATCCAGATATTCACCGAGAAAGAACGAGATGACGGTAGCGACCAACAGGATGACGACCATGAAATCTTTAAACTGACCAAAAAACACTTCAAAAAGAGAGGCTTTCTCTTTCTCCCGGAGTTGGTTTGTCCCAAAATCCCCCAGCCGTTTCTCTGCCTCACGGGAATCTAATCCCTTTTGCGCGTCGCTTGCTAGCACTTCTATCGCTTCACTTGAAGAAACGAGGTACCATGGTTTCGCTGGCTTGGTTATCACATCGATCTCCTCCAACTTTAATCTCTTCTTCATATCTATGCGAACAAGCTCTTCTCTATGAAAAAGAAAAAAGCGCCAACTTCAGCAAGTCGCTAAAGTGACGCTTCAGGTAATAAGATCAATTAGACGTACGATAACTGTCTTAGGCAAAAGTCAACTCAGGCAGCTGATACCATTCGCCTGACATCCATTCGCCAGCTTTCCAGCGGAGCACATCCGCTCGTACCAACGGGAAAATCTCTTGAAAGAATTGCACTCGTTCAATATCGTTCATCGGTATAAATTTCTCAGCGGCTTCAATATCCGCTTCCAGCTCGCTCATTTTGCTCACGCCAAGAATAGCCGTGGAAACTGGCAAACTCCACGTATAACGAAGAGCCTGATGATACCAAGGAGCCAACTGACCAAGAGCCATCACCTTCATCCCAATGATAGCTACTCCCTTCTCAACTGCCAATGGAACAAACTCATGGGCGAAGCTGTAGATGAAGTGATCAAGTGCGGATAACGCCACAAGCGCACTGTCAAAAGGAAATCGGCGAATCGCCTCTGCCAGAAGACGTGGGTCCGTATGTCCACTGATGGAGAGCTTGCGAACCAGACCTTGTTCTTTGGCTTCGATCAACGCTTCAAGCGCGCCGCCTTTGGCAAAAATACTCTCCAAATCATGCGGCTGCATCACATTATGTACACGCCATTCATCTACGTAATCGGTTTGCAGACGTTTCAGGGAGGTTTCCAAGTCCCGCCACGCCAAATCTCTCGTTCTTCCGCCTGTCTTGGTCGCAATCGACACCTGATCACGCAAGCCTTTCAGCCCGAGACCTACCCTTGTCTCCGATTGCCCATCACTGTAGCTCGGAGCCGTATCGAAGTAGTTGACTCCCTTCTCCACAGCTCGCCTGATGATCGAGATTGCCTGTTCTTCTGTACAATCATGCTCGTCCACAATTCGCTGCGCGCCAAAGCCGAGCAGCGATACCTGCTTCGGATCTCTTCCAAACGGTCTGGTAATCATCTCTTCCATCCTTTCTTGAGTGGGCTTACGCAATATGGCTAGAAAAAAGAACGCCTATTGTGTAGACGTTCCCTCTCAGAAAACCAATTATTCACAGTACTTATCGTACGCTGTTGTTAAGAATGAAGAAATCGTTTGAAGATCATAATTCTCGATTTGATGACGTTCAACCATTGCTACCAATTTGCCGTCTTTCATCAAGGCAAAGGATGGAGAGGATGGCGGATAGCCTTCAAAGTATTCACGAGCTTTTGCGGTCGCTTCTTTATCTTGACCGGCAAACACCGTGTAAAGATGATCAGGCTTTTTCTCATGGTTCAAGGAATGAGCAGCCGCTGGACGAGCTAGACCAGCCGCGCAACCGCATACGGAGTTGACGACTACCAAAGCAGTTCCTTTCATGTTGGACAATACTTGATCCACCTCATCAGGTGTGCGAAGTTCGGTGAATCCGTGACGAGTCAACTCATCACGCATCGGTTGAATAACTTGAGACATATATGCTTCATATGACATCATAGGATTTTTCTCTCCTTTAATTGAGATTTATTATCTATTATACCCTCATTTACTTAATTGGAGAATGGCGGAACTGCAGTAAGCTCGATTACACTTCCATGAGAATCGTAAGAATCATCGGGTTGCGGCCAGTCTTCTCAAAAATATATGGCTTGAGCACCTGATTAATTTGCGATTTTAATTCCGACCACTCTTTTACTTTTCTCGATAAGGCTTCGGAAAGGGTCTTCTTCACGATCTCCGTCGCCTCGGTAATGAGCGATTCAGAACCTCGCACGTAGACAAACCCGCGGCTGACGATATCAGGACCGGTCAGGATTTTGAAGTTTTTCATATCGATACTAACCACCACCACAAGCAGTCCATCCTCAGCCAGATGCTTGCGGTCACGCAATACGATGTTACCAACATCACCGATACCGCTTCCGTCAATGAGAACCACGCCCGCAGGCACTTTGCCCATCGATGTTTTTTCTCGTGTACAACGGAATACATCGCCGTTATCCATAATGAAGATATTTTTTTCGTCCACACCTGTTTGAATCGCCAGCTTCGCATGCGTCTTCAGCATCCGATATTCCCCGTGAATCGGGATGAAATAACGCGGACGAATGAAGTTCAACATCAGCTTCAGCTCTTCGGAACTGCCGTGACCAGACGCGTGGATATCAAATACGGAACCGTGAACGACATTCGCTCCCGCGCGGAACAGCTTATCAATCGTCCGGCTTACGTTGACCGCATTCCCCGGAATTGGAGAAGCTGAGATAATAACCGTATCTTGCGGATAGATTTGCACCGATTTGTGAGAGCCGGATGCGATGCGCGTCAACGCCGCCATCGGCTCACCCTGGCTTCCCGTACAGAGAATGAAGACTTGATTATCGGAATAGTTGTCGATGGTTTTGATATCAATCAGCATTCCTTCAGGCATCTGGATATAGCCCAACTCCTGCCCAATCATGAAGGCTTTTTCCATACTTCTGCCGATCACGGCAATTTTACGGTTGGTTTCCATGGCCGCGTCAACTACCTGCTGCAAACGATGGACATTGGACGCAAACGTTGCGAGAATAACCCGTCCTCTGGCTTTCTCGACAACATCCATGATTCCTTCGCCAACCGCACGTTCGGACATGGTGTAGCCGGCGCGCTCACTGTTGGTACTGTCAGACAAAAGGCACAGCACATCCCCTTGACCCAGTTTGGCCAGCTTCGCAAAATCAGAGGAAGGTCCCACTGGCGTCATATCAAACTTAAAGTCCCCTGTGTGCACAACCGTTCCTTCCGGTGTCTCAATCGCAACCCCGAAGGAGTCAGGAATACTGTGGTTCATCCGGAAAAAGGAAACCTGCAAATTCTTAAAATTAAACACACTATCATCGTGAATGGTAACAATCTCTACGTCGTTTAAGAGACGGTGCTCCTCAAGCTTGGATTTAATCAGCCCCAAAGTAAGTCTTCCACCATAAATCTTCGGTCTGATTTGCTTCATTACATAAGGAATGGCGCCAATATGATCTTCATGACCATGTGTGACAAACAATCCCTTGATTTTATCCTGATTCTCTACCAGGTAGCTGATATCCGGAATGACAAGATCAATCCCAAACATCTCGTTCTCTGGGAATTTCACCCCTGCATCAATGACGATGATCTCGTCTTCATACTCGACGCAATACATGTTTTTACCGATTTCACCTAAACCGCCTAAACCAAAAATTTTTACCTCGCTCAATTGGATTCCTCCTGCGCATTTCTTTCTCTGTATATTATGTGTGAAAAACGTCTCGACGTTTTTCATAAAAGTGGATATGACCGCAAGCGGTCAAACAAAACGGTCATGACCGTTTTGTTTCTACTCTTTTGCTAACCGCTCAATATCAGACACAATTTCATTTATGTCCATGCCTGCTCCCATCCCATACATTTTTCGGACATTTTTATCCTTATCGACGAGAAACGTCCGCATTGTATGAAGATAAGAACCATCCGGCAGCTTCTCTACTCCAATCCCGAATTGATCCGTCACTTGCTTGATAGCGGATTCGTCTCCGCGTAAGAAGTACCAGCCGCCACGGTCCGCATGAAATGCGTCGGCGTAATGATCCAACACTTGGGCCGTATCGATTTGAGGATCAAAGGTAACGGAGAGAAACGCCACGTCAGTTCCAAACAAACCTTGCTTCTTCAATTCTTCCTGAAGGGTTGCCATCACATTGGAGGTTGCCGGACAGATATCCGGACATTTGGTATAAATGAAAGAAACCAATCTCACCTTGCCATCCAGTTCTTTAAACTGAAACGGTTCGCCAGACAGATTCTCCAACGTAAAATTCTCGATGTGCTTGACAAAGGGCAGGCGGGTTGCTCCCCACCACAGCTGATAGGAAACCGTTGCTACGATCAAGAGAATCAAGACACTGGCCAACATGACAAACCAGTACTTACTCCAAAAACTCCTGGGACGTTCGAGTTGATGATCAAGTGACACCAAGCTTCTCCCCCTATTCTTTTATCGTAGCAGAAAAATCAAAGAACCGCTTCTTATGGGATTGTCCATCGGGTTGATCCCACTCCAGTTGAACGCTCCAAAGCCCTTCCATCATAATGTTCGGTCCACGCCCATGCCATTTGCCATCGGCTTCGGGATGGAGCTCCTCTTGGCTGTTCCCATGATCCATTCCTTCCATGGAAAAATGAAGGATCGCTTGTCCATCATGCATTACCTGCTTGCTGTCATCTGTAATTGTGACCAGATAGTCATTGGGGCCAACCTTCCCGGGGGACATCTCCACGGTAGCGGTATACTCTTTGCTCGTTGCTTCCAAATGGATCGACTTGTTTTCCCGGGAGGAATCTTGTCCACATCCACTTACCACTATCGCAAGCAAGCTCATCACGAAGACAAGTTTCTTCATCAGACCACTCTCCCATGTGTTCAAAACTTTCACACGTTTATTCTTATATGTAGAAAAACTCGGCAATTGCCGAGCCTTGTGCGCCTATTCCTTCACGATATCTCCTTGCCAAGCCAGCATTCCGCCAGTCATATTGGCCACCTCGAATCCGTATCGTTGAACAAATTCCGTCGCGCTCCAGCTGCGGGCGCCGCTTCGGCACACCATAATAATAGGAGTTGATTTATCCAGTTCGTTCAACCGATCTGGAAGTGTTCCCAATGAAATCAGCTTCGCCTGTGCGATATGACCCTCGTTCCACTCATACACTTCCCGCACATCGATAATTTGCATCTTTTCTCCCCGCTGGATGAGCGTCTCCACCTGTTCAGGCAGGATTTCTTTTACTTGATTATCCATCTAAATTCGTTCCTCCTACTGACAAACCCGAGTTAAGTACCGTGCCTAGAAAGCGATTACCTTATTGTAGCATATTTTGAGGTGAATCCCCAACTAGGCAAGACAGTTTTGGCTATTTGCCCTGAACGTATTTCGCGTCAAACAGGAATAGTCTCATCAACAAAATCAGAGAGGGAACCAACAAACACAAGCCAGCAATAAATCCGACCACCAAAGCAAATCCCATCTCCGGGCTTGTAATGCTGTCCGTAATCGTGATGTACGGGTACAGCAGATACGGCAAATGTGAGATTCCATAGCCGAAGAACGCGCACGCAAATTGAAGCATCACGAAGACGAAGGCCCATCCGTAATTCCGCTTTTTCAGAAGAAGCGACAACGCGACAAGAAAGCATCCGAACGAAAGAAGAAAGAGCCCACTCGTGTCCAGCATCTTCGCAAAATGCTCCGAATTATGCTTTCGAATAGAGAGGAACACGAGAAAGCTGGCAAAGATCGTCGGCAGACTCCAGCCGATCGCGAACGAACGCAGCAAAGTAGTCGCTCCTCTGTCCTTGGCTTTATTCGCGTAATACGTCAGAAAGCTTGCGCTGATAAACAACACGCTGACGATGGCTAGTAAGACAACCGCCCACGAGTAGGAGTTCGTGAAGAGCTGGCGCATCTCCAGAATGACCTGCCCCCCTTCGACTCGGATGAATCCACCCTCAGAAATCGTGAGGACCGTTGCCAATGAAGCAGGAATGAACAAGCCCGTTACCCCATAAATAAATTGATAAACCGTGCTGTTTCTCGCACCGTAATGATCAAACGCATAAAACGAGCCCCTCAGCGCCAATAAAACAAGCGCGATACTGCCTGGCACGAGCAAGGCTGTTCCATAGTAATACGCGGTATCCGGGAAGAAACCGATCAGACCGACGATAAAAAAAATCAGAAAGACATTGGTTACTTCCCAGACTGGAGATAAATAACGGGCAATCACGTTATTGACCAATTGGTCGCGCTTGATCAGCCTAGAGTAGAAGGAGAAAAACCCCGCCCCAAAATCAATCGAAGCGACAATGATATAGCCGTACAGAAAAATCCACAAAACCGTTATCCCAAGCAACTCCAGGTTCATCTTCTGTCCCTTCCTTCCCGCTATTGCTGATTTGGACCAGCCAACTCCTGCTCGATTGGTGATTTCTTAAACATTCGGATCAGGATAGACGTCACGAATATCCCCAGAAACGTATAGAGAAGAGCGAAAAGAACCAGCATTTGACCTACGTGAGGAGCAGTTGTCGCGGCCTGGTTCGTTCGCATAAAGCCAACCAGAATCCACGGCTGTCTCCCTACCTCCGTAAAAAACCAGCCCAATTCAATTGCCAGCATAGAAAGCGGAGCCCCCCAGAGGATTCCGTACAGGATAGTTCTGGGCATCTTTTTCTTCCTCCACAAAAAGAAAAAGTACCCTAACGGAACAATGACCATATACGAACCAATGACGATCATCCCGTCAAACAAGTAATGAATGTACAAAGGCGGTCGCTCATCTGGAGGAATGTCATTTAGCCCGATGACCATGCCCTGAAACGAGTTGGTGGCGAGAAAGCTAAGCAGATAGGGGATCGTCACCCCGTATCTTACTTCCTGCTTCGTTGGATCATAAATCCCGCCAAAGATGAATTCCGCTCCCTTTTGCGTCTGAAAATGCCATTCAGCTGCGGCAAGCTTTGCCGGTTGATACTCCGCCAGGTATTTGCCGGAAATATCTCCCCAGACAGCCGTTCCGACAGAAAAAGTCAAGGCAAGCACCATTGTCAACGTCAGAGCCTTGCGATAATACTCCACGCCTCTCGCTTTTAATAGCTGGAAAGCGGCGATACCCGCCAAAGCAAAAGCCGAAGTGGCGTAGGCGGAGAGAATCACATGACCCGTTTTGGACGGAGTTGCCGCATTAAACATAGCCATGATTGGCTGAACATTATGGATGGCTCCCTTCACCAATTCAAACCCCTGTGGCGCATTCATAAACGCGTTCACGGTGGTAATAAAAAAAGCGGACATCGTGGAGCCGATCACAACGGGTATTGAAAATATCCAGTGTATATACGGGTTACGAAAGCGATCCCACGTATACAAATAAATCCCCAGAAATATGGCTTCAAAGAAAAACGCAAACGTCTCTAAAAACAAGGGCAGCGCAATCGCTTCACCCGCTACCTTCATAAAGCTTGGCCACAGCAAGCTTAATTGAAGACCAATACATGTACCTGTCACAACACCAACGGCAACCGTCACCGTAAATCCTTTGGCCCACCGTCTGGCCATCATCCGGTACAGCTTGTCGTTCTTACGAATACCAATCCATTCGGCAATCGAGATCATTACGGGAACCCCAACGCCAAGAGTGGCAAAAATAATATGAAACCCAAGCGTAAACGCCGTCAGGATTCGCGCGAGCATAGCAGTATCCAGTCCCATTATTCACCCTCCTACAGTATTTGGTATTTCCTGTATGGCAAATTTTATCACAATCCATTCGTTTTTAATTTTAACAACGTGAATATAGTGTGAATGAATCGAGTCGAATTGGTGACGGAAGCGATGTTCATTCTTTTTCAGTTATTCAGTTGACAATTCCGACAAGACCGCTTAGAATTAAGTCATTATCAGAACATACCCAAATTTCATACAACTCATCAAGAGTGGTGGAGGGACTGGCCCGATGAAACCCGGCAACCGGCATGATGTCATGCAAGGTGCTAAATCCTGCAGAATCACTGTGATTCTGAGAGATGAACGAAGCGACTTTGTGTACGCGCCTTCTTCTACTCAGAAGAAGGCTTTTTCATTTTCCTGACTTGAGTAGGTTTTAAGAGGCTTACTTGAGCGGGCCAAAAAAGGAGAGATGACGATGGCAGACCAACAATGGAAAGCAGAAACACTTGCGTTGCATGGAGGACAAGAGGTAGATCCTACAACAGGATCTCGCGCGGTGCCGATTTATCAAACCTCATCCTATGTATTCCGTGACGCTGAGCACGCCGCTAATCTGTTTGCACTGAAGGAATTCGGCAATATCTACACGCGCATTATGAATCCTACCCAGGATGTATTTGAAAAGCGTGTCGCTCTATTAGAAGGAGGCGTAGGCGCATTGGCCACCGCTTCCGGTCAGGCGGCGATCACCTTCGCTATCCTGAACATCGCCGGAGCAGGAGACGAGATTGTGTCTTCCAGCAGTTTGTATGGCGGAACCTACAACCTCTTTGCCAACACTTTGCCGAAGCTGGGAGTCTCGTTTCATTTTGTCGATCAATCCAATCCTGACAACTTCCGCGAAAAGATCAACGAGAAGACCAAGGCGCTCTTCGTTGAAACGATTGGCAACCCGAAAATTAACGTTGCGGATATCCAGGCCATTGCGGATATCGCCCATGAACACGGTATTCCCTTGATTGTCGATAATACATTCGCTTCCCCTATTCTCTGCCGTCCAATAGAGCATGGCGCAGACATCGTCGTTCACTCCGCAACCAAGTTTATTGGCGGACACGGCACCTCCATCGGTGGAGTTATCGTCGATTCCGGCAATTTCAACTGGAACAACGGCAAGTTCCCGGGACTGACCACACCTGACCCAAGCTACCATGGTGTCGTTTACACGGAAGCGGTTGGCAATCTGGCGTATATCATCAAGGCTCGCGTCCAGCTTCAACGTGATTTGGGTGCGCCTTTATCCCCTTTTAACTCGTTCCTGTTCCTGCAAGGATTAGAAACTCTCCACCTGAGAATGGAGCGCCATAGCCAGAATGCTCTGGCGGTAGCCAAGTTCCTCGCGGAGCATCCGGCAGTCGAGTGGGTCAATTACCCGGGACTCGAAACGGATACTTACTACCCGCTTGCTCAAAAATACTTACCTAAAGGTCAAGGAGCCATTCTGACGTTTGGGATTAAAGGTGGAGTCGAGGAAGGCAAAACCTTGATCCAATCCGTCAAACTCTTCTCTCATCTGGCCAACGTGGGAGATTCCAAATCCTTGATTATTCATCCGGCCAGCACCACTCACCAGCAGCTGACGGAAGAAAATCAAATCAAAGCGGGTGTCAGCCCTGAGATGATTCGCATCTCAGTGGGTACAGAGGCGATTGAGGATATTTTGGAGGATTTGGATCAGGCGTTGAAGGTAGCGGTGAAATAAAGAAGAATGACACAAAAACCCCCTTTTCGTTCTCGAAATGGGGGTTCAGTGTGACAGTAGCTTCATTCTGTTTAAACAAAAAATCCAAGGGGGAGAGGTTTCTCCACCTTGGATTGATATGTCCTTATTTCTTTACGCCACCAGTTTGAGTACCTTCAAGAATCATGGTCATGTTCACACCGTCGCCTTGGAAGCGGTTTTGATCTTTGCCATCATCTTCAAATTTGATACCGATGTAGATCTTGTCTTTATCTCCTGGTTTCAAATTGAAGTTTTGAGTCCACCAGCTGCTGATGTCCAAATTGCCCATTTCTTTGAATTCTTTCAACGTTTTACCATTTTTCGGGTTGAGAATAACACGTTCTGGGAATGGTATGTTAGCATCGTCGCTCTTCAACAGATATACTTTGAGGTTGTTATCAAAGTTGTCAGTACCGTTATTGTTGCCTTGATCGTTCACTTGGTAATCCATGCTCATGAGCAGTTTGTTTACATCAAGGGTTCCTTGGTTTTCTACAGTGAAGGTTCTTTCCATCCAGTCACCTGGTTTCAAGTTTTTCACATCAAACACTTGCGCAGTTGGTTTTCCAGCGATTTTCATTGTACCAGCAGCGAATGTGTTGTTCTCAATTTTATCAGTGGTGTTAAACCATGCAAAAGTTCCTCCACCGATTAAAGCCGCTCCCAAACCTACTGATGCCAAAGTTAATGCGAATTGCTTTTTCAAATTCATCGTAGTACCTCCACCTTTAAATAATTTTTATTTATGATGACTTGAAGCTTGGTAACAAAGCGGATAGCCATATTACCAACCCACAAGGTATCACCCAATTAGGGCCATTCGTTTTACACTTGCGTTTTCGCTTCGTTAGCCGCTTCCTGTTGTTTCATTATTCTAAACAATTTGATTATTTGGCTGATGATGAGATACAACCCAGGACCTGCCAGGAAGAGTAGCATCCCTAATTTGGACTTGATAAACTCGATCACGTATCCTGCATAGGGGACTGAGTATTGTACTTTACCGATCACGCGATCTTTTGATACTGGAGAGGTATCCTTCCCGTCATTGGCATCCCCTTTGGTTATCAACTGTCCATCTACAATGTCGATAACACGGTGAGTGATCGTTCTTTGTTCCAAGTCCTTAAAAGTGACGATATCCCCTTTATGGATGTCTGAGAATTCAACTGGCTTTACAGCAACGATGCTACCTGTATTGAAGGTCGGTGACATGGAGCCGCTTAGTACAACCATAATGTCATTCCCAAGCAGCGTCGTCTTGCCTCCATTCATCTTTCCTACGAAGAGGAAACAACAAAGGGCAACAATGAGGACCAACAGCGTTGTCGTTAGTACAGATAAGATTTTTTTTACATAGATCACAGATTTACTTCCCTCACTTTCCTTCGTTCCGGCTTGCGATCGTGCCGTTCACAGTTTTTATTCTACGGGTTTTTCATGGGCTTAACTTCCTGCATCAGGTTGAAAAAGAATAGATGGACTGTATGGTATTCATGTACGACTTTGCTTCCCATCACCTCATACCAAAGTAGGAGAATCATCCCTACACGCACGAATTAGTAACCAAGAACTCTTTATCGATGATGGCAGCAGAGCATTAGATGAACAAAAAAAGGAACTGACGGCGACATGCGATCAGCTCCTTACACCCCTTACCTATTTAGTCGATAAGAATTGGCGGTTTATCTCCGTTCTCCTTACGATTGATTCCTTCAAATTGTGTTCCCTCCAACATGAAGGCGACCTTGATCGAATCACCTTGGTACTTGTTCTGAAGGTAAGTTCCATCTGCATTTTTCTGATCGTTATTTACGAAACTCAGTTTTATTTCAATCACATCATTATCAGGCTGCTGTGAACCCGGTTTGGGATTTAGCAGGTTGCGATAGGCAATATCAAAGCGATCGGTTTTGCATAATTCATAAAGATCCTTTAACGTAACGGAACTCTTCCCCACTCTCCATTTCAGCTGTCTAAGCAGATCCATATCACTGGTGTTGTAAGGAGAATCCGCTTCTGTGCGGAATACATCGATTTGATACTGATTAAGGTAATCGAGAGCGCTGGCTTTACGATCTCCTGGATTATTCGTATTTTCTTTTCCGTTTGAATCTTGCCCTTCATGGAAATCCTTCATCGGATCGAAATTAAGACTCATTAATACTTCTTTAATATCCAATGAACCTGTGTTGATGATATTAAAGCGTCTCGTCATATAGTCCCCTGGCTTTAGGTTAGACAAGTCAAAATTCATTTGATATCCATTAACAGCCGCCACTTTCATGTCAAGCGTACCTGCCTCAAACTTATTTTTTTCTATGGCCTGCGTACTGTTAAACCACGCAAACGTCCCGCCTCCAACTAGCGCTGCTCCCAGTCCTAATGAAGCTAATGTCAGCGCGAATTGTTTTGTTAAGCCCATGGTTTGTTTCCTCCTTGGTTATTAGTGTCCAAACATATGCCTATAAAACTCATTGTAGTTGTCGTGAGCTTTTTCAGCTTCATTCATCAAGCTGAACATTATGCGATAAGCGGTGGATTTCGGCGTACAACTTATCTCCAGCCTTATCATCCTGAAGGCGGATGCTGGAGGTAGCACTCGACACTTATAGAACAGGAAAAGCCCTTTGAAGGTATCGTTACTCTTCAAAGGACTTTTAGTTTTTGCTTTTGGTCCCATCAGGAGGATTAGGGGATGGCATTGGGACAATCACCGTTCCAAGACTATTCTCTGTCTTCGGTGAGGTTTCAGAGTCGTTCTTGGGTGCTGATTGTTCAGGGTTAGTCACAGGTTCTGGGTTAGTCACAGGTTCTGGGTTAGCGGGAGGAGTTGGGGTTGTCGGATTCGTCTCTTGTACAGGCGGCTGCTGTACATCAGGTTTGGTTTCCTCCACAATCGTGTCCTCATTATAGTGGGTGGCCAGAATAAGAGGTATTTTCAGATCATAGAACCCCCCTAGCGCTTGAACATGCATCTCACCTTTTAGCTGGGAGGATTTGAACTCAACAGAATTGATCGAATGAGAAATGCGGAACACCATCCTCGCTGAAGAATCAGAAGTATTCGGCAGCTGGGCCGCTTCTACTTTCACTGTGCCTTCAGGGAATCCGTTTATCTTGAAGTTACTGACATCTAAGCTGAGGTTAGGACGTTGGGGAATGAATATAATGACTTGAGAGCCAAGTGACACATTGGTATTTGCCTGTTTGCTTTCTTTAGAAGATCCGTCACTCTGCTTTTCTTTTTTTATCTTGATATTTTTCTTGACGGTCGTTTCTAGCCTGATCGGCTTGTTATCTACTTCGAATATATCGTCGTTAGTTCCAAGGGAGATAGGAGCCGTATAGCTTTTTTCACTGGTAAGAAAGGACAAGGTGGTATCAAAAGGAAGACAGTAGTAGAGAGAGGCCACGACAGCTGCATAAACAGTCCATTTCTTCATGTACACTTCCCTCCTATCCTCCATAGACAGCGTTTGAAGTTGCCTGTTTTGCCAAGAATCGTATGGATACTTGGGCATTTAAACCCTGAAAGGATGCATCGAGCCCTTTTTCAGGTACATACACAGTAATCACAAATTTTTTGTCTGCATCGTTTTTGCTCATAGAATCCTCAGTCGTATTTTTGGGAGCTACTGTTCCCTCTACTGGCGATAGTTGCTGAATGGGTCCATCAAAAATGACTTCACCGCTTCTTTCCACTCTTATGCGCAGCACAGCAGCCAGTTTCTCGGCAGACCCTTGCTTTGCTCCGTCTTCTACTGTTGCGACGATCTTATAAAGAAAATCTAGATCACTACTCCCTTTGGAGAGGGTCGCTTCTAATCGTCTCGCATCCCCTGGAATCATTTTAGATAAGTTGATCGCTTGATTTCCTCCTTCAATCACCGTCCACTGGTTACCAAAATAACTGTGAGAAATATCGAGCAGCCCTACTGAGAACTCATGCCCTACATCTTTTACTTCGTTCCACATCCAGCTGTAGGTTGTAGTTGGCTGCCCATATAAAGCGACGGCAACTCCGAAGAGAAAAACGCCACTAATCCATCGGTCTCTGGTTTTCAACGCCGTCTGCTCCTTCCACGCAACATCTATTTTTCTCGTACTTATTCTTTGGTAGAATATTGATTGTTTTGAAGGTATACATCCAGATTTAACTGGTGCAGCGCTAGTTTTTTCATCCTCCGATCGCTCTCCACCAATTCTTTGAACCCTTCGATCCCATCGCCAATCCGATTAGTCCCACCAATTACCGCAGCATCTGTTACTTTGCTGAAATCGTTGTTCATGATCTGAAGCTGAGACTTCTTGTTGTCTGACGCGATCACTGCATGATTGACTTGCTCAAACGTGTTGTTATCAATCACAACACCGATAATCGCTTGATCTAGCATGATCGCATTGGTGCCCCCGACAAACTTGCTCTTTCTAATGGTCAATCCTTCCCATGATGCCGAATCGGAAGTAGCTTGTGCTGTCTGGATGATATTCTCTGCCCCTCCATCAAATTCGCAGTTCACGATGCTCACATGAGAGCCGACCTGAATACCACCATGAATTTTCAGACCATCCATTGTAACCTCTTCGACCTTCGTTCCATTGGCTTGGATGATGACTTTGCCTTCTTTTCCTTTCTCGGCTTTCCATGTCGCGTGTTTAGGCAAATGGGTCAGATCATCGATGTTATACGAGCCTTCCGCCAGAATAAACGTGGCGCCATCTACCTTATCGTTAAGCGCTTGGAACGCTTTTTGTTTCATATCACTTGATAATTCTTGTGGGGATAACGTAATGACTGGACCTTTTTGCGCAAAGTATTCGCCATTCTCCTGCTGCGTAGCGAGGAAGCCGAAGTCAACCTCCGCTTTCTTCTGCTGAACCTCGTTACCCGCGCTCTCCGGCAAATAGACGGTAAAGTGCAGGGCGCTCTCCCCATTCTTCTCAATGCTCGGAATAACCACATTGGCTTCCGACAACTGATTGACTTTGCCGGTATAAATCAAATCTCCATTACCGCCGTTGCTTCGAATCTCCACCATCAGCTGGTTATAGACCACATCGTCTCCAGAGCTTTTGCTTGCCAATATCGCGTATTTGACTGGTACGTCACTGCGGTTTTCAACCGTTAAATCTCGTTCGAAACGAACTCCCGGCATGAATGGTTTATCATCTTCCGCTTTGAAAGTAGCTTGAGTTTGCCCTAAGCCAATCTCTAATTTGCCTGCAGCAAACGCCGTAGACGAATTCTGCTCGCTCGTGAAGTAGGCGTATGTACCGAAACTTGAACTGATCGCAATTGAGGAGACAACTGCTGCTCCGATCAGGACTCTTTTCCACGGCCAATTTTTCATGTTTACTAACACGTCACGATTCATATACGTTCCTCCTCGATTATCTGAACATTAGGGATTGCTTTAGGTTCTTTACGCTTCTTGTCCCGGTAGATGAAATAACCGCACAGCAGCACTACCGTTATATATCCGAAGGGATGCTGGATGAATTTCTGCAGGTTCGCAGCATAGGGAAGTGTCATGACAACCTTCCCTACGACCAGATCCGGTGGCGTCCATCCTCCGTCCACCTCATGATTGGCATCTCCTTTGGTCTCCAGAAATCCGTTATCCAGACGCTGTGTGACTCTGTGCGTAATGAGGGATTGCTTCGCTTGATCCTGCCAGAAGGTTACCACGTCACCAACAGCCGGCTTGGCATCCTCAAACCTGGCGACGATCACCATATCTCCGGCATCAATCATCGGTGTCATGCTTCCCGTTAACACGGATAGCACCCTCCACTTGCCAATCCCGGGCATTTTATCCGAATTCAGCTTGGGGGTAAGCCCGAAGAACAGATTCATCAGAATAAATAGGCTGATAAATCCTACACCTATGTGCTTCATCGGTATCTTCTTCAATGCACACCACCCCTTACTCTCATTCTACTGATCCAGAAGTCGTCTATCTTCCACCATGGGTACGACAATTTACTCCTATCAGAGTGATCTTATTCATCCTGACGGGATCAATTGGATCATCCTGACAGCTAGTCGCGTCTCATCCTGAAGTATTAGACGATTTCCGTTCAAATGAAAACGCCCCCGTTACCAACGGAAGCGTTGTATTCCTTACTACTCAGGCAGAGTCTTCTTTCAACAGATCTTTTACCACATACATATTCTGATGTTCACAAGACTCAGTCGCCCCCTCTTTGACATGGCTGATATCTCGGTTACAGTAAGGGCATACCCAGCGTCCTAAATTGTCACTGCTATAGGAATGCCTTGCACAACGATCACACCTTTTCTGATACATCGCGTTCCCTCCGTTATAGCCCTTTCCTCTCATGGTAACAAAAGGAAGAGGCGCCGAGTATCCGATGTGGGAAGGAACTCCCCTCCCTCTTGAGATTGAAGCTTGTTATCCAACTAGATGTGTGACTTTGGAATCGTTTTCGACGGGTTCCCTAAAATGGAGGGCAAGACCCAAGGCCCTGACGAGTTTCTGTTCAAAACCCATGCCCTCCATCGACTTGATCTCCTTATAGGCCTCCTCTGGCATAAGGGCTTCCCGATAAGAACGAGGGGTCGTCATTGCCAGATAGCTCTCGGCAATTCCAAGCACTTGCGCCAATAACGGAATAGATTCTCCCTTTAGTTGAAAGGGGTATCCCGTTCCATCAAAACGCTCATGATGGTAGCTTATGGCCTCGATCACCCGTTTAAAGGATGGATAGTCACCCAGCAGATCTCTTCCCATATAGCAATGCTCCTGAACAATCTCGTATTCATAGCTAGTCAGCTTCCCTTGTTTCTCAAATACGTAGTCCGGCCATTTGATTCGGCTTACATAATGAACCAACGAGATCAATTGAATCTCCCAATCCTGCACGTCTTCTTCAGCAAATTCAGAGATGATTCGTTTGATCAGCCCCGCCATCTGTTCGATTTCCTTCGCGGATGTCTGAGACTTACGTTCTACAATCGGGATCAAGGAATGAAGCATGCGGAACACGTAGTTTTTATTTCGTTCCTCGCATTCTTGACGGAATATGCCGCGAACATAGGAGAAGTGGATCAAAATGACCCATCCCAGAATGAAGCTCCCCAACACCAACGAGCCCCACTCCATCACGTTTTGTTTGTCGAGTCCACTGATCTGCCGCCCATTCGGTTCGTGCAACAGAAAAACGGCCAGGAACAGATACGAGAGCATACTCCAGCCAAGAAATAATTTTTTATCCGAAAACAGGCTCATCATGACCGGATAAAACAAAAAGATCATGCCCAGGGCAGAAGTTTGATAGGGATTATAAAATCCGAGAAAAACAAACAAAAGCAGACAAACAAATGCCGTACCATGTGTAGAAAAGGTACGACTGAACAAATGAGTCCGATGTATAAAATAAAACATCCAAAAAATCAACGCGCAAACCGCAAGCCCGATCGTAAATTTACCCGACTTCATATTTGACTCGATCAAATCGTTCATACATTGCACAACAAGGTTCAGGCTCACCAGTGTCGACAACCAGAAGATAAACCGATCAGCTAATCTTCTGGAAGCGTCATTATTCTTCAGCATGCGAATCCCCTTCCCCGATTACGACACCTGTACATACCCCTTTTTCAGCGCGTATAGCACAGCTTGCGATCGATTGGGCTGACCTGTTTTTCGCAAGATACTACTCACATGGGTTTTTACCGTCGCTTCTGAAATATATAATTTTTGAGCGATTTCCTGATTGCTTAAATTCTCAATAATCAATTGAAAAATCTCCTGCTCCCGCTCTGTCAAAACCAAATCATCCGTTTCTTCTTTCTTGGAACGCTTCAATTTTGGCTGAAAACAGGAATACCCCATAAGCACCATTTCCATCGTATTTACGATCTGCTCAGGCAGCGTATCTTTCATGATATACCCGTCAATTCCAGAATCGAGCGCCCGAAAAATATCCTCACTCTCATCAAACGCGGTCAGGATCATTACTTTCACCTCGGGAAGCTGCTCCTTCAGTTTTTTACAGCTGTCAATGACAGAAGGGCCCGGCATTTTTAAATCGGACACGATCAGATCAGGCTTGCTTATCAGCGATTTTGCGACAAGCTCATCCCCATCCGACGCTTCCTCCACGATTTCAAACCGCGGGGATGACTCCAGAATCATGCGCAATCCTTCTCGCACGATCCGATGATCATCCGCTAAAAGCACTCGTATATTAGGCATACTTCTTTCCACCCTCTCTAGGAATAATCGCAATGATTTCCGTACCTTGATTCGGCTGCGAACGGATCGATAATATTCCACCAAAACGCTCCATTCTTTCCTTCATACCCACTACCCCATAGCTGTTCTTTTTGCTCTCGACGATTTCTGGGGTAAAGCCCACTCCGTCATCCTTGATTCGAATCGTCCACTGAACCGCTGTAACCTCCAGATTGACTTCCAGAGAAGTCGCTCTCGCATGCTTTAATACGTTATATACAGCCTCCTCTGTAAAGCGATAAATCGTTTCCTCTACTTCAAATCTTTCTTGAGAGGTATACCCCTTGGTTGAATAGTTGACTTGCATTTTGCTGTTTTTCGTTAACCGATGGAGCAGCTGTTCAATCGCGTCAAAGATATGCCCCTCTTCTCGATCGTCTCGCAGATGGTGAATGTAGCCTCTGACTTCCAGGTGGCAATCCTTGACCTGCCCCTCCATTTTCAGGACGGCTGCCTTCATCTGCTCTGGAGCATCCTCGGGTAGGTTTTGTTTCAATTGGAAAATCTGGGCGGAGACGAAAAACAGCTGCTGCGCCAAACCATCATGCATATCCTGCGCCATCTTTTTGCGCACTTCGAGTTGCATGGCAGTCTCCATCTCTTGCCTCATATGTATATGCCGCTCTTGGTTGAGAATAGAAATGGAGATTAAATGAAGAATGAGAAAGGCTCCATTCCAGACCAGTTTTCTTGATTCAAGCGGAATCAGGATCGCTCCCGCTACTTCATTTTTCCGAATTAACGGAAAATAGTAGGCTTGCCCTTCCTTTCCCATGTAATCCGTAAACGTGTGGACGAGCGGTTTCCGATTGTGAATCAACCCATTTTCCACCAAAGTGTAGGTATAGTAGGCCCGAACCCATTCATTGCTTCCTTCGCGGTGCTGTAGCCAACACACGAAGACCTGTTTCGTGCCGAGTATTCGCTTGATTACTTTTTCCGTAAGCCAATTGATTTGGGTCAGATTCTTGGTTCTGGCCAATTTGCGCTGAAAGGTGAGCAGTACCAGAATTTGACGGTAGATTTGTTTTCCTTGCATTCTGCCAAACTGAGTAAGCAAAAAAACTCCTGTACAAAGCAGCATCTGAAGGACGTATTGAACCTGAGAATAGATTTTATCTGGGAGTACAAGACGATGGATGTTGAAAAACGCGCTGATGAAGATCGTTAAAAGTGTGGAGAAAATCATGAGAAACAGCCAGCTTCCCCCGAGATATGTCCCCAACCAAACCAATGTCGTATAGGCATAGAGTAAAAAAGGGCTGTTCCATTGTCCCGTTTGAGAAACCAGAAGTGTATCAAACACCAATTCCACCAGGATCAAGAAGACCCAGAGGCTCCTCGGCAATCGGTAAAAGTAAAAAAAAGTGTACATCACGTTAAGAGCAAAGAGGCCCATGAGAAGAAGGTAACCATCCGAAAACGTTCGGACATAAAACAAAAATCCCGTTAAGAACAAGACCCACCGAACCATGATTATATATAAACGCAATGTTCCAACTGAACCCAGCATGATTACAGTCCCATCTCTTCGTAAAATTGTTAAAATTGGATGACAATTTCCAAGTGATAAATTTAATAGTACGACAGGCCTATAGACCTGACAATAGCTGTATATTGTCGAAATCTCAGTCATTTTCTAGTAAGGAACAACAACATAATCTGACATTTTAATGGGATTGAATCTTCTCCACTGAGTATCAATTGATTTTTAGACATTCGAAATTTATTGAACTTATCATTCGATTTTTATAGAATTTGGATAACCAGTATTCGGAAAAAGGAGACGATCCAGCTTGAATATTCTTGATCTTACCTATGGACGGACAAGCTACGAAATTCGTTTTACGTATTCGGTTCTTTTCGAATGCGCGTTAGGTATTGCGATTGCTACCTATCCCCAAATGCACGCTACTCTGGAGAAACCCGAGGCATACTGGAAGGAAACCACAAGTCAATTATCCAAACAACTGCAAACCGAGCTGGAATACTGTGAACGAAATAATACCTGGAAGACCCTACTTCAGCTTCTGCACCAGCAGGATTTCGTTGACATTCACACTTTTATTGGGTATTTGGAAACCTTGTCCCAAGAGGAACTTCGTTATCTGTCCCTTCCCTTTCTGGGTGGGTCGAGCCAGGAAGATCGTCGCAAATCCGCGCATGGAGATGCTCTTGCGACAGAAGCTCTGGTGGCTACTTGTCAGCTTCATCAATTCTTTCCTGCCTATATCCGCTTTGTTGCGGGGGTCGACGGGGAAGAACTGCGGCGACATCTGATTGTGTTGATTCAGCTTTGGCATGATCAATATCTGCTCGTTCATGCCCCTGACACCATGAGCATCCTCACAAGAGACATCAAGCAGAAACAAGCCATGCTGCCAAACCTTGCTCCCGAGGATTTTGTCAGATGGGCCACAGGAGGCGTCTCCTATCCACCGGAACCAACCGTCACGAGTGTGTTGCTCGTCCCGCACTATGCTTATCGCCCATGGACGATTCAGGCCGATATGGAAGGAACCAAGATTCTCTACTATCCGGTTGCCGACCAAAGCCTCGACTGGGAAGAAGATCAGTACCGTCCTCCCCTTGCCCTTGTGCAACGCTATAAGGCTTTGGGGGATGAAACAAGGCTGCGGATTCTCAAGCTTCTTTATAAACAGAATCGGTCACTGCACGAATTAACTGATATCCTCGAGATTGCTAAATCGACCGTTCATCACCACCTGGCCTTGCTCAAATCGGCCTATCTTGTCGAAACCAAGGATCACCTCTACGGATTGAATCATTCCCTGCTATCCCTAGCCGATGCGGAACTCCTGCAATACCTGAAAAGAGGAACCACGGATGAGACCCTCTAAGCCCGTTCTTCTTTCTCATAACTGGAGGTTTATCAACTTGTGGCTGGGAGAGACTGTTTCCACTCTTGGCGCAAGCCTGGGGACACTAGCCTTGACCTGGTTCATCTATGAAGCTACCCATTCCAAGACAGCCATGGGAGGAATCTGGCTCTCTTATCTTTTGCCCTCTCTGCTCGTTCAGATGCTGTCTGGCCCTTATCTGGATCGCTGGAACCGTCAGCAAGTGCTCGTCTTCTCTCAGCTTTCACGCGCCGTTCTTTTTGGTCTGTTGAGTCTACTGGCTATCGGGTCACATCTGGAGCCGTGGCTGTTCTATCTCGTATCCTGTCTAAACGGGACCATTCAAGCGCTATACTCCCCTTCCAGTATGGCTGCCTTGCCGCAGGTCGTCCCTCTTGAGCAAAGAACCGCGGGGAATTCCTATCTGGACGGGACCACGCGACTGATGATGTTCTTGGGCCCGATGATTGGTGGACTGCTCTTGGCGGCCATTGGGGTAAAGCAGACGCTCATCATCGTGGTGGTAGCTTATGGACTCTCTGCTCTCTGCTTGTCTCGTTTGGGACTGACTTCCTCACCTAAGAATCCACTTCAAGATAGCTGGTGGCAACAACTGAAGAGCGGGTATCAGTATTACTTCCAACAATCGGTACTGGTCTTCTTAAGTGTGTGGATTGCCTCTATCCAATTTGCCGTAGGAGTTACGATGGTGATCAATCTGCCTTACATAACAGACGAACTAGGAGGCAGTTCCTTTATGTACGGACTCTTTATCGGCGGATACCCCTTTGGCTATTTTATCGGGACCGTTCTTCTCGCCCGAATAAAGGTTGGAATCGGCAAAATCACAATGCTCTCGGCTTTTTCATTAGGAGGCGTAAGCTTTATCGCTTTGTCCATCAATCATGATCTGTTAGTGGCTATCCTGATCGAAGCATTGGCGGGGCTGACCGCTCCCTTCTTTCACGTCGGAAGCACCAACCTGTTTCAGCGGCTGGTGCCGAACGATTTGCGCGGGCGAGTTTTTTCCGTTCGTCTCTTCGTTGTTCGCAGCACGATGCCATTGGGTGTACTGGCTGGCGGATCATTGGCGGAGCTTTGGGGAACCCGGCAGCTGTTCGGCATGATCGGAGGAATTATCCTTCTGATGGGCATAGTGGGACTAATCTTGCCGATGAACCTGACTCACAGCGACCATTCCCCTGACCACTCTTTATAATTATTTATCTACAAATATTGGGGATTAACCTCCATTCTCGTTAATTTTTTGTTTATAATGAAAATTACCTATTTTCCCAAAAAGAAGGAGGGCGCATATGTCCCAGAAAAGCATTCAACCCTTGATTCAGATCATTAATCGCACCATTGTCGGAAAAGAGGAACAAATCAATCTGCTAGTCACCGCTCTGTTGGCGCGGGGCCATGTTCTGCTTGAGGACTTGCCTGGAATGGGAAAAACCGTCCTGGCCAAAACCTTGTCCAAAGCGATTGGCGGCTGCTTTAACCGGTTGCAGTTTACCTCCGATCTTTTGCCGTCCGATGTGGTGGGCCTTCACTACTTTAATCCCAAAAATGGTGAGTTCGAGCTGCGAAAAGGACCCGTATTCGCGGACATTCTGTTGGCTGACGAGATTAATCGCGCCACTCCGAGGACCCAATCCGGTTTGCTGGAATGTATGGAAGAACGACAAGCCACGATCGAAGGAATCACGCTTCCCATCTCGTCCACCTTCTTCGTCATCGCAACCCAAAACCCAATTGAATCAGAAGGAACCTATCCGCTTCCGGAAGCCCAGTTAGATCGTTTCTTGTTCCGCATCTCGTTGGGATATGGGAATCGGGAGGATGCGCGAGAAATCATGCGTCGTTTCCGCGTAGACCAACAAGCGGAGATTGTAGAGCCTGTAGTGACCATTCAACAAATTGCCGAAATGCAAAACGAAGTCCAACAGGTTCATGTCAGCGAGGCGATTGAAGATTATATCATCGATCTCACCGAAGCCTCTCGTCAGCACAAATCTGTAGAAGTGGGAATCAGCCCTCGGGCCATGCTCGCTCTAGTTCGAGCATCCCAAGCCTACGCCTATGTGAATGGACGATCCTTTGTCCTACCCGATGATGTCAAACAAGTTGTCCCTGCCCTCTTTACCCATCGAATTGTTTTGACGATGGAAGCCGAATTACATGTGACCGAAGCCGAAATCATCAACGAAATCCTGCAATCCACCCCAGCTCCGGTAGAAGAAGGCGTTCGCTAAATGAATACTCGGCAATCTCTGCAATTATTGGGAAGTACTTTTTTATTGTTCGGTTTCGTCTCGGGTAGTCCATTTCTCTGGTTGTTCGGAGGATTCTTCCTGTTCCTTGTAGTCCTTGAACGCTTGTGGCTAGCCAACATTCGCAAACTCGTAGAAATCTCCCTGCAAACCGACTCCACTCGAGTCATGCCGGGAACTTCTGTAGAATTGTTGATCCGATTCACGAATAAATCGTGGCTGCCGCTTCCACGTACGTGTATCCACTTTGCTTTGCCAGAGCACGTTGAGGTAACCGATGCGGATGAACTCACCTTGGCGAACAAACGGTGGACGGTTAAACTTTGGCTCAGCATTCCCAGACGATCACAAGTCACCAGAACGATCACCATCATCCCGAACAAACGAGGCGTATTATGGATGACGGAGGTACAGGCAGAGATCGTCAGTCCATTTGCTATTAATGTCTCTCCAATCGACATCCCGTCTACGTTCACCTTGCTGATTTATCCTGAGGTCGTTTCCGTTCCGCCTCTGACCATGGGAACGACTCAACCGCTGGGAAATCGCCTGGCGAAGCAAAGACTGCATACCGACCCAACGTTCATGCGCGGGGTTCGCCCTTACTCAGCGGGTGACCGTCTCAAGCACATTGACTGGAAAACAAGCGCCAAAACCCTCTCGCTGCACACCAAGCAGTTCGAATACACAGCACACGCCGAATGGCGGATCGTTGGCTATATCCTGCCAAGCTATGAAGCGAGAATTCAGCAATATAACGACGAGATCAATGAGCGAACCATTTCCATCATCGCGTCGCTTGCCACCTCTTGTCGCCGAAGCCAAACAGCGTACGAGCTTCTGCTGAGTGTCAAACTAAGAGGTCAGGAATTCTACCGCTTCCCCAAAGGCAGCGGCAAATCCCATCATGTACAAGTCATGTCGCATCTTGCGCGGTTGCATCATTTTGTTCCAACTCATCCACTCGCTATTTTTCATCGATTGGAGCAAAGCACTTCCAAAGAAACGATTCTGTTTGTGACTCCGCGGCTTGATGATCAGCTTCAAGCAGCCATGCAGCGCTTGGTTCGCCTCGGACACGAGGTTGTGGTACTAGACTCTTCTCAAGAGACGATTTCCTATCAGGATGTAGCTCCATTCGCGCGAAAAGGAGTGGTCGGTTCATGACAACCAAAACCATGCTCCTGCTCCGCTCGATCCTGCTAGTGTCGCTCGAAGTTTATCTGGTCGTTGGTGGACTCGTTTTATGCTTGTTTGTCGATAGTACAACCAGCAATTTGCTCGAATTGACGTTTCTCGGGATTGGCTTGATCAGCCTGGGATGCTGGCTGTATCAAGGCGGTAACGGCAGTATCATCTACCACGTGCTGCTCTATCCGCTGGTGGCAATCGTCTTGTATATGACCTATCAAGCGTTTGGATTGATTCTGTCCCTAGTGATTTCTGGCCTATTTTACTGGCGAATCCAGTTTGCTATGTCCAATCAGTTCACAGAACAGGACTATCTGAAGCGGTTTCTCTTGGCCGGATTACTTTATGCTACCTGTCTCATCTATTTTGTGATCATTCACATTGACTGTGTTCCGATCTTCTGGCAGTTATCTACTCTATTGGGTTGGTACATGCTCATTCGTTGGGGCGAATATATGACCAGAGAACACAAAGAGGCATTATCCATCTCTCGAGCGGCCTTCTCACAATATGTGCCACAAGTGGTAATTACTCAGCTTCTCATGGTGTTGGGCTATCTAGTTTCCGCTGGAGCGGTTCTGTCTCTCTTCTATTTCATCTGGCAAGTCATCAAGAAACCCCTGGGGCAGATTCTCTCCTTGGTCATGGACCCGATTATCGCGCTCATCATGATCGGAGTGAACAAACTGAGTGCCATCATCGGCAAAAGCAAAAACACTCAACAAATCATCTCCCAAATGAATTCCAACGGTGACATCCAAGGAAAAGACATTGTCGAACAAAGCCCTACACTCATCGAACAGCTGGAGCCTTATCTGATTGCTGGGTCCATTCTGATTTTTGCCATCGTGCTTGGGATAATCATGTGGCGGCGCAAGCAGTTGGCGGCAACTGGAGGACAGGCGATTAGCGTACCGAAGAATCAGACGACGCAATCGCTGGAGCACCTATCCGCTTCTCCTTCTCTCAAGGATCAGCTACGTTCGTTCTATCAACGCTTCCAATCAACTGAGCAAGACGTGGTCCGACAGCAGTATGAGCAATTCTTGCGCTATATGGCCTCACTGGGTCTGATCATCGAAGCAAGCGAGACACCTGCCGAATTCTTGAGGCGCGTGAAGACTTACTGGACAGATCAGGAGAAAAAAGCTATTGCTGTGCAAATTACTGCCTATTATGAGCGCCACCGCTATGATCAGGATGCTCTGACACCTGAGGAAATTCAACAATTGAAGCACAGTCTGGAACAACTGCGCAAGCTCGGTTAACCATTGCATTCCTGCTTGGACAATGACAATGCACCCTCCTAGGCTCCCGCACATATGAATGTGGGTAGTAAAGGAGGGTTTTATCTTGCCGCAAACTGAATTTGCTTCAGCAGCCTTGTTTGAACATCGTTTCTGGCTGCAAATCCTTGGAGACCACAGCCGGTTTATCTTCATGAGCTTAACTCCTGACAATGTAGCCGAAATCCAACAAGCAGATCATTTTAAACGGATATTTGATCAACTTCTGGAGCAGGCGCGTCAGGATCTCAATGAACAACAGCTTCAGCTTTTGACGAATCAGGCTACCTATTACGCTACAAGCTTACGAAACTTTAAACTGGAACTGTTGCAAAAACAGCTGCTTGGACAAATCAAGACTCATCTGCCCCCGACGTTCTACAACCACATGCTTAATGAGATCGAGGAATATTTGCGAATTTTGAATTACTTATCTGCAGGGCAGGTTCCGCCTAACTGTCATCCGCTTCATCTTCATTTACTCTGGCTGCCTGATGCTTCGGGTCATGCAGGTTCCATCGCTGCTAACCTTGATCTGGTCGAGAAACGCCTGATGGAGAGAAGCCAGGAGTTTAGCAAGCACTTTGACGATTATCATTTGAAAGCCATAGAACTAGCCGGATATCTGCGGACCAATCTGACACAATTCCCCGCTTTGGCGCAATTCACAAGCGACGTGGAGCTGGAGATTCGTTTATTCACTGAGTTTCTGGAAGAGATTGAGCGATTGGAGTTGGATGAACGAATACTGGGTACTTTATCTCCCTTGATGCCCGACCATATGGCGAGGGAAGAATGTTATTACCTCATCAAGCTGGCTCAATCCACAGCGGGATCTTTACCCGACTGCGATCCGACGAAACCGAGAGTGGAATAAGTGAGACAAGACAGAGTTCAGCTCATCATGAACTCTGCTTTTTTGTGCGGCATGTCAAACATCTTGACTGCCCATTTTGGTTATGATATTTTTATTTCGAAAGTGATGGAAATAAGTCCGTTTTGAAGGGTGGGAAAACGATGAGAGATGACCAAGTGAATGTGCAACAAGCGGTAAAAATCTACAAAGCCCTTGGAGAACCTACCCGATTGAAGATTGCCCTTCTGCTTGCCAAAGAAAACAGTCAATGCTGCGGCGTACTTACACAGAAGATCCCTATTCCGCACTCGACGCTATCTCATCATCTGAAACAACTGACAGATGCGGGTCTGTTGTCTCTACGTAAAGATGGAACCTTTATCTATTACAGCCTGAATAAGGATGTTGCTCAAAAATACGCACCCTATTTGTTGGATTAGTTTTTTGTTTTTTTCGCCGATTATTTCTATATTTCTAGAAATATCAGCTTAGATGAGTTTATTTTTTTACCTACTGTTTCGATATTCATAGAAATACATATGCCCTGAAAGGAAGTAGTAAACGATGTGGAAAATTTATTTGCTTGCCCTCATTACTTTTTTAGTTGGAACCTCGCAGAATTCAATCGCGGGAATTATGGACAAAATCGCTGAATCGCTGAACGTTTCAGTGGTTGCTACAGGCCAGCTCATTACGGTTTATTCACTCGCCAATGCGCTTGGAACACCGTTTTTAATTGGCTTGACGGGCAGGCTGGAACGACGAAAGCTGCTCATTTATGCGTTGGGCGTCTTTGTCATTGCCAACCTGCTTACTTTTATCCTGCCTGGATTTGAATGGCTCATTGCGGCTCGAATCCTAGCGGCGCTCGGTGCCGGAATTGTCGTTGTTAACTTGTTAACGGTAGCGTCCAAGATTGCTCCACCAGCAAAGGTAGGCAGCTCTATTGCGATCGTACTCATGGGCTTCACGCTTTCTTTAATTGTCGGTGTCCCCCTTGGTCGATTGGTCGCTTCCTATTACGATTGGAGAACTATTTTTGTGGGAATTGGCGTTTTAGGCTTACTTGCGATGCTCATTATCTATTTTGTGATCCCTCAGTCAAATGGGGAGACTCCTATACCGCTGCGCAAACAATTGACTTTGCTAAGAGAGCCGAGAATATTCGCTGCTTTGGCGGCCACCTTCTTCTGGATCGGTGGATATGCGATTGCTTATACCTACATTTCTCCTTTTCTGCTTACGGTTACCGGGTTAAAAGAAGGCGCCTTAAGCACCGCGTTGTTCGTATTTGGTCTGGCAAGCCTGATTGGGTCGCAATTTGGTGGATATAGTACAGATAGATGGGGAGTTAAACCTACGCTCATCGGAGGTTTTACCCTTCACATCGTCTCGCTCATCCTTTTGTCGTTATTTTCGCACTCTGCCATGGCCGTGTTCGTTGTACTCATCCTATGGTCGTTCTCCGCTTGGACAACAGGTCCGACGCAGCAATATAACCTGATCTCGCTAGCTCCGGAAGCATCGGGAATTATGTTAGGCTTAAACAGTTCATTCCTCCAGCTTGCCATGGCTGCAGGCGCCGGAATCGGAGGACTCGTGGTCACGCATCTGTCACTTGCGGCTATTCCCTTGATTGGAGCCATTGGAGTCGTTTTTGCAATCTTTTCCGCTACTCTTTCTTTCCGCTTTTCTCGTACGCGTCAGCAACAATTGGCGAAGGGGTTGCAACTTAATTAGAAAAGACTTCGTCCCTCTACTCTCTGTTTAAGCTCGCTTGTAGCGTCTACTGTCCGCTCCGTTCACTACGGAAGGGAGTCGACAAGAAAATCACTTCGTTTCTCAGTCTGATGTAAAGAATGCCGACTCTTTTCCTTCCTTCGTTCTCTGCGCTTTGTTTCGCTTAAAATGAGCTAGAGCGACGAAGTCTTTTCTTGAGCGGGCTTACTCGAATGAAAAAAAATAACCACTTTGCAGTTGTTGCAAAGTGGTTATTTTTTTTATTTTTACCAAAAACCAAATTACAGGAAGCGGATGTGGTTTTTTCAAAAATGATTCAATCAGACTCCCTTATAATCAGTTCTCCGTCATAAATCTTTTTCATTGGAGCCTGTTTGTTGCCATTCAGCTGATTCATGATTCGATCCACTAAGTCTCGAGTCATATCGGTAATGCGATTGCCTATCGTAGAAATCTGTGGAGTCGTCACCATTGAGATCGGATGATTATCGAAGCCGATAACCGAAAAATCCTGCGGTATTCTTAAGCCGTGGTTAGCCGCTGATTTGATTAAGCCAGCAGCTACGAAATCACTTCCCGCAATCATCCCTTGTATGTCTGTATGATTTTTAAAAAGCCGTTCTCCTAGCAGCATCCCATCTTCTACGGTCGAAATTTGATTAAAAATATACGACTTATTGTACGGTAACCCTAGCTGATCATGCGCTTGAATAAACCCTCTTAATCTCGCTTGTTGGGAAGGGGTATCGATATGATCTGAGCAGAATCCCAGCTTGGTTAAGCCTTTCTGTAGAAGATGGGTAGTTGCTTCCCGTATGACCTCTTCCTCGTTCAGACAAAAAGCGTCAAAGCACTTCCCCCGAAAATCTTCATTGCAAGCGACTATTGCACGATTTTCCACACATTCGGCTATCTCCTCTTCTGACAGAAGCGATGACGTCAAAATAATCCCATCCAGCTCTTTATTCCTTAGCTGGGCATAGACTTCTTTTTCTATCCTTTTATCTGAAAAGGTCTGATGAACGACCGTTTTATATCCTCTTTTATGGCATTCCAATGAGATGGAACTAACCAGTTCACTAAAATAGGGATGATCCAAATCGGGAATGAGGATCCCGATACACTTCGTTTGCTTTGTGCGAAATTGTTTAGCGAGAGAATTAGGAACATAATGTAGCTCTTCCATCGCTTTTTGGACTTTGAGGCGACTCTCTTGTGACACGTAAGGATGGTTGGAAAGCACTCTTGAAACAGTAGATTTGGAAACACCGCTTAATCGCGCAATATCATATATCGTAATAGCCATGATGCACCTCAGAAAAAGTATTGACCTGGGATCGATCCCATCCTTTATCTTTAAAGTAGGTAATGGAATGGGGTGTTGATGATGAATGTATCACTTAATCAATCTGCTTTTCCTTCTGCTACTCAGGAGGCGAAGTATTTAATCTTTTTCGACTTTGACGAAACGTATTATCCCCACGCTTGTACAGACGAACTGTTAAACAGTTTATACGAGCTGGAAGAATACTTGAATAAGCTCTCTCGAGAACATTTCGTCAAAGTTGGTTGGGTAACGGGCAGCAATCTCCATCATATTGTCCATAAAATGGAGCGGGCCCATATGCGTTATACTCCTCATTTTATCGCAAGCAACCTGGGAACCGAAGTCTACGACGTAAGAGAAAATGGCCAATTAATTGCGAATACGGACTGGGAAAGCAGACTGCAGAAATCCGGCTTCTCGCACGAAATGGTCATCGAGCTAGTGAAAGAATTATATCATCAATACAGAATCGAACTTGTAGAGCAGACTCAATTCAGTCATCAGCGATACAAGCTCAATTATTACTACTATGAAAGCTCCAAGACACAAACCCACTATGATTTACAGATCATTCGGCATCTAGCCAAAATAAATGGAATTGGCTTAAATATCAACCGCTGCAACCCAAAAGCGGGAGATCCCGCTGACGCATTTGATGTGGACTTCATTCCTCTGTGTACAGGTAAACAAGAGATCGTCACGTTTATGATGAATCATTACAACGTTCCTTTTACCAACACAATCGCTTTTGGAGATAGCGGGAATGATGTCGATATGTTAAAAGCCGTCAAACATGGCTATTTACTGGCTAATGCTACGGAAGAAGCGAAGCGCTTGCATCCGCAAGTGACCCGGTCAGAATACGCTAAAGGAATAGTAGAAGTTCTCAAGGCCATTCCTTTTAGATGAACGTGCCCCCCACGAAAAAAAACACCTCCATGAATCGAGTGATCACGATTTTGGAGGTGTTTTGGGTTCGCTTAGTTGGTGCCGACTTGTTCAGGAATTTGGCCGGTATAGATGGATTGCGGACGAATGATCCGGTTATTCTCCGCTTGCTCCAGGATATGAGCGCACCAGCCAACTACACGGCTTACAGCAAAAGTAGGGGTGAACAACGATTCCGACAAGCCAATCGAACGCATGACGGCAGCGGCGAAGAATTCTACATTCGTATTGAGCTTGCGGCCTGGTTTATATTCGTCGAGCAGGCGAAGCGCCACTTTCTCCACATGGGTTGCCAGATCAAACCACGGATCCTCCTCGGATAGCTCAGAAGCAACTACGCGCAGTGCCGTTGCCCGTGGATCGGTCGTCTTGTAGATGCGGTGGCCGAATCCCATGAGGCGCTCTCCTTTTTCCAAGGCATTACGCAGCCACGGTTCCGCATTTTCCTTCGTTCCAATCTCTTCGATCATCTGCGTCACTTCCGAAGGTGCCCCACCGTGAAGCGGACCTTTCAGCGCTCCAATCGCAGCGGTCAAAGCGGAATAGATATCGGATTGTGTAGAAGAAACTACACGAGCCGAGAAGGTGGAAGCATTCATTCCGTGCTCTTGCGTCAGGATCAGATAGGCATCCAATGCACGCACATGGGCTGGATGTGGTTCTTTCCCGGTCAACATATATAAGTAGTTCGCTGTATGATCCAAATCATCACGTGGATCAAGCGGTTCGCGATGCTCTAACCGCGCTTGTCTGTAAGCGACAATTGTTGGGAATTTGGCTGTTACGGCAATCACCTGTTCCAAGGTTGGAGGCCACTGTACGCCGCTCGTTCCGAGAAGGGATACACCCGTGCGAAGTACACTCATCATATCCACGTCAAGCGGAATTTGATCCAATGCCAGCTTTACGTAGTTAGGCAACGCTCTGTTGTCCTTTAACTGCTTTTTAAGAGAGGCCAATTCTTCTTCATTCGGCAGATGACCCTTCCACAGCAGATAAGCGATCTCCTCAAATGTATGAGCAACCGCCAAATCACGTGCCCAATGATTTCGATAAACTAAAAGTCCGTTCGTACCATCAACTAAACTTAGTGAAGATTCTGCCACCGCAATCCCTTCAAGTCCAATGGAGATAATTGGTTGTGTCATTGTCCCCCACCCCTATTTTGTTTATTAATAAAGTTTTTAGTTTCTAAAGTTTTCTTTGGTAACTAGTATATCAACCTTATTTTAAAAGGGGAAATAAAATAAAAGCGCCCAATTGATTACAAAACATAATCAATTATGCCTGTTTGTCCGTCCTCGATAACAGGCAATGGGGGATATAGTTCAGCCAAGACATCCCGCATCCAACGAGCCGGTTCACTCGGTCCAACCCTGGGAATCGTCAGGTAGGAAGCTGTAATCGGCAAGGTTAGTCCCGGTGTGTTCAGTTCAATAAACCGATTCTCGAACAATTCTCGGGTAACGGCCGAGCGAGGCAAAAAGGACACGCCCAACCCCTCTTCGATTAATCGTTTGGTAATGTCTACCTCCGTTACGACCATGGTACGAAAAGAGAGTCCGCGCTGCCTTAACGCCAACAACAGCTCATCCCAATAACCGGGATGATTGTGCGTCAGCAATCGCTTGGATTGGAGTTCTTCCTCCCAATCCGGCAGGGGCGCCTCCATATCTCCGCCATTCAATGGTACAGCTAAGACGACGGGATCTTCCGCCATCAAATAGGTAGCCAGTTGAAATTCCCCAGGTTTAATGCGGGTCAATCCCAGATCGGCTTTGCCGCTTTGTACCATCGGGCCGATATCTTCCGAATCCGCAATCCGAATCGACACATCTACTTCCGGATAATTCTTAGTGAACCGCCTGAGGAGATGAGGCAATGAGGTTCTGGCAATAATCGGTGATACCGCCAGCTTCAGCTGAGCGTGATAGCCCTGCCTCCAGGCTAACAAATCTTCCACTCCCTTTTGCCAATCCTCAATCAGCGTTCTGGCATGAGTCAAATACCGTTTGCCGGCAGGTGTCAGCATGACGCGCTTGCCTACTCGTAGGAAAAGCTCGATTCCCAGTTCTTTTTCTAATGTTCGGATATGCTGGGTTACCGTCGGCTGAGCAATGTACAGGGTTTCCGCTGTTTGATGAAAATTCTCCGTTGTGGCCGCTACTACAAAGGTTTGCAAGACTTTGAGATCGATCGGATTCACCTGCTTTCTATGCGCACTCTCTCTATAATGAAGGCTCTCCATCTACTGGAGAGCCTTACCCATTTTTATACAGTTTACCTTACCAATCTCCCGTCAAGCAATTACCATTTTGCTTCGTTGGTCTTTACAGTTTCTCAATTACCTTATCAATCAGCCCATAGGCTTTGGCATCCGTTGCGGATAAGAAGAAATCCCGATCTGAATCCTTTTCCACCTTTTCCAGCGGCTGACCAGATCGATCGGCAATAATTTTATTGATGGCAGCCTTCGATTTTAGGATTCGCTCCGCCTGAATTTTAATATCAGATGCTTGCCCTCGGCTTCCGCCATGAGGCTGGTGGATCATGATTTCTGCATTCGGCAGCGCATATCTCTTGCCTTGTGCACCCGCAATCAGTAGAAACGCTCCCATCGAAGCGGCCATGCCGATACAGATCGTAGAGACGTCAGGCTTAATGAATTGCATGGTATCATAGATTGCCATTCCAGCCGTTACAGAACCACCCGGAGAGTTAATATAGAGATGAATATCCTTCTCGGGATCTTCTGCCGTTAGGAAAAGCAACTGTGCGACCACCAGATTCGCGATGTTGTCATCAATTTCGCTTCCCAGAATAATGATTCGATCCTTTAACAAACGTGAATAAATATCGTAGGATCGCTCACCACGACTGGTCTGTTCAACAACTACAGGTACTAAACTCATGTTCATTCCCCCTGAAGATTGAATTAAGCAGCCATACACTGTATCGATAAAGCGGCCATGTTGACTGGCGTAAGCTTGTGCCGCAAATCCCGCAGATTCCGGTACAGCTTCGTTTTGACTGTTCCAATCGGCATCTGGGTTACCTGAGCAATCTCATCCAGTGTATATCCCATGTAATATCTCAAATAAATTAAGTTGCGATCAGCAGGCGAGAGCCGCATTAACCCTTCTTCCAAATCCAGCTTCTCCTCGGTAAGCGGTTGATCTGTTCCTTCATCAGAAGTGAATTCTTCTTGCAGGACAACCAGTCGATGGTTCTTGCGTTTCATCATCTTGCACTGATTAATCACGATGCGTACAAACCAGGTTTTCAGATATTCCGGTCTCTCCAAACGTTGGGCATTCGCCAACGCTTTTTCGAGCGCGTCGCTAACCGCGTCCAAACTGTCTTGTTCATTGTGCAGATAAGAATATGCGATTCGGTATGCGCGTTCTTTCATGGAAAACAGTTCCTTGGTGAGTTGTTCTTCCACAGCTACTCTCCTCCTTTCACACAATTAGATGCACAACAGCTTCAAAAAGTTTTCGGAAATACAAATTCAGGGGGAATTCCAGTTTATCACAATTCAGGACCTGTCATCATGGATCACAGCACACCATGAATGAGTTGAATTAAACTTGCTTTTGGTTTGTAGCCACGAAACGTATTGATAAGATACCCGTCTCTAAAAAGCAACATCGTGGGAACATTTTTAATCGCAAAATAACCTCGGCTCACGGGATTATCTTCGATATGCACCTTGGCGACCATCACCGTATCAGCCAGCTCATTACTCACTTCCTCCAAAACAGGTCCTAGATTCCGGCAAGAACTGCACCAAGGGGCCCAAAAGCTGACGAGCACCAAGCCCTGTCGATCAATGACCATCTGAAGATTTTGGTCGTTGGCTTTATAAACACTCATTTGTCTCCCTCCTCACTCACCCTATTATTAGGATATTGGCCAGGGGGGATTTAGCTACTCCGAGAAGAAAAGACTTCGTCCCTTTACGCTCTGTGGAAGCTCGCAATGATGTTGAAAAGTCCGTTCTCTCAATCCGAAAGGGAGTCGCCAAACGCTTCGCGCCCCTACGGGGTTGGGTGGCGACTCTTTTCCCTTTCTCCTTTCCTCCCCCTCTCATCGGGGGGCTGAAACGTCACTAGGCTTCACTTCCAAGGAGGCTACAAGCGGACGAAGTCTTTTCTTGGAGGGCTTGCACGAATGGATAAGTTTAATCACTTTACCACCGTAAAGCAATTAAACTTTTTGATAATACAATAAAGAAAGCCATACCCTATGGGCATGGCTTCACTGCGATAATCTTTAATATTCATCAAAACGAAGCAAAGGCTGATGGTTTTTTTGCAAAAAAGCCAGGGCTTCTTCTTCGGCATGAGCGATTGGAAAAATTAATTGGAACTTCGCGATGTGCAAAAGCTCCTTTATCCATCCATTTTCAACAATAATCGCCATGCTTCGATTTAATTGATTAATCTTTTTGCCGATATTGATCAAGACACCAAAACCGGTACTATCGATTGAATCAAGCTGCCGGATATCAAAAATGTAACCGGAAGCATCCTCAAGTAATTCATAAGCCTGTTTCTTAGCTGATTCTGTCTGTCCGTACACTAGTTTCCCAATAAACACGACCTTCTGATAATCCCTTACTTTTTGCGTACGTACGATGATAGACGGTTTCTCTAGTGGATTATTTATGGATTGGACGCTCATGCCACTGCCCTCCTTTAACCTTGCTTTATCACCCGATTATTCCACTTTGAACTTGCTTACTTCCATTTGCAGACGTTTGGCCATCTCGGCGAGTGATGCCGCATTCCCCACCATACGCTCCACCGAGGTTGTCTGTTCGATCGCATTGGCTGATACTTCTTGAGAAGAAGCTACAGTTTGCTCGATAATGCTGGCAATCATTTCGACGGAGGTTAATACACAATCCATCATCTGCGATACTTGATCAAAAACTTGCTGCATCTCCTTGACGCTGCCTTCTGTTCGAACAACCTGCGATACGATGTTCGTAAGCGCTTCTCCACCTTGACGAATAATGCTAACCTGCTGTTCGACGGCATCCAGATTACTTTCCATCGTGCGTACGGTCACTGAGGTTTCCGCTTGAATATCTTTGATCAATTCCGTGATTTGTTGGGAAGCTTGTGAAGACTGTTCTGCCAGCTTGCGTACCTCATCAGCTACAACCGCAAAACCTTTTCCTTGCTCTCCCGCCCTCGCCGCTTCAATCGCCGCGTTCAAGGCTAGCAGGTTCGTTTGGTTCGAGATATTCGTAATGACCGTAATAATTCCGCCAATTTCGTCCGAACGCTTCCCAAGCTTCTGAATCGAGTCTGTGGCAAAACGAACTGTATTGGTTACCGTACTTAAATGTTCGATGGCTTTATTAATGGCTTCTTCCCCACGTCGGGCCTCATCAGTTGAGTCCATAGCCAGACGAACAGTCAAATGAGCGCGCTCGTCTCCATTCGAAACCTCGCGCTTGACGTTCTCCACTAACGAAAGCACTGTGTTGGCTTGATCTGACTGATGGGTTGTCCCGCTTGCCACCTCTTGAATAGAAGTGGCGATTTGATCAGCTGATTCGCCCGTCCGAGTGGCTGCCTGGCGAAGTTCTTGGCTATTGTCATTCAATTGATTCGAATTCAGCTTCACTTCTTTGACAAGGGTGGAAAGATTTCTGACCATTCGATTGAAATTAGTCGCCAGTTCGCCAATCTCGTCCTTACTCTTTACTTCAAGTGAGGAAACCGTAAAATCTCCGCTTGCCACAAGATTGACATGATCAATCACTCGTTTGATCGGGCGAACGGTAATTCTGACGACAAGGAAGGTTATGATCGCCGCGAGGAACGGCAAAATAATACCGATGATGATTGTACCCTTGATCATCTCCCACGTGCGTTTGGACAAAATACTGGCATCAAAGTCAATAGCGTTAATCGCAATGATTTCTTTACTTTCATCGTGGTCTTTATAGATTGGGGCGTAGCCGGTGATGCGATCAATTCCACCAAACGTATACACATCAGAGAACGCCGGATGCTTCATGCTTTTCACCATCTCAAAAGCCTTCTGATCGATGTCGAAGTGGTCACCGGCTTTAATGCCTTGTTGTTGCAAATACTTGTCCGCCGCCAGAAGCTTGCCATCTAGCGATAAGATATATTCGTTTTTGAAGATCGGTTTTTTGGCGATTGTCCAGCTGATTCGCTCTTCTATTGGCTGGCGAATGGATTCATCTCCAGCTGTCAGCTTCTCGATATCCCCTGGGTTCAGGATTCCCGTCGTGATGTTGGCACACCCGATCAATTCCACACCGGCAGCCTGTTTCACCTGCTCGTAGCTGGTCACATAGTTGACCACAGTGAGAAGACTGATGCTTACTAAAACAATTGATAATACAATCATCGTAATTTTCCCGGTAATACCAATCCTCATAATATCCCCCGTTATTATCATTTTTCTATGAGATTACTACTTGATTACGTCCTTTTTGTTTTGCCTCGTACAAGTTTTTATCTGCTGTTGCGATCAGTGTCTTGGGTTGCTGTTCCGAAGTTGGTATCGTGCTCGCAATTCCACCAGAAATGGTGACATACGGACTAATGCTCGATTGATTATGGGGGAACTGAGCCGTCTCCACATTATGGCGAATTTTCTCGGCGATCATAGCAGCGGCGGCGCAATCTGTCTCTGGTAAAACTACAATAAATTCTTCCCCGCCATATCTTGCCGCAAAATCACCCGGCCGTCTTAAAGGCGCACTGATTAGCTGGGCTACCTGCTTGAGACAGTCGTCTCCCGCTTGATGGCCATAGCTATCGTTATATCCCTTAAAGAAGTCGATATCAAACATAATAATGGATAACGGCTTATTGTTTCGCAAAGCCCGATTCCATTCTTTTTGATAATTTTCATCAAAAAAACGTCGGTTAGGGATCCCTGTAAGTCCATCGACAGAAGAGATTTCTTGCAAGATTTGATTGGTGGCCGCAAGCTCCCTTTCTACTTTTATACGCTCTTCGATGTCACGCTTTAACAGCTCCTCCTGATTGTACCGTCTAATCGCTCCACCGATACTGGCAGCGGCGGCAATCAGAATCGCTTCTTCATTAATGCTCCAAACTCTTTCATTGTTGCAATCATTAAATCCGATAAAACCCCAGAAGGTATCACCTACGAAGATTGGAACAATGAGAAAGGAAAGACTCCCCTGTGATTCAAGCAATCTTGTCTCTTCCTCGGGTAGATCCTTCACTAGACCTACAATTAGCCCTCCAGAAGACAGCCGATCGTACCAACGTGAAATGCCCATTTTCTTGTAGGAGATATTTTGAAGCAGCGGATTGCTTAATTGCGGCTCAACCGAATCACGCACCCATTCATAACGGTGGCTGACCAGAAGATCATTCGTCTGTGGGTCATGATGGTTCTCATACACATAGACCCGGTCCACGTCGGCGTTCGTTCCAAGGATCGTTAAAACCTTGTGAATCGTTGCTCCGAATTCCTCAGGCATCGTCAATAAATAGTGAGCGGCATCGGCAACTCCTTTGAGGAGTCTTTCTTGTTTCTGAATCATCTCATCTGCTTGTTTGCGCTCGGTTACGTTGCGGCTGACAAGAATAATCGATTCGCATTTCCCCTGATCATCCAATATGAAGCTAATCGCTACCTCAAGCCAAATGTAATGCGATTTGGCATGGCGCAGGCGAATTTCTGTTTTGCAGGAGTTCATCGAACGCATACATCTCGTTATTTCACTTGTAAGCATCTTACGGTCATCAGGATGGATAAACTCAACAATAGACTTCCCAACTATCTCCTCTTGAGTGTAGCCAAATTCATGATTACAAGCCTGGTTGATATACTCGATGACGAACTGTTGGTCCATTTGGCAGATAACGTCCGAAGAGTGATCGGTGATTTGACGCAGTTTCTCTTCACTTGCTCGCAAAGCCGCTTCCACTTTCATACGATCAGTAATATCGCGAATAATGCACAGGACAGCTGGCTTGTTCTGATAAAGAAAAGCCATAGCCGTTACCTCAGTATCAACGACTTCTCCATTTAATCGAACCAATTTTTCATAAAGAGGTTCAACTTTTGCATGATCGTTTTGTAAGAATGCCATACGAGATCTGGCCAATTGTTGGGAATCTGGGTGAACCAACTCAATGGCAGGCTTCTCGATCAGCTCCTCCTCGTTTTTCGCGCCAAACATTTGCATCGCGGCTGGATTGACGTAGATTACTCGATTGTCACAATGAACGAGCATAGCATCTGGAGAAAACTCGACTAGCTGGCGGTACCGCTCCTCGCTCTCCTTCAATTCTCTCTCGATTTGCTTGCGATCCCGCATATCCCGAATCGTACTGGCAATGGCCACAACCTCTCCCGAACCGTTATGAACAGGCGAATAGGTCACATTCACGTTTATCAAGGTGCCATCTTTGTGTCGGCGTATCGATTCCATTGCAGTCAATTTCTCGCCTGCCATGACGCGTTGACAGTTCATCTTATACTCCTCATACAGATTAGGGAAGATAATCGGGAAGGCTTGTCCGACCAATTCTTCCTTTTTCCAGCCAAAAATCATTTCATAAGCGGTATTGACTGAGAGTAATATTCCTTCCAAATCGACAATGGCAATAGCGTCTGTTGTATGGTTAATAAAGGATTCCAACTGCTCCTTCGCTTCTCGAATCTGTTTTTGGGCTAGCAACTGTTCTGAGATGTCCTTGAAAATACAAACCGCTCCAGCTACTGCGCCATTTTTCCGTATGCAACTCACTACATATTCAACGGGAAAACTTGCCCCATTCTTGCGCAAGAAATTGTCGGTTGTCCGCAACTGTGGGATTCCCTCTTGCATGGCCTGTACAAAGGGACACTCTTCAGCCTCCCCCTCTGGATTCACGCGATAGACTAACTGATGGATTTTATGATAGAGCAGTTCTTCTCGACGAAATCCCAGCATTTTCAAAGCAGCCGGGTTAATAAATGTGATATTCCCTTGGATATCCAACCCGAAGATTCCTTCACCCGCTGCCTGTAAAATCATCTCTGTCTGATCATGCAGGTGTTTAACCTCAGCTTCAACAGACCGCTCCCTCATTCGAGCGCGCTCTTCAACGGTATCAAACTGATAGGAGTCTTCCTTATATTGCAAAATCGTTTTAATGTACTCTTCGGAAAACGACTCCTCCTCAGAAACAGTTGGAAGCGTACTAATGTCCTTGCCGCAATGGGGGCAAATCCATTTTTCCTCCTCTCTGAGACTAGACACCGAGGCTCCGAAGCAAAAGCAACACATCTTCTTGATCATCATGGCGCATCCTCCTCACTTCACGATCATGACCGGAATTTGGGATTGATTAGCAATTCCGAGGCTGACGCTTCCCAGTGACAATGTTGAATAATTGGTTAAGCTTCTGCATCCCAAAATAATCGCATCTACCGATTTTTGATTCGAGTATTCCAGAATCATCTTCGTTACCGTGCCTTCCAATACAATGCCTTCCAACTGGGCGTCCAAATCAGTGAAAAAATCCATCACTTTTTTCACTAGTTCTTCCGCCTGACGATGGACGACCTGCTTTATTTCCGGATACGTATCCATTAAAGCGGCATAGCTTGGAATTACATGAAGAACGTGGATTTCCTTGGGGATTCCCGGAAAAAAACGTTCAATAAATTCGTGAAATTTGGTTAAGAATTCTGTTCCGTCCACTGCTATTACTATTTTCATCGTTTTCACCATTCCATTAAAAGGAAGTAACAGTATACAAGTAAAATAGACCAGTTACATTTGGAATTAACTGGTCGGTTGCACTAATCGCTCCGTGTCATCCAAGTGCCCAAGATACAGATGACCGATCATCGCTCCCATTTTTCGATTTGGTAATTCTTAGTACCAATGTACCATTTTTCATTATGAAAATATAGACAGTTTCATTCAAATTCCAAATATTTTATAGCGGTCCTTTTAGCGTTGCTGTCTCATTTCCCGGCAACTCATTCCATATCTTTTTTTAAACGATCGTTGAAAAGCACTAAGACTTCCAAAACCTGCTTCAAATGCAATAGAAGTGATATCCTGTGCGGTGAATTGGACCAACCAACGCGCTTTTTTCAACCGTAGCTCCGTTAAATATTGGCTCGGCGTTGTTCCCAACTGTTTACGAAACAGTTGAATTAAATGAAATTTGGTAACTCCCGATATACGCGCCACTTGATCAAGAAAAAGCTCAGAGGTAAATTCTTCTTGAAGGTATTCCATTGCCCGCTTTAAGGCAGGATGGTAAAGAGCAGATCCCGCTTGCCGTTGCTCTACTCGATCGCGATGGTTTCTGTGCGTCCCCTCTTGGACGAGTAACAACTGTTTGACCAACTGATACTCCAGCTCTTCTAACATAAACGGGATAGATGTCATCTGCATGGTCTCTAAGAAGGCACGTTGAGCCAGTTGATAGAAATCTCGGTTGCACCCTTCTCCCCATTTATCCAACTGGAATCGATTAGCGGATACCCCCCATTGTTCCTCCAGTATTTGCGCCATATATGTTTGTTTGATTCCAAGCACCATGATTTTGGCAGGTTTTTCATCGGTATAATGCCTGTGCTCGTCATCTGGAGACACGACTAACCGATTCTTCGTACTTAAGCGGCGAATTTCCTGATTACACTGAATAGATGGTGTACCTGCTAGCGGAATACTCATTTGATAGCAATCTCCATGGCCATGCAATACATCGGAGGAGTGGGGTTCCAGATGAAATATTCGCAGCCCGCTAAAGTTCATTTCCAGTACCATTTCCACGCTCGGCACCCCCTCAATATTTGCCGCGTTGTCATCTCAATTATTGCGGTATGTACTAGTACGAAAATTTGTATAATAAACATATTTCATTATACTTTAGTTAGTCTTTGAAAAGATATCGTGCAAAAAGGGTGATCGAATGATAAACAATGGTTTGGTAAAAAAACAAGGGTTAACCAAAGAAGAGCTGGAGCAGATAGAGCAATTGGCGGCGCTTTGTGACCAAGCGGAAAATATTCAACTCAAACTAAATCGGGACATGCTGCGCAACCGTCCCACTAATGAAACCAATGATTTTCTCTACTACGAGGATAATCAACTTGTTGGATTCTTAGGAATCTACTCCTTCCGTTCTACAGAGGCTGAAGTAAGTGGAATGGTTCACCCTGATTATCGCAGGAAGGGTATCTTCCGCTCACTCCTCCAAGAAGCGATTGATGAGTGTAAACAACGAGAGATTCCCAAGATTATTTTTATCGTTCACAACCGTTCCCAATCAGGAAAACAGTTGATGGGATCCTTGAATGTGCCCTACTCGTTCTCCGAATATTGGATGGAGTATCAGGCTGGAAGCGAAGGTGTTGCGGTTACAGGAGATATTGAATTGCGCAAGGCGACAGAAGCAGATCGAGACACGGTTATTCACCTGAACGTTACCGGATTCTCCATGACGGAAGAAGATTCCCGCGACTATGTAGATTCTACGCTAAGTTCCAAATCCGATCGTACCTATATTGCTTCATTAAACGGAGAACCAATCGCCAAAATCTGCATCCAATTGGAAGGCGGCAATGGTTTTATCTTCGGCTTCTGCGTCACTCCTGAGCTGCGAGGGCGTGGATATGGACGTCAGATTCTTCAGCAAACCATCGATCTGTTGCTCCTTCAACAACCAAAGCGAATTGCGTTGGAAGTGGCCGTCGAGAACAAGAATGCCCTAACACTCTATCAATCCTGTGGCTTCACGGAAACTGGCGCCAATGATTATTACGAACTAATTCTATAAAAATCACCCCCCTTATCCCGAAAGTTAAGGGGGGTGAACTTTAGCTATGGGCATTGGCTGTATAGAAGGGAATATTGGTTTGTTCCGCAATTACCGTCGTAACTTGATTGGTGGCTTGAAACATACGCAAGTTCTTGATCGTTGCGTACACCTTATCGTGAATTTTTAAACCCAATTCCTTGTAGCGTTCATGACTGATTTCGACCTCAAATAAAACTTCACTATCCACACGCTTGCACTCCAGACGAATGGTCGGCCCGATCGGATAAATATGCTGAATGGTGGCTTCAAAGGAGTTCTTACTCACCGGGATCCGGGACAGATCGATTTCATGCGGTCGGACGTACCCGATCGCCGCTGATCCAGTGTCGCTGGTTGGCTTGAAGCTCTCTCCATTAAAGCGATTTACACGTCCCAAAAAACTGTAGACGAATGGGTTCGCCGGGTAGTGGTAGATTTCCTCGGGAGAGCCGACCTGTTCAATTTTGCCCTGGTTCATAATGACAACCCGATCCGCCATCTCCAAGGCTTCCTCTTGATCATGCGTCACGAACACAGTTGTGATGTGAAGCTTATCATGCAGCTGTCTCAGCCAGCGTCGCAACTCCTGTCGAACTTTGGCATCCAGCGCTCCAAACGGTTCGTCGAGGAGCAACACCTTGGGCTCAACAGCGAGTGCCCTTGCCAATGCCACCCGTTGTCGCTGCCCACCTGACAACTGAGTGGGATAGCGATTCCCCAAGCCTTCCAGCTGAACTAATTGGAGCAACTCCGTTACGCGCTTGCGAATGAATTCCCGCGATGGGCGCTCCTTGCGATTCTTCACTTGTAAACCGAAGGCGATGTTGTCAAAAATCGTTAGGTGCCGAAACAGCGCATAATGTTGGAACACAAATCCGACCTGTCGCTTGCCCACCGGTTGATTCGTTGTATCCTCTCCATGGAAGTTGATCCTTCCTACTTCCGTATCTTCCAAACCAGCAATCATCCGAAGCAACGTAGTTTTTCCAGAGCCTGACGGACCAAGCAACGCAACAAGCTCACCCGTTGCGATCTCAAGATTAATATCCGTTAATGCCTGAAACTTACCGTACGTCTTGGAGATACTTTTCACTTCGATACTCAACGTTCAACGCCTCCTCTTCTCCATCACCTAGTACCTGATTTCTCTGTTTGTTGGTAAGCCACTCCACTGTACTTTTCACGAATAATGTAACAATCGCCAAGATCGCAAGCAGTGAGGCGACCGCGAATGCTCCAACGAAGTTATATTCGTTGTATAAGATCTCAACATGCAACGGGATCGTATTCGTCATGCCCCGAATATGTCCGGAAACCACCGAGACGGCTCCGAATTCTCCCATCGCACGAGCGCTCGTCAGGATGACCCCGTAGAGCAGTCCCCATTTGATGTTGGGCAGCGTAATCCGCCAGAAGGTCTGCCAACCGCTTGCTCCCAGTACAAGTGCCGCCTCTTCTTCTTCTGAACCAGCGGCTTGCATCACAGGTATGACCTCACGAACCACGAACGGAAAGGTAACGAACAAAGTGGCGAGAATAATTCCTGGAACTGCAAACACTATTTTTATATCATGGGCTTCCAACCAAGGGCCGAGAACCCCTTGTGCCCCAAATAACAGGATAAAGATTAATCCGGAGATAACCGGTGAGACTGCAAACGGAAGATCGATTAGGGTTATCAGAAGATTCTTTCCACGAAAATCAAATTTGGCAAGCAACCAGGCTGCGGCAATGCCAAAAATAAGATTGATTGGCACGGTAACGATTGTGATCAGCAAGGTCAACTTGATCGCATCGAGAGCTTCCGGTTCCAAGATGGCATCTCGGTAGGCTTCCCATCCCTTTTTTAATCCTTCAGCAAATACGGTCGCCAAAGGGATAAACAAAAAGAAACAGAGAAACACCAGAGCGATCACGATCATCAACCAACGTAGCCACGTCCCAGAATGTAAGTTGCTGCTGTTGTTGCTTGTCATACCTCTCTCCCTTTCTCTTAGTGGATCGAAAACTTCTTGCCACTTCTCCATTGGAGAAAGTTAATCATAAACAAAATTGCGAACGAGCTAACCAACATAACACTGGCAATGGCTGTTGCCCCCACGTAGTCGAATTGCTCCAGTTTCGTCATAATCAGAAGCGGAGTAATCTCCGTTTTCATCGGCATATTTCCAGAGATAAAGACCACCGAGCCATACTCCCCGATCGCACGAGCAAATGCCAACGTAAAACCAGTCAGAACAGCCGGCAATAAATGAGGCACAATCACTCTTCGAAAGGTCTGAAACCGATTGGCTCCCAAGATGGCCGCCGCTTCTTCATACTGTTGGTCTAAATCGTGCAGAACCGGTTGAACGGTTCTCACCACAAAAGGCAAGCCGATAAACGTAAGCGCCAGAATGACTCCAAGCGGGGTAAAGGCCACCTTAATTCCAATAGATTCAAGGTAGTGACCGATCCATCCATTCTGTGAATAAATGGTCGTCAGAGAAATTCCGGCCACTGCGGTTGGTAATGCGAAAGGCAAATCCACCAAAGCGTCAACCAAGCGTTTCAACGGAAACTGATAGCGTACCAGGACCCAAGCGACCAATAAGCCAAATACCGCATTTAGCGTTGCCGCGATAAACGAAGCATAGAGACTAAGCCAGTAGGAAGCCACGACTCGTTCCGCCGTAATCGTTGCCCAGAACTCCCCCCAAGTAAGAGAAGTCGTCTTGATGAGCATGACGGCAAGCGGTATCAAGACAAGCAGGCACAAATACAGAACGGAATACCCTAAAGTCAAGTTGAAGCCTGGTAGTATACTATAGCGCTTCTGAATTCCTTTCATGATGCCAATTCCTCCACTGACCTGTTATGGTTTATAGATTTGATCAAATATGCCTCCATCGGCAAAATGTGTTTGTTGGGCCTGTTTCCAACTGCCTGCGACATCCTCAAGTCGGAACAATTCCAATTTTGGAAAGCGGTCCGCATACTTAGCGGCAACGGTTTTTGAAGTTGGACGGTAATAATATTTGGCTGCAATTTCTTGACCTTGCTCGGAGTATAGATACTTCAGATACTCTTCGGCTACTTGCTTTGTTCCATGCTTCTCTGCGTATTTATCGACTACACTGACTGGTGGTAAGGCCAGAATACTGCTCGGCGGAACCACTATCTCCACCTTGTCTTTGCCTAAACTGTCTACAGCCAGAAAAGCTTCATTTTCCCAAGCGAGCAGTACGTCTCCAATCCCCCGCTCAACGAAGGTAGTAGTCGAACCGCGTGCGCCGGAATCGAGCACGGGTACATGCTTAAACAATTCCTGGACGAACGCTTTTGCTTTGGCTTGATCGCCATGATTCTTTCGAAGCGCATAGCCCCAGGCAGCCAGGTAGTTCCAGCGCGCGCCCCCTGAGGTTTTGGGATTGGGCGTAATTACCTGTAAATCTGGTTTGATTAAATCTCCCCAGTCCTTGATGCCCTTGGGATTTCCTTTGCGTACCAGAAACACAATCGTGGAAGTATAAGGAGAGCTTTGCTCTGGAAGACGCTTCTGCCAATCCTCAGGAATCAACTGCTTCTTGGTTAGCGCATCGATATCATAAGCAAGCGCCAACGTCACTACATCCGCTTCCAACCCATCGAGTACCGAGCGGGATTGCTTGCCAGATCCCCCATGTGATTGCTTGATCGTGACCGTTTGCCCTGTTTTACTCTTCCAATATGCCGCAAAATTCTGATTGTAGGCCTCATAAAACTCTCGAGTTGGATCGTATGAGACATTCAGCAACGTGACTTGACTTTTATCCGCAGGCTCTGGAGACTCACTTTTTCCGCAGCCCGCAAGACCTACAAGTAAACTGATGGACGCGAGACTGACCAGCCAATTCTTTATTTTATTCATCTGCTTCTCTCCTCGTACCCTTTATCTATTTAGTCTTCTGGCTAACAAATCTTCCAAGGTCGTCTGATCAAGAACCTGCGCCACCGTATCACGCACAAGTGTCCAAAGTGGCTTCAACACGCAAGCTGATTCCAATTCACAAGCCTCATAGGCGGTGATACTGGCACATCCCATTGGTGCCAAAGGTCCTTCGAGTTTACGAATCACATCACCGATATTGATCTCGGATGGACTACATCGCAAGGAGTATCCCCCCTTTGCACCTCGCTTGCTTTTGACATGTCCGTTCATTTTTAATTGCAATAAAATTTGTTCGAGATAGCTTACAGGAACCAAAGTTTTCTCCGCAATCTCTGCAATTGATAACACGTTCCCTTCGCGCTGTCCCAAATAAATCAAAGCGCGTAAGGCATATTCACCTTTGCTGGAAACTTTCACGCTGGTTCCCCCCATCTCGATAATCTTGAGTTTTTTAGTAGGGATTTGATTGTGTACAAGGTGAAGCTATGCTGTGTTCGAAATCTTGCTTCTGAGTTTAATCCGACAATTCCTAGTTGTCAAGTATGAATTAAGGTGTTCAAACTTTCTCAGACCGTTACTCTCCCACTGGTCAATCGCCTCTTTATTGTATGCACAAATGCCCGGTACGGTTCTTTACGTCCTCTAATAAAAAACAGACTCCAAAATGGCTAGGAGTCTGTTTAAACATTTGTTTAACTTATGAAATTACGTTTTTTCAAGCTTGTCCTACGAATTTACAGTCGCTCGTCCAAAACGTTTTGCAGCTTCTTGAGCTTGTGAAATCGCTTTGGATTTAATGGAATCCGCTTGCTCTGGCGCAGCAGCCATTCCTTCCACCCAGATGGTTTCCACGTCTTTAATTCCCATGAAGCCCAAGATCGTCTTCAAATAACGAGTGGAGAAATCCATATTCTGCCCAGGTCCTTGGGAATAGACGCCGCCGGCCGCTTGGATGAGAACGGCTTTTTTGCCTTCCAACAGACCAACTGGTCCTTCGGCGGTGTATTTAAATGTTTTCCCGGCAATACAGATCGTATCAATGTACGCCTTCAAGCGTGGTGGTATGCTTAAGTTCCATAATGGGATGGTAAACACATATTGATCTGCTTGAACAAACTGATCGGTCAGCTCGTTGATTCGAGAAATCTTAGCCTTCTCATTAGTGGAAAGATTCTCAAAGGAAGAACCTTGCTGAAGCTTCGTCCAACCACTGAACACATCTTCGTCGATTTCTGGAATATTGGCTTTGTACAGATCCAACTCGGTTATGGAATCGTTGGGATTGGCTCCGCGATAGGCATTGATAAATTCGCGGCCTACGCTCATCGAGAAGGATGTACTTTCGGATTTAGGATTAGCAGTAATATAGAGAATTTGGCTCATTGTTCAGCTTCCTTTCCTTGATGATCATTTTTATTGTGGGATTTATGGCTGGAACTATCCTAAGAGAAGGCTGGGTGTTCATCCAAAGACCGACAAAAAGCTACTTCACTTTACTTTCCAATAATGCTGCATGAGATCTGTTGCCCAATCAGGTTGTCGGATCTTCTCCATCGGCAAGAATTCACGCATGACCGGCTTCAAATCGATAATCGGTGTCCCATCAACGGCATCCAATCCTTCTACAAACAATTCTCGCCCTTCTCGTTTGAGAAGTTTAACGATGGACAAGCCCAGTTTATTCGGTCGGTTTTTTCCACGTTGCGCAAAAATTCCCGCTTTTGGGTAAGCTGGATTATTACGCGGATGCCTGGAGCCATATTGGATCTTGTCATCCTCCACCTGATCAAAGTAAAAAATCACTTCCAAGTGAGAGAATGATTCAATTTCGGCTAGACTTTCATCCGGCAAGTAATCGGCTAGACGAATGATCGAGACAACTTGACCCCAGTAATCGTCCTCTGGGGTGAGTCGAGCATTAGACACGGCGGCAATCGGTTTAATGGTAAACATATAGGCCTCCTGATGGAAAGTTTCCCCTTTTCTACTATACCGCAAGTTTGTTCATCTCGGTCAACCTTAATTTGTTTGGTTATAAATAAAAAGGATGCTCATCGCATCCTTTTTACCCTATGTCCTTAGACTACATCGTAGCCTTGATCTTCAATTGCCTCCTTAATTGCTTCGAGGTTAAGCTTGCTTTCATCATATTGCACACTAACGGTTTTGCTGGCGAGATCCACTTTCCCGGTCGCTCCTATATTCTTCAACGCAGTTTCCACCGAATTGACGCAATGACCGCAAGACATTCCTTCTACTTTCAATACTGTGTTTTGCATAATACAATTCCTCCCTAATTTGGTTTATTCATATATATTTAATCACACCTTCACTTTTTGTAAGCGAAGAGCGTTGATGACGACTGATACAGAGCTAAGTGCCATTGCAGAACCCGCTACCCATGGGGCTAGAAGACCGATTGCAGCGATCGGGATGCCCAGCGTATTGTAGGCTAATGCCCAGAAGAGGTTCTGCTTGATGTTGGACATGGTTTTGCGACTCATATAGATCGCGTCTGGAATGCTGTTCAGATCGCCTCTCATTAAGGTGACGTCAGCCGCTTCCATCGCCACGTCTGTGCCAGTGCCAATGGCCATCCCAATATTGGCAGTAGCCAATGCAGGCGCGTCATTAATTCCATCCCCAACCATGGCCACAAGTTTACCTTCTGCTTGCAGTTTTTTCACTTCATCTGCTTTTCCCTCGGGGAGTACCTCTGCGCGGACATGATCGATTCCGACTGACTGCGCGATCGCCTTGGCCGTCCGCTCATTATCTCCTGTAATCATGATGACCTGTATCCCCATTTGTTTCAGACGAGAGATGGCTTCCTTGGATGATTCTTTGATCGTATCGGCTACCGCTACCAATCCGGCGTAACGGCCATTCACCGCCACAAGCATCGCTGTCTTGCCTGCCGTCTCCAGCTGATTCATGGATTCAAACGCTTCCTGGGCCTCGATCTCGTATTTCATCATGAGCCTTCTGGTTCCAATTAATACTTCCTGCTCTTCAACAACAGCGCGGACACCGTAGCCAGGAATCGCTTCAAACTGACTGGTTGCGGGAATCGTTATGCCTCTAGCCAGGATACCTTCTACAATGGCTTCTGCCAGTGGATGCTCTGAGTTTTTCTCGGCGGCTCCAACCCATCGCAGGAATAAGTGCTCATCACCGTCCGCTACGAGCACATCGGTTAACTCTGGTTTGCCTTTGGTAATCGTACCTGTTTTGTCTAAGAGGATGGCGTTGATTTTATGAGTCGTTTCTAAATGCTCGCCTCCTTTGAATAAAATCCCTAGTTCGGCGGCCCGACCGGAACCCGCCATGATCGAGGTTGGGGTAGCTAAACCGAGCGCGCACGGACAAGCGATGACAAGGACGGCGATTAATTTTTCCAAGGCATTCGCAAAATCACCCGGTGCTACCCAGAAATACCAGATCAAGAACGTAACGATGGCAATCCCAACCACAATCGGAACGAAAATGCCAGAGATGACATCAGCCACCCGTTGAATCTCCGCTTTGGAGCCTTGGGCTTCTTCCACGACTTTAATGATTTGGGCCAATGCGGTTTCTCGGCCGACTTTAGTCGCTTTGATCTGCAGCATCCCATTTTTGTTGATCGTAGCTCCAATGACGAGGTCGCCCGGCTGTTTATCCACTGGAATACTCTCACCGGTAATCATCGATTCGTCTACTGCGGATCGCCCTTCAGTGACCTCCCCATCGACTGGGATCTTCTCCCCTGGCTTCACGATCACGAGATCGCCAACGACTACCTCTTCGACTGGAACCACTTGCTCCTGCCCCTCGCGAATAATCGTGGCGGTCTTGGCTTGCAGTCCCATTAGCTTCTTGATCGCTTCCGATGTTCTCCCCTTCGCCAACGCTTCAAACAGCTTTCCAAGCAAGATCAAGGTAATGAGGACAGCACTCGTCTCATAGTACATTTCCACCTGCATATGTTCGTTACCGATGCTCCTGAGGGTTAAATAAAGGCTGTAGAAATAGGCCGCTGATGTACCCAATGCGACCAGTACATCCATATTGGCGCTGCCGTTACGCACAGCTTTATAAGCGCCAACATAAAACTGCCAGCCGATCATAAACTGAACGGGAGTTGCCAATGCTAATTGAAACCACGGATTCATAAAAACATCAGGCACCCAGATAAACGACGTCCAGGAAAAGTGACTGACCATCGCCCACAGCAAAGGAATGGACAGAATGGTTGAGATGACAAATTTGCGCTTCTGCTTACTGATTTCTCGTTCACGGTGATTCACTTGGCCTTCTTGCTGCTCCGCTTTGAGATGTGCGTGATAGCCAAGCTTCTCCACCTTCTGAATCATCTCGGCTACCGTCACGTCACTTGGAGAGTACTCCACTGTGGCAGTCTCCAGCGCAAGATTGACGTTGGCTTGCACGACACCGGGAAGTTTGTTCAGTCCTTTTTCAATGCGGTTAGCACAAGCGGCACAAGTCATTCCCGTGATGGTAAAATCCGCTTTTTCCTTCACCGTTCCATATCCAAGTGACTCAATTTTCTTCTCCAAATCAGCGACTTGCAATTTCTCCGGATTAAAGGTAACACTGGCTTTCTCCAAGGCCAGATTCACATTGGCGTCAACTACACCGTCCAGCTTCTTCAGTCCTTTTTCGATCCGTGTAGCACAAGCGGCGCAGGTCATTCCCGTTATTTGCAGGCTTGATTGTTTGTGATCCATCCATCTCACCTCTCATTTACTATACCCATGTAAGGTATGTATATTTTAAAAAGAAAAGGCACGAAGCCAATTATTTCATCAATTTATTCATCGTTGTCAGAAGTTCATCTAATACTTCATGCTCTCCAGCTTGAATTCGCTCAATTACGCAGCTTTTCATGTGGCTCTCAAGCAACAGTTTCCCGACAGAGTTGAGCGCAGACTGAATCGCGGCAATCTGATTGAGGATATCGTCACAGTAGACGTCTTTTTCGATCATTCCCTTGACTCCCCGAATCTGTCCTTCGATTCGGTTCAATCTGGTTGTCAGGTTATTCTTTAATTTATCGGAATGGTGGCTTTGTCTTTCGGATGTGTGGCAGCAATGTTCATTTGTGTCATGAGTGTTTTCCATTGGTCTTACCTCCTTCTGATTATAATAATACTATACCCCCCTTATGTATGCAATGGGCAGTTTGGAAAAAGTAAGAAAAGACTTCGTCCCTCTGTGCTCTGTTTAAGCTTGCTTGTAGCGTTAATGTCCGCTCCGCTTTCTACGGAATGGAGTCGACAAGAAAATCACTTCGCTTCTCAGTCTGATGTAAAGAATGACGACTCTTTTCCTTCCTTCGTTCTCTGCGCTTGGTTGCGCTTAAAATGAGCGTCGAGTGACAAAGTCTTTTCTTTAGTGGGCTTGCGCGGATGGAAGGAATGTCCAATCATTTTACCATTGTAAAGCAATTGGACATTCCTATCTTATAAATTTTTTAAAGCCCACCTCAGCAAGGGGGCTACCCTGCCAACATGGGCCTTCTGGTGATTTTCTATTCTATACCCAACCTCTAAAGCGGCTGGCTTCTGCCATACGGCGCAAACCGACGATGTAAGCAGCCAGACGCATGTCTACGCGTTTTTCTTGGGAAGCTTGATAAACGTTGGTAAACGAGCTCGTCAGGATTTTCTCCAGCTTGCTGTCTACTTCTTCCTCAGACCAGTAGAAGCCTTGATTGTTTTGCACCCATTCGAAGTACGAAACGACTACTCCGCCCGCACTTGCCAATACGTCTGGAACGATCAGCACTCCGCGTTCAGTCAGAATCTCGGTTGCTTTCAGCGTGGTTGGTCCGTTGGCTGCTTCCACGAGGATTCGGGCCTTGATCTCGTGAGCGTTGTCCTCCGTGATCTGATTCTCAATCGCCGCTGGAACCAGAATGTCGCACTCCTGAACCAGTAACTCGGAGTTGGAAATACGGTTCGGGAACAAATGGGTAACGGAACCAAAAGAATCACGTTTATCCAGAAGAGTATCAATATCCAACCCATTCGGATCGTACAAGGCGCCATTTGCGTCGGAGATACCGATTACCTTGGCGCCAGCATCGTGCAAGAATTTGGCTAAAAAGCTTCCAGCATTACCGAAGCCTTGGATAATCACACGGGAGCCCTCGATGGTCATGCCAAGAACTTTGGCAGCTTCGCCCATGACGATGGTTACCCCTTTTGCCGTAGAGGATTCACGACCAACAGAACCACCCAAAACAAGCGGTTTGCCGGTGATGAAGCCTGGTGCGTCGAATTCGCGAATTTGGCTGTACTCATCCATCATCCACGCCATGATTTGAGCATTGGTGAATACGTCTGGCGCCGGAATGTCCTTGGTTGGGCCAACGATTTGACTCACAGCTCTAACGTACCCGCGGCTCAAACGCTCCAATTCCCCAAAGGACATCGTTCTTGGGTCGCACTGAATGCCACCTTTTCCGCCGCCATAAGGAAGATTAGTGATTCCGCACTTAATGCTCATCCACATGGAGAGCGCCTTCACTTCCTCTTCGGTTACGTCTGGATGGAAGCGAATACCCCCCTTGGTTGGGCCAACAGCGTCGTTATGTTGAGCACGATACCCTGTGAACACCTTCACCGATCCGTCGTCCATGTGAACCGGAATCCGAACAGTCAGCAAGCGCAAAGGCTCTTGCAACAATTCATACATGGCTGGCTCATGACCCAAGCTGTCCAATGCTGTCTTGAAGACTTGCTTCGTTCTATCCAACACATTCAAGTTCTCCGACTTTTTGCTTGTCTCTTGGCTGGTTTGTACGGTTGTTTGGCTCATCGTCTGCACCTTCTCCTACTTGGTTACCGTGGTTTCTACATGCAATACCTGCTTGATACGCTCAATTGCCCAATCCAATTCTTCCTTGGAGATGACAAGCGGTGGAGCAAAACGAATCGTCGTGTCATGGGTTTCTTTGCACAGCAAGCCCAGTTCCTTCAGCTGTTCGCAATAAGGACGAGCCGCAGTTGTCAGTTCCAAACCGATGAACAAGCCGCGTCCGCGGATGTCGTGGATAATTGGATTGTCGATGGTTTTGAGCTGCTCCACGAAGTAGTTGCCCAAATCGAGAGAACGCTTGACCAATCCCTCTTCCTCCAATACTTCCAATGCCGCTACAGCTACAGCACAACCGAGTGGGTTACCGCCAAAAGTAGAGCCATGGGAGCCTGGTTCAAACACGCCAAGAATCTCACGGTTAGCCGCTACTGCAGAGATCGGGAATACTCCGCCGCCCAATGCTTTCCCCATGATGTACACATCTGGAGTGATATCTTCCCAGTCGCTTGCGAACATTCTGCCCGTACGTCCAAAGCCTGTTTGGATCTCGTCGCATACAAGTAGTACATTGTTTTCTTTGCAAAGTGTTTCAGCCGCTTTCAAGAAGCCATCCTCAGGAATCACGATACCCGCTTCCCCTTGAATCGGTTCTACCAAGAATGCTGCCGTGTTTGGCGTAATCGCTGCTTTCAATGCTTCCATATCACCGTAAGGAACTAGCTTGAAGCCAGGTGTGAAAGGTCCGAAGCCACGTTTGTACTCTTCGGCGGAGGAGAAAGACGTAATGGTGGTCGTTCTTCCGTGGAAGTTGCCGTCGCAAACGATGATTTCCGCTTGGTTGGCAGGTACCTTCTTCACGTCGTAAGCCCAGCGACGAACCGCTTTGATAGCGGTTTCAACAGCTTCCGCGCCAGTATTCATCGGAAGGATCATATCCTTGCCGGTTACTTGAGACAGTTTTTCGTAGAATTCACCTAATTGATCGTTATAGAATGCGCGGGAAGTCAGCGTTACCTTATCCGCCTGATCTTTAAGCGCTTGAATAATTTTGGGATGTCTGTGTCCTTGGTTCAACGCGGAATAAGCACTCAACATATCGAGGTAGCGGTTGCCCTCTGGATCTTCTACCCATACTCCTTCTGCTTTGGAAATCACTATTGGCAATGGATGATAGTTTCTAGCACCATATTGTTCGGTCTGTTTAATCACGGATTGAGTCTTGCTCATAGTAAGAAGCCTCCTTCATGTTAAAATCCGATCAATTTCTTATTCAATTTCTATGCCAAAGGGTTAAAACCGTGAATTGACGCACTTTTTAGCTGAACACGCCTCGATGTTACCCTAAAAAGCGCAAAATAATTTTGCACACCAGAAAATACAAGTGTCCAAATCGCAAAATATTTTTGCGTTATTGTGAACATTTTGTTACAATACAATTGTCGAACAATATCGAAAATAGTTGGACATTGTCAAAAGGTGTGAGAGGATATGTATCTGGAAGACCAAATTACCTTATTAAATCAGTATAAAAAGGTTTATGAGCACATTTTGGATGAAATTAATGATGGCGTTCATGTAATTGATTCAGAAGGCACCTCTGTCGTATACAACCGCAAAATGACTGAATTAGAGTCGTTGGACAAGCATGAAGTGCTAGGCAAGAAATTGTCAGACGTTTTCCAGTTTCCAGACGGTGAAGAGAGCACCCTTCTACAGTCACTAAGACAAGGGTCAAGTACCCGCCATGTAAGGCAAACTTATTTTAACCATAAAGGAAAAGAGATCACCACGATTAATAACACCTTTGCCATTATGGACGAGGACAGAATCATCGGCGCAGTCGAGATTGCCAATGACGTGACCAAGATGGAACGTTTAATCCGAGAGAACCTACTCGATAAAGAGAAGGGCAGCACCCGATATACCTTTGAGAGCATCATTGGAAAAAGCGAAGCCATTCATGATGTGATCGAGCATGCCAAGCGGGCGGCGCGAACATCTTCCTCCGTCCTTATTGTGGGAGAGACTGGAACTGGTAAGGAGCTGTTTGTCCAAAGCATTCACAATGCAAGCTCACGGGCCAAAGCCCCCTTCATCTCTCAAAACTGCGCGGCACTGCCAGACAGCCTCATTGAGGGTTTGTTATTCGGTACTTCTCGCGGAGCTTTCACCGGAGCCGTTGAGCGTCCTGGTTTATTTGAACAGGCTGAGGGTGGGACACTCTTTTTGGATGAGATCAACTCACTCAGCTTTTCGCTCCAAGCCAAGCTGTTGCGGGCTTTGCAGGAAAAATCAATCCGGCGCATTGGAGACACCAAAGACAAGAAAATCAATGTGCGCATCATTGCAGCGATCAACGAAGATCCCATTGAAGCCATCGCCAACCAGCAATTGCGCAAAGACCTGTTCTATCGCCTTGGGGTTGTGACGATCTTTATTCCTCCGTTGCGCGATCGACGAGAAGATATCTTGCCGCTTGTCAATCACTTCATTATGAAATACAACCAAGCTTTTCAAATGGATGTAACGGATGCAAGCGTGGAAGTCCACCAGTTCTTCCAGCAATATGACTGGCCTGGAAACGTACGAGAATTGCAGCATATGATTGAAGGCGCCATGAATCTCATCATCGATGAAACGACCATTAATTATGCTCATCTGCCGATTCATCATACCAAGCGTAAACCTTTTCTTCAGCCACTTGATGAGCGTCTCGAAATAGAAGCTCCCCCATTCATTGATATGCAAACAAATACAACCAAACCATTGAAAGATGCCCTTCAAGAGTTTGAGAAATTCTATATCCAAAAGCTTGTCGAGCAAAACCAGGGAAATATCTCCCGTTCCGCTCAACAGCTGGGACTCAGTCGTCAAAGTTTGCAATACCGACTCCGCAAACTGAATCTCAAAAGCAATGAAAGACCAGAAATCGACACATAACCGCCAAATTTATTGGCAGGGAAAAGATTTTTTGCGGATTAGTGACAAATTATTTTGCATACACCTGACTCAATAGCAATAAGCATCATTCTTCTGAAAATTGGCACGCTTGTTGCAATACAATCCTTGAAAGCGCATTCATCTGCTAGAAACCATCATCAAAGGAGAGGTGTCCATGTCATTACCAAATAACACTGAATTGAAGCGTGCCCTTAAAAGTAGACACTTATTTATGATCTCACTCGGGGGTATTATCGGTACCGGACTATTCCTCGGTTCCGGTTACACCATAAGCCAAGCTGGACCAATCGGAGCCATTCTCTCCTATTTAGTAGGCGGATTCATTATGTATCTGACGATGCTCTGCCTTGGTGAGTTATCTGTGGCAATGCCTGTATCCGGTTCTTTTCAAACCTATACCACTCGATTTATCAGCCCTGCTCTTGGTTTCACAGTAGGTTGGTTGTACTGGCTAGGTTGGGCAGTAACCGTCGCACTTGAGCTGTTGTCTTCCGGTATGATGATGCAAAGATGGTTCCCAGGTTCCCCAATCTGGATGTGGTGCGCCATCTTCGGTGTGATTTTGTTCCTCTTGAACGCTATGTCTGCCCGCGCTTTTGGTGAAACAGAGTTCTGGTTCTCCAGTGTGAAAGTAACGGCGATTGTATTGTTTATCATTTTGGGTGCAGGAGCCATGTTTGGTTTTATCCATATGAAAGGTGGACAAGCTGCTCCAATGTTCAGCAACTTCTCCACTGCTGGACTCTTGCCTAACGGAATTGTCGGTCTCTTGCTTACCATGATTACGGTAAACTTCTCCTTCCAGGGAACCGAATTAATCGGGATTGCGGCTGGGGAAAGTGAAGACCCTGTCAAAAACATTCCAAAGTCCATTAACATGACCGTTTATCGTACGCTGTTCTTCTTTGTTTTCGCGATCTTCATCCTGTCCGGTCTGATTCCTTATAAACAAGCTGGCGTAGTTGAGAGTCCATTCGTCATGGTATTTGACAACATCGGAATCCCGTTTGCTGCAGATATTATGAACTTCGTTATCTTGACGGCCTTGTTGTCTGTTGCCAACTCTGGCTTGTACGCAGCGACACGCATGCTCTGGTCTCTCTCCAAGACAGATATGGCCAGCCCGGCACTCGGCAAGCTGAATCGCAAAGGCGTACCGATGAATGCTCTTTACTTGACCTTTGGCGTAGCGTTGTTGTCCTTGCTCTCCAGCGTGTACGCGGAAAATACGGTATATGTCTGGTTAATCTCTCTCGCAGGTTTGGGCGCACAGGTTGGCTGGATTTCTATCACCGCTTCCCAGTTGGCTTTCCGTAAGAAGTATCTGGCCAGCGGCGGCAAGTTAGAAGATCTGAAGTTCAAGACACCGTTGTATCCAATTCTCCCGATTATTGCTCTCTCCTTGAACATTCTGGTTCTAGTAAGCCTTGCTTTTGACTCGGAACAACGAATCGCCCTTTATTGCGCGATTCCGTTCACAGCTTTCTGCCTCCTCTATTATCGTTTGCGAGTGAAGCATAAAGTGAAACAAACAGAAAGCGATGTACTTCCAAATACGATGGAATTTGAAGTGTAATCGTTCTCTTAGACACGCAAAACCCTCTCTATCTACTTAGAGAGGGTTTTGCTTTGTACGGTTATCCTTATTTCTGTTGCAATGGTTCATCGCTATTGATAATTCTATAGAGCACAGCAGCTACTTCATCACGATGAGCAACCTCGGTTGGCGCAAATCGACCATCCAGTCGCCCTTTGATCAATTTGTGTGCCGTCGCTGTTTTCACGTAAGGAACGACCCAAGGCTGTAAATTTTTCGCATCCGTAAACGTAAGTGCTTGGTCTTCCATTGGAAGTTTAAGCGCGCGAACAAGTATGGCTGTCATTTCCGCTCGGGAAATCGTTTGATTCGGTCTTAGCGTATTATCTTTGTACCCAGTGATCAACCCGGCATTCACCGCTGTTTCCATGGAACTAAGCGCCCAGTCTTGAACTTGATTCTTATCTTTAAAAGTTAGTTTGGTATTCTGCGCTTCATCGCCTTCCAATCCCAAGGCGTTCACTGTCATTTTAACAAATTCGGCGCGTGTTACTTGCTTTTGCGGTTTAAATTGATTATTTTCGTAACCCTGCACAACGTTCAATTGATGGAGAGCGTTGATTTCTTTGTATGCCCAATAGTTGGCGGGTACATCGATAAAATCTTCTACTTTAGGCGTCTGCATGGAGGAAACCAGCATGTACAACGGACTGTCAGGCGAGAAGGATTTATCCAAAAGGGCTTGGTCTTCTGTCAGTTGATCAAGCATCACAACCTGATCACCTGTTGGTACCGTAAACTGTACAGGTTTCTTTTGGTTCCAGTACAGACTTTCTAAGGAGATGTTCGCCTCTAGTTTATTCAGAGCCCACTCAGGCATGATAGATCCTGGCGCTTCCACATGTACTTGGTAGGCTGCTTTCACCAATTGATGATCCGCTGTAATCCAAAACTCCAGATTGAAATCAGCGTTCCAGCCTTGGGCTTGTAGCTCTTTTGCGTTGATTTTTTTCAACTCTTCCAGAAGAGAAGGCCACTGGGCTTTGAGCTGTTCCAGCGAGACTGGTGAAACGCCCTCAGGCATGTTGCTTCCAGAGAGAATCTCATTTACTTGCTCAGGTTTCATTTGATTCACCGCGTACTCCAGGAGATCAACAGCCTGTTGCAGATCAAGCTTCATTTGTACTGGAGTTGCGTTGACCTTGCTGCCATCCGGGAGCTCAATTTCCTGCTCAGGCAACGTATTGATTTGTGAGAAGTCAAAATTAAAACCGTCAAGATAGTCGGATACCAACCGTTTTTGCAAAGCAAGATTCTCTTCTGTCAGATTAGACAAATCCATTCCCGAAGAAACTCCAAGATATTTGGAATCTAAACTGGTTTTCGCATAAACATCCGCGCCTTTTACGAATACATCCAAAGCAGGTGCCACTTTGCTTGGCCAAAGACCTGTTCCTTCTAAATCAGAAGGGTTTGTCAACGAAAATCCTACATGGGCTTCCGTTAGATTTTTCTTTTGCGCGTTAAAAATGATTCCGTCTCGCAGCGTCTGGAGATAAGCTTTGGTTTGCCCATCAATCTTGGCGTCAGGAATATTGGTGTCTACTTTCAACGTAGATTGTGATTCATAGGAGTCCCAATCCTGCGCTTGCTTGAATGCGTCCGTAAGAATCGGCGCTTGTTGTGAACAGCCAGTTACTGCAAAAATCGAAAGCATTAATAGAATTGCTATAGTTTTTCTCATTTTACTCCTCGCATTTCTGTGAAAAACGTCCCGCCGTTTATCATAAATTTTGATGTGACCAAATGGAGGGAAAACGGCCGTAACCGTTTACTTGTGCACATCTCGATAGAGTATATAAAAAGAGTAGGGAATAAGACTACTAGTAAGTTTTGTTAAAATAAAAGGGATACCCCATTCGTATTTTCACGATTTGGAGTATCCCTCTTTGATCTGTATGTGGACCTATTCGCTTATGAAAGAAACGCTTCGAACCTCGTATCCCACTTGGTTGGCTGGAACTCGATAATCTCATACTCCGCCACCTGGTTTTGGTAGAAGGGATCTTCCTTAATGATTTCCAGTACTTCCACCTCGCTCTCGGCTTTGACGAGAATGACTCCGCCTACCCGTGGATTTCGGCGACCCGAAACAATGAATTTAGAGAGTTGATAGTATTTATCCAGAAATTCTTTATGCGCTTCCATATGCTGATCTACTTCTTCCAGTCCTTTTACATACTTGGGCAAAACAATAAACATATCCGTCTCCACCTCTGTCCATTACACATAATAAGTCCTTCACTATAGGGTAGCATATTACTTTTTTTAACAATCTACAATCGTAAATGACACTCCGCGCGTATCTTCACTCGCTGGATTTGCTACTCTCTCACGAATTGATGTGGTACAGTAAAGCTACTAATACCATGAATTATGTAATCGGATAGGAAGTGACTGGATATGTCTGATTCATCGCTTAAGCGATTTGGAGTCTCCATGGAGGAAAAGCTGCTCGCTGATTTTGATCAGCTGATTAAGACGAAGGGCTACGAGAATCGTTCGGAGGCCGTTCGCGATCTCGTGCGTCATGCCCTCGTTCAACAAGCATATGAAGCGGATGAATCAATTGTCGCGGGCAGTGTCCTCTTGTTCTACGACCATCACCAGCGGGACGTCCTGCATGAGCTGACCACCATCCAACACCAGATGCATGACGTGATCATGGCTACGACGCATTTTCATCTGGATCACCACAATTGTCTGGAGCTGATCGTGGTAAAAGGCAAAGCCAAAGATTTGCGCGCGTTCAGCGACCAGCTCATCAGCCTTAAAGGTGTGAAATACGGCAAGTTTACAAGTGCCCCTTTAGATGGCGTATAAGCCACTCCTTTGCCTCCTCAAGACGGATGGGCATGCTTTCGGCAGCTCCCGTCCAGACGGCAGAGAGTAATTCCGCCACCGGGGGCAGCTGCAGTCGCGCTTCCTCCACCAGGAATGGCTTTGCAAAGAGTTCTGAAGGCGTCATGGTACCAAGACACTGCCCCTCTTTCATCACGATGCATTCGTCCGCCCATTCAGCGACGAGCTGCATGTCATGTGTCGTGATGATGACCGTTTTACCTGCTTGGGAAAGGTCGTGCATGACCTCCTGAATGCGTTTTTTTCCGGCTGGATCAAGGAAGGCCATCGGTTCATCAAGAATGATGACCTCGGTCTCCATCGCAAGTATTCCAGCAATCGCAGCCAGCTTTTTCTGTCCATAACTAAGCTCCGACGGGCTTCGCTCCGCCAGGTGAGTGATATCGAGCAAGTCCAAATATTTGCGAACCCTCGCTTCCACCTCTTCAGGTGACACCCCTAATTGAATCGGCCCAAAGGCAACATCGTCTCGAACCGTAAGTGAAACCAACTGATCATCTGGATCTTGAAAAACAATGCCCACGTGATGGACTAACTGCGCCTGATTCTTGCGGGTGATAGGCTCGCCTCGAAATAGCACCTCCCCTTGCTCAGTGCGAAACAGCCCATTCAAATGGAAGACCAGCGTGGATTTACCCGCTCCGTTTCCACCGACAATGGCCGTCTTGCAATTTGCCCTGATACGAAAGGACAGATTATGAAGGGCATCCTTCTCTTGCTTGTATCGATACGTAACACTTCGGAATTCAAACATGCCTGACTTCTCCCTCTCCTACCACAAATTCCAGACTAAAGCGACAAGCATAACTGCCAAGGAAACTCCAGCGTTCAACCAATCTTGTACGGAAGGTCGGGACCATGAGATGACCGGCATCCTTCCTTGATACCCCCGTGACAGCATACCGAGATAAATTCGATCAGAACGGCGCATCGCACGAATCAGCAGACTACCGATGAGTGAAGCCAATATCGAATAGCCACGATAGGAAAACCACTTGCTGGGGCGAAATCCCCTGCTTTGCATCGCCTTAGTCATCACCCTCGCCTCTTCCGCAAAGACCTCCATAAACCGCAAGGCAAACAGGATTAATTGAAGAATGATATCAGGTACCTTCAATTGGTGCAAAACCTGGATAAACAGCGGAATCGTCACCGTCTGAAACATTAGCGTCAGAATTTGGGTCACGAAAATTAATCTTCCTGTATATTGAAAAGCTTTCTCCAGCCCTTGCCACGAGAGAGTGACGCCCCACAGGGATAGAGCGACAGACCCCTGCTCATATAGCGGGAAGAAGAGAAAAGTAAACAGCATAAACGGCAAAATAAGCCGAAGCCGCTTCCAGAAAAGCGAAAAAGGCACCCGACTGATCGTCAGAAGCCCCTGCCCAAATAGAAGAATCAGAAGGATCGTTTGCCATTCCTTTAGTGATACGCCGATCACAATCAGGAATAGCGCGATAATAACACGCAGTTTCGGTTGTTCGATCCAATGTGTCATTGCGGTTTTCTGCCTATCCATTTGCCGATCATATAGAAGACGCCGAACGTAATACATACACCGATCACACCCGCGATACTAGAACCCCAAGATCCGGTTCCTGGCAGTGAATAGTCGGGGATTGGTGCGTGAAAATAGCTTGTCGCTTTTCCGATAAAACCTAACTCAGCCCCCGCAGTTTCATACCCATCCGGGTGAGTAGATGCAAACAGGGACAACAGACCCGCAATCACCACGGAAAAGAGGAACCAGCCAGCAACTCGCTTGTTCATTCGAGTGTCATCTCCTTCCTACGGATCATGAAGCTGGAACGAAGAGCAAACGGAACCACCAAGGCGGTAATGAGTCCTTCTCCCAATCCGATAAAGAAATGCCAGAACAACAGCGCCTTGGAAGCCAACTCCAACGACACCACACCTGACAAGGCAAGCTCTACGGCTCCTGCCAGCGCCGTTAAGACCACAGACCCCCATGCCCCGACAAAGACCACGACAGACCTTGGCAATCGGAACTTACGCAACAAATGAAACAGAATAGCAGCCGCAGCAGGCGCAATGATCGCCATATTCAAAAGGTTCGTGCCGAGCGCTGTAATTCCCCCGTCCTGAAAAACAAGCGCCTGAATGGCAATCACCGTCGTCATAATTAACGTAGCTGGCCAAAAGCCAAATAAGAAAGTGGCCAAAGCTCCACCGATCAAGTGACCAGAAGCCGCCGCACCTAATAACGGAAAATTAATCATCTGTGCTGCAAAAATAAATGAGGCCATAACCCCCATAACCGGAACTGCCCGCTGCTCCAACTCACCCTTGGAGAAGCGGACACTTTTGGCTAAAACGCCTGCGGTGATCACGGCTGTCGTTCCTAATACGGCCGGACTCAAAATCCCATCAGGTATATGCATAACCAACCGCCTTCCTCTTTTTTTGTATCATAACATGGTGCTACGAAATGGTAAATGCGTAGCACGATATATTAAAAAAATTGCCCCATGTCATCCGTTCGGTTAACAAGAGGCAAAGTAGCGTTGTCTTACGTCATTGGCAGTCTCCTCCTGATTATTGAGGACTTGCGGGATAGAATATCCGATGAACAGTGGTGAGGAGACAAACCGAGGCACGACTTTCACACAAATCCTCTCGTCCAACTGATAAAAGAAGAGATTATAGCTTTTACAGGTCTGGTTTAACACGTTGAGAATATAGTGAGTAAGCGATTGAATCATATCCGCCATTTGTTCGATTTGTGCGATCGAAGAAGGATTAGAGAGAATGACGTTAAACTCGGAGAAGCCTATCCTTGGTTTGGTGGACAGATTACAAATCACACCATTCTGCTCATGTATAGGTACTCCTTCAAAATGCTCGGGAACCGTATGAAGCATATAATCGTATTCATGAAATCCAATAATTTGCATATGGGGATGGGCAATCGTCCCTCCTGAATAAGGTCCGTGGTTTTTGAATAAGACAACGGATTTGTACTTGCCGCTTCGTTGCATCTCCTGCCATTTCTCCACAACAAACGACATGAGCTCGTAAATGTGATCTTTCCTGTAGGTAGACAATTCCGCATCACATTGATCGGTCTCAATGATCACCGTTTGAAAAGTCTCCTCCAACACATTGAATTTGTTAGGCAGCCAGATGATCGAACCCCGCGTTTCGATAATTCCTTCCAGATTGTCTCGATCACAGAATGGACAAGCTACTGATCGATTCCGGATATTCTCCGGCTTCTTCCGCCCGATATAGGCATTAAACACCAAATGTGATGACCTCATTTTTTCACCTTCTCGTTCGTCTTTCCAGCTCCCATTAAACCAGATGTCATTATTTACTACTCTACAATATTTGCGCTGATCTATCACGATAAAAAAGCCCAGCCTCTCTTGAGACTGAGCTTCTGCTTCGTTAACTTTCTTCTGGCTGTTGCACCTCGTACGTCCGTTGCTTGCAAACCGGAGGCGCGTAGACATTGAGAATAATCGTTCGGTTCTCGTTGGAATTCTGGATTGCGTGAATTTGTTGACGCTCAATTGAACAAATCCTCTGTTCCGTATACACATCCGTACAGAGAAGGCGAACGGTTCCCTCCTGTTTCAGTTCATAAATGTGGTTGGTTAATTCACCTTCCACAATGACTTCACAGGCAAGGGAATCTCCGTGATCGTGAGGCAGGGAACTGATCAGCCCTGGCAAATTGATAATCACAACTTCCAGCTCAGGAGTCTGATAGATGACATTTCTGCCATAAGGTAGTTGATCCGGTTCCATAATGTACGGTTCAATTTCTTCTTTGCTGATTTGTAGCGCTTGTAATCGGTTTTGCAATTCTTCAACCGACGGATTCTTAAGGTAGGCGAAATGTTCTCGAATTCTCGTTAGCAGTGTCAATCGTCATCACCTCTGGGCGCAAAAAGAAAATCAAATTGATTAACTTTACCGAAATAGTCAACAATCTGACTTTGCTAAAGCTCTTTGCCTTAATCTATTCAGCGCCAATTGAACGTGATTCTGCTTTATGACCTGTCTTTTCGCCCATTTATTCCCCCAGTTTCACACGAAATCCATCGCTTGCTTTCAAGAGAGGTCTTCAACGTGCCCAGCCAACTTGTCTAATAGCTGCAAAAGTTGTTTTTGCTCGTCTTGACGCAGGCCGTTCATCAGTTCTTCGATGGTATTCTGGTGTTGTGGCACGATTTTTTTCAAGAAGGCTTCCCCTTCCGACGTAATCTGTGCCAAATTCATACGTCCGTCCCCGGTTGTACCTACTCGTCTGATGAACCTGTCTTGTTCCAACGAACCTAGTAGGACGGTTATGTTCGCTTTGGTCACGCGAAGCTTCTGGCCAAGCTCTGATGGTTTTAGCGGTTCTTTGGCCTCCGATAACTCTTGGAGTACCTGAAGCCTCGCTCCTGTGATCCCCATCTTCCTAATCTTGCTCTCCGCCCGTTGTTGCGTGATGGCTGAGGTTTTACCCAAAGCCCGATAAAGTTTCATTGCCATAGGAGATTCTGAGGAGGAGGAATTGCTCATGTTATGGCTCCTTATCTATACGTCCTGTCTATTTCTTGAAGCAGATGCATGGTCTCCAACTTTTCGGAGTGACTCTGTGAGGCGTATACCTTTCCCTCAATAAGCTGGTCGTATGCCACACGTATCATCAAAAATGAGCATAACACAAAAACAATCACGAGCAACGCACTTAATCGATTTATCATTTTTATCCGAAGTTCTTCTTGTTTACGGTATTGCATGACGTTTCCCACCTTTAACTTACTAGCGCTGTCACCTTTAGTAAATGCAGCTGAGCCCAGAAACGTGTATATCGTGAGCCCAATTCTCTCATGATCAGGATAATATAAATACATCCTTCGGAACATAAAGGAAGGATCATATCATGATGTAAAAATGATGATAGAAGAAAAGACTTCGTCCCTATGCGCTCTGTTTAAGCTCGCGTGTAGTATTTACTGTCCGCTCCGTTCACTACAGAAGGGAGTCGACAAGAAAAAAAGGAAGTGATTTTCACCACCTCCTTCCACGTCCTATAAGTCGAGCATATACCCGAACCGAGGAACGGTCACAACTCGGTCTCCGTATTTCCCTAATTTTTTACGAAGGCGATAAACCAGCGCATTTACTTCATCTCGCCCAACATCAGGAATATCTGCGGTCTGGGTAACACGCTCCGGCCATATTTTCAGTTTAATCTCATCGTAGCTGACAGCCTGGTTTACTTTTTGATAAAGCAACATGAACAGATCAATGTCCTTCCCGGATAAATAAAGCGGCTCACCATCCACCAATACTTCCCGCCTGTCCGGATGAACGGCCAATCCCGTTGACTCCATCATGATCTCCGGGGGAATTCTGAACTCACTCGTTTTCCCGAGATCCTGCTCCAACGTGTTGTTGAACGAAAGAACGGCCTCCCCTTTTGCCAGCGTGATGGTATCTCCGTCTCTTAACAAATAAGGCAGCTGATTAATCGGGTTTCCGTTGACCTCCGTACCGTGCATACTCATCAAATCTGCTATATAGAACTGGTTGTTGTCATTGGTAATCACGGCATGCTTTCGGGAGATATACATGCTGGAGAATGTGATTTCCGGATCATATCCTTTCCAGCTTCGGCCGAGCAGTACTTCGTTTTTGGTTACGGGTATGACCTCATGAAATGGATAAGGGTTTCCTTTTTCTACGATCAAAAATACCCCTTGTGACATCATAGAATCACTCCGGTACAATCAATGAAATAAGCGCAATACTATGACGTATTATTACATATTCGGCCTATTCCATCAATCCGCCAGTTGGTTTCTTCTATTCTCCTCAGTTGGACCTAATCTTGCTGCAATCCCCCCTGCGATCACTCCCATCAGTGCGGGCAAGAGCCACCCAAATCCCTGTGGATAGAAAGGCAAATGCCCTAGCCAGGCAGTCCAGGCACCCTTCAGGAAGGTCACATTGATCATATCCACCACACTGAAAATCGCCACAAACGTAATCGTGATGCCATACACTCGCCTGGAGCTGTTGAACAATTTATCAGCCAGCCCGAGCAGGATCAATACAGTCGCAACCGGATAAAGAGCGCCGAGGATTGGAACGGAAACTTTGAGGATTTGGGCCAAACCAAGATTTGCTATAATAAGACTCAGGAAACAAATGATTCTGACCCATGTCTGATAAGAAAGCGCAGGAATAACACTTGAAAAGAATTGACTGCAAGATGTCACCAGCCCAATGGAGACACACAAGCAAGCCAAGGTGAACAAAGCGCCTAACAGTACGGTTCCACCTTGTCCAAACAAACGACTCATGACTTCACTGAGGATTGGGGCGCCATTCGCCGGATTTACGGCAGCACTGGTAACACCCAGTGTACCAAGAATGAGGTAGATCACAGAAAGCAGAATTCCCGCGCCAATTCCTGCGCCGATGATATAACCAGACAGCTTTTGGGTATTCTCTACACCTTTTGATCGAATAGCATTGGCAACAACAATCCCATAAGCAAGAGCGGCCAGAGCATCCATCGTCTGATAACCGTCCAGAAACCCTTTACTGATCGGATGGATCGCATACGCTCCCTGAGCGGCGCCTACTCCCGCATTCGATACAAACAAGCTGCGGATAAAAACCGCCAGGATCATGATGAGCAACAACGGTGTCAGTAATTTGCCGAAGCGGTCTACCAGTTTGGAAGGCGACATGCTCAACCAGAAGACGACACCAAAAAATACAAGCGTGTAGGCAAGTAAGCTAACAGGATGAACAGCCAATTCATGCGGCAGCAACGAACCGAAACTCATCTCGTAGGCCAAACTTCCGGCACGCGGAATTGCCAGCCCAGGACCAATAGAAAGATAGACAAGTACAGGAAAAATAAATGCAAACTGCGGACTCACACGCGCAGCCAAAGTCCGAAAGCTGCCGAGCTTGGCAATAGCGGCAACAGCCAGGATAGACAAACCTACATCAGACAGAATAAACCCGGCAAGCGAAGGCCACAGCTCATCTCCTGCCTGATACCCGAGAAAGGTTGGAAAGATCAGATTACCCGCTCCAAAAAACATGGAGAACAGCATAAAACTGACAAACAGCAAATCTTTTTTTGATAAAGCATTCATGCAATCACGGTCCCCTTAAGAATTTACTTAGTTTATCGATAAAAAACTTTTTATGGTTAGTATCTCTCTATATTCACTAACCGCTATTGATTACGAATAACCGAAGCTATTGTAGCAGTTGACAAATTGATTTACTAGCCAATTAAATTAATTCGAAATAGTAAATCTATAAAACGTTTTCAAAGGGATACGAAGGCGAAGTTTACCCACTTGAATCACCCACTTTAGGATCTAATTTCCATAGAATGCTGTCCATCGTCTCTGACGAATTCCGGGATTTACCGTTTACGAAGTAAGTTCTCTGCTCCATGAAAGTTATACCAAACGGCTGTATAAGTTCGGCTCATTGTGGTATGATTCTAGCGATTTAACCTAGACGCGAAAGTAACGCAGGAGGTCCCCTAAGATGAACAAGTTTTACAAGCTAAGCCTATTGGCAACCACCACGATACTCTCCAGTATCATGCTGAGTGGATGTCAAACGTCTCCATTAAACTCCAGTCTTCCCAATAACCAATCTGGCCAGACAGCGCAGCCTGCTCAACCATCAGATACAGCGCCTGCCCCAAGTCCATCCGATAAAGGTAGTGTGACGCCTGCTCCACCCTCTGATTCACCACAAAGTCCGACCAGTACTTCTGGACAAAGCAACGAGGGCACCGTTCCAAGCAGCACCTATCTCAAAGATACGGTTCGTATGGTCAATGGAGTGCCGACCGTGACCAATCCACAGGATCTGCTGGTGGTTGTCGACAAACAGCGTTCCTTGCCGTCTTCTTATATTCCTGAAGGCCTAGTAGAGCCTAACGTTCCCTTTCCATTTCAAGAAAAGAGTGAGAAGCGACTCATGCGTCCAGAAGCAGCCAAAGCTTTAGAGGAATTATTCGCTGGCGCCCAAAAAGATAACATTACCCTTTACGGCTGCTCCGGGTACCGTTCTTACAAAACCCAAAAAGGCCTATTTGACACCTACGTCAAAACCCAGGGCCCCGAACATGCGGCTCAATTCAGTGCAGTTCCTGGTAAAAGTGAGCATCAAACTGGATTAGCAATTGACGTATCTGGTGCAGACAGCAAGACTCGGTTAGAGCAATCCTTTGGCAAAACACCTGAAGGCCTATGGCTCAAGGAGCATTGCGCTGAATACGGTTTTATTATCCGCTATCCAAAAGGTAAGGAAGCTATCACCGGGTACGCTTACGAGCCTTGGCATATCCGCTACGTTGGCAAAAAAGTCGCTCAAGAGATTACTCAAAGAGGAACTACTTTGGAACAATACTTCCAGAATGCAGTCCCTGCTGGCACAAACAATTAAGTTCTAAAACCGAAAATCTTGAGTATGAGTATGAACGACACACAAAAAACCACCTTAGTTCACAACTGAGGTGGTTTTACTTCGTCTTTTTACCTTTATCATCGATAAAATCTTCAAGAATGCGCTATTATACGATTTTGACTTCTTCCTTGTATATATTATTGTCAGCTAATCGATACACGTAATAGTAGCCTAGACAAAAAAAGACAGCAATCAGAAAAACCTGATCACTGTCTCGTTAATACTTGTTTAGTAAGGACGCCCTGCTTTAATAAATCGGTATCCCCAATGTGTACCTTCCAGATCGGTGATTTTGACTCCACCCGCACCGAAAGTATGAAGAACCTTGTTATTCCCCATATAGATCCCGATATGCTGAATCGGCTGACTGCTTGCATCGATTCCCGCGTAGTCTGATGCTTTCCATCCGCGGTATTTCATGAACCAGATGAGATCTCCCGGCTGCAACTTGCTTTTATCGTAGTAGTACGTCCCGTGCGCTTTCACGTAGTTAAATTCTGAAGTCGCTCCGCCTCTACCCATATCAATTCCGGCACCTTCACGATAGGCCCACATGACGAACTCTGAGCAGTCCATTGTGGTCTTGGTCGAACGGCTGGACGCATATTCATAAGGAGTGCCGAGATATTTCAATCCTGCTTGGATCACTGCTTGTCCAATCGAGTTGACGGGAGTTTGTGAACCACCGGTACTCGGTGTTTGACCTGGAGTTTGCGAACCACCTGTACTTGGTGTTTGACCTGGAGTTTGCGAACCACCTGTACTTGGTGTTTGACCTGGAGTTTGCGAACCACCTGTACTTGGTGTTTGACCTGGAGTTTGCGAACCA
>NZ_JBNJQR010000013.1:122723-126205 GCF_050113715.1 Brevibacillus ginsengisoli
CCAGTACTCGGTGTTGTTCCCGAGGTTGGCGTGCTTACCCGACGCGCTCCTGTAAAATACTTCTCAACTGCCTTGAAGCTTTGCTCGACAACGCCACCCTTGCTTTGGGAGCAATATAAGAATTTATCATTGCCAACATAAACTCCGACATATGTAGAACTTGAATGGAAGAAAACGATATCTCCTGGTTGTAGCTCACTTTTGGATACGCTTTTTCCTGCTTTTTGCAGAGCGGAGATCGTGTCATCTACTTGAACACCCATCTGCTTCATGACATAGGCAACATAACCAGCAGAATCAAAAGAGGACGGGCCATTTCCTCCAGAACTATAAGGTTTCCCCATTAAATCATATGCGCTTTTAACGACTGCTGTCGTATCCAGCTGTGCAGCAGCAGCTTGTCCAGCTTCAACAAACATCAACAGGGATGTACCGAGCATGACGGCCATTGTTGACTTTTTTAACCATTGCTGTTTCGTCATCTTGTTTCCTCCTGGCTGTGATGGTTTTCCCCTCAAATTGGGTACTTTTCCATCTTAATTCCAAATTGGCGAACAAGATAACCCTAAAAATATTACCAATTATGCATTTGATTACATAGTCCTACATGTTCTCCCTGTAAAACTGTTCAATTTCAATTTGAAACGTGGCATTTGTCCTAATTCGTGAGGAAGTTTACTCCAACTCATTTTTTGGATCATCTTGTAAAAAGGAAGAAGGGAGGTTTTTTCTATCTGCTCAAATGGTATGATGGTTGAAGATATAAAGGAGTGAAATGCAATTATGATTCGTCTGGGGTTTATAGCCCAATCTCTCATCCTACTTATCCTTCTACTTTCAGGATGCAGTTCCCATGATCAAAATTCCAGCGCGACGCCGAAAACTCAGCAGACAAGCGCAACCTCATCTTCATCTGATCAAGCGTCTGAGCCTGATGATGGCTTAATAAACCAGTTGAAGGAAATCGCCCCCCAAGCAAAAGATGCCCGTCAAATCATCTCGGCCCTGGATACCAACATGGCCCATGTGAATGAAAAAACGGCGGACCAGATGTTCTTGATTCTCGAACACTATTATGAGCAGTACGTACCTGCTGTAAACGACCAGCTTGCCAAACGGTTGATTCAGCCGGGTACCGCCGAAAAATTAAACGCGCTTGAATACCCCTACGATTTCACCAAAATTGAAAACGACGATGCGTTAAAGCTATGGATGCTCAGTCAGGTATCCAGCAAGCTTACGTTAGATAACCGAGACGGGGACTTTTATTGGCGAGTGGACTACGATGCGTTGAATAAGGCTTACTCTCCCTATCTATCCAAGGATTTAAAAGAGTACCTTTCCATCCAGACCGTGGAGGCCAATCAGAACTCGATGGAGGACGGGGGGCTCACCATTTCGCGTAATGAGCTGGCAGATCGCCTGTTGCATACCGAGCATTATCTGACTACATTCCCAAACGGGTTAAAAAAAGTGGAAATGAAAACTCTATACTTCAACTACTTGAACCAATATATTCATGAGTATCGATACGAAGCAATTGATGAGAACACGTTGCGGCTTCTCCCCCAAGTGAAACAAAGCTATGAGAAGCTCGTCCAAGAACATCCTGACACCCATACCGCGCAGATCGTTAAAGATTACCTAGCCATTATTAATGCGAACGAGGATGTTATTTATGAGCCAGGAGATCCTAGCATCAGCAACATCGGGAATCCGAAACCGAATATCTCCGAGTTTTGGAAAGGATTAAGCAGTAAAGTCGATCAGTTGTTTACCCTTTAAAAACACAATAAGAAAAGTCCCGATGAAACAATTCGTCGGGACTTTTTCTTGCTTATTTTTTCATTTGTCATCCTATATCCATTAGCATGTATCACTTTGTGTATCACAATATAACGAAACCTCCGACTGCGCCGGCAAGTACAACTGCCCATGGAGGTGTCCTCCAGAAAACGAGTAAGCTAAACAACACAGCAGCCAGCACAAAATCCTTTGACCCATAGATAGAGCTGGTCCAAATCGGGTTGTAAAGAGTGGCCAGCAAAATTCCAACAACAGCCGTATTTACGCCCGTAAGCGCGCCTTGGAATTTAGGCCTTTTTCGCAGTGAATCCCAAAACGGCAATGTTCCCACAACCAGTAAAAAGGCGGGAAGAAAAATCGCGATAGTGGCTATTAAGGCCCCTGACCACCCTCCCATCATCGCGCCTAAGTATCCTGCAAACGTAAATAATGGCCCTGGAACTGCTTGTGCTGCACCATAACCTGCAAGAAATTGCTCTTTCGTCAGCCACCCAACTGGAACCACTTCTCTTTCCAGCAACGGTAAAACAACATGTCCCCCACCAAACACCAAGGAACCTGACCGATAAAAACTATCAAAAACCGCTAACCATTGAGAAGAAGTTAGCATTCGCATGACAGGAAGCAGCACAAGCAACGCAAAAAATGCAACTAAACTAATCACCGCAACAGAACGACGTATCGATATGTTCAATTCCGGCAGCTCAGCTTGCTGAGTCCCACGATAAAGGAATAGACCCATTATTCCCGCCACGATGATTAGGGCAATTTGACTGATAGCTGTTTGCCAAAGCAGCGTGATCCCCATAACAATTACGGCCATCGTGGCCCTATTTCGATCGGGTGTAAGCTTGCTTGCCATTCCCCATACAGCTTGAGCCACAATCGCCACAGCCACTATTTTAAGTCCGTGTATCCACCCGGAATCAGCCACGTGTGATTCTTTAAGAAATAAGGCAAATATGGTTAAAGCAATCACCGAAGGAAGGGTAAAGCCAATCCAAGCAAAAACTCCTCCCCAAAGTCCCGCACGCATTATTCCAATTCCCATTCCAACCTGACTGCTGGCCGGTCCGGGCAAAAACTGACACAATGCCACTAAATCAGCATAGGTTCGCTCATCCAACCACCTTCTTCGTTTAATATATTCATCATGAAAAAAGCCAAGATGAGCGATTGGTCCTCCAAACGATGTTACTCCTAACTTTGTGGAAACCCACAACACTTCAAGTAGCCTTCGAAATAAACTGGTGCAATCCGTTCTGTTTTCCCCCGTTACTTCAGTACTTTCATTTTTCATTTAACAGGTTTTCCTCCTTTCTCCCTTCCTTTTCTTTTAACTTCACGTCCCATTCCCAATTTACTCTAATACTTCGTTAATTTATCGGCTAACACCTTTTCATTTATCCCATTAATCGCATTCAGAAAATATTATGGCCGATTCCTTAGAATTAGCCTCATGTTATCCACTTGGATTTGTTTAAGAAAAACAAAAAAGCTGATCAATTTATCTTCATAAAAGATAGATTGATCAGCCTTCTTTATTCCTTGAAAACTGGATAACGGTTCAACATTGCTTTAAGGATAATGGACGTGGATAAGTCCTCGACCGATTAGTATTCGTCAGCTCCATGCGTTGCCGCACTTCCACACCGAACCTATCAACCTCATCGTCT
>NZ_JBNJQR010000014.1:0-67879 GCF_050113715.1 Brevibacillus ginsengisoli
GCGTTCGTCCTGAGCCAGGATCAAACTCTCCAATAAAGTTGAGTTGATTCTAAACTTCAAAACAGTTTTGCTTGGCTAGTGTTTCATTCACTAAACGTTAATTGTTCAGTTTTCAAAGAGCATCTTGTCCAAAAGCGACTTTTATATTATAAAACAACTAATATTATAAAGTCAAGCATTTTTATTTCTCGTTTATGTGAGAAGCAGTAAGCTTGTTTCGGACAAGAAATAATCTATCATGTTTAGGTGTGTTAAGTCAATACTTTTTCAAAAAATTATTTAAAGTACTCTTCTTCCACTTTACGACGCCGAATATACTTAGATAATTCGTTTGGTTTAGCAATTCGGGCATACATGCGAAAAAGGATAGAGTACCTCTCTTCCATTGCGCGTTTGACTAAGAAATCAATTCGTTTATCACTAAAGTCCAACAACATTTCTTCTAGTTCACGTTTAAGTAGATACTCTAATTCTTGGCACTCCTTTGCATTAAATAAAAAACCTAGCAAAGATACCGACCTCCCCCGGCCATGTGATGTACGTTTATCTTGTCCATCACAATATTTCCATATTCAACTCTCCTTCACCATTAATTAATTCTGATACCAAATAAAAAAAACACCCAACGAAATCATTAATCGCTGGGTGCCCATACATCTATGTTCGAATTGATATTCATTTTACTTGCTTTTAATAAAATCAACCTGAGTGCCAAAGGTTGCTTTGATAAGAGCCGGCGTAATCACACTCTCGATAACCCCAGCTATCGCCAAAAGGAAGACAATGGTTAGTAGCGCCACCGGAAACTGCTTAATATTAAGCAACCACGCTGCTTTGATTTCTTCTCGAATGGATCGGTCCCATAAGGACGTGATCGAGCGTATTGTCAACGCCCCATATCGTATGCCAATTCCCGCCGCAAATATTACAGCGGGCAGTTCAATGATCCCATGCGGCAGAATCGCTACCGAAAATATTTGCAAGGTATTCAAACCAGCCGCTCCCAATTTATGCAGCATATAGCCTAGCAGAATTCCGTTGGTCACGATCCCGTAAACAGGGAAAATCGCGAATAAGACACCAAATATCATCATGCAAAAGGCTGTAAGCACATTATTAATAAATATCATTCGAAATGCGGTTAAAGAATTGTTGCTTGAACCGATTTTATCGGCGATTTGTTTTATTTGACCTAGCATCTCTCGGGCAATCGCATCTACTTTATCCGCTTGAACAATCCCGATTAAGATACCCGCTAGCATTAAAATACATCCAATATAAAAGTACTTCCGATTATCTAGCCATAGGTTTTTCAGTATCCCTAACATCTTTTTCTCCTCCTCCTAAACCATCTGTGAAGCCGCTTCTATTATTATCATGCTTGCCATGAACCCCATTAAGCAATGGCCACCGCTGACATGTCGTTCTGTTATTATCTTATGATTCTTCCCTTGGTTATACGATTATGTTTAAGAATATCCTTGCCTCCTCTGCATAGAATTGTACAGGGACAAACAGGTATAGGGGGTGAAACAATTGAAATTCATGTATGTGATAAGCGCAAAAAAACTAAAGCAATTATTTGTCATCGTCACAGCCATTTTGTTTGCCGCTGGAATTGCTTATGCTGAACGAGATACTATCGCTGTTATTACGGAAGGTAGCAAAGGAAAGGTCCCCCAGGCTGTCTACAAAGTCGATACAAAGGAAAAGAAAATTGCTTTAACCTTTGACATCAGCTGGGGCGAGACGAGAACCATTCCAATTCTGGACGTTTTAAAAGAAAAAAAGCTGTCCAATGCCACCTTCTTTTTATCCTCGCCGTGGAGCTTACGCCATCCCGACACAATTAAGCGGATCAAGGAAATGGGATATGAGATCGGATCCCACGGTCACAAACATGATAATTACAGCAAATATTCAGATGACGAAATTCGTATCCAAATTGGAAAAGCCCATACGATCCTTACCGAATTAACCGGTAAAAAACCCACCTTGATCCGAATGCCGAACGGGGATTTCGATAAACGCGTTTTGAAAACAGCTGCTGATCTAGGTTATACCGTGATTCAATGGGATACGGATTCAAAGGATTGGATGAATCCTGGTGTAGACCAAATCGTAAACAATGTGGTGAGTAAAGCGCACCCCGGGGATATTATTCTGTTGCATGCGAGTGATTCCTGTAAACAGACCCATCTTGCTTTACCCCAAATCATTGATCAGTTACGCTCTTCCGGATATGAATTCGTCAGCGTCTCTGAACTGATTGCTGGTACTCAAGTCAATTCTCAAGAAATTGATTAATTCTTCATGAATAAAAAGCTGATGCCCGCTTGTGGGAATCAGCTTTGTTTTTTGGTTAATCGATGCAATTGCATGACTTGCCACACATTACAGAATAAAAGGGGAACAATCATAAACTGAATAGAATAAATGTTATCCTGCTTCAATCCAGGTATCCATTCCAAGATCGTCACAACAAACATGAAAAACAGCGTGGGAATAGCTGCCTGAGAATTCGTTTGTTTAACCTTGGCATACATGACGATTAACGAAACAAATAATAAAAGAACAGGTTCCACAAAATAAGGCAAGAAGGTATCTCCTCTTGTTCCGAGTGAATATCGCAAATAAACCATGTCAAAAAAGGCAAACAAAATAAAGAATAGTTGGATACTTTTCCACGCAGATAGGTTCTTTCCAAAAAAACTTAGTCCCAAATAATTAAACGTCATGTACGCGAAAAAGCCCATTTGCGACAACACACTGATGAGTATCCCTAACAAGAGATTCGTCAAGGTTCCCATCAACATATTGTTAATAGTTCCACTAAAAAGTTCATTTCTCCCAACAAGAAATCCAGCCAGCATTCCGCCCAAACCACCTATTCCTAAAGTGGTGTAAAATAGCCAGCCATATTTACGCAAATTCAAGCTTAACCCCCCCATCTAATCGTAATGATTGTACCAACCACGTACAAAAAATACTAGCGTAATCCTTATTCAAAATGAGCATTTTATAAGTAGCAATCGAAAGGAGGAAGCCTCCAATGGGCAAAGTCCGCATCTCCTTCTGGATGACGACTTTATTTGCTTCAATCTTACTCCTCTCTAGCTGCGGTGGCGGTGGTGGCGGAGGAAGCAAAACGCAAAGCAGTTCACAACCTGATTATAAAACCATTAAAACTATGGTTTTAGACATTATGCAGACAGACGAAGCAAAAAAAACCGTAGGCAAAATGATGAAGGATGATACGTTCAAACAAAGTATGGTCATGGATGCCTCTACCGTTCGCACCACTTTGATAAAAAGCATCGCTGATCCCAAAAACCCGCAGATCAAAGAGGCATTTAAGGACCCTAAATTCACCAGCACACTGGCAAAATCAATGAAAGAAGAAAATAAAAATCTGTTGAAAGATCTGATGAAGGATCCAGAGTATCAGAAAATGATGGTTAGTGTCATGAAAGATCCGGAGTTCGAGAAAAATTTAATGGATTTGATGAAGAGTAGTGCTTACCGTCAACAAACGATGCAAGTCATGAAGGACGCAATCAAAAGCCCGCTGTTTCAAGCAGAATTGTTAAAAATCATGACCAAAGCAAATGAAGAAATGATGAAACCAAAGGAAGAGCAAGGAAAAGGCGGGAAGAAAAAAGGCGGAGGTAAAGGCGGTAAAGGTGGAGGCAAAGGTGGCGGTGGTGGCGGTGGCGGCACAAGCTAAAGTGAGCCTGTTAATGGGCTCACTTTTTTGTTCCTCGATTTACTCGACTGTTTTCCATAATTCTCGTGGGTTCAAGCTGTAGGTCCCATCCGCCCTGTGCATGATATGGTTCATAATCAATTCTCGTCGCAGTGTCGCAAAGTCATCATGGAATTGCCGTAGGTACTCACTGATTTCCTTTTCCGAATAAGTTCTGCCATATTCAAGACCGGACACTAATTTCTCCAAAACATAAAGACGTTTTTTCCATTGAGAAGGAATCTGCTTCAGTTTGCCATCCTCTTGGAAGAATGGTGCTGAAATCCGTTCTTTTTCCGTATCTGCCATAGTCTGTTCCTCCTCTTCGGCAGCCTGCTCTCCACGCCAGATATCCCACTCTTCAAGAACAGGCAAATCTGACGGCAAAACCGTTGCCACCAAGCTTTGTGAATATCTACTCAATTCACGCGGGAGCAAAAAGAAAGTAATCGTGTTTTTATCACGTTTCTCTTTCACAATTCCGATTTTTTTTAGTTTTTGTGTATGGTGGGTGATCGTGGCTGGAGTAAGACCCAAACGCTCCGCAAGTTCTGAACCACTCATCGGTTTTCTCGCAAGGAGTGACAAGATACGAATCCGAGTGACATCTCCAACTGCTTTATGGAATTCAACTAAGGTCTCAATTTGCAAGTAGGTTCACCTCCTGAAAAGGGAGAAATAACTTTAGATAATTGTCTAATTAGAAATTTATCAAATTGGCTAGCATCTGTCAAATCTTGAGGGCAACAAAAAAGGAGCATTACGCAGATCGTAATGCCCCCATTGAAAATACGATTATTTTGAAGCAACTGTCTACGCTTTTGCGTTTACGCGCTCCGCCAATTCCATGTACAGTTGGCCAATAGCTGAATCCTGTTTATAGATGGAAGGTGAGTAATCCGGTTCGGCAGGATGATTTTCTGGTTGAGCCAACGGAATCTGAGCAAGTAAATCGGTTGACAGCTGTTCAGCCAACTTCGCTCCACCACCACGGCCGAAGACATATTCTTTTGAGCCGTCTTTTGCTTCATACCAAGCCATGTTCTCTACAATCCCGATTACTTCATGTCCTGTTCGAAGTGCCATAGCTCCCGCACGAGCAGCTACGAACGATGCGGTAGCATGAGGAGTCGTTACAATAATCTCCTTGCTTTGTGGAATCATTGTGTGTACGTCAAGCGCTACGTCACCGGTTCCTGGAGGTAAATCCAAGATGAGATAGTCAAGATCACCCCAGTGAACTTCCGAGAAGAAGTTGCGAATCATTTTACCCAACATTGGTCCACGCCAAATGATCGGAGAATTATCTTCAACGAAGAAGCCCATGGAGATTACTTTTACTCCAAACTTCTCGATTGGCAGCAGCATCTCCCCAATTACTGTAGGTCGTTGCTCGATATTCATCATATCCGGTACGCTGAACCCGTAAATATCCGCGTCGATAATCCCGACTTTTTTGCCGAGGCGAGCCAAAGATACAGCCAGGTTAACCGTTACCGTAGATTTACCCACGCCACCTTTACCTGATGTAACAGCGATGAAGGTTGTTTTGGAATCAGGAGCCAGAATCGGATTCAATACCTGGCCCGGAGCACCGTTATGAACTTGTCCTTGGCCACCACGCAATTGAGCGCTAAGCGCTGCTCTTTCTTCGTCAGTCATCGTTCCAAAACGAAGATTCACCTTAGTTGCCCCCAAAGCTTTTAAGGCGTTGACTACATCTTCTTCTATTTTTACTTTCAATGGACAGCCGCTAATCGTAAGAACTACTTCCAGACTAATCTCCTGTCCCTCAATATCAATATTACGAATCATATTTAATTCTACTAGGCTGCGGTTGATCTCTGGATCGTGAACCTCTCGCAGCGCTTCCAATACCTGATTTTGTGTAATCATTCTTTCACCTCAAACAATTATTATCTGCATATTCTTCTCCAATTCGGCTTCATTATAGCACATCGGACGATTGTTTATTGTGACGTTAGTTAGTTCCTTGAATTTTTTCACCCGCATAATGCCGCAAAATTCCTTGATATATGGCGTTGGCCATGGCCTTTTGATACTCAACAGATTCCAACTGCTTCGCCTCCGCTGTATTAGATAAAAAGCCAACCTCGACTAATACAGAAGGACACTCAACCTCACGGATTAAGAACACATTGTCTGTTGTCTTGGGTACGCGATTCGTATTCTCAAGTACCCGCTTGATTTCATCCTGAATGAGGTAAGCCATTTCTCCGCTTTCTTTATATGCCGCTGAATAGAAGGTTTGTGCTCCCGAATATTTAGCGGAAGGAAATGCGTTCAGGTGAATGCTGACCAGAAAATCCGGGGTGTTTTCATTCACGAATTTAACTCTTCCGCGAATATCCTCCGATTTGCGTTTCCGTTGAAGGTGCGCTTCTGGCGATGCCAAATCCTTATCTTCCTCTCGAGTCATAACCACAAACGCTCCAGATTGCTGTAAAAAGTCGCGTAAGTACAAACTGATCGACAAGGTAACGTCCTTCTCTACTATTTTCCCATCCTTGCTGGTCGCTCCTCCATCCATACCACCATGACCTGGATCAATGGCTATAACCGTTCCTGCCAAAGGCATCGTCCAAGTCGACCATGAGGAGTGATCGGGAAGTCGATAGGTAAAAATAACGATGAGCACGAAGAATGCCAATATCCATCCGATCACCTTTCTTGTCACACCAACCGCCCCTTTGTCCCATTTTCCTTTTCATCTTATGGACGAGACGGCCAAAATATGACTGAAACTCTATGGGGAAGCTGATTCTTGGATTAACTGTTGAAGGCGGTCTGTTGGATGTAGGGTAGGTATATGCTTTTTAAATATGGCTTCTTGGTAGACCTTATGTTTTTCTTCCTCTAACTGCTTCGGAATCTGCAAAACGCGCTCATTATCTCCAGCCAAATGCAAGGCTTCTGCGTACAACTCGTAATTGTCCACTAATCTTGGTTGCAGTAAGATTAACTGCTCCGCCATTTCAACTGCTCGCCTATCAGTCATCAATTGAAGCGAGCTATATACATATGGAGGATAAAAACGCAGGTCTTCGTGATCTTCTTTTATTCCCCCACCTAAATAATACAGACTCTTTTGCCAATCTTCGGGCTTTTGGGTTCGTTTAGCCTTCTCAAGAAATGCCCGCCCGAGCAACAGCGCCCGATCTTTTGACGGAATACACCATTCAGGCAGTTGTTCATATTTCAGAACCGTTCGGACATTTCCTTCAGCCAATGCAGCTTCACCTTTTACCACAAGACCTTCACGGTACCCTGCAATAACTCCACTTACTATCATGAACGTGCCAATGAACATCACAACACCTCGGGAAATAACCAAATCTCCCTCTCCACCCGTCTGTAAAACCACTCTTCTGACAACCAAATAAAACAAAACCGCACAGAATAAGGCTGGAAAAGAGAGAATAAAATCGAGTGTTGAATACACAACAACCGCAATCGTAGACAGCCAGATGGACTGCATATCTGTTGGAACCTGCTTGTTCGAGCATTTGCGAATGATTGAATAATCGCGGATCATAACCCAGATGAATACACCCCACGCAAGTAGAGCAAGAATCCCGCCTTCCAGCCATAGTTGCAGTACATGATTATGGATATGTCGTACAGAATAGAGGGCCGTCTGATATTGATACTGAAGTTTATCCCAACCCTCTGCCCCAACGCCTAACAACGGATGATCCAGAGCAATTCTAAGTGCGTCCCAATCATAGGTCAGACGAATTCTAAGAGAAGATGTTTGTGTCAGTTCTTGCCATAACTCCTCCAAGAAAAATCGTACACTCACTATAAGTAAGCTAAGTGCAGCTAAGATTCCATAGCAGATACGCCTTACAACTCGCGTGCTTTCCTGACCGGATAAGATCCAGGTTTGCCATATTACACTGACTAGAGTTATTCCCCACGCGATTCTTGCACCCGTCGCTAAAAGGGAAGCAAGAAAGAAGATGAACAAGGCAATCGATACCCAGCGTTTCTTCTGATCTTCGGAGAAAAGTTGAGGAAAAGTAAAAATAATCGCCATCATACACAGGGCAGCCACAAGATTGGCATAGTCAAAAACAGATTCAAGTAATCCATCCGAACGAATCAGCCAACCTAATAGGAGAAGGGCACAGACGTTCCACAGATACACCCGGTACCATTTCATCACATCATCAAAGCTTTTGACCACTTGAACGCCAGAAATAACAAAAGCACAGACCAGTATCAATTTTATTAGTGAGATCAGGCTAGCATTGGTCGGGTATATGATTAGCGACAAACCGTATCCCAATAGAAACAACCCTAGAATACTCCCCTCAACTTTCGGAACATAAATGGAAGCTTTTATTCGCGCGAGATAGAAAAACAAGATTCCCAGAAGCGCTAAATAGAAGCAAGACTCCCACCCCCAAAACAAGCCTTGTACCCAGAAACCAAGGCAGCTAAGACCTATGTATCCCCAATTCATCAATGTCTATTTCTCCTTTACTCTCTCCAACCGAAATAATACTGGATTCGTGAAGAAAGCTTCCCCAATCAGGAGAAGCCTTCTTTCCTATAGAGAAACGCTTACCTCAATTTCATCTGGTTCATTCTTTATTGCGTCATTCCATACGTCTATATCATCTAACAGTTTTTTCCACGTATAGTCATCCTCCCTAATTTTTATGTGAATGTCTTGGGGCAGGAAGGAATACTGGAGGTCATACCATTTCTGCTGATGATTTCGGGATAAATCTTTCCACTTGTAGCGTAGCGCAATCCCTTTAGAACTCTTGTTTTTCTTTCCGATGAGATAATAGTGGTCATTTTTATTACTTTCAGCAGCATGAACTGAAAGAAAAACTTTATCCCCTTGTACAAAATAGTTGTCTGCATCTTTATCCAAGACAATGATTTTTCCAGTTGCGATATCGTATCTTTGTAAGGGTAACCTCGACCTACCGTTTGGTCCGATGAAGTAAATGACGTTATCCGAAATTTGCAGATGTTGAGCAGCCCGCCGATCCTTCGTAGAATAAATAGTCTTTTCCTGATTACTTCCTAGATCATACAGAACAACCTTACTGAGATTATTTTCAGCCTGATTCCAGACAATTCGCTTCCCATCGAATGCCAGTTCATCTATATCCTTGTCCTCCCGTGACCACTTTGCAATCGTTAGCGGTTTTTCACCCATTCGCTGTAGTTTAATTTGCAAGTGTTCTTCGTCATCATCTTCCTCTATCCAGACGAATGTATCATTATGAACTGCAAATGATTGCATATATTTAACGTTTGATACTGGATAATCTACTTGATCATTCTTAGGATCATAACAGCCAATCCAATCTTTATGATCTTCTATCCAGTATATTTTACCTGAATCCTCCAAAAGACCATTGCCGAAGAAGCCGTAATTATCTAGAGATTGGACTAATTTTGCTACTCCCTGTCCAAAATCAATTCGATATAAGCCATACGTGTTCGAATATGGATTGTCATTTTCATCATCAGTGGCAGATTCGTCTCTTTTAATTGCATAGCCAAGTGCATACAAATCCTTGCCAACAAATTTGGCGGAAAACCATTTTCCTGGCACTAGATACGTACGAGAATCAGTTAGTTTCTTATACTTGAGTTCTGAAGACCACCCATCTTCGGACCATGCCAAATATTCAGGTGAGGAGACAATAAAACTGGCTCCATACGATAAATGGCCATGAATTCCGGCAACATATTTAGAATTGATGAATTCCGGCTGGTATTTCTTTAAGGATTCAGCGTTAAAATTACTGGACAATTGATGATAATTGATCAAATAGACTTGAAGCTTGGAATCATCTTCGGAGGCAATAGCTATTTTGCCGTTAAATACTTCAGCAGATCGAAATGCAGACCATAACTCCTGAGTAAGCTCAGGGGATACCTCGTGTAAAGGAAGTACGGAAACGTGCTTATCCTCGAAGGAATAGGTTGCTAGACCTTCTTTTTCCAACCAGTATGTGTACGTATCATCCATACCGAGTAGTTCTGTTTTTTTAGGTTGGTCTGTAAGCTTGTAGTATCCTGGATTTGTTTGAGGATCCGATAGATAAATATTTTTCGCCTTTTCCCAGCCTAGATATTTATCAGTAGAAGCCCAGTCTTTAACTCTTCCATATTCATAATCATGAATTTTAAAAGATCGGAGGTACTCTTTACGGTTTTGCTGATCAAATTTGTAAAATGAATCAAGCGTAGCGCCAAAAGAAGCATTTGAGCTTAATTCTTTTGATTCTACATTGTATTTGTATGTAGTTTTTACCCCGTTACAAATTTCCTCCCACGTAATATAGGGATAGGTTATCTGCAGATTTCTAAGGGTCATTTCGTTATAATCTTTAATGACTTTCTTCTTTCCATCCATTTTATAAAACAAGCGGAAATGATCGAAATCTGTATTCAGAGATTCTACCCATACCTGAATTCCATCTTGTTCTACCTTTTCAATTTCGTATCCGCGAAAATCTTCAATCTGCTCTACACTTGAGCCATCGAAATGAAAAATTTCGGTATCTTTGTCTTTGTTTTCAAAAGTCCAGAGCAAACCATCCCTACCGAAATAGCGAATCTGAATGTCCTTTCCCTGCCCATTCCAGATCGATGAGATCGCCTGATCATTCTGGAGTTGCTTGATCTTTTTGGTCTTCGCAAATACAGGTGAACCCGTCATCATGATGAGAGTAATAATACAGAATAGCATGAAGCACCGACGAAAAATCCTCCTCAAACTGAACCCCCCATTGTCTCTTTCTATCAATCTCTTTTTAACCACATAATACCATAACTGTATATTTCGACAATATCTAACAGACTACAGGATAAAATAAAAAACCCCTGCCTCCCAAAGGAGACAAGGGTTTGATAAACAAAATTAACGTTTGGAGAACTGTGGAGCGCGACGAGCAGCTTTAAGACCGTATTTTTTACGTTCTTTCATACGTGGGTCACGAGTTAAGAAACCAGCACGTTTCAAAGCGCCACGAAGTTCTGGATCAGCTTTCAAAAGGGCACGTGCTACACCGTGACGGATTGCACCAGCTTGACCTGTAGTACCGCCACCAGCAACGTTAACCAATACATCGTAACGACCAAGAGTTTCAGTCAAAACGAGTGGTTGTTTTACGATCAATTTCAAAGTATCTAAACCAAAGTAGTTATCCATTTCACGCTTGTTGATCACAATGCGACCTTCACCTGGAACCAAGCGAACGCGTGCTACGGAGTGTTTACGACGACCTGTACCGTAGTATTGTACTTGTGCCACGAGTCATTTCCTCCCTTTTAATTAACCACGAATTTGCCAAGCTTCTGGCTTTTGTGCTTCATGTGGATGTTCAGTACCAGCGTATACTTTCAGCTTCGTGAACATTTGACGTCCCAAGCTGTTTTTAGGCAACATACCTTTAACTGCTAGTTCGAACATACGATCTGGGCGCTTATTCAACATATCACCAGCAGTAGTTGCTTTCAAACCACCTGGATACAGGGAGTGAGTGTAGTAGATTTTGTCGGTAAGCTTTTTACCAGTCAATTTGATCTTGTCAGCGTTGATTACGATTACGAAATCACCAGTGTCAACGTGTGGAGTATATTCAGGCTTTAATTTACCGCGCAGAATGGAAGCTACTTCGCTTGCAAGACGACCAAGAGTTTGGCCTTCAGCATCAACGATGTACCATTTACGCTCAACTTGAAGCGGTTTCGCCATATATGTGGTACGCATTTTTGTCCCTCCTAAATAATTGCCCGTTACATTTAGTCAAAGGAGAGTTGCAACGGTAATCAACCTCTCCAGGTGTGTCAAATAAAAAGCACTACATTTTTGTTTCAAATCGTTCCTTTTATCTTTCAATCCCGGGGCTAGAGTGGGGCTAGCGGGTATGAAAAATACCAAGAAATATCGTACTATAAATTACAGCCATAGTCAAGAGACTACAAAAAAATGAATTCAGTAAAATACTTCCCACATGGTTAAGCCTTTGGCTGGAGCGGTCAAACCGGCCATTTCACGATTACAAGCTGCCAGAATGCTCGGAATTGTATCCGGATCACGTCTTCCTTGGCCCACCTCTATCAGCGTGCCTGCAATGATTCTCACCATGTTATAGAGAAACCCATTCCCTCGGCAAATGATCCAGACCAGATTCTGATCACGTTCCACACGCACATCAAAAATCGTCCGAATCTTGTCCTCCACATGAGTCTTCGCAGAGCAAAAAGAAGTGAAGTCATGTTCCCCAATCAAATGGGATGCTGCCCGCTGCATTCTCTCACAATCCAACAGCATTCGTATATGTTCGGCATAGCGATGTCGAAACAGATCAGGTACTGTTCCGTTATCAATACAATAGCGGTATTCTTTAGCTTTGACATCAAACCGCGAATGGAACTCCTGTTCTACTTCCTCTACCGATTGAATGATGATTGCATCTGGCAATTGATTGTTTAAGATAAAACGCCATTTATCTATCGGAATGGTACTCTCTGTATCAAAGTGAAAGACTTGGCCCCTAGCATGCACGCCCGCGTCTGTACGACCTGAACCGGCGATCGAAATTGCCTGTCCCGTCACTCGCTGCAGGACCGCCTCTATTTCCCCCTGAATGGTAACCTGATCAGGCTGAATTTGGAATCCGGAGTAGTCTGTCCCATCATAGGCAACCATACACTTTAATCGCTTCATGTCCTTACCCACCCTATCACCACGGTTAAAACTAGACAAAGGAGCAGTAAAACACCGTCGTTTCTGGTAAATCGCAATTGTTTCAAACGAGTACGATGATCCCCTCCATGATATCCACGCGCCTCCATGGCGAGCGCCAATTCCTCCGCACGTCGAAAAGCGCTGATAAACAAGGGAATGATAATCGGCAGCATATTCTTGACTCGCTGCAGGATGTTTCCCGTCTCAAAATCCGCACCCCGAGCCATCTGAGCCTTCATGATCTTTTCCGTCTCTTCCAGCAGTGTAGGGATGAACCGCAAAGCAATAGAAAGCATCAATGCCATTTCATGAACAGGCACACGCAGTTTCTTTAACGGAGCAAATAGTCGTTCTAATCCGTCCGTCAAATCCATGGGAGCAGTCGTTAACGTGAGGATTGAGCTAACCAGTACAAGCAGGGTCAGTCGAATCGACATATAAATCGCCTGTCTTACCCCTTCTTCTTCGATACTGATCCAATGCCATTGAAAATAAACAGTACCGCCTTTGGTCGTAAGCAAATGGATGATAACCGTAAATACGATCAACCACCATACCGGCTTCAACCCGTTAATAATATATTTTCCAGATATTCTCGAAAGACCAATGACTCCAGCAATAAATAAAAGTAATATTCCATAACTGACAGGGTTATTGGCTAAAAAAACGATAAACGCAAACAAGATCGTAAACAGGAGCTTACTGCGGGGATCCAAGCGATGAACGAAGGAGTTCCCAGGTACATACTGACCGATCGCAAAATTCTGCAGGATACTCATCTAAGAGCCTCCTTAGACCCAAGGATCTTCTTCACCAAATAGGCTTCCAGATCTTCTTCCTTGTATAACGTAAGGAGAATCTGCTCAGACGCTGGCAGCCGCTGGTTCAGTTCTTGGATGAGCTGGACCGTTTCCGGCACATCCAGGGATAATTGCCGAAGGGTATCAACCTCTGCAAAAACCTCCTCGGGCTTTCCTTGCATGGCCACTCTCCCATGAGACATCACGATCAAATAGTCCGCGTAACGGGATACTTCCTCCATACTGTGCGTAACCAGCACGGTCGTCATCTCTCGTTCCCGATGAATTCGATAGATTCCCTCCAGGATGGCTTTGCGCCCCGCAGGATCCAATCCAGCAGTTGGCTCATCCAGCACTAATACACTTGGTTGAAGTGCTAATACCCCAGCTATCGCTACTCTTCGCATCTGCCCACCACTCAAGTGAAATGGAGACAAATCCTTCACCTGTTCATAGGATAGCCCAACAATCGACAGAGCTTCTCTCACCCGAGCTTCTACCATCTCGGGAGGCAATTGCTGATTGGCGGGACCAAACCCTACGTCTTTCGCGATGGTTTCCTCAAACAACTGATGCTCGGGATATTGAAAGACCAATCCCACGTTCTTCCGCCACTCATTCGACTTCTTGGTGGTTGCCGTAAGTTCCAGTTCCCCCATTCGAATCGTGCCGGAAGTAGGTTTTAAGAGTCCATTCAGATGTTGGATTAAAGTGGACTTGCCTGAACCGGTTTGCCCGATTATCCCAACAAACGCACCATGTGGAATAGTCAGTGAAACATTGGATAACGCTTCTTTTTCAAAAGGAGTATCCTTCCCATACAGATGGCTTACGTTTTCGAGAGTAATTTGCATAATTCCTGAACCAGCTCCTCTCGATACAGTACCTGTTCGATCTCAACACCCTTACGTAAAAATTGGTGACGCAGCCGTACTGCCAGAGGTACTTCCAACCCTATCTCATGGATACGTTCGACGTCAGAGTAGATCTCTCTCGGTGTTCCATCCAGATATACTTTTCCCGCATTCATGACAATGACCCGATCTGACTCAAGCGTCTCTTCTGGAAAATGGGTAATATGGAGGATCGTAATCCCTTCCTCCCGATTCAACCGATGGGCAAGGGACATGACTTCCTGTTTTCCTTGTGGATCAAGCATCGCTGTCGCCTCATCGAGGATGATCACCGAAGGTCGCATGGCAATAATTCCAGCTATCGCTACACGCTGCTTCTGACCCCCCGACAAATGATGCGGTTGACGTTTAACGTAATCTTCCATGTGAACGGATTTCAAAGACTGCTCAATGATTGCAGGCATTGCCTGGGGGTCAACACCAAGGTTCTCCAACCCAAAGGCCACATCGTCCTCTACGGTCACACCAACTATCTGATTATCTGGATTCTGAAACACCATGCCTACCTCGCGCCTGATTTCCCAAAGAACATTCTCGTCTTCGGTATGGAAGCCTGAAACAACCAGTGTCCCCTCTGTAGGGAGTAACAAGGCATTGATGAGCTTGGCAAAAGTAGATTTACCCGAACCATTGTGCCCGATAATAGAGATAAATGAACCACGGGTCAGATCTAGATTTAACTCGTTGAGAACCAGCCCGCGTTCTGTTCGGTCGTGTTCGTAGCGATAGGAAAGATCTTTTGCAACCACAACTGACTCATGTTTCATGATGCGTTTCACATCCTCGGCTGTATGAAAAAGAAAAAAAGGGCACGAATCAGAATCTGTAAAAAACAGACTCTGCCCTCACCCTTTTCTAGCTACAACGCACTATTAAACTAATTCAAGATACGCCATTGGTGCAGCGTCGCCACGGCGAGGACCAATTTTGAGGATACGAGTGTATCCACCATTACGTTCAGCAAAACGTGGTGCGATATCATCGAACAATTTTTGAACAGCGTCGCGTCCTTCAGCGGTTGCAACTTCTTTACGCACGAAAGCAGCTACTTGACGACGAGCGTGCAAGTCACCGCGTTTAGCTAGCGTAATCATCTTTTCAGCAATCGAACGAACTTCTTTAGCCTTCGTCTCAGTTGTCTCGATGCGTTCGTTGATGATAAGATCCGTTACCAAGTCGCGGAACAGCGCTTTACGAGCCGAGCTTCTACGACCCAATTTACGGTATGCCATTGTGTTACCTCCTTTTTACTGCCAAATCAGCAACAAATGTTATGTCTAACTGCCTTAGTCTTCCAAACGTAAAGAAAGACCCAATTCAGCCAATTTTTCTTGCACTTCTTCCAAGGATTTGCGACCAAGGTTACGGACCTTCATCATATCCTCTTCAGATTTTTGGGTTAACTCTTGAACCGTGTTGATACCAGCACGTTTCAAGCAGTTATAAGAACGAACAGAAAGATCCAGTTCCTCGATTGTCATCTCCAGAACTTTTTCTTTCTTATCTTCTTCTTTTTCTACCATAATCTCAGCATCTTTTGCTTCGTCAGTCAGACCAACAAAAAGGTTAAGATGCTCAGTCATGATTTTAGCACCAAGACTAACGGCTTCTTCCGGTCGGATACTGCCATTCGTCCAAACTTCAAGTGTCAATTTGTCGTAGTTCGTCATTTGACCAACACGAGTGTTTTCTACTTGATAGTTTACGCGCTTGATCGGTGTGTAAATAGAATCAATTGGGATTACACCAATTGGTAGGTCTTCGGATTTGTTACCATCCGCTTGAACATATCCACGGCCACGACCAGCTGTCATGCGAATGTGCAGACGTCCGCCTTCAGACAGTGTTGCGATGTGAAGATCAGGGTTTAAGATCTCAACGTCGCTATCCGCACGAATATCTCCAGCTCTCACTACACCTTCGCCATCGGCATCGATTTCGAGAATCTTCTCTTCATCGGAGTGGATCTTCAAAGCCAATCCTTTGATGTTAAGAATGATTTCGGTAACGTCTTCGACAACGCCAGGAACAGTGGAGAATTCGTGCAAAACACCATCAATTTGAACAGACGTAACGGCAGCACCTGGCAATGAAGACAGGAGAATACGTCTGAGTGAATTGCCAAGGGTTGTTCCGTAACCACGCTCAAGTGGTTCAACGACGAATTTTCCGTACAAATTGTCGTCGTTAACTTCCACAACCTCGATTCTTGGTTTTTCTATTTCTATCATTAAACAAACCCTCCTTCAAAACGTCGAAATTCGAGGGTGGGCTAAATCGAAAGCCCACTCAGGAATTTCCATCGGCGGTTTACCGGTGCGTGCATGTCAAGCCAAAAAAGCAGAATCTACCATTCTAGTATGGACATGTTCTGAACTTTATAAACCCGATTACACGCGGCGACGTTTTGGTGGACGGCAGCCGTTGTGCGGGATTGGTGTAACATCTTTAATCATGTTAACTTCCAAGCCAGCTGCTTGCAAAGAGCGGATTGCTGCTTCACGACCAGCACCTGGTCCTTTAACAAGAACTTCCAAAGAACGCATTCCGTGTTCCATTGCAGTTTTTGCAGCAGTTTCAGCGGCCATTTGCGCTGCAAATGGAGTGCTCTTACGGGAGCCTTTGAAGCCGAGGGCACCTGCGCTGGACCAAGCAATCGCGTTACCGTGTGGATCAGTGATCGTTACGATTGTATTGTTGAACGTAGAACGGATATGTGCTACGCCGACTTCAACATTCTTACGGTCACGACGACGGGTACGTGTAGCTGTCGCTTGCTTTCTTTTAGCCATGTCAGTTTACCCCCTTTACTTCTTCTTGTTAGCAACCGTACGACGTGGACCTTTACGCGTACGTGCATTTGTTTTTGAACGTTGTCCACGAACTGGTAGACCACGACGATGACGGATACCACGGAAGCATCCAATTTCCATTAAACGTTTGATGTTGAGAGAAACTTCACGGCGAAGATCTCCTTCTACTTTTACGTTCTTATCGATGAATTCACGAAGTTTGCTAACTTCGTCTTCAGTCAAATCGCGAACGCGAGTATCAGGATTAATGCCGGATTCAGCCAGAATACGTTGTGACGTGGGGCGACCAATACCAAAAATATAGGTCAATGCAATCTCCACGCGTTTTTCGCGAGGCAAGTCAACGCCTGCAATACGTGCCATGCTGTAAAAGCACCTCCTTGGAATTACCCTTGTTTTTGCTTATGTTTTGGGTTTTCACAAATAACCATTACGTTCCCTCTACGACGAATGACCTTGCATTTTTCGCAAATCGGTTTAACCGACGGTCTCACTTTCATGGTTCTTGCCTCCCTCTTTTAGGGGTTTACTATTTATAGCGGTAGGTTATACGACCGCGGGTTAAATCATACGGTGACAATTCAACAGTTACTTTATCCCCCGGAAGGATACGGATAAAGTGCATGCGAATTTTGCCAGAAACATGTGCCAGTACCTTGTGTCCATTTTCCAATTCAACACGAAACATTGCGTTTGGTAGTGGTTCGATAACAGTACCTTCCACTTCAATTACGTCATCCTTGGCCATCCATAATCTCCTTTCGTATGTTCTTCAGTCAGACCATATAGATCGGTATGCGTCGGAATTTCATCAAACCGTGTTAAGGCTTAGTCAAGATCTCATATCCATCTTCCGTAATCGCAATGGTATGTTCATAGTGTGTGCAATTCTTACCGTCTACTGTAACAACTGTCCAGTTATCAGCCAGTGTACGGACATATCGCTCACCTGCGTTAACCATTGGTTCGATTGCCAAAACCATTCCGGGCTTCAGCCTTGGGCCACGATCGGGTGGTCCATAGTTAGGAATTTGCGGATCTTCATGTAAATCTCGACCAACGCCATGCCCCACATACTCGCGAACGATTGTGAAGCCGGCTGCTTCAGCATGAACCTGAATCGCATGAGAAATATCAGAAAGACGTGCGCCAGGAATGGCTTTTTCCAATCCTTTAAACAAGGACTCCTCTGATACTTGCATCAAGCGTCGATCTTCTTCAGATATGTTGCCGACTGCGTATGTCCAAGCGGAGTCACCATGATAGCCTTCGAATTGTGCACCAATATCGATACTAATGATATCTCCTTCTTGCAAAATACGTTTACCAGGAATCCCGTGGACGAGTTCCTCGTTGACTGAAGCACAGATACTACCTGAGAAGCCATTGTATCCCTTAAAGGAAGGTTTAGCTCCCTTACCACGGATAAAGGTTTCGGCCAATTCATCCAGTTGTTTCGTGGTAACACCAGGTTTAATCGCTTTCGCCAGCTCTTGATGAGTAAGAGCGACGATACGACCTGCTTCGCGCATGATATCAATTTCCGACTTGGATTTTAAGATAATCATGATCGCTTACCCTCTCAGTAAAGAGGCAATTTCGGAGAATACGATATTAATATCTTGATCTCCGTTCACGTTACGAAGCAGCCCCTGTGATGAATAATAATTGACCAACGGCTGTGTTTGCGCAATGTTTACATCGAGACGCTGCGCAACTACTTCGATTTTATCATCTTCCCGTTGATAAAGTTTTCCGCCATCTTTGTCGCAAATCCCTGCCACTTGAGGTGGGTTGAAGATTGTGTGATAGCTGGATCCGCACACTGGACAAATCCAGCGTCCAGTTAAACGCTCAATCAGAATCTCGCGGTCTACATCGATGTTAATCACATGGTCGATTGTGCGTCCCATGTCATTCAATGTAGCAGTCAATGCTTCTGCTTGTGGAACTGTACGTGGAAATCCATCCAATAGGAATCCTTTTTCACAATCTTCTTTGCTCAGGCGCTCGCGAACGATACCGATTACGACTTCATCTGGTACTAAATGCCCTTGGTCCATATAAGACTTCGCTTTTAATCCCAGAGGTGTTTCGTTTTTTACGGCAGCTCGGAACATATCGCCTGTAGAGATGTGCGGGATCTTGAATTCTTCTACGATACGCTCAGCCTGTGTACCTTTACCGGCTCCAGGCAAGCCCATCAAAATGATATTCATCGTCCATCCCCCTCGTCCATTCAGAAGAAAGTGTATCCTTCTTCATTCTAAACAACCAAAGTTACTTTACTTGATGAACCCCTTATAGTGGCGCTTAATCAATTGGCTTTCGATTTGTTTCATTGTATCCAATGTAACCCCGATCAAGATCAGCAAGGAAGTACCCCCAACGTAAACAGATTGAGGAAGACCAGCCATCTTACTGAAGAGAAACGGAAGAACCGATATCGCACATAAGAATAACGCACCAGCCAAAGTAAGGCGGTTCAACGTACGTGTAATGTAGACTTCAGTGTTCTTACCAGGACGGATTCCAGGAATGTAACCACCATTTTTTCTCATATTCTCCGCCATTTGCACAGGATTAATCTGTACGAATGTGTAGAAATAAGTGAATCCAAGAATAAGAATCGCGTAAAGCGTCATTCCTAGTCCAGAGCTAACTTGGAAGTTTTGATAAATCCAGTTAGCAATTCCCTGACCGGATGCATCAGCCCAGAAACTAGCAATCGTAGCTGGGAAGATTACAAGTGAAATCGCAAAGATTACTGGGATAACCCCAGCAGAGTTCACTTTGAGCGGGATGTGAGTGGATTGTCCACCATACATCTTACGTCCAACAACTCGTTTTGCGTACTGCACTGGAATCTTACGAACACCTTGGTGCATATAGATAACACCGACGATAATCGCTACAATCGCTAAGAATATAAGCAATGCTTTAATGATGCTAAAGAAGATTTGACCAGCAGCGTTAACGAAAAGTGTGGAATATACCGTTTCAATCCCTTTTGGAATTGCTGCGATAATACCAGCCAAGATGATAATGGAGATTCCATTACCAATACCTTTTTCAGTTATTTGCTCACCCATCCACATTAAGAAAGCCGTTCCTGCGGTTAAGGTGATTGCAATCAACGCATAACTGCCAAATGATTCATCCGTTACCAATCCAGGATACATCCGATTAAAACCAAATGTTAATCCAACAGCTTGGATCAGACCTAGAATAACTGTTCCATAACGAGTAATTTGAGCGATTTTACGACGACCTACTTCGCCTTCTTTAGCCCATTGTGTAAACTTCGGCACAACATCCATCGACAACAACTGCATGATAATCGATGAAGTAATGTAAGGCATGATTCCCATCGCGAAAACGGAGAACTTTTTCAATGCCCCACCGGCGAAGGTGTCCAAAAAGCCAAGAAGGTTGTTCGTAGAGTGTTGCAACATCCCAATATTAATGTTAGGAACCGGAACAAAGCTTCCAATTCGGAAGACGACAAGCATCAAGAGGGTGAAGATCACCTTCCGACGCAGGTCGCCTATTTTAAAAATGTTAGAGAGGCTCGCTAACATTAGATCACCTCGGTAGTTCCACCGACTTGAGCAATCTTCTCAGCTGCCGCACTAGAGAACTTGTGAGCTTTTACAGTCAGCTTCACAGTAAGTTCACCATTAGCCAATACTTTTACGCCATCACGAAGTGCGCTGATAACACCAGTTTCTTTCAAAAGTTCTGGAGTAACTACAGTGCCTTCTTCGAAACGGTTCAAGGCATCTAAGCTAACAATCGCAAACTCTTTTCGAGAAATGTTTGTGAAACCGCGCTTAGGCAAACGACGATACAGTGGGTTTTGGCCCCCCTCAAATCCTGGACGTACTCCACCACCGGAACGAGCGTTTTGACCTTTGTGACCTTTACCAGCTGTTTTACCAGTTCCGCTACCAATACCGCGACCGATGCGTTTGCGTTCGTGACGGGAACCTTCTGCCGGCTTAAGTTCATGCAATTTCATACGTTGCACCTCCTAACTTACAAAATCTGATTTATGCTTCGATTTCTTTTACGTCAACCAGATGTTTCACTTTGAAAACCATACCGCGGGTAGCGGCATTGTCTTCTTTTACTACAGAAGAGTTAATTTTGCGAAGGCCGAGGGCTTTCACGGTTGCCTGTTGGTCAACTGTGCGACCGATAAGGCTACGCTTTAGGGTAATCTGCAATTGTTTAGCCATTTCCCAATCCCCCTCCTAACCTAATAATTCTTCAACGGTTTTACCACGCAATTTAGCAACTTCATCAGCTGTTTTCAGGCGCTTAAGCCCTTCAAGCGTAGCATTAACCATGTTGATTGGGTTGTTGGATCCCAAAGATTTACTTAATACATCGCCTACACCAGCAAGTTCAAGAACCGCACGAACTGGTCCACCAGCGATTACTCCAGTACCCTCAGAAGCAGGTTTGATCAACACTTTTCCGGCACCAAAGTGGCAAAGCACTTGGTGTGGAACGGTTGTTCCTTTAAGTGGTACGCGGATCAAGTTTTTCTTAGCGTCTTCAATAGCTTTGCGAATAGCGTCTGGAACTTCCTGGGCTTTACCCATACCGGAACCAACGTGACCGTTTTTATCACCAACAACGACTAACGCGCTGAAGCTGAAACGACGACCACCTTTAACCACTTTCGCAACGCGGTTAACGGCAACGACTTTCTCTTCTAGCTCTAATTTGCTAGGGTCGATACGCATTCCATACCCTCCTTGTTAACAAAAGTTGATTAGAATTGCAGACCAGCTTCACGTGCTGCGTCAGCAAGTGCTTGAATACGTCCATGGTACAAGTAACCACCACGATCGAATACTACTTCAGTAAGACCTTTCTCTGTGGCGCGTTTTGCGATCAAAGAACCTACTGCTGCAGCAGCTTCAGTGTTAGCACCATTTTTGAGTCCAAGTTCTTTATCCAATGAAGATGCGGATGCGATTGTTACGCCAGAAGCATCATCAATTAATTGTGCATAGATATGCTTGGAAGAACGGAACACGTTCAAACGCGGACGTACTACAGAACCGATCACACGCTTACGGATACGCAGTTGACGTTTTTTCCGAGCTTTGTTTTTATCGCCTTTAGTAAACATTACGCGGCCTCCCTTCTCGTGAAACTACGAAGCTTATTTACCTTTTTTACCTTCTTTGCGGCGAACCACTTCATCACTGTATTTAACCCCTTTACCTTTGTAAGGCTCAGGTTTACGGATGGAGCGAATTTCAGCTGCAACTTGACCTACGCGTTCTTTACTGATCCCTTTAATAACCAAAGTGGTTTGGTTAGGAACATCGATTTCGATTCCTTCTTCAGGCGTGATTTCTACCGGATGGGAGAAACCAAGAGAAAGAGTTACACCTTTACCAGCTTTAGCGGCACGGTACCCAACGCCCACCAGTTCCAAAGTACGGGTAAAGCCTTCAGACACACCAGTTACCATATTTGCAACTAGTGCGCGAGTCGTACCGTGCAGGGAACGATGCAGTTTGTTATCAGACGGACGCTCAACAACAACTTCAGAGTCACTGATGTTGATCTTGATATCCGGATGGAATGTTCTAACGAGTGTACCCTTAGGGCCTTTTACCGTCAACTCTAAACCGTTCAGAGTGAGGGTAACGCCTGCAGGAATCGCTATCGGTTTTCTACCGACACGTGACATGTCTTGCACCTCCTGTGCCTAAATCGTTAATTACCAAATGTATGCGAGAACTTCTCCGCCAACATGTGCTTGACGAGCTTGTTTGTCAGTCATAACACCAGCAGAAGTAGAAAGAATTGCTACACCAAGTCCACCAAGTACGCGAGGTACCTCGTTGGTTTGTGCGTATACACGCAAACCTGGTTTAGAAATACGCTTCAGACCAGTGATTACACGATCATTGTTCTGGCTGTATTTCAAGAACAAGCGGATCATACCTTGCTTGTTATCATCGATAAACTCAGCATCGCGAATAAAACCTTCTTCTTTAAGGATACGTGCAATTTCCTTTTTGAGGTTTGATGCAGGAATCTCCACTTTCTCGTGGCGAACCATATTCGCATTGCGGATACGAGTAAGCATATCTGCGATTGGATCAGTCATTACCATGAGAGTAAAACCTCCTTCCCGTCTATATTACCAGCTAGCCTTTTTCACACCTGGAATTTGACCCTTGTAGGCTAATTCACGGAAGCAAATACGGCATAATTTGAATTTGCGTAATACGGAGTGGGGACGTCCACAACGTTCGCAACGAGTATAGGCGCGAACAGCATATTTCGGTTGACGCTGTTGCTTGATAACCATTGATTTCTTTGCCACTTGATTCCCTCCTTACGATAGGGTTTATTTGCGGAATGGCATACCCATTTGGGTTAAGAGTTCACGTGCTTCTTCATCCGTTTTAGCGGATGTAACGATTACGATGTCCATACCGCGCACTGTATCGATTTTATCGTACTCAATCTCCGGGAAGATGAGTTGTTCTTTCAAGCCAAGCGTGTAGTTACCGCGACCATCAAACGCTTTGGAAGAAATACCGCGGAAGTCACGAACGCGTGGTAAGGATACGTTCATCAGTTTGTCTAGGAAGTGATACATACGCTCGCCGCGCAGTGTCACTTTAGCACCGATTGGCATACCTTCACGAAGTTTGAAACCCGCGATTGATTTCTTCGCACGAGTTACTACTGGTTTTTGACCAGCGATTAACTGCAAGTCTTCAATAGCAGTATCAAGTGATTTCGCGTTTGCAACTGCCTCACCAACACCCATGTTGATGATGATTTTCTCAACTTTAGGAACCTGCATTACGCTTTTGTAGTTAAACTTGCTCAAGAGCGCTGGCACGATTTCATTTTGATATTTTTCTTTCAATCTTGTTGCCACCTAGGACACCCTCCTTTCAGACCTGACTACTTATCGATTACTTCGCCAGATTTCTTAGCAATCCGAACTTTTGTACCGTTGTCTAATACTTTGTAACCAATACGAGTTGGTTTTCCGGATTTAGGATCGATCAAGGAAACGTTAGAAACGTGGATTGGAGCTTCTTGAGTTACAATCCCGCCTTGTGGGTTAGCTTGAGATGGACGAGCATGTTTTTTCACGAGGTTAATACCTTCAACCAATACTCGATCCTTCTTCGGATAAGCAGCCAACACACGACCCTTTTTACCTTTATCCTTGCCCGCAATCACGATAACGGTATCGCCTTTTTTAACGTGCATCGTTTGGTGCACCTCCTATCGAACAAACTACATATCTTAAACGTGTCGATTAGATAACCTCTGGAGCCAAGGAGATAATTTTCATGTAGTCTTTGTCACGGAGTTCACGAGCAACCGGTCCAAAGATACGTGTTCCACGAGGAGATTTATCATCCTTGATGATTACAGCTGCGTTTTGGTCAAAACGGATGTAAGAACCGTCGTTACGGCGAACACCACTAACGGTACGCACCACAACTGCCTTCACCACTTGACCCTTCTTGACAACGCCACCGGGTGTAGCGGATTTAACGGAGCACACAATTACGTCACCAATGTTCGCGGTTTTGCGACCGGAGCCACCAAGAACCTTGATGCACATTAATTCCTTCGCGCCGGAGTTGTCTGCAACAGCCAATCTGGTTTGAGTTTGGATCATTCAAAGTCCCTCCCTTCGGATTAGTTCATCCGAAATCTTGCTTATACGATTACTGCCTCTTGGACGATCTTCACTAAGCGAAACTTCTTGTCTTTCGAAAGCGGACGAGTTTCCATGATTTCAACGATATCACCGGTTTTAGCCGTATTGTTCTCGTCATGTGCTTTGAACTTCTTAGAGTATTTCACGCGTTTACCGTACAAAGGATGTTTCTTATAGGTTTCAACAAGCACCACGATAGTTTTGTCCATCTTGTCAGATACAACTCGACCTACCATGGTTCTACGCATATTGCGTTCTGCGGTCATCGTTCGAACCTCCTTCCTTTATTAGCCGATACCCAATTCTCTCTGGCGCAGGATGGTTTTCGCACGTGCGATATCCTTACGAACTTGCTTAATACGAGCTGTGTTTTCCAGTTGACCAGTAGCCAATTGGAAACGGAGGTTGAACAATTCTTCTTTGAGGGAAGAAACGTTCTGTTCAATCTCAGCAGTGGTCAGATTGAGGAACTCATTAGCCTTCATGTGCGTCACCACCCACTTCTTCGCGCTTCACAAACTTACATTTGATAGGAAGTTTATGCATAGCAAGGCGCATTGCCTCACGAGCGATTTCTTCAGATACGCCAGCAAGTTCAAACATGATCTTGCCTGGTTTAACTACTGCAACCCAGTGTTCAGGAGAACCTTTACCGGAACCCATGCGGACTTCCAAAGGTTTTTGAGTAACTGGTTTGTCAGGGAAAATTTTGATCCAAACTTGACCGCCACGGCGGATATAACGAGTCATCGCGATACGAGCTGCCTCAATTTGGCGGTTAGTAATCCAAGATGGCTCGAGTGCTTGCAAACCGTATTCACCGAACGCGATGGTGGTACCACCTTTTGCGTTACCCGCCATCTTACCACGGTGTTGTTTGCGGTGTTTTACGCGTTTAGGCGTCAACATGTTTACTTCACTCCTTCCTCAACAGCTACATTCTTCTTAGTTGGAAGAACTTCGCCACGGTAGATCCACACTTTTACGCCGATACGGCCATAAGTTGTGTGTGCTTCTGCAGTTCCGTAATCAATGTCCGCACGCAATGTGTGAAGAGGTACTGTACCTTCGCTGTAGCCTTCGGAACGAGCGATATCCGCTCCACCAAGACGACCACTAACAAGAGTTTTAATACCTTTAGCACCAGAACGCATGGAACGAGTGATTGTTTGTTTTTGTGCACGGCGGAAAGAAATACGGTTTTCCAATTGACGTGCAATGTTCTCAGCTACAAGTGTAGCATCGAGATCAGGTTTTTTCACTTCGTTGATGTTGATGTGAACGCGTTTGCCAGTCATTTCGCTCAAGGTTTTGCGAAGTACTTCTACTTCTGCTCCACCTTTACCGATAACCATACCAGGCTTAGCCGTGTGAATAGTTACGTTTACGCGATTAGCCGCACGTTCGATTTCGATAGTAGATACAGCCGCGTCTTTCAGACGGCCTTTAACATACTTGCGGATGCGAAGGTCTTCATGCAAGAAATTCGCGAAATCCTTGTCAGCGTACCACTTGGATTCCCAGTCACGAATAACACCAATGCGAAGACCAACCGGGCTTACCTTTTGACCCACACGTAATCCCTCCTTATTTCTCGTTTAGTACTACTGTGATATGACTAGTACGTTTATGGATACGGCTTGCACGTCCCATAGCGCGCGGGCGGAAACGTTTCAAGGTTGGACCTTGGTCAACGAACACTTTACCAACTACAAGGCTGTTAACGTCCATTTCGAAGTTGTTTTCCGCGTTAGCGATAGCCGAATTAAGAAGTTTTTCAACAACTGGAGAAGCTGCTCTTGGCGTATGTTTCAAGATAGCCAACGCTTCACCTACTTGCTTGCCTCTGATCAAGTCAACCACCAGTCGAACTTTACGAGGAGCTATACGAATATAGCGAGCAACTGCTTTGGATTCCATCTTTGTACCTCCTCTCTGTGAAGAGAAAAATTAGCGCTTCTTGGATTTTTTGTCGTTATCGACGTGACCCTTGAAGGTACGAGTTGGCGCGAACTCACCCAATTTGTGTCCTACCATGTCTTCAGAAACATAAACTGGTACGTGTTTACGGCCATCGTATACTGCGAGTGTGTGACCAATGAAATCAGGGAAAATTGTAGAACGACGAGACCAGGTCTTAACTACGCGTTTCTCACCTTTTTCGTTCAGTTCAACAACTTTCTTCATCAAATGATCATCAATGAAAGGGCCTTTTTTCAAGCTGCGTCCCATAAGTGAACCTCCTTTCGCCAAAGGCGTTCGGTTATTGTTTCATCCTGCCTTACTTCTTGCGACGACGGATGATATATTGATCGGACTTGTTTTTCTTTTTGCGAGTTTTGAGACCAAGTGTAGGTTTACCCCAAGGAGTAACAGGAGCTTTACGTCCGATAGGAGCGCGACCTTCACCACCACCGTGTGGGTGATCGTTAGGGTTCATTACGCTACCGCGAACAGTAGGACGTACGCCCAACCAACGGGAACGACCAGCTTTACCAATGTTGATCAACTCGTGATCAAGGTTACCCACTTGACCGATAGTTGCGCGGCACTCTTTGTGGAAGCGACGGATTTCACCGGAACCCAAACGTACGATTACGAAATCGCCGTCACGGCCGAGAAGTTGTGCTTCAGCACCAGCTGCGCGAACTAATTGTCCACCTTTACCAGGTTTCAATTCGATGTTGTGGATTGTAGTACCAACTGGGATGTTTTCAAGTGGCAATGCATTACCAGTTTTGATATCTGCATCTGCACCGGAGAAGATTTCGTCGCCAACTTTGAGTCCTAAAGGAGCCAAGATGTAACGTTTTTCCCCATCCGCATAGTTGATCAATGCGATGTTAGCGGAACGGTTTGGATCGTACTCGATCGTTGCTACGCGACCTGCGATACCATCTTTGTCACGCTTGAAGTCGATAATACGGTATTTGCGTTTATGACCGCCACCTTGATGACGAACGGTGATTCTTCCTTGATTATTACGACCTGCTTTTTTGTTAAGAGGCGCTAAGAGAGATTTCTCCGGAGTGGAGGTTGTGATCTCTTCAAAGGTAGAAACCGTCATTTGGCGACGACCAGGAGAAGTCGGTTTAAACTTTTTGATACCCATTTACATTTCCCTCCTTATCGATAGTCGTCGGGCTTACACGCCTTCGTAGAATTCGAGTTCTTTGGAATCAGCGCTCAATTTAACGATAGCTTTTTTCCACTCAGAAGTGTAACCAGAGTATTTGCCATAGCGTTTTGGTTTAGCTGCAACGCGAATTGTGTTAACAGCTTCAACTTTTACACCGAATGCTTTTTCAACCGCTTGTTTAATCTCGGTTTTGTTAGCTTTAAGAGGTACTTCGAAAACGTACTTCTTCTCAGCCATCATATCGGTGGTGCGCTCCGTAATGATAGGGCGCTTGATAATATCAAAATGGCTCTTCATTAGGCGAGCACCTCCTCTACCTTCGCAATCGCATCTTTCGTTACGATTACTTTGTCGTGAGCAACTAGATCAAGCACGTTGATTCCAGCTGCATCGATGAATTTTGCTCCAGGAATGTTACGGGAAGAAAGAGCTACGTTTTGATCAAATTCAGAAGTTACGATCAACACTTTGCGATCCACTTTCAAGTTGTTCAAAACAACAGTCATTTCTTTCGTTTTTGGAGCAGACAAGTTCAATGCATCAAGTACGAACAACTCGTTGTTTTGAACTTTTGTAGACAATGCGGATTTCAAAGCTAAGCGACGAACTTTACGATTCAATTTGTAACCGTATTTGCGAGGTGTTGGTCCGAATACCACGCCGCCACCTTTCCATTGTGGTGAGCGAATGGATCCTTGACGAGCACGACCAGTACCTTTTTGACGCCATGGCTTACGTCCACCACCGCGTACTTCAGAACGGTTTTTCACGTCATGAGTACCTTGGCGCTGGGAAGCTTGTTGCATTACGATCGCATCGTACAACACCGCAGAGTTAGGCTCGATACCGAATACGCTATCTGCCAATTCTACTTCGCCGACTTGCGCGCCAGCTTGATTATAGAGAGCTACTTTTGGCATGTCTGTTCCTCCTTTCCTTAGTTCTTAACAGCCGTACGAACGACTACATAGCTGTTTTTAGGTCCAGGTACAGATCCTTTAACGAGAATCAAGTTGCGCTCAGTGTCAACTTTGATTACTTCGAGGTTTTGGATTGTTACGTTGTCGCCACCCATTTGACCTGGCAATGTTTGACCTTTGAATACACGGTTAGCTGCGATGGAACCCATGGAACCTGGTCCGCGATGGTAGCGGGAACCGTGAGCCATTGGTCCGCGGGATTGATTGTGGCGCTTGATGGAACCTTGGAAACCTTTACCCTTGGTTACACCCGCAACGTCAACAACATCTCCTGCGGCAAAAACATCAGCTTTGATTTCTTGACCAACCTCATACTCACCGAGGTTAATTCCTTTGAATTCACGAATGAAGCGCTTAGGTGCCGTGTTAGCCTTGGAAGCAATACCTTTTTCAGGCTTGTTAGCACGGTGGTCTTTTTTATCATCGAAACCTACTTGGATCGCCTCGTACCCGTCGTTCTCAAGATCTTTCTTTTGAAGAACTACGTTAGGGCCAGCTTCGATAACTGTTACAGCAATTGCTGTACCGTTAGGACCGAATACTTGGGTCATGCCCAACTTCTTACCTAAGATTCCTTTGGTCATTTGTGCCACCTCCTGTACCTTGTTTCTTTTCTTACGACAATTAATGACCTTTTGTTGTATCAAGTCCCTACTGACGTGCAGGGGTGCATTCAGGGATTACCAACTTAAAAAGCGATAAACATCTATGTGCCACGCGGCTCACTAAGACAACGCCTGCGTGTGTGTCGCGTTTTCTGCTTACAGTTTGATCTCGATGTCAACACCAGATGGAAGATCCAAACGCATAAGCGCATCAACCGTTTGTGGTGTTGGGTTCAAGATGTCGATCAAACGTTTGTGTGTACGCATCTCGAATTGTTCACGAGAATCTTTGTACTTGTGAACCGCACGAAGGATTGTGTAAACTGCTTTCTCAGTAGGAAGTGGAATCGGACCGGATACGTTAGCACCAGAACGTTTCGCAGTTTCAACGATTTTCTCAGCGGATTGATCGAGGATTTTGTGATCATACGCTTTCAAACGGATACGAATCTTTTGTTTTGCCATTTTAGTCCCTCCTTTTTCGCCCATTTATATAACGGACATTTCTCCGTGGAAATATCCTGCACCCCAGCCATGGCAAAGGGTCCGGGTGTGTCAGCAACCTCCCACATCATCGCAAGTCCATGACCAACATTCACTATTTTACTAAAAATGCATAGGCGTTGCAAGTTTTTTTTGCTTCACTTTTTCATTTTTTCATAGTGTTTATTTCTTTGGTTCGTAAACTCACTTTGACTATGTTACAGGCTTCCTTCCTAAAATGCAAGCGGGATTGTCTCCCAGATGAGATTTCCTTGTTAATTCGCTACAATACGATTACCTTATATATAGAAGAGATGAAGATAATAATGAAATTAGGTGATCCATATATGATTGAACAAACTCCTTATGAGGCTCTGGGTGGAGAAGAAACCATACGTATGCTGGTTGATAATTTCTACCCGCGAGTTGCCAATGATCCGTTGTTAAGCCCTATCTTTCCAAAGGACCTAACGCCAGTACAGGAAAAGCAGTTTCTATTCCTTACTCAGTTCCTTGGAGGAGAACCCCTCTATTCTAATGTGCATGGTCATCCGTTGATGCGAGCTCGCCATCTACCCTTCAAAGTTACACCGAAACGCGCTGAGCGCTGGTTGAAGTTAATGCGTGAATCGATGGATGCGATTAGCTTACAGGGACATGCCAGGGACTTCATGTATGAGCGCTTGATTCAAGTAGCTGGGCATATGGTGAATTCTCCTGACGACGAAGAAACAGAATATCTTGCAACCTTATAAATAAGAAGAGTCATGAAAATCGTGGACACCTGTCTGCGGTTTTTTTGCATTACATTTGCTTTTGATTGTTTGATTAAAAACAAATGACCCGTAAGAAGGGTCACCTTGGGAAAAGTGTCCAACTTACGGGTCACAACAGATCTGAGTCTGTTTAATTATTCAACGATAGTAGCTACTACGCCAGCGCCTACTGTACGGCCACCTTCGCGGATCGCGAAACGAGTACCTTGTTCCATCGCAACTGGAGCGATAAGTTCAACAGTGAACTCAGTGTTATCGCCAGGCATGATCATTTCAACGCCTTCTGGCAATTGGATGATACCTGTTACGTCAGTTGTACGGAAGTAGAATTGTGGACGGTAGTTAGCGAAGAATGGAGTGTGACGTCCACCCTCTTCTTTAGAAAGAACGTAAACTTCTGCTTTGAACTTAGTGTAAGGCTTAACGGAACCTGGTTTAGCCAAACATTGTCCACGCTCGATGTCTTTACGCTCAACACCACGGAGAAGAGCACCGATGTTGTCCCCTGCTTGTGCAGAATCCAACAATTTACGGAACATCTCAACACCAGTTACAGTAGTTGTGCGAGTTTCTTCAGCAAGACCAATAACTTCTACTTGGTCACCAACTTTAACTACACCGCGCTCTACACGACCAGTAGCAACTGTACCACGACCAGTGATGGTGAATACGTCCTCTACAGGCATCAAGAAAGGTTTGTCAGTTGCACGTTCAGGAGTTGGGATGTAGCTGTCAACAGCTTCCATCAATTCCTTGATTTTGTTAGCCCACTCACCAGTTGGGTTATCAAGAGCTTCTTTAGCAGAACCTTTGATTACTGGAGTGTCATCGCCTGGGAATTCGTATTGGGAAAGAAGGTCACGAATTTCCATTTCAACGAGTTCAAGCAACTCTTCATCGTCAACCATGTCGCATTTGTTCATGAATACTACGATGTAAGGTACGCCTACTTGTTTGGAAAGAAGGATGTGCTCACGAGTTTGTGGCATTGGACCATCAGCAGCAGATACTACGAGGATCGCGCCGTCCATTTGAGCAGCACCAGTGATCATGTTTTTAACGTAGTCAGCGTGTCCAGGGCAGTCAACGTGAGCGTAGTGACGGTTGTCAGTTTCGTACTCAACGTGAGCTGTGTTGATTGTGATACCACGTTCGCGCTCTTCTGGAGCAGCGTCGATGCTACCGTAATCCATAGCTTTTGCTTTACCGGATTGGGAAAGAACTGTTGTGATAGCAGCAGTCAAAGTTGTTTTACCATGGTCAACGTGACCGATAGTACCAATGTTAACGTGTGGTTTATTACGCTCAAACTTTTCTTTAGCCATGAGAGTTTAATCCTCCTTAAAAATTAGAGATTCTAGTTTAAAAGAAAGGCTTACCATATGTAGCATGGTTGTCCATGAAATATTGTAAACCTTTCTCGATTTAAGATAAAGAGAAAAGAAGATCATTGGCAATTTTTTTGCCAATCCAAAAGTGAGGATTATTCGCCCTTGGATTTTTTGATGATTTCTTCAGAGATGAACTTCGGTACTTCTTCGTAGTGGTCAAGATGCATAGAGTATTGTCCACGACCTTGAGTACGGGAACGAAGTACTGTAGAGTATCCGAACATCTCGGAGAGTGGTACCATGGAACGGATAACTTGTGCATTTGCACGAGCGTCCATACCTTCGATACGACCACGACGAGAGTTCAAGTCACCCATTACATCGCCCATGTACTCATCTGGTACAGTTACTTCTACTTTCATGATTGGCTCAAGAAGAACCGCGCCACACTTCTTCGCAGCTTCCTTCAATGCCAAGGAACCAGCTACTTTAAACGCCATCTCGGAGGAGTCAACATCATGGTAGCTACCGTCTACGAGGACAGCTTTGATGTCAACCAATGGGAAGCCTGCGAGTACACCATTTTTCATGGATTCTTCGATACCAGCTTGAACAGCAGGTACGTATTCGCGTGGTACTACCCCACCGACGATTTTGTTTTCGAACTCAAAGCCTTTACCAGCTTCAAGTGGAGAGAATTCAACCCAAACGTGACCGAATTGACCACGACCACCAGATTGACGGACGAATTTACCTTCCACTTTAGCGTGGGTACGGAATGTTTCGCGGTAAGCAACCTGAGGCGCACCTACGTTTGCTTCCACTTTAAATTCGCGTTTCATACGGTCAACGATGATTTCAAGGTGAAGCTCACCCATACCGGAGATGATTGTTTGACCAGTTTCTTCATCTGTATGTGTACGGAACGTCGGATCTTCTTCAGCCAATTTAGAAAGGGCGATACCCATCTTGTCTTGATCTGCTTTGGATTTAGGTTCAATCGCTACAGAGATAACTGGCTCTGGGAATGTCATAGACTCAAGGATAACTGGGGATTTCTCATCGCAGAGTGTATCACCAGTTGTTGTATCTTTAAGACCTACGGCAGACGCAATGTCACCAGAGTATACAACTTCAATCTCTTGACGGTGGTTAGCGTGCATTTGCAGGATACGTCCTACGCGTTCACGTTTACCTTTTGTGGAGTTCAATACATATGAACCAGAGTTGAGTGTACCAGAGTACACACGGAAGAAGGTCAATTTACCAACATAAGGGTCAGTCATGATCTTGAACGCAAGAGCAGAGAACGGACCATTGTCGTCGGATTCACGAGTTACTTCTTCATCAGTATCTGGAATCATACCTTTGATCGCAGGAATGTCAATCGGAGCTGGCAAGTAAGCAACTACTGCATCCAACATCGGTTGAACCCCTTTGTTTTTGTAAGAAGATCCACAAAGAACTGGAGTGATGCTTACTTCGATAGTACCTTTACGAATTGCGCGTTTGATCTCGTCAACCGTCAACTCTTCACCTTCGAGGTATTTCATCATGAGTTCTTCATCTTGTTCAGCTGCTGCTTCAACAAGTGCAAGGTGAAGCTCTTCGCATTTGTCTTTCAAGTCAGCAGGGATCTCGGTAGCTTCAGATGTTTTACCAAGGTCATCAGTATAGATGATCGCTTTCATTTCAACGAGGTCAACCATACCCAAGAACTTGTCTTCAGCACCGATTGGATATTGAATAGCAACAGGGCGAGCACCAAGACGTGTGCGGATTTGCTCCAAGCACATGTCAAAGTTAGCACCGATGATGTCCATTTTGTTGATGTAGCATACACGTGGTACACCGTAACGGTCAGCTTGGCGCCAAACAGTTTCGGTTTGTGGTTCTACTCCACCTTTTGCATCGAAAACAGTAACCGCACCATCGAGTACGCGAAGGGAACGTTCTACTTCAACTGTGAAGTCTACGTGCCCTGGTGTGTCAATGATATTAATACGGTGACCATCCCATTGAGCAGTGGTAGCAGCAGAGGTGATTGTGATACCGCGCTCTTGTTCTTGTTCCATCCAGTCCATGGTAGCTGCACCTTCGTGCACCTCACCAATTTTGTGAACGCGACCAGTATAGAAAAGAATGCGCTCAGTAGTTGTCGTTTTACCAGCATCGATGTGTGCCATAATACCGATATTACGAGTATTCGCTAGTGAGAACTCGCGAGCCATTTAGGAATGCTCCTTCCATACTCAATATATGAGAAAATGCGGGCGTCCTAAGCGGACACCCGCTTTGGGATCCTACCAGCGATAGTGCGCAAACGCTTTGTTTGCTTCAGCCATTTTGTGAGTATCCTCACGTTTCTTAACAGCTGCACCAGTATTGTTCGCTGCATCCATAATTTCATTCGCTAAACGAAGTTCCATCGTTTTTTCACCGCGGTTACGCGCGTAGTTTACCAACCAACGAAGACCAAGAGTCGTACGACGCTCTGGCTTAACTTCGATTGGAACTTGGTAGTTAGCACCACCAACACGGCGAGCTTTTACTTCAAGAACTGGCATGATGTTTTTCAGTGCTTCTTCAAACACTTCCATTGGTTCACGACCAGTGCGTTCTTGAATGAGGTTGAAAGCAGAGTACAGGATGTTTTGAGAAACACCGCGCTTACCATCCAACATCATACGGTTGATCAAACGAGTTACGAGTTTGCTATTGTAAATAGGATCAGGTAATACGTCTCGACGAGTTACAGGACCTTTACGTGGCATATGTTCCCCTCCTTCTTCCAAAGATGATTACGTTATATGACTAACGTTAACTTATTTTTTCTTAGGAGCTGCTGCAACCGGTTTGCCGTCTTTACCAAGTTTAGGACGTTTAGTACCATACTTGGAACGAGCTTGCATACGGTTGTTAACACCAGCTGTGTCAAGCGCACCACGAACGATGTGGTAACGTACCCCTGGTAAGTCTTTTACACGACCACCACGAACGAGTACTACGCTATGCTCTTGCAAGTTGTGACCAATACCACCGATGTAAGCAGTTACCTCGATTCCGTTAGTCAAGCGTACACGAGCATATTTACGAAGCGCGGAGTTCGGCTTCTTAGGTGTCATAGTACCTACACGAGTACATACACCGCGTTTTTGTGGAGAGCTTTGGTTCGTTTGAGACTTCTTGAAGCTGTTGTACCCTTTTTGAAGAGCTGGGGACTTAGACTTCACGACTTTGTCTGTACGACCTTTGCGCACTAATTGATTCATTGTAGGCATTGTATTTACCTCCTTCCTTAATTCCTTCTCAAGACCACAGATCCAGGTGAGTCATAAATGGCCAAATAGAAAGTTCTTGTTTGCAAGTTACAGAGAAATTGCAACAAAAACGTGGTTAACTACTTTTTTTAATCGCAGCAATCGCTGCGCCTACATCGATGCCACATGCCTTGCCTAAGCGCCGCATGGAATCAACATAGATGACCGGCACACCCTTCTCCTTGCATAGAAGCGCGATTTTTTGAGTCAGACGTTTGTCCGCATCTTTGGCGATGAAGACTTCCTCAACCGTGTTGTTACCCACTGCTTTGGTTGTCTGATTAATCCCAATCGCTAACTCCTTCGCCCGCTCTACTTTTTCATAAGACATGTGATCATATCCTCCAAAGCAAAGTATATCAGGCACACTTGAATATAGTATCAGGTGGCTATCAGAAAGTCAACTCTATTTAAAAAAAGTTTGTAAAAATATTTGAGAGAAGACACCTCCGTGTTATGAGAGGCGTCTTCTCCTAAGCATTATTCTGCCATTGTTACGGTTTCACGAGATTCTAACTCCTGAGCATCTAACAACTCTTGTTGCTGTTCTGCTGTAAGGACTTTGGTATTGCGGTAACGAGACATACCAGTACCTGCAGGAATCAGCTTACCGATAATAACGTTCTCTTTGAGACCAAGCAAGCGGTCCACTTTTCCTTTGATCGCGGCATCAGTCAAGACACGAGTTGTCTCTTGGAAGGACGCTGCCGATAAGAAGGAATCAGTTTCCAGGGATGCTTTGGTAATACCAAGCAATACTGGGCGACCAACCGCTGGGTTTCTTCCTTCCATGAGAACTTTAGCATTGGCTTTCTCAAACTCATGGGTTTCCACGAAGGAGCCTGGCAACAGATCAGTGTCTCCGCTGTCAGCAACACGAAGTTTGCGCAGCATCTGACGGATCATAACCTCAACGTGCTTGTCGTTGATTTCTACCCCTTGCATACGGTATACCTTCTGTACCTCTTGGAGGATGTAGTTGGAAACACCGCGCAATCCGCGAACTTTGAGCATTTCCTTCGGATCAACAGAACCCTCGGTCAACTCATCACCCGCACTTACTTTTGTACCAACGGAAGTTTTTACACGGGAACCGTAAGGAACAGCATAGACTTTGTTCTCTGCTTCTCCGCGCACTTCGATTTCGCGGCGGTCTTTACCTTCACGAATATCGATAACTTCCCCGTCAATTTCAGAGATAACGGCTTGACCTTTCGGGTTACGCGCTTCAAACAACTCTTGAATACGCGGCAAACCTTGCGTGATATCGTCTCCGGCAACCCCACCGGTATGGAACGTACGCATGGTGAGCTGTGTTCCAGGTTCCCCGATGGACTGAGCGGCGATGATACCAACTGCTTCACCGATTTCAACCTCTGCGCCTGTTGCAAGGTTGCGTCCATAGCAACGTTTGCAGACACCGTGGCTGGTACGGCAAGCCAAGACATTACGGATATAAACATCTTTAATTCCGACACGAACAATCTCTTCAGCCATTTCTTCCGTAATCTCTTCGTTACGGCTAACCATGACTTCGCCTGTTTCTGGGTGGCGTACGGTTTCGAAGCACGTACGACCAGTCAAGCGATCAGACAATTTTTCGATCTCTTCCTTACCATCGCGAATTGCGCTAACGCGGATACCTTTATCGGTTCCACAATCGATATCACGTACGATTACGTCTTGCGCTACGTCAACCAGACGACGAGTCAAGTAACCGGAGTCCGCTGTACGAAGAGCCGTATCCGCCAAACCTTTACGCGCACCGTGCGTGGAGATAAAGTACTCCAATACCGTCAGACCTTCACGGAAGTTGGATTTGATTGGCAACTCAATGATTCGACCGGATGGGTTGGCCATCAGACCACGCATACCGGCGAGCTGGGTAATCTGCGATACGTTACCGCGGGCACCAGAGTTAGCCATCATGAAGATCGCGTTAAATTTATCCATCGACTTCATCAATACTTCAGTAACTTCGTCCTTCGCTTTGGACCAGATGGAGATAACACGGTCATAACGCTCGTCTTCCGTAATCAAACCACGGCGATATTGCGTTTGTACCGTTGCCACTTTCTCGTCGGCAGCCGCAAGGATTTCTTTTTTCTTTTCAGGTACAACGATGTCATGAACCGCGATGGTAATCCCTGCTTTGGTAGAGTAAGTGAAGCCCAACTCTTTAATTCGGTCCAAAATGATGGACGATTGAGTGGTTCCAAAGCGGCGGAAACATTCCGCAATGATAGTTCCCAAGAAACCTTTTTTCACAGCGGAGTTTTCAGGGATTGCCTTGATGAATTCTTTTACGTTTGTACCTTTTTCAAAAATAAAGTACTCATCAGGTACTTTGTTTGCCAAGTTATCTTTGCTCGGCGTGTTAATAAACGGCAATTCCGGCGGGAAGATTTCATTGAAGATCACTTTACCCGCAGTCGTTACCAGAAGCGCCTTCTCCTGTTCAGGTGTAAAGGACGTTTTCTTCAAGCTGCTTGCTGGCACGGCAATGCGTGTTTGCAAGTGAATGTATCCATTTTGATAAGCGGCGATCGCATCGGCAGGATCGCGGTAAACTGTACCTTCCCCTTTTGCGCCTTCGCGTTCAAGCGTCAAGTAGTAGGAACCGAGAACCATGTCCTGAGATGGCGTAACAACCGGCTTACCGTCTTTCGGGTTCAAGATGTTCTGAGCAGCGAGCATCAGGATACGCGCTTCTGCTTGAGCTTCTGCAGAGAGCGGTACGTGAACCGCCATTTGGTCACCGTCGAAGTCAGCGTTATACGCTGTACAAACGAGTGGGTGCAAACGGATTGCACGTCCTTCAACAAGCACTGGTTCAAATGCCTGGATACCCAAACGGTGAAGGGTAGGGGCACGGTTTAACAGAACTGGATGTTCACGGATTACTTCCTCCAAAACATCCCAAACTTCTGGTTGAACGCGCTCTACTTTGCGTTTCGCGCTCTTGATGTTGTGCGCCAATCCTTTGGACACCAGTTCCTTCATAACAAACGGCTTGAAAAGTTCCAGAGCCATTTCTTTTGGTAAACCACATTGGTAAATCTTCAGGTTTGGACCTACGACGATAACAGAACGACCAGAGTAGTCAACACGTTTACCGAGTAAGTTCTGACGGAAACGACCTTGTTTACCTTTGAGCATATGGCTCAAAGATTTGAGCGGACGGTTACCAGGACCTGTTACAGGGCGACCACGGCGGCCGTTATCGATCAACGCGTCTACCGCTTCTTGCAGCATGCGTTTTTCATTTTGCACGATAATGTCTGGTGCACCCAGTTCAAGCAGGCGCTTCAAACGGTTGTTACGGTTAATGACACGGCGATACAAATCGTTCAAGTCGGAAGTAGCAAAACGTCCGCCATCCAATTGAACCATTGGACGAAGTTCTGGTGGAATAACCGGCAGAACATCCATGATCATCCAATCAGGACGGTTGCCAGAGTTACGGAACGCCTCCAACACTTCCAATCGTTTGATCGCACGGTTACGGCGTTGTCCTTGAGCCGTTTTGAGCTCTTCTTTCAAAAACTCTACTTCTTTATCCAAATCGATTTCAGCAAGCAAACGCTTAATTGCTTCTGCCCCCATCATCGCTTGGAAAGAATAGCCGTACTTCTCACGATAGTTGCGGTATTCTTTTTCGGAAAGAAGTTGCTTCTTATCAAGCGGGGTATCTCCTGCATCCGTTACCACATAGGATGCGAAGTAGATAACTTCTTCCAAGGAACGAGGGGACATGTCAAGAACAAGTCCCATACGGCTTGGAATCCCTTTGAAATACCAGATGTGAGACACTGGCGCTGCCAATTCGATATGACCCATACGTTCACGACGAACTTTGGCGCGAGTTACTTCAACTCCGCATCGGTCACAAACTACGCCTTTGTAACGAACACGTTTGTACTTACCGCAATGACACTCCCAGTCCTTCGTTGGACCGAAGATACGCTCGCAGAACAAACCGTCTTTTTCCGGTTTGAGTGTACGGTAGTTAATGGTTTCTGGCTTTTTCACTTCACCAAAAGACCAAGAACGAATTTTTTCTGGGGAAGCCAGACCAATCTTCATGTATTCAAAATTATTCACGTCTATCACAGGGCGTTACCTCCCTTTGTACCGGAATCTTACTCTTCGTCCAAGCCTCCGCCTTCAAGCACGAGATTCAGCTTTTCGCCTGTACCTTCGTCCTCGTCGTCGGTTTCGCGCATCTCAATTTCTTTCTCATCCCCAGAGAGGATCTTCACGTCCATACCTAAGCTTTGCAATTCCTTAATCAATACCTTGAAGGATTCAGGAACGCCTGGTTCTGGTACGTTCTCACCTTTGACGATCGCTTCGTATGTTTTCACACGACCCACAACGTCATCGGATTTCACTGTGAGAATCTCTTGAAGTGTATAGGCAGCTCCGTATGCTTCAAGCGCCCAAACCTCCATCTCCCCGAAACGCTGTCCACCGAATTGAGCTTTACCACCCAACGGCTGCTGCGTAACAAGCGAGTACGGTCCAGTGGAACGAGCATGGATTTTATCGTCAACCAAGTGAGCCAGTTTGAGCATATACACGCAACCAACGGTTACACGGCGGTCAAACGGTTCTCCGGTACGACCATCAAACAAAATGGTTTTTCCATCACGATCAAGTCCTGCTTCATCCAGTGTCTTAAACACATCTTCTTGACGAGCTCCGTCAAAAACTGGTGTCGCAACATGAATGCCCAGCATCTTCGCTGCCATACCCAAGTGTGTTTCCAACACCTGACCGATGTTCATACGCGACGGTACGCCCAACGGGTTCAAGACGATCTCAACAGGGGAGCCATCTGGCAAGAATGGCATATCTTCTTCCGCCATGATACGAGCAACTACCCCTTTGTTACCATGACGACCCGCCATTTTATCCCCTACAGAGATTTTGCGTTTTTGTGCAATGTAGACACGAACCAATTGGTTAACACCTGGAGGCAATTCATCGCCGTTTTCACGTGTAAATACTTTCACGTCTACGATGATACCGGAGCCACCATGCGGTACACGCAAGGAGGTATCACGCACTTCACGAGCTTTTTCACCGAAGATCGCATGCAAGAGGCGCTCTTCAGCTGTCAGTTCCGTTACACCTTTAGGCGTAACTTTACCAACAAGGATATCTCCATCCTGAATCTCTGCACCGACACGGATAATTCCGCGTTCATCCAGGTTCTTCAATGCGTCTTCGCCCACATTCGGGATATCACGCGTGATTTCTTCTGGACCCAGCTTGGTGTCACGAGCTTCAGATTCGTACTCTTCAATGTGAATGGAAGTATACACATCGTCTTTTACCAGTTTCTCACTTAGAAGGATCGCATCCTCGTAGTTGTAACCTTCCCACGTCATGAAGGAAACAATTACGTTACGTCCAAGAGCCAATTCGCCCTTCTCTGTAGATGGTCCATCACCAATGATATCACCTGGTACGATCCAATCGCCTTTTTTCACAATTGGACGTTGGTTGATACAAGTTCCTTGGTTGGAACGGATAAACTTGTGCAGCTTGTATTTATCCAAATCTCCGGCTACTTTCTTGCCATCGATTTCTTTATAACGGCGCACGCGAATTTCACGAGCGGATACATGTTCGACTTGACCAGGCCATTTTGCAACAACGGCAACACCTGAGTCTTGAGCGGCTTTATGTTCCATTCCCGTTCCTACAAACGGAGCTTGCGGAATCAAGAGTGGTACCGCTTGACGCTGCATGTTGGAACCCATGAGCGCACGGTTAGCGTCATCGTTTTCGAGGAATGGAATCAATGCTGTCGCAACAGATACGACCTGTTTCGGTGATACGTCCATAAAGTCGACCTTATCGCGTGGAACAAATAAGTTCTCACCTTTACGACGGCAGAGAACCATCTCGTTAACGAAATATCCGTTATCATCCAATGGTTGGTTTGCCTGAGCAACGTTGAACACGTCTTCTTCATCAGCAGTCAAGTAGTCTATATCGAGCAATACTTGGCCTGTTTCTGCATCTACTCGACGACGAGGAGTCTCGATGAAGCCATAGTCGTTAATTCGAGCAAACGAAGACAAGGAGTTGATCAAACCGATGTTTGGACCCTCCGGCGTCTCGATTGGACACATACGTCCATAGTGAGAGTGGTGAACGTCGCGGACTTCGAAACCAGCGCGCTCACGAGTCAAACCACCAGGACCCAGTGCGGAGAGACGGCGCTTATGCGTAAGCTCAGCCAACGGATTGGTTTGATCCATGAACTGAGACAACTGAGAGCTTCCAAAGAACTCTTTGATTGCCGCAATAACAGGACGAATGTTAATTAATGCTTGCGGTGTGATTTGATTTTGGTCTTGAATGGACATACGTTCACGAACAACACGCTCCATACGAGACAAACCGATACGGAATTGGTTTTGCAACAATTCCCCTACAGAACGCAAACGACGGTTACCCAAGTGGTCGATATCGTCTGTTGTTCCTACACCATGCAGCAAGTCAACGAAATAGTTAATGGACGCTACGATATCAGCAGGTGTGATATGTTTTACGTTTTTATCGATTTGTCCATTACCGATAACCTTGATAATCTTGCCTTCCTCAATTGGAGAGAAGATGTTAATGGATTGTAGGTGGATTGCTTCCTCTTCAAGAACGCCGCCATGTGTACGAACGTCAACGAAGCCAACACTTTCTTCTAACGCTGGCAAGATACGGTCCAGTAAGCGGCGATCAATGATTTGACCTGCTTCTGCGATAATTTCACCTGTACGAGTATCCACCAGGGTTTCAGCTAGGCGTTGGTTATACAATCTATTTTTAATATGAAGTTTCTTGTTCATTTTGTAACGACCAACAGACGCCAGATCGTAGCGTTTTGGATCGAAGAAACGAGAAACCAATAGGCTCTTCGCATTATCGATTGTTGGCGGTTCACCTGGACGAAGACGCTCATAAATCTCGATCAACGCTTTCTCCGTAGAGTCCGTGTTGTCTTTTTCAAGAGAGTTCTTTACGTATTCATCTTCACCCAACAGGTTAAGGATATCTACATCCGAACCAAATCCAAGCGCACGCAGAAGTACCGTTACCGGAATCTTACGGGTACGGTCAATTCGAACATAGATAATATCTTTGGCGTCCGTTTCGAGCTCCAACCATGCACCACGATTCGGGATGACTGTTGCTGTAAACGTCTGCTTGCCGTTCTTATCTACTTTCGTGTTATAGTAAACACTAGGGGAACGAACAAGCTGACTTACAATGACACGCTCTGCCCCGTTGATAATGAAGGTACCTGTCTCAGTCATCAGTGGGAAATCTCCCATGAATACCTCTTGTTCCTTCACTTCGCCAGTCTCTTTGTTGAAAAGACGCACTTTTACGCGCAGAGGAGCCGCGTAAGTAACATCGCGCTCTTTGGATTCGTCTACGTCGTACTTGGGCTCACCCAAACTATAATCAATGAACTCCAACACAAGATTTCCAGTAAAGTCTTGAATCGGCGAAATATCTTGGAACATCTCGCGAAGACCTTCGTCTAAAAACCATTGGTAGGATTTTTGCTGAATCTCAATCAAATTTGGTAGACCCAGCACTTCGTTAATACGAGAATACGTACGACGCTGGCGGTGTCGGCCGCTTTGAATCAGTTTTCCTGCCAACTCATTCACCCCTCATGTTTGTGTTACTACACACTTCGTTTTTCACACAAAAATAAAAATGGGTTAGTGGTAACCTCATTTTTAAGCAATAAATCTCTATTCTAAAAGAATTCCCATATTCTTACACCTGCATTCCTCCCTTACTTAAAAAAGAAAAAAACAGGTTGACAAATTAGGAATTTCTTAAATTAGACAATGAACCCATATTGACATTTTATAATGCTATCACAAGCGAAAATTAACGTCAAGAGAGATTTTATATTATTTTCTTTGCGCGGAAAATGAAGTATCCTTTACTACGTTCTACCTCTTCCACTTCCTGATAGACCTCTTGCAGCTTTTTCAGTGCAGAAGGCGCACCTTGCTTCTTCTGAATAACCACCCACATCTCGCCGCCGTCCTCCAACAAATCATATCCTTCATTAAAAATCCGATGGACAATTTCTTTCCCCGCACGAATCGGTGGATTGGTGAGTATACAATCAAACTTTCTGCTTTTCACAGCTTCATATACATCACTAACGAGAAGTTCCACATTTCGGATGTGATTAAGCTCTGCATTTTCTCGCGCAAGAGCAACAGCCCGTTCATTGACATCAATCATCGTTACTTTTCCTTGAGAGGCTAGTTTCGCGGCAGTCAGACCCATCGGCCCGTACCCGCAGCCAACATCAAGAATCTTGGCATGTTCTTGAAATTGCATCGTTTCGATTAAAAGCACACTTCCAAAGTCTATGCGCTCGCGAGAAAATACACCCGAATCCGTTTGAAACTGAAGCGTAAACCCGCGCAGGTCAAAAGTAAATCGTTGAATGTCATGGGGAGTATCCGGACGGTTGGTGTAGTAGTGATTCGTCAATGCTTGCACACCTTTCAAACAGGAGTTAGATAGAGGATAGAAAGAAACCCCCTGTCATGCGACAAGGGGATTTCTTCATATGAAGAAGGTAATTACTTAACTTCAACTTGTGCGCCAGCTTCTTCAAGCTTAGCTTTAAGCGCTTCTGCTTCATCTTTAGAAACGCCTTCTTTAAGAGTTTTTGGAGCGTTGTCAACGAGGTCTTTTGCTTCTTTCAAGCCGAGGCCAGTAAGTTCGCGAACCACTTTGATAACGTTGATTTTGGAAGCTCCACCGCTAACGAGGTTAACAGTGAATTCAGTTTGCTCAGCAGCAGCTTCACCAGCACCACCAGCAACTACAGCTACAGGAGCAGCAGCAGTAACACCGAATTCTTCTTCAATTGCTTTAACAAGATCGTTCAATTCAAGAACGGACATACCTTTAATGGCTTCTAAGATTTGCTCTTTGCTCATTTTGTAATCCTCCTATTCGTTTATACAGATTAGGCGCCTTGGCCTTCTTTTTGTTCTGCCACAGCTTTAACAGCAAGGGCGAAGTTGCGAGCTGGTGCTTGAAGTACGCTGAGAAGCATGGACAACAAGCCTTCGCGGGATGGTAGGGAAGCAAGTGTTTGAATTTCTTCAGCACTTACTACTTTACCTTCGATTACGCCACCTTTGATTTCGAGCTTGTCATTCTTCTTAGCGAAGTTAGCCAAAATCTTAGCAGGCGCGATCAAATCGTCTTTACTTGTTGCGATTGCGTTTGGTCCAAGAAGATATTGGTCTAATTCAGACAATCCCTCTTGTGCAGTAGCCAGACGAGCCAAAGAGTTTTTGTAAACTTTGAACTCAACACCAGCTTCACGCAATTGTTTACGAAGTTCAGTAACTTGCGCAACAGTCAAACCACGGTAATCAGCAACTACTGTTGTTTGGCTTTCACGCAATTTAGTCGCGATGTTGCTAACCACTTGAACTTTTTCTTCACGAATTACGGTTGGACGAATTTCTGCCATTGTTACACCTCCCGTGCTTAAATCCTTAGACCATTATTCAAGTTCGTGTTCACTCACCCGAACAGTGCTCCAAGCCTGAAAAATAGAGAATGCCCTCGCAGACAAACGAGGGCATTCATATCCGATTCAGAACACAGGGTTCCTATCATCTAATCATAGGCCTCGGAGGGATTTTAAGCAGGTCTTGTACAAGACGCTGCACCTTCTGTCTACGGCAAAGCATTGTTTATTTAATCAACGTGTTCTATCATATCAACTTCCCAAGGGGAAATCAAGTGTTATTATTTTACAGCTACACGAACACCAGGGCCCATAGTAGAGCTGATAGATACATTTTTCATGTAAACACCTTTAGCTGCTGCTGGTTTCGCACGGTTAAGAGCGTCAGTCAATGCAGCAAGGTTTTCTGCCAATTTTTCAGTATCAAAAGATACTTTACCAATTGGAGCGTGGATGTTACCAGCTTTGTCAACACGGTACTCGATTTTACCAGCTTTGATTTCATTCACAGCTTTGGTTACGTCGAAAGTAACTGTACCTGTTTTAGGGTTTGGCATGAGGCCTTTAGGACCGAGTACACGACCCAATTTACCTACTTCACCCATCATATCCGGAGTAGCTACGATTACGTCAAACTCGAACCAGCCACCTTGGATTTTTGCGATCATATCGGATTCGCCTACGAAATCAGCGCCAGCAGCTTCTGCTTCTTTTGCTTTTTCCCCTTTAGCGAATACAAGTACGCGTTGTACTTTACCAGTTCCGTTAGGCAGTACTACTGCACCGCGGATTTGTTGGTCAGCACGTTTAGGGTCTACACCCAAACGGAATGCTGCTTCAACAGTTTCGTCGAATTTAGCTTTCGCAGATTGTTTAACGAGCTCAAGACCCTCTTGAACTTCATAAACTTTTGTCTTATCGACAAGCTTTTGAGCTTCTTGATATTTTTTACCGTGTTTCGGCATGATTCAATCTCCCTTCAATGTGGTCGTAGCGGTTTAATCCTCCCACAGTACAGGGATACCATAGCGTATCCCTGCAACGGAACAACAAGCGACAGACAATTAGTCTTCGATCACGATACCCATGGAACGAGCAGTACCTTCAACCATGCGCATAGCTGCTTCAACATCAGCTGCGTTCAGGTCAGGACGTTTCAATTCCGCGATTTCGCGAACTTTATCACGCTTCAAAGTAGCAACTTTAGTCTTGTTCGGTACACCAGAACCAGACTCAATACCAGCAGCCTTTTTCAAGAGAATTGCTGCAGGTGGAGTTTTCGTGATGAAAGTGAAGGAACGATCTTCAAATACAGTAATTTCTACTGGAATGATCATACCAGCTTCGCTTTCAGTACGAGCATTAAACTCTTTGCAGAAGCCCATGATATTAACACCAGCTTGACCGAGAGCCGGACCTACTGGAGGTGCAGGGTTCGCTTTACCTGCTGGGATTTGTAGTTTAATTACGCGGATAACCTTCTTAGCCACGTAAGACACCTCCTTCAACGAATGTGGTTATGCGGGGGATTACCCCCTCCCACTTTCCAGAAAGTCTTATGTAAAAGACCTCTATTAAACAGTGAGAGTACGGGAACCGCAATGTATTACTGCAGATTCCAGAACCAAATTGAAATGTATCACATCAAATGATATTTTTCAAGATGATTCCTAATCCAATTTATCAACTTGCGTAAAGTCTAGCTCCACTGGGGTTTCACGCCCAAAGATATCGACAAGTACGCGAACTTTTTGTTTGTCTGGTTGAATCTCGATGATCTCTCCGGCACGGCCTGCAAAGGGACCTTCCTTTACTCGGACCATATCGCGCAGAGCAAAATCGACCTTGATTTTCGGTGCTTCGATCCCCATTTGGCGAAGAATCGCTTCTGCTTCTCCAGGAAGCAGCGCTGTCGGCTTAGAACCGGCTCCTGTGGATCCGAAAAAGCCAGTCACTCCAGGGGTATTCCGCACGACATACCAAGAATCGTCGGTCATCACCATCTCAACAAGGACGTAACCTGGAAACACCTTTTTCGTAACGGTGCGCTTCTTCCCGTCTTTCGTTTCAATTTCTTCTTCAGTCGGTACTAAAACGCGGAAGATCTTGTCTTCCATACCCATCGATTCAACGCGTTTTTCCAGATTGGTTTTCACCTTGTTTTCATACCCAGAGTAAGTATGAACTACATACCACGCTTTTTCCATATCCACAAGGACGTTAATCCGTCCGTCCCTCCCAGGTTTCGAATATTACTTACCCAAAATCAGATCGATCAAGCGAGAGATGCCCAAGTCGATCACAAAGAAGAATATCGCCAACAGAATCACAGTAACAACAACTACAGATGTGTAGTTTAACAACTCTTTGCGATTCGGCCAACGAACTTTCTTCAACTCAGACCAAACGTCACCAAAGAAGTCACCTGTCCGGCGAAATCCGGATCCAATTCTCGAAAGGAAACTCATAGTGCCACCCCCAGAATGGTTGCTTCCACCATTACTTCGTTTCGCGATGGACAGTTTGTTTCTTGTCACGGGAGCAGTACTTTTTCAGTTCGATGCGTTCTGAATTCGTACGTTTGTTCTTGGTGGAGATATAGTTACGTTCACCGCATTCAGTGCACGCTAATGTAATATTTACTCGCATCATTGCCACCTCCATCTCATCTCATACCTATTTTAAAAAAGAGAATACAAAAAATCACACAGAAAAAACCGCTACTTTTTTTCGTGTCGATTCCAAAGAAGTAACCATAGAATCAGTTCTATGGCCACTTAAATAATTTATCATATCCCACACTTTTGTGTCAACAAAACATCTTGACAAATTATACATATATCGTTCTACGCTTCTAGGAAAACCTGTCACAATATCCAGAAATCAGCTTAGCTATAAATAAAAATAACGGATGAGACAGGAGTTTTCTCCTTTAGCAAGAATCTAACTATAACACAATTTAATCAGGTTGATCAATCAAACAAACTTAATCTATGCGAAAATAAAAAAGAGAGAGTCTCTGCCGCTACAGATTAATCTCTCTTCCTTCTAAATACCGCTCCAATTTGCGTTTCACCCGTTGCAGGGCATTGTCTATCGATTTGACGTGACGTTTGAGGTCGACGGCGATTTGCTGATAGGACCGACCATCCAGATAGAGCATCAAGACTTGTCGTTCCAAATCACTCAAAATCTCACTCATCTTTCCTTCAATATCATCAAACTCTTCGCGATTGATAAACAATTCTTCCGGATCTGTCACCTTGGTTCCGCAAATCACATCCAGCAAGGTGCGATCAGAATCTTCGTCATAGATAGGTTTGTCCAACGAAACATAAGAATTTAGCGGAATATGCTTTTGGCGGGTTGCTGTCTTAATTGCGGTAATAATCTGTCGAGTAATACACAATTCGGCAAACGCCTTGAACGATGTCAGCTTATCCCCTCGAAAATCGCGAATCGACTTGTACAGCCCGATCATTCCCTCTTGTACAATGTCTTCACGGTCTGCTCCGATCAAAAAATAAGAACGAGCCTTTGCTCGCACAAAGTTCTTATATTTGTTAATCAGATACTCTAGGGCTTCGGCGTCGTTGTCTCTGACCAGGTCTACTACTTCTTCATCGGACATCAGGTCGTATTGTGTATGCTGTTTTATCGGCTGTTCCTTGAGATCAACACTCACCTTCATCCCTCCGAAACTCACTTTCCATGCTATCAATAATTATACAGACCCCATAAAAAAGCGTCAACCAATCTGCCGTTTATTCCCTTCGCCATTTTTCGAATATTTTCGCTATTTCATCATTGAGGGGAATTCGTGATGTAAAGCGAGTTTCATTTGTCTCTTTCACTTTTTCTACGATTTCCTTCCCCGCGCTTTCGATTTCTAACAACAACTCCCGCGCAGACTTGCGCAAAGCTCCCTGACCAAATATCACTCGTTGAGAAGTATAATCCGACGTCGCCACGTAAATTTGTCGATTTTTCTCGTAAAACTCGTGAACAAGCTTCTCAATTCTCTCGTCTGCCGTCTCTTTTTCTTTGGTAAAGAAAATCTCGATCTGGTAATCGCTTTGTTTCCGGCCAATGCCTGGAACGGTATAAGCGTCAAAGACGACAATCACTTGGATCCCTGAGAAGCTTTGATAGTCCGCAAGTTTGGAAATCAGCAAATCCCGCGCTTCGTCCATCCGGTCCTGATCCTTCAAAACGCGTAAATCAGGCCAGGCGCCGATGATATTATAGCCATCGACAATCAGCAGCTGTTTTGCCTTTTTCCGTGACATTCTACTTCACCCGAGCCGGGAGAGGACTTCGCGCGCGATACACTTCGTACATCAACAAGGCAGCCGCTACAGATGCGTTCAAGGAAGTAACTTGTCCAACCATCGGCAAACTGAACAGGAAGTCACAGTTGTCCCGAACCAATCGACTGATTCCCTTCCCCTCGCTTCCGATTACCAGTGCAAGCGGCATGGTGAAATCGCCTTCACGGAAATCCTGTTTCGCGGAAGCATCAGTACCCGCAACCCAAACCCCTTGTTCCTTCAAATCCTCGATGGTTCTGACAATATTGGTAACTCGGGCAACCGGCACATATTCAATCGCTCCCGCCGATGCTTTGGCAACCGTTGCCGTTAAACTGACCGATCGTCTCTTGGGAATAATCACACCATGCGCTCCCACCGCATCGGCGGTACGCAATATCGAGCCGAGATTATGAGGATCTTCCAACTCATCGAGAATGAGCAAGAAGGGAACTTCATTCTTCTCTTGGGCTCGGGCAAGGATATCTTCAACTTCCACGTAATCATACGCGGCAACGGATGCGATTACGCCCTGATGGTTATCCGTTCCTGACAATTGGTCCAGCTTCTTGCGATTAGCCGTCGTCACGATGACCCCATTATCCTTGGCTAAACCAAAAATTGGGCCCATCTGGTTCTTGTTGGCGCCTTCCGCAATCCAAATCTTGTTAATCGTTCGACCCGATCGTAGAGCTTCAATCACCGGATTCTTACCGACAATCCATTCTTCACTCATACTTCTTGAACCCCTTCCACAATCTCAAATGCTTGTAACATGATTTCCGCAATACGTTCCTCTTCCCCTTGCAGGTACAAGTAGCCGATTAAAGCCTCGAGGGCTGTCGCGTGTCGATAGTCAATAATATCCGCATTCTTGGCAACGGAGCCAGATTTGGCATTCCGGCCCCGCTTCACTACGGATTGTTCTTCTTCGGTCAAAGTCGGCATCAGGTTTAAGAGAATATTGGCCTGCGCCTTGGCTGACACGTATCGTTTCGCTTCTTTATGCAGGTGATTAGGCTTAACCAGTCCACGAGCGATAAGATGATAGCGAACACAATGCGTATACGTAGCATCCCCAAGAAACGCCCAAGCTAAGGGATTGGATTGTTTGGGATCACGAGTCAATTCTTCTTTTATCATCACCATTACTCCTTATTTACGGCGCCAGCGGATTCCTTGCGGAGTATCTTCAAGAATGATGCCCTTCTCTTGCAGCAGATCCCGAATTTCATCAGCTCTTGCAAAATTACGCGCTTTGCGCGCTTCCGTCCGTTCAACGATGAGTTGTTCAATTTCTTCATCAAGCAGATCGGCGGTTGGTTCCTCGAGGATCAAACCAAGTACCTGACTTAATTCCAAGAGCAAAGCAGCATACGCTTTGAGTACCTCTGCCCCCACATTCGGATAGCGAAGATAGAGATTTGCTTCTTTGGCGGTATCAAACAACACCGTAATGGCATTCGCCGTATTGAAGTCATCGTCCATCTCTTGAATGAAACGATTACGCAAGTCCTCAATGATCTGTTTCTGTTCCTCTCCCACACCATTCGGTTCATCTTCACGAGCTGTTCCTTGGCGATGATTGATGTTGGCGAACGCCGTCTTGATGCGATCCAGTCCGTTAGCCGCTTGCTCAAGCAAATCATCACTAAAGTTGATTGGACTGCGATAATGACCGGTTAACAAGAAGAAGCGAATCAGCTGTCCACCATAGTGTGCCACCAAGTCCTTGAGTAACAAGAAATTCCCCTTGGACTTCGACATTTTCTCATTATTGAGATTCAGCATGGCATTATGCATCCAATAACGAGAGAATGGTTTGCCTGTCAAGCATTCGGATTGTGCGATCTCATTCTCGTGGTGAGGGAATACCAGGTCAGTTCCACCCGCATGAATGTCAATGGAGTCCCCTAAGAATTTCAGGGCCATTGCGGAGCACTCGATGTGCCAACCTGGACGTCCTTGACCCCATGGGCTATCCCAGGAGATCTCGCCTTCTTTGGCAGCCTTCCAGAGTGCGAAGTCGATCGGGTTCTCTTTTTTCTCGCTCACCTCGATGCGTGCACCCGCCAGTAAATCATCCAGCGGCTGGTGGGAGAGCTTGCCGTATTCGTTGAAGCGGCCTGTACGGAAGTAAACGTCCCCTTCGCTTTCATAGGCAAACCCCTTCTCAATCAATCCCTCCACGAACGAGATAATCTCCGGCATAGTTTGCATGACGCGCGGTTGGATATCCGGCAATTTCACATTTAAGGACTGCAGATCACGATTATAGCCTTCTGTATATCGGTCAGCCACTTCACGAACCGTTGTTCCTTCCGCATTGGCTACCCGAATCAGCTTATCATCTACATCTGTAATATTTTGCACAAACGTGACATCATATCCGCGGTACTCCAAGTATCGTTTCACGGTATCAAAAACAATCGCCGGACGAGCGTTTCCAATGTGAATATAATTATAAACAGTTGGACCGCACACATACATTTTTACTTTGCCCGGCTCAATCGTGACAAAATCTTCTTTACTTCGAGTCAACGTATTATATAACTGTATGCTCATTGTTCTTTCTTTCCTCCCTTACTTGGTTCAACTCATGACGAAGTTGTTCGATCTCTTTCTGCATCTGACGCAACATATCGGCTGTTGGGTCAGGCATATTACAGTGGTCAAAATCAGCCGTGACACGCTTGCCGTCCTGAACCACGATTTTACCTGGAATTCCAACTACCGTCGAATTCGACGGAACCTCTTGAAGTACGACAGAACCAGCCCCGATTTTACTGTTATCGCCAATTTTGAACGAACCCAAAACTTTTGCTCCTGAAGCAATGATGACATTGCTGCCAATTGTCGGGTGACGCTTCCCTTTTTCTTTTCCCGTTCCCCCAAGTGTAACGCCCTGATAGATCGTGACGTTGTCTCCGATCTCACACGTTTCACCGATCACGACTCCGGCCCCATGATCGATAAAAAGCTTATTGCCAATCCTAGCACCCGGATGAATTTCGATTAAGGTGAAGAACCGAGCTGTTTGTGAAACAATCCGCGCTAACATAAACCAACCATTTTTCCACAGCTTATGAGCTATCCTGTGTCCCCATATCGCATGCAGTCCCGCATAGGTAAGTATGACCTCAAGCTTACTGCGCGCAGCAGGGTCACGTTCAAATACAGCTTCTATATCATCTCTAAAAGTTTGCCACATGAAAATGACCCTCCTTCTAAGGTTAACCCCTAATCGGCAATATAAAAACACCGCCTCTATTGCCTACATCATATAGGCACAGAGACGGTGTAAACCGCGGTTCCACTCTGCTTAAGTCACACAAATGTGACCTCGCTCGTTTCCCAATAACGGTGGGGTCCCGGCCACTCCTTACTTAGCATGGTAAATCCATGTGTTCAGGGGGCTGCTCCCAGGTGCATTTCGGAAGGTTGTGCTAGACGACTTTCACCATTGTCATCCTCTCTGAAAGACACAGTCCCTTCTTACTTCTCCTGTTCTACGCGTTCTATTTCATTTATTCGTTAACAATTTTATCTAAATTGTTCAAGACTCGTTCAATCCGCGCAAACACCTGTTCACGACCGATCAAGAAGAGCGATTGTCCCAGGTCACGTCCGTGCGCTTGACCCGTAATCGCGACACGAACTGGCATGAAAAGAGCTTTTCCTTTGTGTCCAGTTTCTTTTTGAACGGCCTTTAAGGAAGCATTAATGACTTCTACAGTATATTCTGACGCTGCTTCAAGGTGTTTCTTGAAGGCATCGAGAACAACTGGAACTTGTTCTTCTTTCAATACATCCTTCGCTTCTTCATCGTACACTACTTCATCCAGGAAGAAAAGAGCGGACAAAGGAACGATCTGCGCGCAATAGGACATTTGTTCCTGATAAAGCGCCACAATACCACGTACACGATCAAGTGTAGCTTCGGAAGGATTCTCTTCTACAAAGCCTGCCTTCTGCAGATGCGGCAAGCAGAGTTCAAAAATATCTTCAACCGGACGTTGCTTGATATAGTGGTTGTTCATCCAGTTCATCTTCGTGGTATCGAAAACGGCTGGCGATTTGTTCACACGGTCAAATGAGAAGAGGTCGATCAGCTTCTCTTTGGAGAAAATCTCTTCTTCCCCACCTGGAGACCAGCCCAGAAGAACAAGGAAGTTCACAATCGCTTCAGGCAAGAAGCCTAAATCGCGATACTGTTCAATAAACTGAAGGATGCTCTCATCGCGCTTACTCATTTTCTTGCCATCTTGATTCAAGATCAACGCCAAGTGAGCAAATTGCGGCGGCTCCCAACCAAACGCTTCGTAGATCATCAGCTGACGAGGCGTATTGGAGAGATGCTCTTCCCCACGCGCAACATGGGAAATCTTCATGAGATAATCGTCAATGACAACCGCAAAGTTATACGTTGGAATTCCGTCAGGACGGCAGATTACGAAGTCTCCCATTTCCTTGGATTCAAATGTTACCTGTCCACGGATCATATCGTTTACCACATACGTACGATCATCCGGTACAAGGAAATGAATCGCTGGAACACGTCCTTCCGATTCGTATTGCGCTTTTTGCTCAGGGGTTACCGTACGGTGCTTTTCAGCAATGCGCGGAGTCTCACCACGAGCGACTTGCTCTTCACGCTCCGCATCCAATTCTTCTTTGGACGCATAGCAGTAATAAGCTTTGCCTTCTTCAAGCAGCTGGTCTAAATATTTTCGGAAAATGTCCAGACGTTCCATCTGTCTGTATGGCGCGTATGGGCCCCCGATGTCATCGCCTTCATCCCATTCCACTCCAAGCCACTTCAGGTTCTCCATCTGTTTCTCAGCCGCGTTCTCTACGTTGCGGATTTGGTCTGTATCTTCAATACGTACGATGAATTGTCCACCGTTGCGTCGTGCGTACAAATAATTAAATAATGCCGTACGCGCTCCCCCGATATGCAAATGTCCTGTTGGACTTGGCGCGTACCGCAAACGAAACTCGTTAGCCATGATGACACCATCCTTAATTATTCTTTATCCATATGTATACATGTCATACATGATACACCTTCGTTTATACCTTGACAAGCAAGCATACAGCCTGTGCGGCAATCCCTTCACCGCGTCCGGTAAAGCCTAATTTTTCTGTCGTTGTCGCTTTCAAATTCACTTGGGACAACTCTTCTGCATCCAGCGCCTTGGCAATGATCTCCCTCATCTGCGGGATGTGAGGCGCCATTTTGGGAGCTTGAGCGATGATGGTCGCGTCCACATTGCCCAGCTTGTAGCCTTTGTTCTTCACAATTCCCCACACATGATGCAGAAGCTTCAGACTGTCTGCGTCTTTAAACGCTGGATCGGTATCCGGAAAATGCCTGCCAATATCGCCCTCCCCAATCGCTCCCAGAATCGCATCGGCAATGGTATGCAGTAATACATCAGCATCGGAGTGCCCTAACAACCCTTTGTCATAAGGAATCGTGACCCCTCCGATAATCAGTGGACGCCCCTCAACCAGTTGATGAACGTCGAAACCTTGTCCTACTCGCATCATAAGTACCTACTCCCGTTCTTTTCTTTTCCGTAAGATTTCTTCTCCGAACCACAAATCGTCCGGCGTGGTGATTTTGATATTCTCATAACTCCCCATGATCACACTGACGGGTTGACCCAGCCATTCCACCAGCATGGCATCATCGGTTCCCAACTGATTCGTTTCATTAGCCTTCTGATGGGCTTCCTTCAGCAGTGACAAACGGAATGCCTGTGGAGTTTGTACCGAGTACAGGCTTTGTCGTTCAGGCGTGGATTGAACGATACCGGCCTGATTGACCACTTTGATGGTATCCTTGACGGGTACAGCCATTACGGTCGCCTGGTCGAATCGAACCTGTGTGATAATCGCTTGAATTTGTTCGTCCGTAATAAACGGTCTTGCTCCATCATGAACCAATACGTATTCAATAGAATCGGATAATTTATGAAGTCCTGACCTTACGCTATCTTGTCGCTCGGCACCGCCAATCGTAACCTTGATCCTGTCCTGATACGGGACGGTAGTCAGCCAGTTTAGGACTTCTTGATAATCCAGTTCACTTACGACCAGAATCGTCTCCTTAATTAGAGGATGTGTGGCAAAACGTTCAACGGTATGTGCCAAGATTGACTTCCCCGCAAGCGAGAGCCAAAGCTTGTTGCCGTTTGCCCCCATCCGTTTGCCCGAACCAGCCGCTACGATTACAGCACCAATACTCACTAAAATCCTCTCCATTAATTGCAATTCTACAGCTTACGCCTATTGTACCACTGAGAGAATCCACGGCCTAGACGAGTAGCCGTGAAAAGAAAAGCGGCATCCTCCCCACTGTTGCAGCGGGAAGAATGCCTGCCTTCGCGAACCTATAATGCTTTTTCCAGAAGCTTCGGCTTGGCAAAAATCATTCGTCCCGCCGATGTTTGAAGTACACTCGTTACCAATACTTCAATATCTGATCCGATGTACTCACGACCGCCTTCAACGACGATCATCGTTCCGTCATCGAGATACGCCACACCTTGGCCGTATTCCTTACCGTCTTTGATCACTTGGACTGTCATTTCTTCTCCAGGCAACACAACTGGTTTCACGGCGTTGGCCAAATCGTTAATATTCAACACAGGAACACCCTGAAGTTCACATACTTTATTCAGGTTGAAGTCGTTGGTGACAACCTTCCCGTTTAATACTTTGGCCAGCTTGATCAGCTTGCTGTCCACCTCAGCCACATCTTCAAAGTCGCCTTCCCAGATTTGCACCTTGACCTTCAATTCCTTCTGGATCTTGTTGAGAATATCAAGTCCTCGGCGTCCTCTGTTGCGTTTGAGTATATCGGAAGAATCGGCAATATGCTGCAGCTCCTCCAAAACAAAGCCCGGAATCACCAAAGCTCCTTCAATAAATCCTGTTCGACAGATATCTGCGATGCGACCATCAATGATGACGCTTGTATCCAAAATTTTATGTTCCACGTTTGCCGCAATACCGCCAGCCTCTTTCTTCGCTTTGTCTTTACGACCAATGGAGAAGAGAGCCATAATTTCGTCGCGTTTGCGGAATCCCACCTGAAATCCCAGGTAACCAAGTAAGCAAGAAACAATCAGTGGCAAGAAGTTTCCCAGTACCGGAATTTTAATACTGTTGATGGGCAGGAATAATAAAAAGGCTACAATAAGTCCAATAATCAATCCCATCGCACCGAACATCACATCTGTAATGGGTAACTTCAGCAGAGTTTCTTCTCCCCAGCGAATGGTGCGTACGACGTAATCAACCACCCATTTCGAAATCAGGAAAAAGAGCAATGCTCCCAAAACAGCGCCAACATACTCAACTCCTTGAAATTCACCAAAATTCAACAGAGAGTTGAGAAGATGAAACAGATCAGGTCCAAAATGAAATCCTAATCCGCCACCTACAATGACAAAAAATACTTGAAACACTCGGTTTAACATGGTTTCACCTCCTTTTATTAATATAGACAGATGCTCTCCAGAAAAAACCTGTTACATAAGAAAGTCTGAAATTGTTTCATACTTAATCCCCACTATATCAAATATTTTTTTGTTGTGTCAAATGAGCACAAGATTTTACCACAACAGACAAATCCTAGTCAACAAAAACGCAACTTAGTCTCAATTTTTTAAATTTGACAGCCTAAAACACCGCTTCGTATAATAATGAAAAATACGTTAAAATATTCTGACAAAATCTCAAACCATCCCTATTCCGAGGTGATTTCATTGGATAAAAACTTACTGGACGATTTTCAAGATCAAGTCGCTGATTTGTTGATCCGCCATAGAAGCATTCTAGACGTGATTTCCAAAACGCAAGAAGCCACTTCCCGAATTAACCGAGCGATTACCAAAGCCGTAACCGAATGTGGCTGCATTCAGGTAAACGGAAAAAAACAATCCTATGATGATAACAAAAACTTAAACGAGAACCGGGACTTGCTTCACACGCATTTGGATGGGCAGCTTTGTGAACACTGCCATGAGGTTCTCGTCGCCGAGCTGGGTAAAAATTTCTTTTATCTTGCCGCACTCTGTAACACTGTAGATATTCAATTAACGGACGTATTAAAACGAGAATCAGAACGCCTAAACACCCTTGGCGTATTTAATCTATCCTAGAGAATTTGTGCCTATACGTATATAAGTACGAACGAGCAACAAAAAAAGTTGCAAGACAATGCAAAAACCCGCTGAAAAAATCAGCGGGTTTCTTTATTACTCCATAGCTTATTCAAAAGGGAGTGAATTATCTTCTTTTGCGTTCCCTTTTTTAAATTTTCTTATCAAAATCTCAACGTTTTTTTTTATTCCATATAAAGCATAAAGCGCTAACGGCAAGAAGACGATTTTCGGGAACTGCTGAGGGAATTTCAAAGCTACGATAAGGACAACAGCCACGATAACTGGTGTAATCCAATACGCTGCTTTAGGGATACCCACCTTTTTAAAATTTGGATATTTGATCTTCGAAACCATGAGGAAGGCCAGTACCAGCATTCCAAAAGCAAGTGAACCTAACGGAAAGAAATTATGGTATAACGCAAGTGTTGCTAGAACGCCACCAGCTGCTGTGATTGGCAGCCCGATAAAGTAGCCCGGCACTCCGGCTTGAACATTAAATCGAGCAAGGCGCAAGGCGCCGCAAATCGGGAAAACAGCTGTAATAAAGATTCCGATCAATTGCAATTCATTTAGAGACACAACATACATAATAAACGCTGGAGCGACTCCAAATGTAATGACATCCGACAAGGAGTCCAACTCTTTGCCAAATTCGCTTTGCACATTTAACAAACGAGCGACGCGCCCATCTAATCCATCCAACAACATGCCGACAATGACGGTGATCGCTGCATAATCTACGTATTGATTCCCTTGAAATGCGAGGATAATGGCTACGATCCCCAGAAATAGATTGCCTACAGTCAGCATATTCGGTAATGCTTTTACCAGCATAAGTACCTCCTGCTTTCTACCGCTATTTTTGGGTAATGACTTAATACTAGTGAATCTAAATGTGTCTGTCAATGAACAACTGCTCCTGGATTCGCTTGAGCCCGTCCTTAATCGCTCTGGCCCGAACCTCTCCAATGCCGTCTACCTCATCCAATTCTTCAATAGTCGCAAGCATGATTTGTGGCAGAGCACGGAAATGTTCCACCAGATTGGTAATGACTCCAGCTGGAAGACGAGTGACTTTATTCAAGATCCGGTAACCTCGAGGAGAAACTGGCTCTTCTAAAGGATTCGTGTTCACTGTATAGCCCAAATAGTGGACGAGCGATTCTGTTACTAGTAGTTCATCGGAAGTTAATTTTTTTAATTCCATAAGGACACGGTGAGGGTCAATTTCCTGATCACGACTGTAATCCCGGATCAGCATAACCGCTTCCTCTTCAACATTGCCGACCAGCTCTTCCATTTGCATGCTGATCAGTCTTCCTTCTGTCCCTAATTCATTAATATACTTGATGATTTCTGTTTTTATCCGTAAAACCATCTCGATTCTCTGCATGACCAGCACAACCTCATGGATTGTAACCAGCTCTTCAAACTCAAGCGCTCCTAAATTCGTCAGGGCTTGATCCAACACAGATTTGTATTTCTCCAGCGTTTGCAGAGCCTGATTGGCCTTCGTAAGAATGACACCGATATCTCTCAGTACATAGCGATTATTCCCACGATAAAGGGTAATCACATTGCGCCGCTGAGAAATGGCTATCACTAAATGATTGGTCTGCTTCGCCGTTCGTTCCGCTGTTCGATGCCTTGTCCCCGTTTCTTTTGACATAATGGTTGACGGGGGAATCAACTGGGTATTGGCGTACAGAATCTTTTTGGCGTCTTCACTTACTATAATCGCCCCATCCATCTTCGCTAATTCATATAAATTGGCGGGAGTAAACTCACAATTGATGGAAAAGCCGCCATCAACAATACTTTTCATGTCTGGTCCGTATCCAACGACGATCAGCGCACCTGTTTTGGCTCGCAAAATGTTCTCCAGACCTTCGCGCAACACAGTACCAGGAGCAACGAAACGAAGAACGTCAGCAAGTTGCGATTCTTTTTTTGTTGTTTCGATCGACATTTCGTTTTACCTCCTTAATACTTCATGCAGCGCTTCCTCAATCGTTCGAACGCCGATGACTTCAATATCATTGAATGTATCTAAGCCGCGAGTATTTTTTTCAGGAATGATGACGCGCTTAAAGCCCAGTTTGGCTGCTTCCCTTATGCGCTGCTCAATTCTCGATACCCCTCTGACCTCACCGGTTAAACCAATTTCTCCAATTACGACGTCATAGGGATTGGTGGCCTGATCTCGAAAACTACTCGCAATACTGATGGCGATCGCTAAATCGACTGCTGGTTCATCCAAGCGTACACCGCCAGCCACATTCACATACGCGTCCTGATTCTGCAACATCATTCCGACTCGTTTCTCCAGCACGGCCATAATCATAGCGATACGCTGATGGTCAACCCCTGTAGACATGCGTCTCGGGGTAACAAAGCTGGTTGGAGAGACAAGCGCTTGCAGCTCCACTAGTACCGGACGCGTGCCCTCGATACTGGCGAGGACGGTAGAGCCTGCTACCCCAACTGGCCGTTCTGCCAAAAAGATCTCCGAAGGATTGGCGACTTCCGCAAGTCCACGCTCTTTCATCTCAAAGATACCGATCTCATTAGTAGACCCAAAGCGATTCTTTACGGCACGTAAGATCCTAAACGTGTTATGACGCTCTCCCTCAAAATACAGAACAGCATCCACCATATGCTCCAGCATGCGAGGCCCAGCAATAGCTCCTTCCTTCGTTACGTGACCCACGATGAAGGTAGCAATCCCCCTGCCTTTGGCAATTCTCATGAGCTGGGCGGTCGTCTCCCGAACTTGCGCTACGCTTCCGGCCGCAGAAGTGATTGTTGGATGATAAACTGTTTGGATGGAGTCGATGATCATCACAGCGGGTGTTACTGCCGAAATTTGCTGTTCAATCAATTCCAGATCAGTTTCGGCAACCACATACAGATTGGGGGTTTGCACACCTAACCGATCTGCGCGAAGTTTAATCTGCTTGACGGACTCTTCACCGGAAACATAGAGAACCTTATGCCCTTGATGCGCAAGCGCAAAAGAAGTTTGGAGCAATAAGGTTGATTTTCCTATTCCGGGATCTCCACCTACAAGAATTAACGAGCCTAAAACCAAGCCACCGCCTAGTACACGATTCAGTTCATCCATCGATGTATCGAGACGCGGTTCTTCGTTGCTTTCGACATCTGTTAATGGAAGTGCGGTCTGTTTGCCGGATGTGTGTGACGAGCCAAAGGAGGGCGTTTTCTTCATCAGCTCTTCAACCAGCGTATTCCAGCTGTTGCATCCAGGACATTTTCCCAGCCATTTCGGGCTTTCGTAGCCACATTCCTGGCAGACGAATTTTGTTTTGTACTTAGACATACATATACTCCTGACCAGTCATTATTATTTCTTCTTTAACAGAAAAATCCTACTCTATACTGTACCCCATTGCAGAAAGTTGAGCAAAGAAAAGTTGCTCATATCCTCTCCAAAAAAAGGGAGCACCCATTCAGTGCTCCCTTCTCGTTTCATTCAACAGTTATTTGGTTGTCGGTTCTAACCCTTTAACAATCAGCTTGCCGTCTTCCGCATCAATGGTAACGGTATCCCCTTTGTTAATGGTTCCTTTGAGCAGCTCTTCAGAGAGGCGGTCTTCAATGTTGCGTTGGATGGCACGACGCAATGGACGCGCGCCATAAGCGGGATCAAAGCCTTCCTTGGCCAAAATTTTCTTCGCTTCATCTGTGAGCTGGAAGTCAATGTTTTGTTCTTTCAAACGTTTACGCAATTCGTCGGTCATGAGAGAGACGATTTGCTCGATATGCTCCTGCTCCAAGGAATGGAACACGATCACTTCATCAATACGGTTCAGGAATTCAGGACGGAAGCTGCGTTTCAGTTCATCCATCACTTTATCCTTCATATCTTGGTATTTCTTCTCCGTGTCGCCTGTTGTAAATCCGAGGGAGGTATTTTTCTTAATCATGTTCGCACCCACGTTAGAGGTCATGATCACTACCGTATTACGGAAGTCAACCGTACGTCCCTTGGAATCGGTTAATCGACCATCATCCAATACCTGCAAGAGGATGTTAAACACGTCAGGATGTGCTTTCTCAATCTCGTCGAGGAGGATGACAGAGTATGGTTTACGGCGAACTTTTTCTGTTAATTGACCGCCCTCGTCATATCCAACGTATCCTGGAGGCGCTCCAACCAGACGGGCGGTAGAATGCTTCTCCATGTACTCGGACATGTCAATGCGAATCATGGAATCTTCATCGCCGAACAACGCTTCCGCCACGGCACGAGCCAATTCTGTTTTACCTACCCCAGTTGGGCCAAGGAAGATGAAGGAACCGATTGGACGCTTCGGATCTTTCAAGCCGGCACGGGCACGACGTACAGCTCTGGAGATGGATTTGACTGCTTCGTCCTGGCCAATGACACGATCGTGCAAGATCTCTTCCATTTTGAGTAGTCGCTCTGTCTCTTCTTCTTTCAGTTTGACTACCGGAATTCCCGTCCAGTTAGCCACTACATGGGCAATGTCTTCTGGAGTCACTTCCATGTTCAGTTTTCCTTGGCGTTCTTTCCAGTCTTTCTTGGTGGTTTCTAGCTCTTCACGCAGCTTCTGTTCTTGATCACGAAGTGCTGCGGCTTCCTCAAATTCCTGAGATTGAACAGCAGCGTCCTTCTCCTTGCGAACCTCTTCCAATCTTGCTTCCAGTTCCTTGAGGTTAGGTGGAACCGTGAAGGATTGGAGACGGACTTTGGATGCGGCTTCATCAACCAGGTCAATAGCCTTGTCTGGCAGGAAACGATCCGTAATGTAACGATCAGACAGCCGTACCGCTTGATCGATTGCTTCATCGGTAATTTTCACACGGTGATGAGCTTCATAGCGATCACGCAAGCCGTGGAGAATTTTAATCGCATCCTCAACATTCGGTTCATTTACTTGAATCGGTTGGAAACGTCGTTCTAAGGCCGCATCTTTTTCTATATATTTGCGATATTCATCTAAGGTGGTCGCTCCTACACATTGCAGTTCCCCACGAGCAAGCGCTGGTTTCAGGATGTTGGAAGCGTCAATCGCACCTTCCGCACCCCCTGCGCCGATCAATGTATGCAACTCGTCAATGAACAGGATGATGTTGCCTGCTTGGCGAATCTCATCCATGATTTTCTTCAAGCGATCCTCGAACTCCCCACGATATTTGGTGCCGGCTACAACCGTTCCCATATCAAGCGTCATGACGCGTTTCTCGCGGAGCGTTTCCGGAATTTCGTTGTTGACGATTTTTTGTGCGAGTCCTTCGGCAATCGCGGTTTTACCAACACCCGGCTCACCGATCAATACTGGGTTGTTTTTGGTTCGGCGACTCAACACCTGGATAACACGCTCGATCTCTTTTTGGCGCCCGATTACAGGGTCTAAGCCACCTTCACGAGCCATCGCCGTTAAGTCACGAGCCAAGCTATCGAGAGTAGGCGTATTGGCCGCCACAGCATTGCCGGACGGTTGATGGGATGCCATCATCTCGGAGCTTCCAAGCAGCTGCAGAACTTGCTGGCGCGCTTTATTCAAACTAACGCCCAGGTTGTTCAGAATACGAGCAGCCACCCCTTCACCTTCACGAATCAAGCCTAATAAAATATGTTCCGTTCCCACGTAGGTATGTCCCAGTTTACGAGCTTCGTCCATGGACAGCTCAATTACTTTTTTGGCGCGTGGAGTGTAGTTGATATTGCTTGGTTGTTCGGCGCCGCGGCCAATCAGCGATTCTACTTCGCTTTGGATTTTGTCTAATCCAAGTCCGAGTGCTTGTAGTGCCTTCGCGGCGATACCTTCTCCCTCACGGATCAAACCTAACAACACATGTTCTGTTCCGATATCTTTATGTCCCAGACGGACTGCTTCCTCTTGCGCTAGTGCGAGTACTTTTTGTGCACGTTCTGTAAAACGACCAAACATCATAATTCATACACCTCCACAAAGCATTCTTTGTAATCAACGGTCCTACCGTTTTATATTGGTTTTTCGACGGACAAACGCTCGCGAATGAGCCTAGCCCTTCGTTCATCCCGTTGTTCCGGGGTCAACTTCTGTCCGGCATGCTGTTGCAAAAATCCAGGTTGAGTCGAAACTAGCAGCTCGTTCAGGACAAGGGACGGTAGGTTCTTAATAATCCCCATGTCAATCCCTAACCGAACATCCGACATTCGTTGGGAAGCTTCCTTGGACTCAACGGTACGCGCATATAACAATATGCCGTAAGATCGACAAATGCGATCCTCCAAAGCGGTCCGTGAATGTTCGAAAAGATACTGTCTAGCCGTTCTCTCCTGCTGAATGATTTGGTTTGCGACGCTGTAGAGGTTGGATAAAATATCAGATTCCGACATCCCTAGCGTCACCTGATTGGACAGTTGGAATAAGTTCCCCAACGCTTCACTGCCTTCTCCGTACAGCCCACGAACCACCAATCCCACTTGATTAATGGCCTGCAAGATTTGACTGATCTGCTGAGTCATGACAAGAGCAGGCAAATGCAGCATAACGGATGCTCTTATCCCAGTTCCGGCATTCGTCGGGCAGCTGGTTAAGTATCCACGCTTTTCATCAAAGGCGTAGTCGACAAACTTTTCAAAAATATCATCTATACTGGTACCTACATCCCAAGCTTCGGTCAATTGAAAGCCTGGCATCAACACCTGAATCCGAATATGATCCTCTTCATTGATCATAATGCTGACTGATTCATCCTCTTTTAACAAAACGGCACCTTTTCTTGCGTCTTGTGCCAGGTTAGGGCTGATGAGATGTTTTTCCACCAAAACCCGTTTCTCCAGAGGATTTAAATCTTCCATCTTGATCAGTTCAAAAGGCCCTTTGGCGCTCATATCCTTTTGTCCCACTACATTCATCATTTTGTTTACGACGGCTTCCGCTTGTGAGTCGGTAGCCAGTAATGGGAACGGATGTTGACGAAGGTTACGAGCGATACGAATTCTGGTGCTAATGACGATATCTGAGTCGGGGCCAATCCCTTTCATCCAATTGCTCCAAGGATGTTGCATAAAACGTTGCAGGGACATCACATTCACCTCCTCAAGAACCACCCTGATTAATTTGTTGTTCCAAGGCACGAATTCGGTCGCGTATATCAGCAGCTTTTTCAAACTCTTCTGTAGCAATGTAGTGCTTCAGGGATTGTTTTAGCTGTTCTAGATCGTTTCTTAACTTAATTTCTCCACCCGTTCGCTCCGGCACTTTCCCAATGTGATGGGTGTTGCCGTGAATCCGACGAAACAGTGGATCGAGACGCTCACCAAAGTGATGATAGCAGTCACTGCAGCCAAATCTTCCGCTTTTACTAAATTGGGAATAGGTCAATCCGCAGGTCTCACAGCGAAGCGCCTTGGTCTGAGCCATGGTTGATTGGTTGGAAGCTGCTGTGCCCTTATTCATCGGGTCAAAATTAAGCAAGCCTGATAGCAAGTTGTTGATGCTGAAATTTGAAAAACCGGAAATTACATTTCCCTTTTCCTTGGCGCAAACTTCACACAGATGCGTCTCCGTTTTCTCGCCACTGATGATTTTGGTTAAATGTAAGGTAGCCGGTCTTTTACCGCATTCTTCACAGTTCATACGTTTCACCCCTTAGCAACTGGTGATTAGAACATTACTTAATGAGAATTGAGGTAATCATATGCTTCAGTATATTGGCCCTTAGGCGATCGTGTAACGGGCCTTCCACGAATATTACCGTTCGGGATATGGCTGTCTTCATTAACTGAGATTCCCGAACACTTATCAATCCATCGTCAAGTAATCGATCAATAATCGCATAACCAACACCTTGAGAGATACTATCGCCAATCAGTTCTTCCGTCAGCATCTGTTGAAGCATGGAGTTGCTAAGAATCTGCACTTTACGTATGCGGATATATCCTCCTCCACCTCGTTTACTCTCAACAAGATACCCTTTCTCGACCGTAAATCGTGTATTGATAACGTAATTAATCTGAGAGGGCACGCATTGAAACAGATCGGCTATTTCGCTTCGTTGTATTTCTATCCAGCTTTCAGGGCTATCCTGGAGGATACTCTTCAAGTGCTGTTCGATGATATCCGAAATGTTGCGCATCCGCGTCCCGCCTCCTTTTTTAAATTTTCAACTTGCAGTAGCCTTAGCATTGCCGTTGATCAATTGTTGACTTTGACTATATTTGACTTAAATTATAATTATTTTTTCTAAAAACGCAAGTAGTCTACCCGTCTCCACTATTCTTAACGAAATCAGCGAAGTTGAATCATCGGAAACTAGCCATGCACTTAGCTCCATATAGAAAAAACCATTCCCCTATACAGGAATGGTTTTAGGTCGATCGTACATCATTTACTTTTTAGGGATTTGAATGTGGTGCAGAATGTCCTCAAAGTTCTTGATGATCACATCCGCTTGATCCAACTCACCCGGAGTAGCAAATCCAAAATCACAGCCAATGGTTTTGAGCCCGTTGGACCGCCCGGCTTCGATATCAGAATGACGATCGCCCACCATCACGGCTTGCTCAATTTGGTAGTCGGCTACTAATTTTTTTACTAAATCAATCTTGGACTTAGTTCGAAATCGTCCAGCCGAGTATAAATCGGTAAACAAAGGCTTTAATTCAAAATATGAGCAAACTTCATCAATGTAACTTTCCAACCCGTTGCTGGCAACGAATAATTCAGCCCCATTGCTCTTTAATTCTTGAAGTACATGGCGAACCCTGGGATAAAGGTCAGTTACGCCTTCTTTTAACAGCTGGCTTTCGTGTTCCAACATGAAGCGATTGGCTTCGTGCTTCACTTCATGGTCAGCATTTGGCAGCAGGGTTTCCCATAACTGATCCAATGTCATACCTAACACATTCGTTAATTCCTGTTCGCTAGGAATTGGTCCGTTCCACAACTTTTTTGCTTTCAAATCCTCAAATGTGCGTAAAAATGCAGGAGTGGCCAGCTTCTCAGTCTGCAGCAAGGTTCCATCCATATCAAAAAACACAGCAAATCGAATTGTCATCGGTTGGATTCACTCCTTGGGCTCAGTCTTGGAGGTTTGACCTTTTCATTGCTTCCATGTCAGCCGTAATAAATTGTGTAATATTTTCTGCTGCGTTTGGCTTGGCAATGACTAGATCCATTTTTTTCATGCTCTCTACTTTGGACTTGTTTGCCAAAAGTTCTTCAATAAAGTAAATAAGCTGCTCAATCACATTGGCATGTACAGCACAACCATTGTTCAAGAGAAAATGACTGTTTCGTTCTTCCTGTCCGGGCAGCGGGTTATAAATGATCATGGGAACCTGCTTGCTCAATACCTCAGCGGAGGTTAAACCTCCCGATTTGGTTACAATGATGTCGGCAATTTCCAAGTATTCATGGAAGTTGGTTACATATTTAAGCGGAATAACCTCGTGTCGGTAGTTGTAGTTTGTCACTTTTTTGTACAATTTTTCGTTTGTCCCTGTTAACACAAACACCTTTAACGGCTGATCAATATATTCAAGACCCTGTAATACCTTCTCCATCGGGCCAATTCCCAAACCTCCACCTGATAAAATGATGACTTTTTGATCAGGTGATACGCCATATTGATTGGCAAGCTCCGTTTTATTCAACGGCTCAGAGAATTTCTTCACGATCGGTATTCCCATAGGCTTAAACTTATGGTGCGGCTGCTTGTAGATATCCACCAAGTAATACAAATGTTCGTGACCGATAAAGTAGTAATTGATATGATGGTTAATCCATGAAGGATGTATCGTGTAGTCTGTGATAATCGTATAAATCGGGACTTCCCACTCGTTTCGCCCCTTCAATACTGACAGCATGCAGCTGGCAAACGGATGAGTCGCGATAAACGCGTCGGGATTGACACTGCTAATCAGTTTCTTAAGCTTATTAGCCAGTAGCTTGTTCATGATCACGTTCATATCAAAAAAACGTGACTTCTCTGTATTGTGATAGATTCTCCCCCACATTTTCGGCGAAAGCTTTAGTAGGTTCGTATAGCTCTCCAACAAAATTTTGTGGAAAGTGGGACTAATATATTCCAAGGTGTCGATAATCATCGAAGTATAGCCATTGGCGGCCAAGCTTTCTTGCATCGCTCTGGCTGCTTGATTATGTCCGTTACCAATCGAGGCGGAAAAAATCAAGACTTTTTTCATTTGAATTCTCCTTCGCTGGCTCCGTCCTCCATTTTTCCAAATGGATGAATTTGGGACTTCCACTACCATGTTAGACTAGTTGCATTTCATTTTGCAAGCTTAACCGTATGTAAAAATAAAAAACCCCAACCTTTAATAGTTGAGGACTTATTACGCTATGGTTGTACCTTCAAAACTGGATAACCCGATATGCTAAGAGATTAAAACGTGGATAAGTCCTCGACCGATTAGTATTCGTCAGCTCCATGCGTTGCCGCACTTCCACACCGAACCTATCAACCTCA
>NZ_JBNJQR010000015.1:0-32365 GCF_050113715.1 Brevibacillus ginsengisoli
CGATGAGGTTGATAGGTTCGGTGTGGAAGTGCGGCAACGCATGGAGCTGACGAATACTAATCGGTCGAGGACTTATCCACGTTTCCTTAGCGAATGTCATTTGCGTTTCCAGTTTTGAAGGTGCAACCATTTAATAAGCGCCTTTCTTGTTCCTCAGTAGCTCAATGGTGGAGCAACCGGCTGTTAACCGGTAGGCTGGCGGTTCGAGTCCGTCCTGAGGAGCCACTTGCTCCTGTAGCTCAGTCGGTAGAGCGTTTCCATGGTAAGGAAGAGGTCGCAGGTTCGATTCCTGTCGGGAGCACCATTAAAAGATATGGCCCGTTGGTGAAGCGGTTTAACACAGCAGCCTTTCACGCTGTCATACAGGGGTTCGAATCCCCTACGGGTCACCATATAATCTCGGAGGCTTAGCTCAGCTGGGAGAGCATCTGCCTTACAAGCAGAGGGTCGGCGGTTCGATCCCGTCAGCCTCCACCATATGTTTTTTGCGGGGAGATAGCGAAGTGGCTAAACGCGGCAGACTGTAAATCTGCTCCCTATGGGTTCGGCGGTTCGAATCCGTCTCTCCCCACCATTTAACCCATTGGGGTATAGCCAAGCGGTAAGGCAACGGACTTTGACTCCGTCATTCCCAGGTTCGAATCCTGGTACCCCAGCCATTTTCAATACGAGCCATTAGCTCAGTTGGTAGAGCATCTGACTTTTAATCAGAGGGTCGAAGGTTCGAGTCCTTCATGGCTCACCATTGGTTTTCTTTGGTGGAATGAACATAAATTATGCGGACGTAGCTCAATTGGTAGAGCGTCGCCTTGCCAAGGCGAAGGTCGCGGGTTCGAGACCCGTCGTCCGCTCCATAGAATGTGCCCTTAGCTCAGCTGGATAGAGCGTTTGACTACGAATCAAAAGGTCGGGAGTTCGAATCTCTCAGGGCACGCCATCTTATCTTTCATAGTTAATGTCGGGAAGTAGCTCAGCTTGGTAGAGTACTTGGCTTGGGACCAAGGGGTCGCAGGTTCGAATCCTGTCTTCCCGACCATTTTTTTGCGGGTGTAGTTCAATGGTAGAACTCCAGCCTTCCAAGCTGGTCGCGTGGGTTCGATTCCCATCACCCGCTCCATATTCGCAAACAACGAGTAGTCCTAATGGATTGCTCGTTTTTTTATTGGATATTTTCCGGTCAGTTTAGGAATTGGTTACTCTTCATAGGATATTGGGTAATCGATGAGTCGTGAACATCCAAAATATTTGAATTGAGTAAGAACATGTACCCTACGCATTAACTTTAAAGCTCTGCAAAATAGAATGTTGATACAACCCATTTACTTACAAAATGAAAAAATCCAGGTAAGTAAACGCTTTGTTGACACAATATTGTAACTTGAATTTCATAACTATACAAAAACCTGTCGAGTTGAGTCATTTTCATTTTCAAGGCTACAATATAGATATTCGTTTGGGGAAGGGGTTACATTTAGATGAACAAAAATATATCAATTATTGGAGTACCTATGGACTTGGGAGCTGATCGTCGAGGGGTAGACATGGGTCCAAGCGCGATCCGTTATGCTGGGGTAGTAAGTCGATTAGAGGGTATGGGGTACTCTATTAAAGATATTGGAGATATTCCTGTAGCTCGTCCGCATACATTTACTGAAACGGAAAATCACAAGTATCTGGACCAGGTGGTTGAGGCCAATGAATTATTAGCTGAGGCAGTTAGCCGTGAAATGGAAGCTGGTCGTATTCCGCTCGTTTTGGGTGGGGATCATAGTATCGCGATGGGGACGATTGCTGGAGTAGCCAAACACAAACGTAACCTTGGGGTCATCTGGTTTGATGCACACGGTGATTTAAATACTGGAACCACTTCCCCATCCGGGAATATTCATGGCATGCCTTTGGCAGCAAGTTTGGGATTGGGACATTCACGCTTAGTTAACATCGGTGGTTATACTCCAAAAATTAAACCAGAAAACGTAGTAGTGATTGGAGCGCGTGATTTGGATCCAGGAGAACGGGTGTTGATTAAAGAGCAAGGGATTAAGGTATATACAATGCATGAAATCGATCGTATGGGAATGGCGAGAGTTATGGAAGAAACCGTCGCGTATCTTTCCGAGAAAACAGACGGAGTTCACTTAAGTCTGGACCTTGATGGGTTAGACCCACATGATGCTCCGGGTGTCGGAACACCTGTAATAGGGGGGATCTCCTACAGGGAAGGGCATCTGGCCATGGAAATCTTGGCTGAAGCCGATATTCTTACTTCAGCCGAGTTTGTTGAAGTAAACCCTATCTTAGATCGTGAGAATGCAACTGCAAAAGTAGCCGTCGCATTAATGAGTTCCGTATTTGGAGACAAGCTACTGTAGAAATTAAATTTAGATAACCTGTTGGCAGCATATTATTGGTGCGACAGGATGAAAGACCAAAAGAGAGGGGACCTCCTCTCTTTTTCCTTTACAGATGATAGGGTGACTCTAATTCAACTCCAGATGAAGTTTATTTAACAATCCATCTAATCGTGTGCTTAATTCAACCAGTTCAGGAGTAATAGCGGAGTGAAGCCTGTACAGGGTATTCAATTGATAACGAAGATCCTCAATTTGCCGCAAGACGATTTCCGTGCCCACCTTGTCCCACTCTCCTTCCTTATATCGTTCAAGATTCATTCATACCCAAAATTTTCATTGTAGAAAAATATTGTAAAAGTTTTTTGCCACTATTACTATATAATGAAACTAAACTCATATGACTATTTTTTCCAATGCATACACTTTAAAGGGAAAATTAGGATAATTAAAACGAAAATGATAAAAAATAAGGCGAAACCAATTACGGATTGCTGCGTATTACAATAGGTAGACAATGCCGGGGAGGATGGCATGGAATTTGTTGAGAAACGATTAGTGGAACGAGCAAAACGAGGCGATCGTGACGCTTTTGCCGAGCTAATCGAAATGTACAAAGATAAAATTTTTCAGGTAGCCTATCGTATGGTTGGGAACCGACAAGAGGCTGAGGATATAGCGCAGGAGACTTTTTTGCGTGTCTATGCCAACTTGAATTCCTACGATAGCAGTTATAAATTCTCTACGTGGATCTATCGGATCGCAACCAATCTCTGTATAGACAGAGGTCGAAAGAAAAAACCAGACTTTTCATTAGACGAAGAAACTGAGGGGAATAACGGATTAGATTGGCATTCACGTCTTTCCTCTAATGAGAAGAGTCCGGAAGAGAAATTGGTGACCAAAGAACTGCAGGAAAACGTACAAGACGCACTGTCAGAGTTATCCCCTAAATACCGATCCATCATGGTTCTTCGGTATATTGAGGATTTGTCTCTACAAGAAATCAGTGACGTGTTAAAACTGCCGATTACCACAATCAAAACCAGAATTCACCGAGGTCGTGAAGCATTGAGAGGCAAGCTAAGATTTATGTAGAAAGGAGGCGTTCCAAAACATGAAGTGTACGGAACATTATGGACATGTACATGCTTTTTTGGACGGAGACATTGATGAGTTAAGCAATCATGAGCTCCAAGAACACCTGAAATCTTGCTCCGATTGCCGCCTGCATCTCTTAGAACTGCAGAAGGTAATTGCGTTTGTTAAGAGCGCGTCCCATATTCAAGTATCTGGAGATTTTACGCAGCGAGTGATGGCCCAACTGCCAGCTCCAAGCAAAACGGTTCGGTTCTCCGGTTGGTTGCGAAACCATCCTTTCTTGACAGCAGCGGCAGTGTTTTTCTTTTTGATGGCTGGAAGCACATTAGCTTCTTGGTTTGACCGAGGCGATACTTTGCAGGTTTCTTCAGGCAGTCTGGATAAGTTGACCATTGACCACCAGCGCAATGTGGTCATCGTTCCAAAAGGGACAACTGTAGAAGGCGACTTGATTGTTCAGAACGGAAGCATTGAAGTACAAGGAGAAGTCAAGGGGAATGTAGTTGCCATTGATGGGAATGTCGTACTTGCTTCTACAGCACACGTGGTGGGAGATGCTGAGTCCATTGATGCGATTTTCGAGTGGGTCTGGTACGAATTGAAAAATATCGGAAATGACTTGCTTCCTTTGGCTCCATAAGGGAAAATAGATGTGAAGAGGCGCGGCAGAAAGAGCCGTGCTTTTTTCACCAGATAGGATGCTTTTCCCTCTTCAAAATGGTTATGTAATACCTATAAGAAATGAAGGGAAATAATAAAGATATAGAAAAAGAAGCTAGAATGCGGGGGCTTCATATATGCTGCGATTTGCTGACTATGGGGATTTATTGCGATATGCAATTGACATATTATCGGTCACCTATGTGATCTATAAATTAATTATGCTGATCAAGGGTACTCGGGCAGTTCAATTGCTCAAGGGTATCGTTGTGATCGTTGTGACCTGGCTGTTGAGTAAGTACTTTGAACTCAAAACCTTGCACTGGTTAATGTCTCAAGCGTTTACGTTTGGGGTACTAGCCGTGGTTATCATTTTTCAGCCAGAGCTTAGGAGAGCGTTGGAACAGCTGGGAAGGGGGAAGCTTTTCTCAAGAACGCAATCTCAGTCTGATAGTTCCTTGCATAAAACTGTCCAAGAAGTAGCGAAGTCTGTCACGTATATGGCCAAGCGTCGGATAGGGGCACTGATTGTTGTTGAGCAGGAGACAGGTCTCAATGATTATGTAGAGACGGGTATTCCGATTGAAGGAAAAGTAACCTCCGAGCTTTTAATTAATATATTCATTCCGAATACGCCTCTTCACGATGGGGCGGTTATTATTCGCAAGGACAGTATACTGGCCGCTGGCTGCTATTTACCCTTATCTGAGAATCCTTCCATCTCGAAGGAATTGGGAACCAGGCATCGGGCCGCGATCGGGATGAGTGAAGTATCAGATGGCGTATCCATCGTGGTTTCGGAAGAGACAGGCAATGTATCTCTCGCCATCAACGGAGATGTCAGACGTAATCTGACGGAGGAACAGCTGACCGAGTTTTTGTTGGAGCAGCTAAGTCCACCGTCCAAGAACAAGTCCATGGGAAGTCGTTGGTTATGGAGGCGAAATCATGGATAAATGGTTAAATAGTCACTGGTTTGCTAAAGGAATTGCGCTTCTGTTGGCGTGTATGATGTTTTTGGTCGTCAATCTCGATCGGGATCCGGGGACTTCAACAGATGTGAGTCAGCCTACTTTTATCGATGGAGTCAATGTGAAAGTCATTTATGATTCGGATCGATACGCGCTCGTTAAGCAGCCCAAACCGGTAAAAGTGGCCTTGGAGAGCAGCAATCCGTTCTATCGATATAATTTTGTCTCACCGGACCAATATGAGGTGTATATTGATGCCAGGGGAGCTGGCAAAGGTACGCATAAGCTTCCTGTGCAGCACCGTGGTTTCCCTGAAGACGCAAAGGTAGGTATCATCCCAAGTCTTGCGGAAATCACGTTGGAGGAGAAACAGAATATTGAGAAGCAGGTACAAGTTGAATTGTTAGGACAAGTTGCCCCAGGATATACAACAGGTGAACCGGTCGTTAAACCGTTCCGTGTCCATGTACGGGTACCGGAGAGCCAAATCAATAACGTGGCCCTGGTCAAAGCATCTGTAAACCTAGATGGGGCAACAGCTCCAATCAATACGACCGTTCCGCTTAAAGTCGTGGATAAGTCGGGGAATGTGATCCAGAAGGCGGATGTGAACCCGCTTACCGTTGAAGTGAGTGTTCCTGTCACGAGTCCTTTTGTGATGGTGCCAATTAAATTGAACTTGACGAATGACCTGCCTGCTGGCTATAGTTTGGCTAGTGTCAAAGTGGACCCTGAAGAAGTAACCGTCTACGGACCTCAAGAGGTTCTAAGAAGTATTAATACGTATTCAAGTCCGGTGATTGATTTAAAAGATATCACCTCAGATCGATTACTCGAGCTCAAGATGGATATGTTGGACAAAGTTGTGAAGGTTGAACCAGAGTATGTGAAGATTTCGCTGAACGTGGTGCCATCGCAAACAAAGCGTATCCAAAATGTGCCGCTACGGGTGACGGGATTAGCCCCAAACCTTCAAGCCAAGGTACTGACACCAGATGGAAAAGAATTGACGACACTTGATTTTGATGTAATCGGCGCGCCGCAAAATTTGCAATCGTTAGCGCCAAAAGATATTCAAGTTCTGGCAGATGTAAGTACGCTACCAGTAGGGGTACATGAAGTCCCCCTGATCTATAATCTGCCGAACTATCTCAAAACAGCTCCGACCGCAATTAAGCGAGTTACTGTAGAAATCACGAATAAACCATAATGAGCATAGGCTACTGATGTGTACAATGAGGAAAAGAGGGACAAGAATGAGGAAGTATTTCGGAACAGATGGTGTACGTGGTGTTGCCAATTTGGAATTAACGCCAGAACTTGCTTTCAAGATTGGGCGAGTGGGAGGCTACGTACTCACCAGACATAAACAAGATGGCAAACCAAAGGTCGTCATCGGTCGAGATACCCGTATTTCTGGTCAAATGCTGGAGAGCGCTCTTCTGGCAGGACTGTTATCTGTTGGAGCGGAAGTGGTTCGTTTGGGAATTATCGCGACGTCCGGTGTTAGCTATTTGACACGCGCGTTGGGAGCAGACTGTGGAGTTATGATCTCCGCTTCCCATAATCCGTTTCCCGACAACGGAATCAAATTCTTTGGAAATGATGGATTTAAGCTTTCTGATGACGTTGAAACTGAGATTGAAGAACTATTATCTGCAAGTGAGGATACACTTCCTCGACCAACTGGAGATAAAATTGGCTCCGTCCTTGATTACCTAGAGGGAGGACAGAAATATCTCTCCCATCTAAAAGGTACAGTGACCGAACGTTTTGAAGGGATGACTGTTGTTCTTGACTGTGCCAACGGAGCGGTATCCTCTTTGGCAGCCAGACTGTTTGCGGACGTTGAAGCAGAAGTGATCACAATCGGAGCAAGTCCGAACGGTGTCAATATCAACGAACACTGTGGATCTACTCACCCTGAAAAACTCCAAGAGGAAGTTTTGAAACATAATGCCGATCTAGGGTTATCTTTCGATGGAGACGCTGACCGTTGTATCGCGGTTGACGATCAGGGACAAATTATCGACGGCGATTATATCATGGCGATGTGCGCGCGCGCATTGAAAGCCAAAGGCAAGCTGAACAACAACACAGTGGTGACCACGGTAATGGCGAATATGGGCTTCTTTAAAGCTATGGAGGAGCAAGCCATTCATACGACCAAGACTGCTGTAGGAGATCGCTATGTCGTAGAAGAAATGGTGCGTGGAGGATATAACCTTGGCGGCGAGCAATCAGGCCATATTATCTTCCTTGACCATAATACAACAGGGGATGGCTTGCTTACGGGCTTGCAGCTGCTTAACCTCGTCAAGGAGTCTGGCCGTCCACTATCTGAACTGAAACAGATTATGTTGAAATACCCACAACTTCTGGTTAACGTGCCAGTTGCAGATAAAACCAAGCTAAAAGGCAATGTGAACATCGAAGCCGCTATTGCTCAAGCCGAACAAGATCTGGCGGGCAATGGACGTGTGCTTGTTCGTCCATCCGGGACGGAGCCAATCGTTCGCGTTATGGCAGAAGGTCCGGATGAGGTAGAGCTGGAGCAAGTTGTACAACGTATGGTAGATGTCGTAAAAGAAGAATTAGTTTAGGCGTGAAGGGAGTGGTGCGAAACCACTCCTTTTTGCATAAAGATAGGGAAAATAAATGATTGTTGTCTTTGCATAGCTATGGTAAAGTAAGTGATGTGTTTACACCGTCTGCGGGAATAATGAATTGGTTATTTTTGCGGCTTGAAAGAGGAGGGATACATATAGGAGAATATAACGGTACGTTTTTTAAGCGTTCTTTTAAAAGCGCCAGTACTGTGACTGCCCGGCATGGAGCACAGTAGACGAGGTGGAGGTTTATCGAATTTTCGGCGGGTACCTCCCGGTAGAGTAGCACTACCGAATAGTCCAGGAACAAAACAGAGGGGTGACCTTCTGCACAAAACCTGCACATGTTACCAAAAAGGATTTTCATAAAATTAAAAACAAAAACAACGGATGGCGGGGGCGCACCCCGTTTTATACAAAAAGATAATTGGGTTGTGTCCCCGTTTATTTGAAAGGGGATTATTCATTTATGTGCGGAATTGTAGGTTATATTGGAGATAAAAATGCTCAAGAGGTTATCGTTGGAGGCTTGCGCAAGCTGGAGTACCGCGGATACGATTCAGCTGGTGTAGCCGTTCTGTCTGGCGAAGGAATTTCTTTGGAGAAAACAAAAGGCCGTCTAGCGAATTTGGAGGGCATTCTTGATCAGAAACCACTCATCGGACATGTTGGAATCGGGCACACTCGCTGGGCAACTCACGGAAAGCCATCAGATGAGAACTCTCACCCTCACACAGACGCGAGCACCAAGTTTGCGGTTGTTCATAACGGGATTATTGAGAACTTCATTCCGATTAAAGAAGAATTGCTGGCAAAAGGTTACGTCTTCACTTCCGAGACAGACACAGAAGTAATTGCTCATCTTCTTGCCGATTTGTATGATGGAGACCTTGTTTCTACTGTTCGCAAAGCGGTTCAAAAAATGAGAGGCGCTTATGCCTTGGGAATCATGACGGAACATGAACCAGATAAATTGGTTGCTGTTCGTCTAGCTAGTCCGCTGATCGTTGGAGTAGGTAATGGAGAAGCGTTTATCGGTTCCGATATTCCTGCGATCCTTGAGCATACTCGCGACATTTACATTCTCAATGAGGGTGAAATGGCAGTCCTGACTCGTGCGGGTGTTGAACTGATGAATGCGGAGTCCGGCGAAAAAGTAGAACGCGAAATCTTCCGAGTAGAATGGGATCTCGTTCAAGCGGAAAAAGACGGATACGATTCCTTCATGCTCAAAGAAATTCACGAACAGCCTCAAGCCGTTCGCAACACACTTGGCTCCCGTATTGACGAAGAGAACAAGCGCGTGGTGCTTTCTGAGCTCAACATGACAGACGAACAACTAGCTAACTATGACCGCATCTATATCGTGGCTTGCGGTACCTCTATGCATGCTGGGCTTGTTGGTAAAGAAGTGATCGAAAAGATTACGCGTGTACCAGTTGAAGTAGCAGTTGCTTCCGAGTTCCGTTATCGCGATCCAATTTTCACTGACAAGACCTTGATGATCGTCATCAGCCAATCTGGTGAAACTGCGGATACACTTGCTGCTTTGCGTGAAGCGAAAAAAGAAGGCGTTACCGTTCTTGCTGTAACCAACGTTGTAGGAAGCTCTGTCGCTCGTGAAGCGGATGAAGTGATCTTTACTTGGGCAGGTCCTGAAGTAGCCGTTGCCTCTACCAAAGCGTACACATGCCAAGTGGTTGCTCTGTACTTGTTCGCTCTTTACTTTGCGCAAGTGAAACAGACGCAAACCAACGAGCAAATCGCCGAAGTGGTAGACGGACTTCTTCAACTTCCAGCCAAGATCTCTGCTATCCTGGAGCAACCTGAAGCGATTAGTGAATTCGCTAACAGCATTAAGGATGTAACCAGCCTGTTCTTCATCGGACGTAGTCTTGACTTTGCGGTTTCTCTTGAGGGCTCACTCAAGCTAAAAGAAATCTCCTATATTCACTCCGAAGCGTATGCTGCCGGCGAATTGAAACACGGTACGCTCGCGTTGATCGAAGAAGCTGTACCAGTGATCGCTTTGGCTACGCAACCGGATATCTATGAAAAAATGGTCAGCAACATCGTCGAAGTAAAAGCTCGCGGCGCTCACGTACTCGGCTTTGCTCTCGAAGGTGACGCAGACTTGATCAAATCCGTGGATAATGTCATTTACGTACCATCCACGATTCCGTTCCTTACACCAGTATTAACCGTCATCCCATTGCAATTGCTCGCTTACTACGCTTCCGTAGCGCGCGGTTTGGATGTTGACAAACCTCGTAACCTTGCGAAAAGTGTAACGGTTGAGTAAGTAGAGAATAATAAAACAACAGTTCTGTTCCGAGCTGTACGTTGAAGATATCTGTTGACCACGTTAAGCTAACGGTCAGATTAGTTCTATGAATGAATAAAAAGCGGATCCCAGATTTTGGGATCCGCTTTTTATTGTTATACTGTTTATCTCATGCAACGTGTTGGTGGTTTTGGAAGTAAGTTTGGCACTCGCATCTCACATTGGAAGAAATTTCATAAAGATCCTTGACCGTTACGTAGCGTAACGGTTTATAGTGAAGTTACCGGGGAAACGCTAGCGACCAAGAAAGGAGCTGATCATGAAGCGACAGTGGAAAGTCGGAGAACTTGCGAAAATGGCAGGAATCACGATACGAACTTTGCGTTTTTACGATCAGATTGGATTGTTTTCGCCATCCGGCTATTCGCAATCCGGATACAGACTCTACACCGAAAAGGACATTTCACGCCTGCAGCAAATCTTGTCCTTGAAGGATTTGGGGCTATCGCTGGAGCAGATTAAAGACGTTATGGCAGGAGATCAATTCAGCCTTTCAGACATTGTTACCATTCAAATAGATCGTCTGAAAGAAAATATCCGCATGCAGCAGAAACTCTTGCACGAGCTTGAGAATGTATCAAGTCGGATGCAAAAGAACGAACCGCTTACCGTAGAGCATTTCATGAATATCATGCGGACGATGAGAATGAATCATGAGAAATTTTTCGCCGAGAGAAAATCGAGTATGGATCTCCACCTCGACCGACTTGGTGAATATTTAGACGAGCATCCGGAAGAACCCGGACAAGGAGGTTTCGACTGTGAGTGAAAGATCTGCCAAACATTCCACATTTGTAATCGAGAGGAACTATAAACATTCCCCTACCCGCGTATTCGCTGCGTGGGCGGGTCAAGCAGCCAAAGCCGGCTGGTTTCCTAAAGCCGAAGAGTTCGACTTCCGCGTTGGCGGACGCGAATTCAATCGCGGGGGTCCGCCTGGGGGGCCAGTTTTCACATTCGATGCTTGCTATCAGGAGATCGTTGAGGATAGGCGCATTGTATACTCATATACTCTGGATATGGAAGACAAGCGGATGTCCGTCTCCGTGACGACGGTAGAATTCGAGTCCGTGGAGGGCGGCACACGCTTGATCTATACTGAACAGGGAGTTTTTCTGGACGGTCTCGATACGCCTGAACAGCGTGAGCACGGAACGAAGTTGTTTTTGGATCAGCTCGGAAAGGCTCTGGACGGCGAATGAAAGATGCTGCGTTAGAATCGAATATCCGGGCCGGTTTGAAGGAATGGATTGGACTTGCTGTGCTTTCATTGCCTGCATTGCTCGTTTCGATAGACTTGTCCGTAATGATTCTCGCACTTCCTCACATAAGCGTCGCTCTCAGCGCTGATAGCACAGAGCAGCTATGGATTATGGACATATACGGCTTCATGCTCTCGGGGTTTCTGATCACGATGGGCACGCTCGGAGATCGGATCGGCCGCCGTAGGCTGCTGATGATTGGCGCAGCGGCATTCGGTTCGGCTTCTGTGTTGGCCGCTTTTTCCAACACCTCCGGAATGCTGATTGCGGCTCGGGCGCTGCTCGGCATAGCCGGAGCGACGGTATCACCTTCGTCCCTAGCTTTAATCAGCAATATGTTCCGCGATCATAAGCAGCGCTCCCTCGCCATAGGCATATGGTTCATGTGCTCCATGGGAGGCATGGCACTTGGCCCTGTTGTCGGCGGGACGATGCTAGAGCATTTTTCATGGGGTTCGATTTTTCTAATCGGCGTTCCAGTCATGGCGCTGCTGTTGTTGACTGCGTCCCATCTTCTACCTGATTATCGAGATCCCGCACCTGGTCGCTTGGATATGACTAGCGTCATGCTGTCGATGTGCACCATTCTGCCGGCAATCTACGGCCTTAAGGAAATCGCTAAGCAAGGTCTACAGACCCTGCCGCTCATTGCCACCTTGGCTGGAGTCGGTTTCGGGACGTTATTTGTAAGGCGGCAGCAACGGCTGGCCAGTCCGCTAATGGACTTGCGCCTATTCGCAAACCCCGCCTTCAGCACGGCGCTGGGCGGCCTGTTCGGCATCACTTTGACAGGCGCTTCCATGCTCTTCATCGCACAGCATCTTCAATTCGTGGAAGGACTATCGCCGCTCCGAGCCGCAATGTGCATGCTCCCGGGAGTGATTGCGTCAATGGCGGGCATGTTGTTGTCGCCTCTCATTGCTCGACGGATCCGACCGTCGCTCCTTATCGGGGCAGGCCTTGCCGTCTCGGCGGTTGGTTGTATTCTCTTGTCCCAGGTAGGGGCGGGATCCGGACTCTTTACCCTGATCGTCGGTTATATCTTTTTTAGTGTGGGAGCAGCCCCGTTTGCGAGCTTGTCCAGCGATCTAATTGTCGGGTCGGCCCCGCCGGCGAAAGCGGGTTCGGCAGCGGCCTTGCTTCAGACGAGTGGTGAATTTGCATTCGCACTGGGTATCGCCGTATTAGGCAGCATTGGTACATATGTGTACCGCACTCAAATTGCCGACTTCATACCGAGAGATGTTACGACGTTAACAGCTGTGACCTCCCGCGGAAGTCTGGCTGGGGCAGTCTCGGCGGCAAAAGCTTTGCCCGAACCTAATGGTTCAACACTTCTTCATGGCGCCCAGTTAGCATTTACCGACGGCATGCATGCTGTTGTGGCTGTTAGCGGCGGGCTCATGATCGCTATCGCCATACTTACCGTGATCAAGCTTCGGCATATACCTCCCATAGGGCACAAAACTCCAAGCGATTTGGAATTGGCTACTCAAGAATAAGGAAAGGCTTGTACTTTTCAATGGAACCATCACGAAACTACAACTTTGAAAAATGTCTATTTAACGAGCTGCCTGCTGAGGTAGCTCGTTTCTTTATGAGGCCACTTATGCTGGAGACATTGCAGGAGATTAGGAAGATATGAACCCTTGAGTAAAACTCTTATAACAAATAATAGTAGATACTGTAATTCTTAAATTATTGTGATATACTATTAATCAATTGTGATATACTCTTAAGTAGTTATGATATACTCTTAAATAGTTGTGATATTATCTTAAATAATTGTGATAATTACTATGAAAAGGTTTATAATTGATTCAGATAAGGTGTGCGCTAGGTCACATGGCTTACTGTATCGCCTATGCAGGAGCGACTCCATCCTTTCTGCAAATCTTAGGGTATAAGGGACGGTAAAAATGAGTAACAGACAAACTAAAACAGACGTTATCTTAATTGGTGCCGGCATCATGAGTGCAACTTTGGGGACATTGCTGAAAGAATTAGTACCTGATTGGAAAATTTCAGTGTTTGAGAAGCTCGCAAACCCAGGAGAGGAAAGCTCTAACGAATGGAATAATGCGGGTACGGGGCATGCTGCCTTATGTGAGCTTAACTACACCGTCGAAAAACCGGACGGATCCATAGATATTAGCAAAGCTTTAAAAATAAACGAACAGTTTCAAGTTTCAAAACAGTTTTGGTCTTATCTTGTAAAAAGCAATCTGATTCGTAATCCACATGACTTTATTATGCCACTGCCTCATATGAGTATGGTACAAGGCGAAAACAATGTAACGTTTTTGAAAAAGCGTTTTGAAGCGTTGTCTAACAATCCTCTGTTTCAAGGGATGGAATTTTCCGATGACCCGGCAAAATTGATGGAATGGATTCCGCTTATTATGAAAGACCGTACGTCGAATGAACCGATAGCGGCAACAAAAATTGACTCTGGAACCGATGTCAATTTTGGCGCTTTAACACGCAAGTTGTTTAATCACTTAAAGAGTAAAAACGTCGATATAAATTACAATCATAAGGTTGAAGATATTACACGCACGAACGATGGCGCGTGGGAATTGAAAGTGCGGAATGAAGATAGCGGTACAGTTGAACGCCATACTGCCAATTTCGTCTTTATCGGCGGCGGTGGAGGAAGTCTGCCTTTACTACAAAAAACTGGTATTCCTGAAAGTAAACATATTGGAGGATTCCCGGTAAGCGGACTATTCCTCGTATGTAACAATCCAGAGGTCGTAGCGCAACATCATGCAAAAGTTTACGGAAAAGCTGCGGTTGGTGCTCCTCCAATGTCTGTTCCGCATCTTGACACTAGATTTATCGACAACAAAAAAACATTGCTCTTTGGACCGTTTGCCGGCTTCTCACCTAAGTTTTTAAAAACCGGTTCAATGTTTGATTTCTTAGGTTCTGTAAAACCGAATAATGTCGTAACGATGTTGGCGGCAGGCGCAAAAAACATTCCATTGACAAAATACTTGATCGAGCAAGTTTTGTTATCGAAAGAAAAGCGCATGGAAGAGTTACAGGAGTTTATCCCGACCGCCAAAATTGAGGATTGGGATATCGTGATCGCGGGTCAACGTGTACAAGTTATCAAAGATACTACTACCGGGGGCAAAGGAACGCTTCAGTTCGGTACGGAGGTTGTTAGTGCCGCTGATGGATCAATAGCAGCATTGCTCGGTGCTTCTCCGGGTGCTTCTACCGCCGTTTCCGTCATGCTTGAGTTAATTAAAAAATGCTTCCCGCAACAAATACAAGATTGGGAACCGAAACTAAAAGAAATGATCCCTTCTTATGGCGTGTCACTCTTGAAAAGCCCAGAGCTTATCGACGAAATTCAAACTTCAACAGCGCAGACACTTGGGCTGAGCGAAAACTTACAGATGGTAGGCGTATCATAAGTAGATACGAATATCATAGAATAGGTGTTAATATTCTATTGAAGAAGGGCTTCTCACTCTTGGTGGGAAGTCCTTTTTCAATTGGGTCTTTACTCCTCAATTCCCATATGGAGCATATCCTGGTAATGGATTTGCGCTGTAACAGGAAGCCCATGATCTTTTTGGTAAAGCTTAACCGCAATTTCCGTTAAACGATCAAACCGGCCATTACATTCTCCTGTGTAATAACCGGCCGCTTGAAGGCGATTCTGAACCATTTGCACGAGTGCGCCGCGGGAACCCTTGACCAAAACACGGTATGTAATGTCGGGATGACCTGTTAAGGGGCCGTCGATTGTCACCTTGGTCCCTATACTGACAAGGTCGTACAGTTCTTCTACTTGTTTATCATACATGCGTATACAGCCTTCGCTTACGAACCCTCCAATGGAGTGTGGTTTATCGGTACCATGGATGCCAAAGCTTCCCCACCCTACATTAAGCTCCATCCATCTAGGGCCAAAACCGTCAAACCAATTTCTCCTTTTATCGATAATTTTGAAAAAACCTACAGGGGAGGGGGTGTGTCTTGTACCAACTCCGATACGGTAACTCTTTATGATTTTACCGTCATCCAGTAATTGGAGATTCCTTTTCCATAGGTTGATGTAAATTTCCTTTTCAGCATGAACAAGGGTTGGATAGGCGCTAAAAGCGATCACTCCACTGATGATCAAAGAAATAAACAATTTCATGTTTTTTCACCTGTTGTTGTTAATGTGACCTAAGAATATTGTCACCTCGGAGGTTCATAAATATGTACCCGAACACAGTGTTATTCGATGCCACTCCATCAATACATCAATGCGCTAACGATAATTCAGCGATACCTCGACCTGCCCATTTTTTTGCGAAATCGAAGGAAAACATATAGCGCAATACATCCGATAAAAAATAGCATACCTCCAAGAGAGCGGATATTTGCCGATTCCTTAGCAATGTATAGAAGAAAGGTATCAAACGGGAGGTAAAACAAGGCGATGACCACAAGAAAAATGGAGCCGCTAAGTAAGTCAGCTACTGGAAAAGCGCCTTTGCATTCTTTTTGCAAAGCGACCGAATTCCAAAGCAAGGGGAGTATTTCAAAGACCAATATACTCAATGCGGCGCCGGCGTAGCCGAATCCCGGAATAGCAGTTAAGTAATAGGCGGCAATTGCCGAGCCAATTAAACCTAGAAGCAAACCGGTTAAGGGTGCTCTTTTTTGATCGATGGCCCACAGAATGGTTGTTGTTAACTCCCTCATGCCAGCGATCAGGGGGGCGAAAGACATATAACGGATCGCTTCGGCAGCCGCTTCGTTCCCAAAAACCAGTTTGGATATCTCATCCGCGTAAAAGATGAGAAAAACGGAAGAGCTAATTCCCCAAAACCACCCGATTTCTAAGGATAAATTTGAACGTTCGATAAATTCTTCTCTTTTTTGATTTTCCCAACTAGCGGTTAACTTAGAGGCCATTGTATACGATAATGCAGCGGTAAGAATTGTTGGTAAATAGACGATGACTGCTGCCATTCCAGAAATTTCTCCGAAGATCGCGATGGAATCCGATTGGCTAAGGCCGGATGCTTGCAAGCGATTCGGAATAATAAACACGTCGAGAAGATCCGATGCTGGTGCTATCAAGCGTGTTAATGTAATGGCAAGGGATGACTTCATAAAGAAAAATATCCCGGGTCCAAGCATCATCCAAGGGATTAACTTTTTGGGGGATGTTCGATTTGAGGTAATGAGAGGCATCGACTTTTGGCCGTAAGGAATTAGTAAGAGAAAACATAAAGCAATACAAGCGCCTGTGAAAGCGCCGAATGCAGCCCCTCCTGCGGCTGCGTGAATTCCATATTTCATCCATACTACAGCCAGTACAAGCATCGTGCCTGCTCGAACCACTTGCTCAATTAGTTCGGAAGCCGATACATATCCGTAAAATTCGATGCCTTGCAAAAAACCCCGAAATAGTTGGAGCAAGGGGACAATAAGAAGCGCCGGCGCCAGGCAGCTGATGGGAAACGTCAAATTGTTATTTCCAAGATAATGTGCCAAATAAGGCGCAATGGCATAACAAAGTAATCCCGCAACAGCCCCTAAAATGAAAAACGGCAGAACCATCCCTTTAAAAAATTGCAAGCCTCGCTTTTGGTCTTTGGCTGTCATCAGCGCTAACGATGTTGGAAAACCGCCGGTAAGGAGAGTAAGCGCGAATCCAAAGATGGAATAAACAATTTGATAGATACCTGTTCCTTCCGAGCCAAGTATCCGAAACAGTGGAATACGAACGAGGAGTCCGATAGCTTTCACTAGAAAAATAGCGCCAGTACGTAGCGCTGTCTGTTTAATAAAGGCGGGAAGCTTCATATTTTCACCCCAGAATAACCTTGTCCCAAGATTATATGAGCAAGGTTATTGGGGTATACTTCCCGATCCTTTAATCGTTGATATGGATTAAGAGATACTTGGTGTTTTTGTCCCACCCAAGGTCAAACGGTACTCGATAGCGATCTGCGGTATGGGAGTTAACCAAGGGGTAGCCGTTCACATCATGTCCTACTACGACAGAAAAATGGTCCGTGTCACCATCAAGGGAATAACCGATCACATCGCCTGGCAATAATTTTGCGATAGCGCCATCCGGATGTTTTTTAGTGGATTGGGTAACTTCCGTAAAAGTTCCTTTGGCAATTAAACGTCCATACCCGGAGTAAAGTATGAAACTTTCAAAAGCATCTGTTTGTACCCAAGCGTGACTTCCGCCTCCCCAATATCCCCATACCCTTGTTGCCCGTAAACCGCCACCTTCTTTGGCATCTCCAAGAACCTGAGAGGTATAATTGGTACAGTCTCCGCCAAGCGGCGTATAATCCCTGTACTTCCGGTTATAGCGATTGTTATTTCCCGCCCCCCAAGCTAGCCCCGCATACTTATTGGCGTAAGCAACCGCGCGCTCTCTGTTGTATCGCCCTTTTTTTTCTGACGCACGGTTAGCTGCTGCAGCTAGATGGGGAAAGCCAGTCGGGGTATCCGAAATTAAATCTGGATTTTCTTCCAGTGGATCCAGATACCATTCTTTTTTAACGACCCATCCGTTCGTTCCCTTTTTGAGCGTAAGGGCATGTCGCGTGCCAACTCCGAACGACTGAGGGGGAAGGTAGAAGGTTTTGTATTGATAAGATATCTTAGCGGATTGCACGAGAGTTACTGTGGTTAAATCGCCATTATTTTTTACACGGCCAATACGAATAGTCGGTTCGGCCGCTACAAGGCGCAGACCACGTTTTTCGGCCCAGGCATTCAGGTATTTTGCGCGCCTTAACTCCATTTGATAAGCATAACGGCTTCCACCCTCGTTTTTAACGTAGTACTTATCTATTGTTTCCGGAAGCCGATTGATCAGAAAAGTGTTGCGGTCCTTATACAACTGGGATAAAAAACTGGTGATTTCTTCTTTATCGGTTTCCTGTTTCGAATAGGCGTAACCGGTTAATGGTGTGAACAAGAAGGTTAATGACATTCCGACCAATAGAAATAAACGCAGCACAGCAAGAGCCCCCCTAGTGGTAATTTCTCCAGATACCTGAATTACGTTATCCCTTTCGGCGATACTTGGTCTGTCTTATATTGAGCACAGGAGGAGCACACCATTAAGGAAAATGAAGGGACAATCCACATGGCTTCCATCGTTTATGAACTCCTTGGCTGATGTAATTTAAAATTCAACATTTATACTACCCTTCATTTGCTAGGATATGCCTCGGAATTTTGGCCATTAATTGGTTTCCACTAACAAGCAAAGGGAATTCTTCCATAAAAAAAATCGCCCATTGATCAGGACGATTTGGTATCGGTGTGGTTATAGACGTTTCCCATTACAGGAACTCTCGATACTGTCCAGCGCTCACTCCAAATTTTTGTTTGAAGGCACGCTGGAAGCTGCTAATACTGCCAAATCCGGATAGTAAGGCAATATCGGTGATGCTCTTGGAAGTGTTCTTCAACAATTGCACTGCATGTCGCAGCTTGGCTTCTTTGATATACAAGCCCGGTGTGCAGTGCAGATGTTCAGAGAAGAGCCTGATCAACCGAAAAGAATCAATCTGGAACTCCTCACACAAGGTACCAGGTGTAATTAGCTCAGAAATATTGGTGTCTATGAAGCGAATAATTCGATCAAGAATAGTTGGGCGGGAAGGTAGTCTGTTTTTGAGCCATGCGCTTGTGTGGGAGCCTTCTTGTCCGGAAAGGAGCAACTGAACCAGCTCCATTTCCAAGCCATGCAAATCCTCTGAATGAAGCGGGTCCCAGAACAGATTCATCGCACGTTTGCCCCATGTGATGAAGCGGCTGGGAGACCCTTTTCCCCATGGCTGCAAACGAAAGGCTTCGGGGTTGAGCTGCAATTGCTCCTCCACAATACCATTTAACAATTGCTGATGTACGGATAAAATCAGAATTTGTGCTTGTTCATCGATACTCCCAAGCCGATGTAGGTCATGGGGGGAAACAACCAGGCGATCTCGTTGGCTTAATGCCTTTTGCTCTTTATCGCGAGTCAAGAGAATTTTGCCCCTAAGCGGCAAGTGTATTTGATATTCATCTGCGTGTGAGTGCAAACTCTCTGTTGATTCCGGAGAAATGTGGCAAACAAATATTTTGGTATGAGCCAGCTCAAGTTTCAGTCCCATGTCTTCTCTCCTCTTACTAGGCGGAAATTGTAAAGGGAATCGTGCAATAAGTGAACAGACAGTAGAAACATCTCCTTTTACAATGTTAATCAACGAATGAGTAAAGGAGAAAGTTCAATGTCTCGAATTATCAAAGCGGTTATCTCGTATCATCCAGTCGTATGGCTTCTCTGGTTGGGTACAGCTATTACCTATGGAGCCTTTTTTATGACGTTCCCATTCTTTTCTATTTACTTGACCAAGAATATGGGAATAAGCCCTTTCGTGGTGGGGATTATTTTAGGTATAGGGCCACTAACCGCAACGCTAGGAGGGTTTGTAGGAGGCTTTCTTGCTGATCGTTACGGAAGAAAGCGAATGATGTATGCTTCTCTTCTGCTTACCGCTTTGGTTTTTGGTGGCTTTGCGTTAGCGAATCAAGCCATCTTTTTCATGCTGCTTTGCGGTTTACTCGGTTTTTCCCGCTCTCTCTTTGAACCATCCAGCCAAGCGATTTTGACGGAATATTCAACCGAAGATAAAAGAAGCAAAATATTTAGTTATCGTTATCTGGCGATAAATCTGGGGGGGAGTTGTCGGTCCTCTAGTCGGAGTGAAGTTTCTTGTCAGTTCCCCTCAAATCGGATTTTACCTAACAGGAGCTGTATATTTAATCTATTTTATCTTGCTATTTCTGGTATTGTCCAAGTTGACAGTGGCCAACCCGGAATCAGGAAAAGGAAAAGTCACTCTTCAAGCCATGAACCATGTGCTAAAAAGCGACATTCCATTGAGATATTTTATCATGGGCGGGATGGTAGTACAATTTCTCTTTTGCCAGCTAACCTCGACTCTCCCGCAATACCTGGATAAGTCTATAGTAGATGGCGCGCTTATCTATTCATACTTGCTGATGGTGAATTCGCTGATTGTCATTGTATTGCAACTACCGGTTAGCTGGTTTGTGGATAAGATGTCTGCTCTGTCTAGTATTACATTGGGCAGCCTCTTCTTTGCTGCGGCTTATGCGGGGTTTGCTTGGTTCGATGGGTGGGCCGGTCTGATACTGGCAACAGTGCTCTTTACCATAGGTGAAATGATTATCATACCGTCGAGTTCCGTAATTGTAGACAAGCTTGCGGCTGGGGAGTGGAAAGCGACCTACTTTGGTGCGTTTCAACTTCGATTCTTAGGAACATTCGCGGGGCAAAGCATTGGCGGAGCCTTGCTGATGAGTATCGGTGGGCATGGACTGTTTGCTTTGATGGGAGTGATTGCGGTCTTGATTCCTCTGTTCTTCACAAGGGGCACTCGAGCTAATTCAGCACAGTCTTGTAGCATTTCGAATTGATTACGAGAGCTACCTGTAATGGTAGCTCTTTTCGCATCTATTTGGAAAGATTATTTTAATTAGCGTCAATCTCTTCTGCAACCTTTTTGATAGGCTGTTTAGCATTAGGACCAAAACACATTGATTTAATGACAATACACAAAATCGCCAATCCCCCGAAAAGCAAACCGCTCCAAACGACTTCACCGATTCCAAAACAAGTAATAAACCACCCGCCTATTGCTGTACCCAGAGTGACACCCGCATTTGAAAAGGAGACAAATAAACTGTTGGCGAATTCAGGAGCTTCCGGAGCCTCCGATGTTAGCCAAATTTGGCTGACAATAAGCCCGCTCGTATGAACAGCTCCCCACAGAATGATAATCCCAGTCATAAGAATAACGGATGTTGCTGAACTATAAAGAAGTAAAAAGCAAATTCCTAAGGCGACAGGGTAAAGTATGACTGTTTTCAACATGGCGCGGCCTAACAGCTTTCCCATATACCAGTTGCCGATCACACCACTAATGCCGAAAACGACAAGCATTAGGCTAATCAGTTCAGCACTCATGCTTAATCTTTGTCCTAAATATTCAGCGAAGTAACTATAGACCGAAAACATCGCAGCGAGGATGAAGCAAGTGGCACCGATATTTAACCATAAAGCCGGTTTTCGCAAGATCCCAAGCTGTCTTCCAAAAGAGCTTGCCTCTTTTCCAGAGATGGATGGAACCATCACTCCTATCCCGACACATGCAATGACATTCACAAGTGCAGAAAATAAAAACGAAGCAGCAAGTGAAAATTGATTCGCTATGTAGGAGGTAAGCGGAATCCCTAGCACCATGCCCATACTGACCCCGAGAAATACTTTGGCGCTTGCTTTTGCGGCCTCATCCTTGGCCGATAATCCTGCGGCTAATACAAAGGCAATGGAGAAATAGACGGGATGGAAGAAAGCCGGAAGTATTCGCAAAGCCAAAAGAACATAAAAGTTCGGAGCAAAAGCCGAAATCAAATTAGATACGGCGAAAATAATTAGACTGCCCGTGAGTACGGTTTTGCGATTGAACCTTGATAACAACAGGGTCATCCAGGGACCAAATAGGGCGATAATCAGAGCGAATGAACTCACAAGCATTCCGGCAAATGGTGCGGTAACGTTGTACTTTTCCATGATCATTGGCAAGACTCCAACGACCCCCAGCTCCGTATTAATGATGCTAAATATTCCTAGCGCGATGAAAAAGAGGGGACTAATTTTCACAGATATCTTCCTTTCTTTTTATACATGTATCTAAATATCTAATATAATAGATATAATGTGATGAAAAATCAGGTAACCTAAATCACTTTGGTTACCTACATCTCGGTCTTAATAAATTCGGCAAATTTCCGAATGGTTTCTTCATTTCTACGGTAATAGGTCCACTGCCCGAAACGCCTGGATTCCAAAAGTCCGGCTTTCTTCATGAGCATTAAATAGTTGGAAACAACGGATTGCGCCAACCCTGTTTTTTCCTGAATGCTGCCTACACAAATCCCTCCTTTAAAGTCAGCATCCGATGGTAAATACAACTGTGGTCCGAAATTTTCGTCCGGCTTTTTCAACCACTCCAAAATTTGTAAACGAGTTTCATTTGACAAGACTTTAAAGATCATCAACGTATCCATGGAAAATATTATATCTAGATTTCTGGATATGTCAAATTTTAGAATGAAGTTGTGCTGAGAACATCTATCTTGTTTTGAAGGAGTTGGTGTGTTGAAACCAGAATGTCATAGACAGAAGATACAGAATTTTAATGCTATCACCTAATTGCTAGGAGGTTGGGCGGGAGGTTGCATGAGAAAGTTATCTTGGTATTTACGGATTGCAATCATCGTAATTAGTGTGGGAGTTGGAATTATGGCCCATTCCTTTATGAAGAGCAAACCAGTATTATTAGCAACGTGGCTCTGGGATGCCTCATTGATTCAGAAAGATCCAACGGGAGTGATTTCTTGCCTAAAGGACGAAGACATTCGCTACCTCTACCTATACATAGATCGTACGATTCCAATGGATCAGTACCGCAGTTTTATTAGGAACGCTTCAAACGAAAAAATCGCTGTTTTTGCTTTGCAGGGGGATCCCGGGTGGGCAATGGCTGAGGGCAGAAAGAAAAGCGATGAGTTGAAGGAATGGTTGATCCACTATCGAAGAGATGTAAAAGAGGAGGAGCAGTTTGCCGGCATTCACTTGGATGTCGAACCATATCTCCTTCCTGACTGGAAGACGAATCAAACTCAAATAGTCGTCGCCTATCAAAGTTTGATAGAGGGTTGGAAAAAAGAAGCCATGAATTATCAACAGGGTTTGGGATTAGATATTCCATTTTGGTACGACGAGATTAAGCTGCCGCAACAAACGTTGGCCGAATGGATAATGGACAAGGCCGACTCCACTACGATTATGTCGTACCGTAACTTTATCGAAGGCCCTAACGGTATTCTGGGAATTACCAGCTTCGAACGAGAGTATGCGGAGAAAAAAGGAAAGAAACTTTTTCTGGCGTTGGAAACGGAACCGTCACATGAGGGTGATCATGTTTCGTTTGACTCTTATCAAGTACTTAAAGATACGACAGATAAATTATGGGAAAAGGGTTATGGTGTGAAGGGAATTTCTATTCATCACTATAGCTCATTAATGAAATTGAAGAAAAAATAGGAGGAGATCCGAGAAATTATCGAATCTTGTGAGAATTTCGTGAGAACTTTACGGTAGAATTGCGCTGAAAGAAAAGTGGCTTACCAGTTCTGGGGGGCATTTTTACAAAGAAATTTGGAATGGAGAGGATGATTATTTTGGAAAATCAAACTGGGCTTCTGTTAGTAGATAAAGACCCAGCCAGCTTGGATTTTCTAACAACATGTCTAGAGAACATAAACTTAACGTTAACAGTTGATTCAAGCTATCAAAGGGTTCCTATCCTTGAACATCTGCATGAAGAAGAGTTCGAGTGTGTCATCATTAACATGGATTCACCGCAAGAAGAGACGCTTTCTCTTCTTAAGGAGATCAAGACAACCTGCCAAAATCGACAAGTTCCCCTCCTGTTAGTAGGAACCGAAATCCCGTTGGAGAAAAAATTGCAATACTTGAATTACGCGGACGATTTATTCGTCTTGCCGATTGAACCGGCTGAATTGGCGCTTAGAGTTCAAAAGCACATGGACAGGCGCCGGAAAATTCTTAATCAAACACTTGTCGATCAGTTGACTGGAGCCTATAATAACCAGTTCTTGCTTCTAGAAATTGAGCTGCAGTTAAACGATCTCAAACGATCACATGAGCCATTTACCATGGTCTATATGGTGATTGACGAGCTTTATGAGTTGACGAAGCCCCATCAATTTGCGTTAAGGGACATGGTCATCAAGGGATTCGCCGAGTTTATCCAACGGAATATTCGTCCATTGGATGTCTTGTGTCGTTATAGTAACGATGAGTTTATCCTCATTCTTCCGAAAACGTACAAAGATGATGCGATGAAATTAATGAATCGTCTAATTAGAAGCTTTTCTCAACTCCGTTTTCAAACACTCGAGGGGGAAATGCAAACAACCTTTTCGTGCAGGGTATTGGAGTTTTCAGAGGCTTTGCATACACCTGAGAGATGTCTGTCAATGATGCCATTTCCTCTAGATAAGAGAGTGCATGGTAATGCCTTTGTAGAGGATGGGGCAGAAGAATTGCCGCCAGCTCATCGAAAACTACTCATTGCTATCATTGATGATGATCGCCTCATACGCGAAATGTTAACAGACCAGCTTGCCGATCTCGGGGACGAGACGCTGGAGATTGAGATTCGGAGTTACCCCAATGGGGAGGAATTCTTCGAAGACACTTGGCATCGACAAAATCAGCGATTCTTACTGATCGTCGATAGAGTGATGCCGAAGATGGACGGGTTGGAAATCTTACAAAAGATTAGAACGGAGTACGATCGAAAACGCTACACATGCTTAATGCTAACAAGCAAGGATTCTGAAGCGGATATTGCCTTTGCGATCCAAAAAGGTGCTAACGATTATGTTGTCAAACCATTTGGGCTGAAGGAGCTTCGGGCTCGGATTCGACGCCTTATTCGGGGGTCAAGATGATTGATCTTGCGTTAATTAAGCTTCTGACCGCCATATTCCTTTTGTTGCTCATCATTCTTTATGCGTACTTGGTATGGAGAAAATACCTGAATCTCTCCATTCAAAAAAAGAAAGAAGAGTGGCTTCTTAAACACGATCAAGAAATCAAAGCGTATTTGCAAACCGGACAAGCCTCCAGGACATTCGTACCTACACAAGAATACCAATATGAAGCGCTTGAGGATTTTTTCAGTGCGTTTCTTTCTAACTTTAAGCTCGAATCCGATGAAGATCCGATTGCCGTTTTTGCGGATAAATATTTTGTTCCCATGTATAAAAAGAGGCTTCAACACGGCAATTGGAGTACACGTATGAACACGCTGTATTTTATTGATCTGTTCCGTTTGAGAAGCATGCAGGACGATCTGCTTGTTCACTTGAAGAGCAAGAAATGTACACCTGAGGAAGCCCATCAGATTTATCACGTGCTGGCTACCTTGGGGTTTGATCAATTTCAAGATTTGTGGAAAGAAACTAAGGAATTACCTCCTTATCTTCTTAATCAGGTGATGAGCCGACTCATTGATCCGGATAACTTTGAAAAATACTTGGAATTATTTCATGAGCTCCCCCTCTTTTGGCAAAAAGGCTTTCTGGATGTTGTCAGGGACAAAAATCTTCGCTCCGAGAAACTTCAAAATCTGCTGGAGAGCTTGCTTGAGGGTGATTCTACGGAGAAAGAGCTTCGTGTTCGGGCAATCAAAACGATTGGTTCACTAGGCTATCTGACCTCACCGGAGACCATTGTTCGACTCATTGATAGAAATGTGGAAGGAAAGTACTGGGATACGCCTAAGGCTGCGGTAGAGAAGATGATGGTCGCCAGACTGATGGGCAATATCAAAAAGGACTGTTTCATTCCTTACTTAGAGAATTTGATCAGTGACAGCGGTTATATTGTGAGAGTTGAGGCAGCCAAATCGATTCGAAAATACAAGCATGGCAAAGAACGACTGATGGAGATTGCGACATCCCACACGGATTTGTATGCGAGAGAAATTGCTATGGAATGGATGGAGAGGGGGGCGGATTATGACTAATGTACCTCAGTTTTTCGTCTCTTTTTTTACAATCGTGAACCAATTTATTATCGTTTATCTGACATTCGCTTGTCTTTTTTACATGGTTTTATTTTTACTAGCATTTAGCCGTTTGAAAAGAGAACGTGGCCTTCATCATATAGAACCTTACAAACAAATGAAGCAATCGGCTTTTACCCCACCGCTATCGGTAATTGTTCCTGCTTACAATGAAGAAGCGGGGATCATCGGAAGTGTTTTGTCACTGGTTACGGGGAGTGGAAGACTTGATTATCCAGAGTATGAAGTGATTGTTGTAAACGATGGATCAACCGACAGTACTGTGGAAAAAGTCATCGATCGATTTAAGATGGTTCCTATCAAAAACAAGGTTCTTCAGAAGCGGAACGGCATTGATACACAATTCGTTAAGTGTGTTTATCAATCGGAGACCTATCCGAATCTTTTTCTGATTGATAAGGTGAACGGTGGAAAAGCGGACGCATTAAACGCCGGGATTAATCTCGCCAAGTATCCTTATTTCGCTTCCATTGACGGAGATACTGTGCTGGAGCCGGACTCTTTCCTGAAAATCATGAAGCCCATCATCGAAGATACTGATCAGGAAGTACTTGCAACAGGGGGGAATGTCCTCCTAGCCAACGGTAGCACCATTGTGAAGGGACAAATGGAAGAGAACAGGATGTCTCGTCAACCGCTCGTCATCATGCAAATCATTGAATACATGCGAGCGTTTTTGATGGGGAGAATTGGTCTCAGTCGGGAGAACATGCTGTTGATCATCTCAGGGGCCTTTGGTGTATTCAAAACCTCCAGAGTTATACAAGCAGGTGGTTATCGGGCCAATACGGTCGGCGAAGACATGGAGCTTGTCGTTCGTCTGCATCGAATGAATATCGAGAAGAAGTGGGGAGCGAAAATCGTCTATGTGGCAGACCCGGTTTGTTACACGGAAGCGCCGGAGGATATGTCCTCCTTGCGAACTCAACGGATGAGATGGCACCGCGGTTTGTTTGAAAGTCTCTGGATTCATCGGAAAATGCTCTTTAACCCGAAATATGGCGGGATTGGGATGCTGGCCATTCCATACTTCTTTTTAGTAGAGTTTTTGGGGCCGTTGATTGAGTTTTGCGGTTACCTGGCGATGATTATCGGGTTAATTCTAGGTCAAGTGTATCTCACCTATTCGTTGTCCCTGATCCTGTTAATGATTATCTATGGATCGTTTTTATCAATGGGCGCGGTTCTTCTGGAAGAGTGGCGGTTAGGTAAACATCAAAGGATCTCTGAACTCAATCGGCTATTTTTCTTCGCTATGTCGGAAGTGTTTTGGTATCGACCAATCATGACTGTTTGGAGAGTTCAGGCGCTTTTCTCAATCGCGCGGGGGAAAAAACAAGGGTGGGGCACTTTGAAACGGAAAGGTGTATCCGTATAAGACAAGTCTTTTATGGATTGGATGAGAAATATGAATAGGAAACTTTTACGAATATTAATCGGAGCGGCAATCGTAATCGCGTTACCATATATCGTGTGGCAGCTAAGGCCGTCCCATCCGCTTAGCGTGTGGATTCTGGACAAGACAGTTCCGAATCAGGAGTACCGGGAGCATAAAGGGCTGATGTGGGCGCTGAACCACTTCAAGGTTCTTAATAAGGTGACAGGCACAAGCTTTGCTTACGACCAGGATTATTACGGCTTTTTTCCAGGTTCAGATGGCAAGTATCAAGTGAAGGATTTGCCCGAAGATCCGGGACAGAATCAGCCGCAGTTAATCTATGTGGCTGACACCTATGGGGTATACAGTGATGATTTTCTAACGAACAATGTGCAGGGAACACGCTCCAAACTCCTTTACGGTGGTTTGCAGGATCAGGATGTTTCTCGAATTCGACAGAACCTGAAAAACGGCAGTACGCTCATTACCGAGTTTAACTCCATGGCTTCCCCAACCTCATTGTCCACTCGCAAGCAGATGGAAGAAATCATGTCTGTCGAGTGGAAGAAATGGATGGGGAGGTATTTCCTCGATTTGACTCCGGGAGTGGAAGTACCTGTTTGGATGGTGAATAACTACGAGAAGCAAACGGGCCACAAATGGAACTTTACAGGACCTGGAATCGCATTGGTTTCGGATACGGATCAAGTGGTGATCCTTGAACAGGGCAAGGATTTTGGCGATGGTGCTGTTTCGTTTTCTTTTGTGTCTCCATATGATGATGAGATGAATGTGCATTCCGCCATTCCTTACTATTACTGGTTCGAATTCATGGAACCAACGCAAGGGTCTGAAGTTTTAGCCAACTACCATATGGACGTTACCCCCGAGGGCAAGCGCAAGCTAGAGGAAAACCATCTCAAAGGGGACTTCCCGGCGATCATTCGGCATAAAAGTCCCAGCTACTCCACTTACTATTTTGCGGGGGACTTTGCCGATAACAACAAGGTTCCAAGCTGGTGGCGAATCTGGGGAATTGATCAGTGGAAAAAGTGGTTTGTCTCGGACTCTAAAGGGGAATCGGACGCGTTTTACTGGAAGGCGTATCTGCCGCTTATGAAGAAAATTCTTCAGGATGTTGAGAATACATCGCCCGCAGTCCAGGCACAAGTACATGTCCCCATCTTTGAAGCGAATGGCATTAAACAAGTATCCAAGGTGGAAAATGAACAAATCACGTTGTATGACGGAAAAGCGTGGAATCCGCGGTTTTGGGCAGGGATTAATCTAGGGGCTACGACTCCTGGTCACGATCCTGGTGAACTATCGCCGACCAAGTCGGATTATCTGCGTTGGTTTAAAGAGATGCAGGAAATGAATATCAGCGTCATACGGATTTATACGATTTTGCCGCCTGTTTTTTATGAAGCATTGGCGGAATATAACGCCGACAAAGAAAAGCCGCTCTACTTCTTCCAAGGCATTTGGTCGCCTGAAGAGGAAATGAAAGGAGCGGATCGACAAGGAAATGACGCGTATATGGAGTCCATCACGACAGCATTCCAAAAGGAAATTCGGGATGCCGTGAACGCTGTGCATGGGAACATTACTATTCCGCCAGCAAGAGGACATGCCGATGGGGAGTATCATACGGATGTGTCACCCTATCTGTTAGGTTGGATCACGGGTACAGAGTGGTATCAGAATTCGGTTAAGGTGACAAATGACAAGCATGTTGGGATGAAGCCGTATCAGGGCACCTATTTTAGCGCAAAGCAGCAAGCCTCACCTTTTGAGAGCTGGTTAGCGTCTATGCTGGACTTATTGGCTCAAGAGGAGATGAAATACGGCTGGCAGCATCCGGTTTCCTTTACCAACTGGCTAACGACGGATCCGCTCAAGCATCCGAATGAACCGCTATTTGATAAAGAGGACCTGGTTTCAGTTGATCCGATGAATGTTATGCCGTCCTCCAAATGGACTGCGGGTTATTTTGCCGCTTATCACGTGTATCCGTATTATCCGGACTTTTTGCGCTACGAGCCGAAATACCAAACGTATCGGGATTCCACAGGAAAGATTAACCCTTACGCCGGATATTTACATGATCTCCGGGCTCATCATAAGGGCATCCCGTTGATTGTAGCCGAGTTTGGTGTGCCGAGTTCACGAGGTATGGCTCATCGTGGTCCTGCGGGGCGCAATCAAGGGATGCACACAGAAAAAGAGCAAGGCCAAATGGATGCCGACCTGATCCACAGTATGGTGAATGAAAAATTGAACGGAGCCATTTTATTTGAATGGCAGGATGAGTGGTTCAAGTTTACATGGAATACGATCGATTTAGAGTTGCCTAGCGAGCGCAGGTCAATGTGGCGAAATCGTTTGACAAACGAGGAGAACTTCGGTGTGATTGCGGTAGAGCCTGGAGAGAGCGCAGAAGACATGATTCAGGTAGACGGCAAGACAGCTGATTGGGAAAAGCGCAAGGATAAAGTAGAGCAGGATTATCCGACGTTTAACATGTCGGTTGCCCACGATGAGGCTTACTTGTATTTGCTGTTCAAGAAAAAGCAGGGATCGTGGAACTTTACTACTGACAAGCTAAATATCGGGTTTGATACGCTTCAAGGTGGAAGTCAAATAGCGGATAAGGCAACAGGGCTTCACTTCCCGACCGGAATTGAATTTCTGTTGCAAATGGCTGGAGAGAATAACGCTCATATTTACGTAAATAGCGCGTATGATCAGCATACTTGGATGTACTATGCCAAGAAGAAAATGATTCCTGGTGATCCCCGCTATTCACAAGAGGAACTTGGGATTTTCCTGCCTTGGAAGTTAGCTTTGAGCGCACCATTATTTTTACCTGCCACCAAACAGCATATTCCATTTGAGGAGTTAGAAGTTGGCGTGATGAAACCGGGTATATCTGACCCGAACGATCCCGCTTTTAATACCCTTGCCGATTGGTACGCGAGGGACAATGTGCTGGAAGTTCGTATTCCTTGGATGTTGCTTGGATTTACAGACCCAAGTACCAAGCAGGTTTTGAAATACCCTTACAAAGCGGATGGAATTGAGTCTGTAGCTACTGATGGAATCAGGGTTGAGCCATTTGTTCAACTGGGATCAGCAGTTTCCGCGTCGCCAGAACCTGTTCTTTATACGTGGGAGAATTGGAATCAACCGACCTATCATGAGCGGAAGAAACAGAGTTATGATATCCTTCGAGACTTGTATGGAGAATTTATTCCCCACAAATAGATAGGAACAGCCAGGTTGAAGTTTTGGCTGGATAGACAAAATAATTGTATGGTGTAAAGGTTGATCAGGGTTGTCGAGAGTGTCTCGGCAACCTGTTTTTGTATATAGAAATTAAAAAGTAAGGATAATAGGATTTTTGACGAATAATCATTCAGGTTCAATTCAATATTGGATGTTGAGAGAAACTAGAATTTTATCTTTAAAAAATGTATTGATTTAATAAAACAAACGTGCTATATTAGGATTCTGACTGCGAGACATGGTGTTGCAGTAGAGATGATAAGTACTTTATTCATCAAATGATATGGCCCGTTGGTGAAGCGGTTTAACACAGCAGCCTTTCACGCTGTCATACAGGGGTTCGAATCCCCTACGGGTCACCATAAAACTCGGAGGCTTAGCTCAGCTGGGAGAGCATCTGCCTTACAAGCAGAGGGTCGGCGGTTCGATCCCGTCAGCCTCCACCATATATACTTTTCTTTGGATTGAGGAAGGTCGACTAAATGCGCAACGTCCTGTTGCAACGTCGACACTAGACCGTCCATGGTCGTCGCGGGATGGAGCAGCTCGGTAGCTCGTCGGGCTCATAACCCGAAGGTCGCAGGTTCAAATCCTGCTCCCGCAACCAAATTTACCTGCACTACGTCGAGTAAGGATCTAGCTCAGGTAAGATAAGTGGTGCCCGCAGGGTGCAACCAAATTTATGGAGCTGTGGTGAAGTTGGAGTTCACGCCGGTCTGTCACACCGGAGGTCGCGGGTTCGAGTCCCGTCAGCTCCGCCATTTTACGAAAATGGTCGGATAAATAATGTTTGTAAATATGGCTCGGTAGCTCAGTCGGTAGAGCAGAGGACTGAAAATCCTCGTGTCGGCGGTTCGATTCCGTCCCGAGCCACCATAAAACAATAGATATATGTGCCGGTGTAGCTCAATTGGTAGAGCACCTGACTTGTAATCAGGGGGTTGTGGGTTCAAGTCCTATCGCCGGCACCACTATTTAGTGGGGAGATAGCGAAGTGGCTAAACGCGGCAGACTGTAAATCTGCTCCCTATGGGTTCGGCGGTTCGAATCCGTCTCTCCCCACCATTTAACCCATTGGGGTATAGCCAAGCGGTAAGGCAACGGACTTTGACTCCGTCATTCCCAGGTTCGAATCCTGGTACCCCAGCCATTTTCAATACGAGCCATTAGCTCAGTTGGTAGAGCATCTGACTTTTAATCAGAGGGTCGAAGGTTCGAGTCCTTCATGGCTCACCATGTAATTATCCAAAGATAGATGTGCGGGTGTGGCGGAATTGGCAGACGCACCAGACTTAGGATCTGGCGGGCGACCGTGGGGGTTCAAGTCCCTCCACCCGCACCATTTTTTCTGAACTTCATCTTGACTCGAGATTTTTAATGTGGTATATTAGTTTTCTGTTCGTTGATTTAACAGGTTTTCGGAGTATTAAGTTGATGACAGAGCAAACCTCTTAAAAATGTAGTTGACATGATAGTTTCGAATGTGTTATATTATAAATCTGCCGCTCGATACGAGATGGTTGATTGATAAATCAAATGCTCTTTGAAAACTGAACAATAACGTTTAGTGAATGAAACACTAGCCAAGCAAAACTGTTTTGAAGTTTAGAATCAACTCAACTTTATTGGAGAGTTTGATCCTGGCTCAGGACGAACG
>NZ_JBNJQR010000016.1:0-17295 GCF_050113715.1 Brevibacillus ginsengisoli
TCGCGGGATGGAGCAGCTCGGTAGCTCGTCGGGCTCATAACCCGAAGGTCGCAGGTTCAAATCCTGCTCCCGCAACCAAATTTACCTGCACTACGTCGATTTATCATTGAAGTAGTTCTCGTAAAGTGAAACGCAAATACATACTTTTTATGGAGCTGTGGTGAAGTTGGAGTTCACGCCGGTCTGTCACACCGGAGGTCGCGGGTTCGAGTCCCGTCAGCTCCGCCATTTATTTATCGACGGAGATTACGCCTTATTTAGGCATGCTCCGGAATTTTTAATATCGTGGCTCGGTAGCTCAGTCGGTAGAGCAGAGGACTGAAAATCCTCGTGTCGGCGGTTCGATTCCGTCCCGAGCCACCATTTGTAGGGGCATAGTTTAAAGGTAGAACGAAGGTCTCCAAAACCTTTGGTGTGGGTTCGATTCCTACTGCCCCTGCCATTTACAGATCTATAACTTGGCGGTCGTGGCGAAGTGGTTAACGCATCGGATTGTGGCTCCGACACTCGTGGGTTCGATTCCCATCGATCGCCCCATTTTTATTTTGGGGTATAGCCAAGTGATAAGGTAACGGACTTTGACTCCGTCATTTCTAGGTTCGAATCCTAGTTCCTCAGCCATTTAACGATGCGGACGTAGCTCAATTGGTAGAGCGTCGCCTTGCCAAGGCGAAGGTCGCGGGTTCGAGACCCGTCGTCCGCTCCACTATGATGTAAGATGGTCTCTCACCGATAACTTTGTACATACGATATAGGTTTCCCGATCTGGAGGTATAGCCAAGTGGTAAGGCACGGGTCTGCAAAACCCTTATCCCCCGGTTCAAATCCGGGTACCTCCTCCATTCAATTAAACTAAATGTTGTTTGTATCGTTTTAAAAAAGATCTTGATTATCAAAACATTGTGTGCTATAATTATTTGTATAGCGATTAATTGGATATGCCGGTATGGCGGAATTGGCAGACGCGCGCGACTCAAAATCGTGAGGGAAACCGTGGGGGTTCAAGTCCCTCTACCGGCACCATAACTTAGTGTATAAGCGTTTTTTCGTTTTTTAGCGGAGAAGCGCTTTTTTATTTTGTCTACGTATTCGGAAGAGTCATATCCACATTGAAATGTATAAATGGTTTTTTGTATACTTTTTATGTGCTAATGTTTATAAAAAGAGGCGGAAAGAAAATGGAGAGAGAGTCATGAAATATAAGCTGTATGATCGGCCTCCGTTAGGGGTGTCACTTTTAACAGCGTTGCAGTGGATCATTGTAACACTGTCCAGCACCATTGTTGTACCCATTGTTATAGGAGATGTTTATGGTCTAGGTACGGAACAAGTAGGATTATTTATGCAACAAACGATTTTTTATGTAGGATTGGCCTCATTATTTCAGGTACTTTGGGGGCATCAGTATCCGATGATGGACGGACCTGCCGGACTTTGGTGGGGAATCTATTTGATACTTGCTCAGATTGGAATCAGCCTGGGGCAAGATCCAATAGCGATTGGCCAATCGTTTGAGCTTGGACTTATCATAGCAGGGGTTATTTTTATCATTCTCGGTGCAACCAAGTGGATCGGACGAATTCAGAAGTGGTTTACACCAATCACAACCGGAATTTATATGACGTTATTGGCTATTTCTTTATGCAGTACGTTCGTAAAAGGGTTGCTGGGAGTTGGCTATCATCATTCCACAAAGGTTTTACCCGCGGTTGCCCTCGCTTCGCTCGTCATAATCGTGTTGGTTCTTGTATTTATGCGCATACCCAAGCTTTCAAGCTATGCTGTCCTCCTTGGAATGGCGGTGGGATGGGCTGGTTTTGCTGTAATGGGCTGGGCTGATCCGGTGAAGCCAACAGATCATATCGTTGTATGGCCATCGATTTTATTCTGGGGTCCGCCTAAATGGGACGGAGGTATTGTTTTAACTAGTATCCTAACTGGATTCGTTCTATTGACAAACCTGATAACGAGTATGGTGGTTGTCGGGAGAGTTGTTCAACAGGAACCCACTCAGGGACAACTGAATAGAGGCGGGATCATGACCGGGGTGCCACATTTAATCTCGGGGATATCGGGAGTTGTTGGAATGATACCAATCTCGCTTGCGGCCGCCGTCATTGAAACAACCAAAATTGCTTCGCGCAGACCATTTATTTTCTCTATGATCGCGTTTATGGTGATTGGGATTTTGCCACCGATCTCTCAACTCCTAGCTTCCATTCCAACACCTGTCGCTTATGCAGCGATGTTTGTGACATATACTCAGCTTCTCGGCTTTGGTCTCAAGGACTTTGCCAAAGTGAATCTCGACCAGAGAACCATTACCATTATCGGAAGTGCGCTGCTTGTGGGAATCGGAGTGATGTTTGTTCCGGTGGACGCCTGGAAAAGCTTGAATCCACTGTTAAGTTATTTGCTTGGAAATGGGCTTCTTCTTGGGGTGTTACTTGCTTTATTACTTGAACATGTGGTGTTTAAGGAAAAGAAAACGAGTGAGGAAAAAAAGGCTCTACGTAACTAGAGCCTTTTTTTAAACCATAGAGCCCTTGCTAAGAAAAGCTGACTACTTCCATATGCGCCACATCACCGCCATTGATCTCGGTAAACATCCGAGCAGTCGAGCCCAGGATGGTTTCCTTGCGATTGGGGGAGAGTTCAGGATGAAAGAAGATGACCTGCACCAAATTGGTTGCCGTTTCCGTTACCATCGTACGTGTGGAATCCACTATGGGACTTCCAAAGGCGCCAGAGCGATCGGCAAGAACTAATTTATTTTCCATGTGTACGTCTCTGCCATTGATCCCTTGATACTGATCTGTTTCAAGACCAAGGCGGCAGACAATGGACTCATTGATTTTGCTTTGATCGTAAATTCCATAAGGCAAGGCATTGGTGACTGACAAAAAATTATTCATGTCTACCGCAGAATTAATCCAATGAAAAGGATTCCCCTGAAGAATTCTTCTGATGAGGGATTCAGATGAAGGACGATAACGTGAGGGGTCAATCCCTAATTGTTTAAAGGCTTGTCTCCAGCCGGCAACTCCTTCGATCTGAGAGATATCAGATATTGAATGATCAAGTCGAAGGGTTTCCATCAATAAATTAATACGACCTTGGAGCATTTTGGGTGATTCAGAGATCGAGATGTCAGCGTATTGGATGAATCCTAACGTAAAATTAGGAAGACGATCGATTACGGAATGATCGATGGCTAGTCTCATAGTAGAACTCCTTTCACAGCGTATTGAAGGGCAATATTTGGAAAAGCGGAATTTAAAATAGTATAGCATAAAATAAAATGATTTTTTTGTGGAAGCCTTTATCCTTCGGTACAATAGAATCAAGAGTTTGAGGAGGATGTTTATGAAAGAAGTAACGATTTATACAGATGGAGCTTGTTCCGGCAACCCAGGGCCTGGTGGATGGGGAGCGGTGCTTTTTTACGGTGAGCATAAGAAAGAGATGTCTGGCTCCGCGGACAATACCACGAATAATCGGATGGAGCTAACTGCAGCAATTGAAGCGCTCAAGATACTAAAGGAGCCTTGTCGTGTCACGCTTTACAGTGACAGCGCTTATTTGGTGAACTGCTTTCATCAGGGATGGTATAAGGGATGGCTGAAAAATGGCTGGCGTAACAGCAAAGGGCAAGCGGTCGAGAATCAAGATTTATGGAAAGAGATTCTCGGCCTGACGGATAATCATCAAATCGAGTTTGTCAAAGTAAAGGGCCATGCAGACAATGTGTGGAACAATCGCTGTGACGAACTGGCGACTGGAGCTATCAACAGATCGTGAGTGACACAGTTTACTGGCAACAGACCAAACAAGCTGTTATCGATTACGCCAAACAAATTGGAATTGATAAAATCGGATTCGCTTCAGCAGATCCTTTTACCGAGTTGAGAGAGCGTTTGTATCATCACCGAGAGCAAGGGTACGAGTCAGGTTTTGAGGAGCCAGACATTGAGAAAAGGGTAGATCCCAAGCTGTCAGTAGAAGGCGCCAAATCGCTGATTGCCATTGCGGTTGCCTATCCATATAAGCTACCGAACCCCCCCAAGTCTGCCCCAGGCGCAACAAGAGGGATCATGAGCAGGTCAGCATGGGGAGTCGATTATCATCATGTACTTCGTGACAAAATGAAAAAGCTAACCGCGTACATCCAACAATTAGAGCCGAATGCCCGGATCGAATCGATGGTTGATACAGGGGCTCTCTCAGATCGAGCGGTGGCCGAGAGAGCGGGCCTTGGATGGATCGGGAAAAACAGTGCTTTAATTACTCCCGAGTTTGGGTCGTGGGTTTATTTGGGTGAACTGATTACCAATCTGCCTTTTCCGCCTGATCAGCCAATCGAAGATCAGTGTGGAGATTGTACGCTCTGTCTGGAGGCTTGTCCCACTCAGGCACTGGTTCAAGGTGGTCAATTAAATTCCCAAAAGTGTATTGCCTATTTAACTCAAGTGAAAGATTTCATTCCTGATGAATATCGAGCCAAAATCGGAAATCGCTTGTATGGATGCGACACCTGTCAAACGATTTGTCCCAAGAATGTCGGGAAGAACTTTACACATCATCCTGAGCTTCAGCCTGAACCGGAGCTAGTGAAGCCTTTATTAACTCCACTCTTAACGATAGGTAACAAGGAATATAAAGATAAATACGGGATTACGGCAAGTGCGTGGCGCGGAAAAAAGCCGATTCAGCGAAACGCGATCTTAGCGCTGGCGCACTTCAAGGATAAAAGCGCTGTACCAGAATTAAGCAAGCTGCTGACCAACGATCCGCGTCCAGTCATTCGCGGGACGGCGGCGTGGGCATTAGGTAAAATCGGCGGTGAACAAGCATTACAAGTCTTAGAAAAGGCGCTTCAAAATGAATCGGAGACAGATGTTCTGGAGGAAGTGGAGAAGGGATTAGCAATGTTACGGGTATAGGGGGAGAATGTGAATGAATGAAATGACAATTGGTTATTCAATGATGGAATCGCCTATTGGACCATTACTTCTTGCTTCGACAGACAAAGGATTATGTTTGGTAGAATTCGGGCCAGAGGAAACTACACTTGCTGGATTGCAACTATGGTGCCGGAAGTGGAGACTACATGCCAATGTCGAGTGTGACGACAGCAAGCTTCTCATGGTGAAGCAGCAGCTGGAGGAGTTTTTTGCGGGTCAACGCCGTTCGTTCACAATCTCACTTGACCTGTATGGAACCCCCTTTCAAAAAGCCGTCTGGCAAAAGCTTAGGGAAGTTCCTTATGGAGAACTCCGAAGCTACAAGGACATGGCGGTTGCTGTTGGTGCCGAGAAAGCAGTTCGGGCAATCGGGGGAGCGAACAATCGCAACCCAATTCCTGTGGTGATTCCTTGTCATCGTGTGATTGGTTCGAATGGTTGCCTTGTCGGCTACGGGGGAGGGCTCTCCATCAAGGAGCATTTACTTGCACTCGAAGGCTCCTATGATCCTGTCAGCCAACGTATAATTTAATTCAGTCTCATGAAAGACCATAGCCCCCCATATAATGATTACAGGTTTTTTGCGAGGCTAAAATGGGAAGGCGGGGTGGATCGTGGGACTTTCATGGAAAGAGTACGTGAAGGAATACGTGGAGAAACTCAATCAGACGTATCTCGATGGTAAATTGGAGCGGTTGGTTGGATTTTTTTCTGCTGATGAAACGATTACCCGAGAAATTCAGAGATGGTCCCGAGAGATTGAGCGATCCCAACAAAACGGAATACAACTGATCGCCTCCAAAATTCAGGTCGTTCCCTTAACCTATGGCAACCAACCCGAGCAGGTTTTCGCGGCTGATTTATTGATTCATCAGAAGTTGTATTATAAACAAGGCGATCAGACCTATCTGAAGGAAAATCGCCTTGTGCAACCGGTTGAGTTAAAGCCGGACAAATATGGGTGGGCGTTTATTCGTCCGTGGGGTTGGTTTCTGGATCAAATAGGTAAAGATAACGGGACAGCTCAAGCGGACACAGCTCGAGTGGAGACCACGCAGGTTGACACGAATCAGGACACAGATCAGACTGATTCAACTCAATTAGAAACGGCTCCAGGAGACTCAACGCCTGCAGACACGGCTCCAATAGAAACAGTTTCAGGACATCCAGGTTCTCTAGGGTCCAATCACATCATGGTGAATCATAGCCAGACGAAGGAAAACCAAAATGAAGCGAATGTGAACCATAGCAACAAGCAACCGGCTACAGATGAGAAAGCGCGAGAGGCTGCCAGAATAGCTCCCTACTACAATCGGGTGAAAGCGGTAGAGTATGCGAATGCTCATTGGAATCATCCTAATCCAGCATTTCATACATTTGAAGTAGACTGCACGAATTTTGTATCGCAATGCTTATATGCTGGCGGAATTCCGATGATCTATACCAATAATCAGGGAAGTGGTTGGTGGTACACAGGGAACAGTTGGAGCTGGAGTTGGTCTGTTGCCAACGCGTTATATTTGCTGCTTAAATCAGGGAAAGCTCCTTTTTACGCCCGGCAGATGGAAGCGCCTAATGAACTTCAGATTGGTGATGTCATTTGCTATGATTTTGATGGTAACGGTCATTGGCAGCATAATACCTTTGTCGTAGCCCACGATGAAAATGGAATGCCTTTGGTCAATGCGCGGACTTATGATAGCACTCATCGATATTGGGAGTATACCGATTCCACTGCCTATACGCCCAATATCCAGTATGCCTTTTTTCACATCTACGGGAAAATAACTTGATCAATAGCAAGCTGAAACCAGTTCATGACGAGCTGGTTTTTCTCTTTTAACTCGTCAATTGTTCTTTTGGTTAGTATAATAAGTAATTGAGTTAGCAAAGAAGGGATCTTACATATGCCGTTACACATTGTCTTACACGAACCGCTTATTCCAGCAAATACGGGTAATATCGCACGTACCTGTGCAGCCACGGGGACGCATCTTCACTTAATTCATCCGCTTGGATTTTCTACGGAGGATCGCTATTTGAAGCGGGCTGGTCTTGACTACTGGCATGCCGTTACGATTCATCACTACGAGGATTTTGACCATTTTGCGAGAATGAATGATAATGGTGGTCGTTTCTATTTTGTTGAGACCTCAGGCAGTAAACTGTACTCTGAAGTTTCTTTTCAGGATGGAGATTATATCATTCTGGGAAAAGAAACGTCCGGACTGCCAGAGGAGATATTGGAACGATACCCCAAGCAGAACATTCGGATACCGATGGGCGGAGCGACTCGTTCGATTAATTTATCTAATTGTGCTGCGATTGTTGTCTATGAAGGTTTGCGCCAGATCGGATTTCCGGGTTTGGAGTAAAACAAAGGGGGGTAAGCATGTCGAAGCCAAATACGCTTCTGTTCGACCTGGACGGAACTTTATTGGGAATGAGAACGGAAGAGTTTGTTCATCAGTATATTGGGGAGATTTCCAAGTTTTTGGGAGACCGATTTGATACCAAGCTGGTTGTTCAATCTGTTTTCGGGGCAACCAAAGCGATGATTATGAGCCGAGAACCGGACAAGACGAATGAACAAGTCTTTACTGAGACGTTTTTGGAACAAACCGGGATTGCCAAAGAAGAGATCTGGCCGATCTTTGATCAGTTTTATCAGGAGGTTTTTCCGAATTTATCTCATCTGACTTACCCGTCCCCGCTCGCCAAACAAATTGTAGAAGCGGCCAAGGAAGCAGGTTACCGAGTTGTCGTGGCGACCAACCCCGTTTTCCCGAGGGACGCCATTCATAGCCGTCTGGCCTGGATTGAATTAAGCCCGGATGATTTTGAGTTGGTAACGGTTTACGAAGAATCCCACCATACGAAGCCTAATCTGGGGTACTTCCAAGAAATTTGCGATCGAATTGGGGTAACTCCGGCCGATTGCATTATGATCGGGAATCATATGCAGGAAGATATGGTTGCAAGCAAGCTGGGCATGACCACATTCCTGATGACGGATTACCTTGAGAACCGTGGAGAACCTATTTATCCTGTTGATCAACAAGGAAGCATGCAGGAGTTGTATGAACAAATTAAGAACCGCCATGGAATTTTTGCCTAAAAGGGATTACTTCTGAGGCACCAGAATATAAGAAGAACGAAATGAGAAAAGACTTCGTCCCTCTGTGCTCTGTTTAAGCTCGCGTGTAGCATCTGTTGTCCGCTCCGGTCACTTCGGAAGGGAGTCGACAAGAAAATCACTTCGCATCTCATTGACGTAAAGAATGCCGACTCTTTTTCCTTCCTACGTTCACTCCGCTTTGTTTCGCTTAAAATGAGCGTCGAGCGGACGAAATCTTTTCTTGGTGGGCTTGCGCGAAAGGAAGGTATGATTAATCACTTTACCTCTGTAAAGCAATTAAACATTCCGATATTATGAAGAAAGGCAGGGAGCCGAAACAGCTCTCTGCCTTTTTATGTATTCGAGTCAACCTTATGTTTTAGAGATTCCAAGTTTTATCTTCGTTGTATCCTGCTGTCAAAATGGCGCACAGGAAGCAGCCAAATACTAACGTTACGATAACCATACCCATGTGGATATCCCCTTCCGCTACATATTGTTCTAATTATAACTTAATCTGGATTTTTTGAAAATGGCATAACCACTCGTCTAGTGTGAACGAGTTGTGAACAGTAGGAGGTAGTACTTTTCTTGGGACAGAGCAACAAGTTTGTTTCTTTCGCATAAGTATAAAAAAAGCGTTGAGATTTTCCCCTCCAGTCAGTTATCCAGCCTCGTGGCGATTACACAATCATTAGGTTGTTGGAAAACATTATAAATATTTATCTACCAAAAAGGGAAGCATCCCTTTCATCCTTTTTACGAATGCGGCAAAATTACAAGTCATATACATGGAAGTACACTGTTGTACGAAAGAAGAGATGGGCGGTAAAGGGAGGAGTGACTAGCATGGATATTTTAAGACGGATCGCTGAGTACCGGGCCCGAGAAGAAAAGTTGACGTGGAGGGGCACGTTTGCTGAATACCTGGAACTGGTTCGTAAAAATCCTTTGATCGCGCAAACGGCGCACTCCCGTGTTTATAACATGATTAAAAGCGCCGGGATTGAAGAAAATGAGGATGGATCGCGTTCTTATCAGTTTTTTAGTCGAGAAATATATGGGTTGGATCGCGCAATAGAACGTTTGGCTGAGGAGTATTTTCACTCGGCCGCAAGACGGCTTGATGTGCGCAAACGGATTTTGCTTTTGATGGGGCCGGTCAGCGGAGGTAAATCGACTATTGTTACCATGCTGAAGCGTGGACTTGAGGATTATTCCAGAACAGATGACGGAGCTGTTTATGCGTTGGACGGCTGCCCGATGCACGAGGAGCCTCTACATCTTATTCCCCGTGAGCTTCGATCTGAATTGGAAGCGCAGCTGGGCATTCGAATCGAGGGTGAATTGACCCCTTACAATCGGATGCGTTTGGAGAATGAATTCGGCGGGCGGATTGAAGATTTTCCGGTTAGACGGGTCTTGTTCTCGGAAGCGCAGCGGGTGGGGATTGGCACATTCAGTCCATCTGATCCCAAGTCTCAAGATATTGCCGACTTAACAGGAAGCATCGACTTTTCTACCATTACGCGATATGGCTCGGAGTCAGACCCGCGGGCCTATCGATTTGACGGGGAATTGAACAAGGCGAATCGCGGGTTGATGGAGTTCCAGGAAATGCTCAAATGCGATGAGAAGTTTCTTTGGCATCTGCTTTCATTGACGCAGGAGGGGAACTTTAAGGCGGGGCGTTTCGCGTTAATCAGTGCGGATGAGTTAATCGTGGCGCATACGAACGAAGCGGAGTACAAATCGTTTATAGCCAACAAGAAGAATGAAGCCCTTCAATCGCGGATTATCGTGATGCCTGTTCCATACAATCTGCGAGTAAGCGACGAAGAAAAAATTTATTCCAAACTGATCAAACAATCCGACTTGGGGCATGTGCATATTGCTCCACACGCACTGCGGGCTGCGGCTATTTTCTCGATTTTGACCCGATTGAAGGAATCGAAGAAGCAAGGGGCCGATCTGCTGAAAAAAATGCGCCTGTACGATGGTGAGATTGTGGAAGGATTCAAGGGCTCCGATCTTGATGAACTGCGGAACGAACACGCGGATGAAGGGATGTCCGGTATCGACCCGCGCCACGTTATCAACCGAATCTCCAGTGCGTTGATCCGTCGCGACACAGAATGCATCAATGCGCTTGATATTTTACGGGCTATGAAGGACGGTCTGGATGTTCACCCTTCCATCACGAAGGAGCAGAAGGATCGCTACTTGAACTTCATCTCGCTAGCCCGCAAGGAATACGATGAGCTGGCCAAAAAAGAAGTCCAAAAAGCCTTCGTTTACAGCTACGAAGAGTCAGCCAAGACCATGATGGACAATTACCTCGACAACGTGGAAGCGTATTGCAACAGCCACAAAATGCGTGATCCGATTACCGGCGAGGAGATGGATCCGGATGAACGTCTGATGCGCTCCATCGAAGAGCAAATTGGAATTTCTGAGAATGCGAAACGCGGGTTCCGTGAAGAAATTTTGATCCGAATTTCGGCGTATGCTCGCAAAGGCAAACGCTTTGACTATAGCACCCACGATCGTCTGCGTGAAGCGATTGAGAAAAAATTATTCTCCGATCTCAAAGACGTCGTGAAAATCACCACCTCTTCCAAAACACCGGATGAACACCAATTGAAGAAAATCAACGAAGTGACCAAACGACTGATTGAAGAGCACCATTATTGCCCGATTTGCGCAAATGAACTGCTGCGTTACGTAGGAAGTTTATTAAACCGATAAGGGGGGACCTCTATGGACGATTCTTCTTTTGTCGTCTCCAGAGAAGATTGGTCGCTCCACCGCAAAGGGCATCAGGATCAGAATCGACACCAGGAAAAAGTGAAAGAAGCGATAAAGAAGAACCTGCCCGATTTGGTCAGTGAAGAAAGCATTGTCATGTCGAATGGCAGAGAAGTCGTGAAGATACCCATTCGTTCGTTGGATGAGTACCGGTTTCGCTACAACTTCCAGAAGGGACAGCACGGCGGACAGGGAAAAGGCAATTCCAAAGTGGGAGACGTCATCGCCAAGGACGGTGACCCACAGCAAGGACCAGGCAAGGGTCAGGGAGCAGGCGATCAACCGGGTGTTGATTACTTTGAGGTAGAGATCAGTGTGGAAGAACTGGAAGAGATGCTGTTTGCGGAACTGGAGCTACCGAATCTGCAAAGCAAAGACGAGCAGAATATCATTGTAGAAGAAACCAGATTTAACGACGTCCGTAAAAAAGGTCTGATGGGCAACATCGATAAGAAGCGAACCCTGTTGGCGGCCATTCGCCGGAATGCCTTGGAGGGCTACAGCGATATGGAGCTAGGCATCACCAATGAAGACTTGCGTTTCAAGACGTGGGAAGAGATCATCAAGCCACACTCCAACGCAGTCATTATCGCGATGATGGATACATCGGGTTCGATGGGGATTTTCGAGAAGTACATTGCCCGCAGCTTTTTCTTCTGGATGCTGCGGTTCCTTCGTACCAAATACGAGAAGGTGGAGATCTGCTTCATCGCCCATCATACAGAAGCGAAGGAAGTAACGGAGGATGCCTTTTTTTCCAAAGGGGAAAGCGGGGGAACGATCTGCTCCTCCGCCTATCGCAAGGCCATCGAAATCATTGACCAGCGGTATCCTACTTCCCAGTACAACATCTATCCGTTCCACTTCTCCGACGGTGACAACCTCACTTCTGACAATGAACGCTGCGTGAAATATGTGAAAGAACTAATGGAGCGCTGCAATATGTTTGGGTATGGGGAAGTCAACCAGTACAACAGGCACAGCACCCTGATGAGCGCCTACCGCCACATCAAGGAGCCAAAGTTCATGCACTGCGTGATCCGGGAGAAGGGCGAGGTGTATAAGGCGCTGCGGACTTTCTTTGGGAAGAAGGAAGCTTTGACGTAAAGAGATGGTAAGGTCGTTTGAAGTGACAAATAAATAATGGTAACTGGAGTCGCTTTGTCGTAAAGACGGAGCGGCTTTTCTTTTATAGAAAAATTTTACTGGATGTTGGAAAGTCGTTTGGTTGGGATTTTTAAATGGATAGTTTTAGTAGGCAAATTGAAGTTTTGAGCTAATGGGTAGGTTAACGCAATATAAATAAGTTAAACTTTATATTACGATGTTTGGGGGAATACGAGTCCAAAGGAGATGGAGAGTGTTTTAATAAAATATATAAACGAATAACCGAAGTCGCTTTGTCGTAAAGACGAAGCGGCTATTCTTTTGTATACATGGATTACTGGATGATGGAGAGCCGTTTGTTTATTAGTTTCAAATGGATAGGTTTTGTAGGCGAAAAGAAGTTGTTGAGCTAACGGGCAGCCGACAATTCAGTAAACTTGTATTTAAATTGTTTCACTCAACTGATACTTTGATAGTTCAATAAACTTCTCCTTGAGGCTACCGTAAAATAATCGGTTGCATTACTTAATTTACAGGCAGTTTAATGAGAGAAGGTGTACACAGAAATTGGGTATCAAGTAAAGATTAAACCTAATCCAAAACAATTCAATGAGGTGAAAACTTGTCACACGTTAGAATAAGATGAGTTGAGTACGACTGAACCGTTAGCATTAATTTATGAGTTTGCACCACATAAGCAATCCGGAGACTATAAGGTTAATGAGAAACACGGATTACACTTAATATTCGAATGTACTCTAAAAAACAATTCAATACCGAAATTACCCCAAAAACCAGATCATCATCAGACGGCAGTGAAAAGGATTACTCTAGAAGAGCTAGAGTCCATTTTACTGATATCAAATATTAATCAGCAAATAATAAATTATGTTAAGAACAAAGGAATATCAAATTAATTGAAGATTTTCATTTAGATAATCTTCGTCTTTTAAATGATTAGTGAACTGTGACGTAGATTAAGAAAAAAGCAATGATGTAGTAAGTTTCACTCTAAATGTCAACAAACTATTAAACAGCGGCTACTACCCGGTACTCAACTGGGAAGTAGCCGCTGAGTTGTTATTTAGCAAATGGAATAAGTAGAAATTGAATGCATTTGTATAAAAGTGAGTTAAAAATGCATAAATTTGTATAAAATTGTAGAAAAATGTATAAAAATGTAGAATTATGTATAGCATTTCGATATAATTTCAAAGACTAATTTCCAGGTTATAAGGCGAAAGAACTAACTAAAGGAGGAGGTATTTCATGTTTATAAAAAATTTAAAAGTGAGAAATAAACTTTTGTTCTTAGTTTTAACTGCGGTACTGTTTATCGGAGGGGTTGGTTTTACAGGTTACATCTATATGAACCAAATGGCTCAAAACTCCAGTTCTATGTATACAGATCGCCTCTCTTCAATCAAGTTGATGTCTCAATTCCGTATTAATAACCGTGCGCTGGACGAGTCATTATTAGAATTGATGATTACGAGGAATCAACAGGAAAATCAAGAATTGAATAAGACTATTGATGATAAGATAAACGAAAACGATAAAATTTTGGCCAATTATGAAGGGACAAAGCTGGATCAGTTTGAAGTCGAAAGTCTACAGAAATTGAAAGACGAATACCGACAATTTTTGAGTGATTCGCACCAAATTCGCAATCTGGCCGTGGGTAATAGAAATGTGGAAGCGTATGATCAATACCATAACATTTTGAAGAGCATAAGAAATGACGTGAATCAGTTGGCTAATCAGTTGGGGGATTACAACGAAAAAGTAGCTGATCAATTAAATCAGGAAAACACAAATTACTACAATTTTGCTGTTACAGTCATGATTGCCATTATCCTTGTCACGATTGTTTTATGTTCGGGTATAGGTGTGTTAATTGCCCGCAATATTGTTACTCCCGTAAAGGAAATGCATGATCTGATGGAGAAGGCAGAGGGTGGTGACTTCACCGTTCAGGGCACGTACCGTTCTAAAGACGAAGTGGGAATGCTGACTCTGACTTTTAACCAAATGATAAACGGCTTACAAGGGGTAATCAAACAAGTTGCCGAAACATCCGAAATGGTGGCCGCCTCTGCCGAAGAATTGACGGCAAGTGCTGAACAGACAAGTAAGGCATCTGAACAGATCGCCTCTTCCGTTCAAGAGGTGGCTGTGGGTACAGATAGACAGGTACAGAGTGTGCAGGATGCTTCCAGAACAATGAATGATATGGTGTCTGGAGTACAGCAAATTGCGGTCAATGCCCAACATGTTTCTACAACCACTATACAAACAGCTGAAAAAGTGGAGGAAGGTAACGAAGCAATACAATTGGCTGTGAAACAAATCGCCTCCATCCAGGATAATGTCAATCATTTGGCAAGTGTGGTTAAAGGTCTGGGAGAGAGATCAACAGAAATCGGCCAAATCATTGACTTGATTACTGAAATTTCAGGACAGACGAATTTGTTGGCGTTAAACGCAGCCATCGAAGCTGCAAGAGCTGGGGAACACGGACGTGGATTTGCTGTAGTTGCCGATGAAGTGCGAAAATTGGCGGAACAATCGGCGGGTTCAGCACAGCAAATCTCTCGATTGATTTCTACAATACGGGACGAAACCGCCAAAGCGGTCTATTCAATGGAGAATACGGTAGATGAAGTGGCGGAGGGAATCAACTTGGTTAATACGGCTGGAGAGTCTTTTAACCAAATTCATTATTCTATTACAGATGTAGCTAACCAGATTAAACAAGTCTCCTCTGCTGTTCAACAACTGTCAACAGGAACAGACCAGATTACTCAATCTATCGATTTGGTGGCTGAAGTAGCAGAAATCAGTGCTGCAGGTACACAAAACATTTCAGCCGCAACTGAAGAGCAGTTAGCCTCTATGGAAGAGATTACTGTTTCATCAACCTCTCTATCAAAAATGGCAGAGGGGTTACAAAATCTTGTAGGTGGGTTTAAGATATAATTCCGTATTAAATATGATACATCATAGGTAATGCTTTCGTTTACGTGAGATCCCTTCACCTTCTTTTTCTTTAATAATTTTAAACATGTACTTTGTAACAGTTAAGTAGACATGGCCATTTTTGAAACTCCATGAAGGTAGGGGGAAGAAAGTGAGTCGTAAAAAGTCCAAAGCCAAGTTTTTAATACAACCGCCACTCCACGTTGATGAGCGCCTACCGCAACATCAAGGAGCCGAAGTTCATGCACTGCGTGATCCACGAGAAGGGTGAAGTGTATAAGGCGCTGAGGACTTTCTTTTGGGAAGAAGGAAGTGTTGACGTAGGGTAAGATAAGGTCGCTTTGTCGTTGAGACGGAGCGGCTTTTTTATTCATTTGCAGATTCGATCCCGAAGAGGAGGAGTTATTGAAGAAACGGGCAGAATTACGTAATAACGGCCTTCAGGTTAATGGGTGGACATTTAAAAGCTATTATGGTAAAAAATAAAACCAGTCTCAGACTGGTTTGTCAAACGGAGATAAATAGGAAATAACTGTCCTAAAAAAGCCCGTGGAAAGAATGGTTAACAAGCTCTTCTATGGTTTAAGGACCACTTTTATACAGTCATCTAATTTTTCGTCGAAAATTTCGTAAGCATGTTGAGCTTCTTTTAGTGGAATGCGATGAGTAATAATATCTGTTGGATCAAATTCTTGATTCACGATTTGCCTGTACAACTCTGGCATATAATGAATAACAGGAGCTTGCCCCATTTTTAACGTAATATTGCGAGCAAACAGATCACCAAGGGGAAAGGCATTGTACCTTAATCCATACACACCTACAAGTTGGATTGTGCCGCCCTTGCGCACAGCCTGACTTCCAATTAGAATCGCGCCCATGGAACCTCCTTGAAGCTTCAAGGCTGTTTCAACCTGTTCCATTATTGTCATTTTGCCGTCCATACCTACACAGTCTATTACCACATCTGCTCCACCATGTGTCATCTCTTTTAGGTGACTGCCGACATTGTGGAACTTTGTAAAATCAACGACTTCGACTCTATTTACACGTTTCGCATGATCAAGCCGATACTGGATATAGTCAACAGCAATGACTCTTTTTGCTCCCTTCATCCAAGCAAATTTCTGTGTTAAGAGTCCAACGGGACCGCAACCCAATACGATAACCGTGTCGTCAGGTTTTACACCAGCGTTATCCACTCCCCAGTAAGCTGTGGGAATGATATCTGATAGAAAAAGAATCTTTTCATCCTCCAGTTCGCAATCTTTCGGAACAACAAAGGGAGTGAAATTCGCGAAAGGAACACGAAGCAGTTCCGCTTGTCCACCAGCGTAGCCCCCGTATGAGCCTGTATAACCGAAATACCCCCCAGTCTCACCATTTTCATTGGAATTGTCGCATTGGCTCTCTAAATCATGCTGACAGAAATAGCATTGTCCGCAAGCAACGGTAAACGGTACAATAACTCTGTCTCCTTTTTTTACTCTTGTTACACCTGGTCCAACCTCTTCTACAATCCCCATCGGCTCATGACCGATAATATAATCTTCCTGTAAGTTTTGAACCATCCCATGTACTAGGTGCAAATCAGAACCGCAAATAGCTGTACTGGTAATTCGCACAAGAATATCATCATGCTTTTCAATTTTTGCATCAGGAACGTCTTTGACTTGAATATCTTTAATTCCTTGGTAAGTTACGGCTTTCATCTAAATCTCACCTTTCTTAAGGAACATCTAGATGTAAAATTCCCTTAATTGATTTAGTCTATGAGGGTTCGTAATCATGACAATACTAAGAATTATAGTGATTTTTCAAAACGCACGATTTATTAAACAAGGAGGGATGACCACAGAAATTGAAGATCGTTGGTCAGTAGTACTTTGTAAATAACAAAAGACTTATAAAAGAGATAAACATTAGGAACTAATGCTAATCCCAAAAACTGTATTTGATATGTTGGTACTAAACGTGATAGATTATTAATCCACCCGCGTGGTGCTAATGTAACCGAGTAGTAGTTTCCAAATATTGAGGGTTGAATTCAGAAAGATAATCATGATATATTGTTCTTCCGGCCAACGAGAGCACGAGATTCTGAAATGAAACTCTAGCGATTGAGTGGCGAACCTACCAAATATTGCGGGTTGAAATGGTGTTTCAAATGTGTTATATTATAAATCTGCCACTCACCACGAGATGGTTGATGAATAAACTAAATGCTCTTTGAAAACTGAACAATAAACGTTTAGTGAATGAAACACTAGCCAAGCAAAACTGTTTTGAAGTTTAGAATCAACTCAACTTTATTGGAGA
>NZ_JBNJQR010000017.1:0-10646 GCF_050113715.1 Brevibacillus ginsengisoli
TAAAGTTGAGTTGATACTAAACTTCAAAACAGTTTTGCTTGGCTAGTGTTTGTTTCACTAAACGTTTATTGTTCAGTTTTCAAAGAGCATTTAGTTTATAAATCAACCATCTCGTGGTGAGTGGCAGATTTATAATATAACACGTTTGAACCTTTCAATTCAACCCACAATTTTTGGTAGGCTAACCACTCGATCACTAGAATCACTACTTCAAAATCTTATGCTCTCGATGGCCGGAAGTACAATATATCACACACACCTTCCGTATCTCAACCCTCAAATTCTGGAAATCTCCACTCGGTCATATCAGCGCCTCGTGTGTAGATTTTTAATTCATTACATTTAACAGCCCTCAAATCAAATGCAATATTCGGAACTGTAATAGTGGCGGAGGGAGAGGGATTCGAACCCCCGTGACGTTGCCGCCTAACGGTTTTCAAGACCGCCCCGTTATGACCACTTCGGTATCCCTCCACAAAAAATGGTGCCGGTAGAGGGACTTGAACCCCCACGGTTTCCCTCACGATTTTGAGTCGCGCGCGTCTGCCAATTCCGCCATACCGGCTTGTATGAAGTTAAAAATGGTCGGGAAGACAGGATTCGAACCTGCGACCCCTTGGTCCCAAGCCAAGTACTCTACCAAGCTGAGCTACTTCCCGATTTTGTTTTTTAGGGTAGTGATTATATGGCGTGCCCTGAGAGATTCGAACTCCCGACCTTTTGATTCGTAGTCAAACGCTCTATCCAGCTGAGCTAAGGGCACATATTATGAAACGTACGAGGTGTGTCGCTTCTACTGGCGACGACCATGGACGACGTTGCGTATTTAGTCGACCTTCCTTAATCCAAGGACAACAATTATGGTGGGCCTAGGCTGACTCGAACAGCCGACCTCACGCTTATCAGGCGTGCGCTCTAACCAACTGAGCTATAGGCCCCTATTTGCAATATAATCCTTAAAACGGGTGTAAGTAGTTTGTTTGTTAATCTACCATCTCATTTGAGAGGCGGAATATCAATATAACATGTTTTGATCTAACAATTCAATATAAAAAAATGGTAATTTGTCACTCATAGCTAGATTTTTACTTTGACCATCCTGTGTTAGATGAAAATAAAGTTCTAGTCTGCTGCTACGGTTTCAGTCCGATTTTCTACTCTCAATTTTCCCGATAGTCATGTAAAGATACCTTAACCCAAAAAATATTGTGTTAACTCCACTATGAGGTACCAATTAAAGTTGGTACTATTTGTTTTTTTCATTATCACTTTAAATGTAGATATATTCTTATGTTCGAGGTGAATTTTATGGTAAAAGTCAAAACACTTCTCATTTTCTATTTCATACTTTCGTTCGTTTTTTTTAGCGGCAGACTGCTGTACATAATAGATACCTATAGTATGGGAGAAGGACCGGTCCCTCCAGAAGCGTTTCAGAGATTATTCGTTTGGGTTAACGTATTCGCTTATTTTTATATCGTGCCTCTGATAATTGTAGGATTGCTAAGCTTTATCCGCTTATTTAGACGTAAAGGTCTTTCTCGTATTCTCGGAATATTATTAAGCGTACTGTATATATTATTTGCAGCCACGGTTGGGTACTTCTTGATGTTCGTATTTATTCTACAGTTTTACGGTTTCGCTCCATGAGTAGCTTTTGAGCTACTCATTTTCTCTTTTGTTAAATCTCTGTTATAGACCTTAAGATTTCTTTAGCTCCATCATCAAATTCACAATATTTTTCGTGGGATTTGGATTATAGGCTATCCTTTGTAAATCTGGCACTAGTTCCTTATTGGCCAATTAATGTACTGAATCCATTCAAACAACTCTGGCAAAAATCAGTTTTAAAGCAGATGCTTCCTCTGCCCGTGTCAGCCTCTGATTCGATCGGAATATACTTTAATTTGAACTCTCGATACCCGTTAGCTGAATTGGGCATTCCACTCAGAGCATACACCTATGTTTTACATATACTGCTCAAGAAAGGAGGAGTTTGTATGCAGCATCCAATTTATTTTCCCAATAAGAGTTATCCTTTGTCGCTTCCCTATCCTTATCATCCAAATTTTCAGTATGTACATTATAGTCAGCTTATCCCTGTATACGCTGGTAGGACCTTTCGTTATGATTATGAAGATGGCAATGTATTTATCATTCATTTCTTTGACCCTACTCATCGGCATGATGAAGGGATTGCTGGACCGCATACAGGATTCAAAGGTTACTATACATTCAATTACGTGGAGATCGCTCCTTGTGTTTACTTTATGTATTGGTTGGAAGAAGTCTACACGGTCAGCCAAATTGCTGATTTTAATAGGATGCTGGTCTATACCCATTATACCTATGATGAAAAAGGTACTCGAAAAAGTCTATTTCATTCCGGGACCATAACCGAAATAGACAGCTTCACCTCGTAATCCCAACTCATCCCTCTGTAGAACAATGCTGCCCTTTCGTTTAACAAAGGCTGCTGAATTATCACCGGCAGCCCATTTTTGTGTTTGTTCAGCTATCGATTCCGTTAGCTCAACATTCACTTAAATCGTCCTTCATCAATTCTCTTCTTTGCCAATATCCTTGTTTCTTCGTCGTCATCAGTTAATAAAATTTTTTGTAGCTAAGTAAATCTAACGTTTTCATCAGAGTTATCAGCGAGAATTACCATTATCTCAACAGGAATAGCTTTATTGTGTGCTACCCATTTACGCATGTCTGGGTACTTTTCAATCACTTCTTTAGCGTTTTTTTATTTCTAAAGGCAGATTCAATTTCCTGCCCATAAAAAATGATACAGTAGTTTAGTAGTTCCTTCACTTCAGTAGTAATAAGTGGTTCTACTTCCTTAACATCCTTATAATACTGGTCATTGTCACCATATGGGGAAAATTCGAATCCTACGTATATCGGATTAAATTGGTCGATGCTAGCATCAATGTTCTTACATAACAGCGTATTAAAATGATGAGATAAATGTGAATTTGTGTTTACACAAAAATAGCATTGATAAATTTTGTTATATTCATCTGGTATCTGAAGTATTTCGTTTGCAATGTGATAGATAAGGCTGGAAATTACGTAGCAGCTACCCTTAAAAGGATGGATACCTTTCTTCTTACTTGATAATTTTTCGTAAGTTTTTCTTGCACTTTCCATTATTACTCTACTTTGGTCTCCATTTAATGACTGCATCATAACAACCTCCCATTGGTTTATGAAAAGCATACTACAACTATGTTTACATGGCTTATTCAAGCGACAGAAAAATAAAGTGAATTTTTTAACTGCTTAGTAAATATTATTATTTTCATAATAAATAGTTTTAAAATTACAGGTATCCTAAAATGACCCTATCAACTCATTTAAGGAAACTGCCAAATAGTTCAGTATCAAAAAGAGGAGTAGCCACGATTGCCACTCCTCCACTATTGATCCCGTTAGAATCACAACTTGCATATAGTGTTATACCCTATCCTCTCGATATGCCTGCCTTACCCGCTCGATCTGGGCGAGGTGGTAACGGACATGTTGGCGCGCAGCATTTGGAACAGGAGCAGATGCTACTCGGGGTTCCAACCGTTCATATCCCAGGTTATTCGTCCAGATGAACTGTAACCTTGCTAGCTGGCAGTTGTTCCGTTATGTGGCGATTGACAGGTCTCCTAACTACTGCGATCCATACAAGTAGAAGAAGCATAATAACTGGAACGATCACATCGCCAGCCGCCCCTTTCGCAAGCGATGATATTGTTGCGCCGATCATAATCAACGCCAATAACATCGCACCGTAACGCGAAGAAGACCGAATGAGCAGCGCAATCGCTCCGGCAATTTCCAGGATCCCAATTGTTATACGAAACCATGCAGGATACCCTAGCTTGTTGAAGACTTCCACCATTGCTTGCACACCCATTAGTTTAAGGACCGCCGCTTGAATAAAAATCAGCGCTATCAGAGCGAGTCCGATACAGCCTGCATATTTCCACAATTTGCTCATCTACACCTCACCTCTCTTTTTCCGTAGACAAGTCCGACGACTCCGGAACTAAACGTTTTGGCTTCTGCAAGTTTAAGATCGATTCTGTCCTTAATATTTTTAAAGAGTGGTCTTCCACCACCAACAACAATAGGATTGACATTAATCCGATATTCATCAATCAAGCCGAGCTGCATAAATGTTTGCGCAAGGCCAGAGCTGGCGATCATCACAATGTTCTTGCCGGGCTGCTGTTTCATTTTCGCAACTTCTTCCGCAATATGTTCTTTTACCAGTCTGGAATTGCTCCATTCCACTTTGTCCAAAGTCTTGGAGAATACAATTTTCTCTGTCTTCTCAATCCAGACAGCATGTTCGGCATGGTACTTCGATTTTGACCAGACGGGATGCGCGGGTACAGTCGGCCAGAAGCTTTCCATCATTTGATAAGTCACACGTCCAAATAAAACGGTGTCTATGGTGTTTAGCAAGTCGGTGACATAGTTCTGTTCTTCCTCTGTATGGATAATTCAATCCATTTCACCGTTGGGTCCTGTTACGAAGCCATCAAGCGATACGTGCATGAGTAAAATGATTTTTCTCATTGCTATAGTCTCCTTTAAATTACATGGAGAAAAAATCAGTCAAAACGGGAGTGAGGAGATCCGGAGCCACGTTATGATCCTGACCTTCCAGGATGCGGAGCTTTGCGTTAGGGAGACCGTCTGCGAGAGCTTTCACCGCATTTTGCTGGTACTCGGGACTTGTTCCTCCTCCCATCACGAGCGTCGGGATCGAGACGGAAGACCACCGGTCGGCTGGCAACGGGTTGCCCGACATGGTGTCACCCATGATGGTGCCGTCATAGACCAACGTGTGCGCTACGGCTTCCATCGCCGGCCAGAATGGCGCGCTTCGCATCGAGGCAACGAAATCGGCAGGAACGTCGGCTGCCTTCGTTAAGAAGTACTCGACCGCGTCGCCTCGGCGGCCCGACGATATCAGTTCTTTGAGCTGCTGCAAGTAATTCTCCGGCAGCGGAGGGCGAGCGCTGTCAACGACGAACGGCGGCTCGTACAATGCAAGACTCGCGATAGCGAGCTTGCGAGCCGCTTCGAGGGCGAGGACTGCACCGGAAGACATGCCGAATACGGATGCCGATCCGCCGGCTTCGTTGATGAGAGCTTCGATATCTTCGACCTCGCGCTCAACCGCGTACGGCGCCGTATCGCCGCTGTCCCCACGACCCCGGCGGTCGTAATTAAATACGGTAAAGTGGGGAGACAGAAGCGAAGCAAGCTGCGACATCATCGGATCCAAACGAGTTTGAAATGCAGCGCATATCAGGACGATCGCCGGTCCATTCCCGGTTTTATCGAACGCAATGGTGGTGCCGTCTTTCGAAATTACTTTTCTCATTCTTATTACCTCCTCATGATTTGATTTTACTTCCGAACAACCATCAGTCCCGTTGCCATCCGGGTCCTGAAACGTAAAGAATTGAACGCCTTGTCTGGACTCAATCCCGTTGGCTACGATGGCTCTCTTGGAGCGGACACGGTCCAGTGCGGCAGCTAGTCGGGCGATAATCATCCCTTTTCTTAGTTGCTATCTTTTTCCAGTACCCTCACTTTACAGCATTACGTTACGTAAGGATCAAGACATTCTTCCAAAAAATTACCTTCCTGCCGCCACTCTCTACTGCCCGTCCCTTTTTGCTTGTCAGCATAAACTATACCCAGGCCGTAGCTTTGACACCCCTGTAAAACCTCCTCAAGAGCACAATTCCTCCAATGAAGTTTTCCCCTCCTCACCATCATGTGTCCATTTCCAATCTTGTGACGCTATCAGATCGTTATTCAACCTAGTGAATTGTGACTGAGGCAAATAAAGTTCTAGACTGGCGCTTATTATTACACTATCGATTTCCGTTACTTCAATAAAAAATGTTGATTTCTATTTAGGTGTTGCCATTATTGTTTCCTTGTATTTTTCTCCATCTTTTACCCATTCGACTTCAATTTTCGCATACTCTAATTTTTGTTTAAGCTCATCATAACTCCAATCCAAATAAGTACCACTATGGGCATTAACTCCATATGCTTTTTCATTAAGAACTTCATTCTTGTCAGCGACTAAATTCGACCCTGAATTTCCAAGTTGATGAAGATTAAAAGAGGTATCATAAGTCAATCGTTCAAGATTCATCACTTCTTTTGGTTTTAGTACAATATTTTTATCCATTACATTTTGTTTTTTGCCGAATTGGTCTTTGTATTGCCCTTCTGTCAAAGTCAAATTTACCGTTCCTATCCAATGGTCAGATTCGCCTTCAAGAATAAATTCATGTTCCCAATCCGTAGTACATCCTTGTAATGTAAATGCCATCAAAACAAATAGTAATAGTAGGAAGCCCCTCATGAATTCACACCTCCACCCAATTATCATATTCCATAATTATGAAATAATAAGTGCACTTGTCTTACTACAAAACCTATCTATTTGAAAATAACAAACAAACTACTACCCAGCTTCCGGTAAAATATATGTACAAAAGAAAAGCCGCTCCGTCTATACGACAAAGCGACTCCATTTTTCTGTTATTTTCCTGTCCCTTAATGCGACCTTACCCTCTCTTTACGTCAACGCTTCCTTCTTCCCAAAGAAATATACGGATTTCAGCGCTTTTGTGAAGTGAAAGCCTATCTATTGTTGTTTATTCATCCTAGAAAATTCAATCACAAGGGACTCGAATTGATCGGCTTCGCTTCTTTGAACCAGTAATACACAAAATACATGATAGGAAAAATGTAAAGGTAAAACGCATATGGCACGAAACTATACATACTAACATTCAGAGTCGCAGTACAGATCAGAGCAGCGATATTCCATGGGATAAGCGCCGATGTAAGTATACAGGAGTTCTCAATATCAAGAGCAAATTGATAGTTCTCTTCTTTTTTGTAACAATCTTTCATGATTTCATCCGTCATAACCACAGCTATAGACTGTGAACATCCGAAAGCAGCAGTTAACGTACTGATGAATGTAGTTAACCCATATCGCTTATGTCCTTTTAGCTTCATATTGATTAGTAGATTTTTTATCCCGTCGAAAGCCCGTATTCCTTCAAAAATCCCCGCGAGCGCACAGGCAATCAATATGACAAAGCTTGCCTTTAACATAGAGGTAACTCCGCCACCCTCGATAATATTCTGTAAAGGGTTTTGAGGATCAAGGCTGAATCCGAATATCACGCTATGAAGGACCTGCAATGGTTGATCACCCTGAACGAATAACGCGATCATGGAGGCAACCAGTATGCTCATTAGCATTGCGTATTGGATGCTTAGCTTGCAAACGCAAAATATCAGAATGACGAGCGCAGGAACGAGAACCAGGTATTCGATCTTAAAAGTCTTCAGAATCTCGTCGGTCAAACCACTGCTTATCACCTTTAATGGGTTCAGTTTAGAGAATTCATAGTAAAATCCTACAGATAAAACGAAGGGAATAACGGATGAAACCATCATCTTCCTAATGTTAGTGAACAGATCCGTGCCTGTAAGTTTGGACACCAAAACAGCACTGGAAGACATCGGGGAGCATCTGTCACCGAAATATACACCTGCTATGATGGCGCCTGCAGCTAAATTCAGGTCTACACCTCCACTTCTGGCAATAATAATGAGAGGCAATCCTACTATACTTGCCGTTCCTGTCGCAGACCCGAGCAAGAAGGAAGCTCCACAGCAGATTAGGAAGGCAATCAGAATAAATGTATCTGGGCTGATGAGTGAAAGGGTATAGTAAACAATTCCGGGGATCGTTCCCGAGATCATCCATGCCCCCGAAACAGCTCCGATGAGCAATAGTATTTTAATGACCACATATGATTTTTTCCCGCCGATATAGGACATGGTAAGAATGTTCTTTAAGTCATAACCTTTTCGAAAACTGATCAAAACAAACAGCAACCAGCACGCAATTAGCAAATACCCAACAAAAATGTTCATAGATACGCCAAAAATGATGATGAAGATAGAAGTAAAAAGTCCAATATAATTAACCAAGTGAGAACACCCCGCGCTAACAAAAGATGATGGATGAACAAAATCTACTGTCATGGTAGCAGGGTCTTTTGCATATGGGAAATATGCAATTGATATATGATTTATATAAAACAAATATAGATTAACTAGGGATGTTAGATATGGATATTAGACAACTGGCATATTTTTTAGCGATTGCTGAAGAAGGTAATATTACAAAAGCGGCTGAGAGACTCCATATAGCCCAGCCACCGCTCAGTCACCAGCTGAAAATTCTGGAAGAAGAGTTAGGAATCTTGTTAATGGAAAGAAACACACGAAAAATACAGATTACAGATGCCGGACGGCTCCTCCAGAAAAGGGCAAAAATGATCCTGGAACTTACGGAAAAAACCGCTAAAGAACTGAAAGACTTGAGGGAGGGGCTCATAGGGACTCTCTCCATAGGCACAATATCATCAGCAGGTGAAATACTGCTGCCTCGTAAAATCCAACTATTTAACGAACAATATCCAGGCGTGGATTTTCATATCCGGGAAAGTGGTACATTTGAAATTCTCGAATTGATCAAAAGTGGAGTAGTGGAACTCGGAATTATTCGCACTCCATTCAATCAGGATGACTTTGAATATAGGAACCTGCCAGATGTGCCGATGGTGGCTGGCGGATTGGACTGTTTTTGGAAAGGTGGAACGGGAAACTTGGATCTGACCGAACTTGAAGGCAAACCATTGCTCTTGCACAATCGATATGCGGATAACATCACAAAAGCCTGCAAAAAGGCCGGGTTCGAACCGAGGGTAAAATGCAGAGTAGATGATACACGATCCATGCTAAAATGGGCAAACATCGGAATGGGAATAGTAATTGTCCCGAAGGATATCATCTCATTGGTGCCAGATGTGAAACTTAATTTTCGAGAGATCAAAGAAGAGTCTCTAGTAACAAGGGCAGTGTTAATTTGGATGAAAAACCATTACTTATCTACTCCTGCTAGGAACTTTTTGGAGTTTTTTAATACGTAATTATCTGTTTTCAACAACCAATAGAATCCTTCTTTCAAAAAGTTCTATCAGCAAAAAAGTCGCTTTGCCTTTTAAGACAAAGCGACTCAAAGAATGTCCTTAGCGCCTTATACACCACTGAGTTCTTCCCCTATGACCACGGCAATAGAATGGATATAATCATGTGCTTGTTCTTGAAGCATCGATTATACATTTTGAGGTAATAGTAAGTGGTTAAAGTTATATAAAGAACGGATGAGTTTATTATGAAAAAGACTATAACTTTAGGGTTAAAAGAGATTCTCATAACGGTAATTATGATTATTGGGATGGCTATTTCATCTTTTATTGTTGGTCTTGACACTTCTAAATCTTCAAACGACTCGGTCACTCCGCTATTTGCTTTCTGTATATTAAACACTGTTATCCTGACGATATATATTCTTAACGCAAAAATGCGAGGATTAAAGTTAATAGGTATGATTTTCGTGATCTTTTGGGGTATTCAGTATTTCATGACACAAATAGAGACATTATATTTTAATAGTGCAGTCAAAATGCCATTATTGGATACTTTGAAAGTGGTTATTATGGGTGCTATCAGTATATTTATGTCTTCAACATTTGCAGTTTTAATCCTTGGCAAGGCAAAAAATAAACGTTCATCTTATGGTGAAGAAAATATTGTTAAAGTGCCGTTTGCTAAATTATTCCCCAATATGGCTATCCTTGCGTTTTGTTACGTCATTATTTACTTTCTTTTCGGATATTTTGTTGCTTGGCAGTTTCCTGAATTGAGGAAATTTTATACCGGAAGCACAGCTATTTTGAATGTGTTACAGCACATGGCAAATCAATTTCAAAGCGACCCCCTGTTGCCTCTGTTCCAGCTATTTAGAGGATTGTTATGGTCTGGATTGTCGGTGATCATTATTCATTCACTTAATACTAAAGGTTGGAAAACTTACATTATAACTGGTCTTTTATTTAGTATACTAATAACTTCACCATTAATACTTCCAAATGCTTATATGCCAGCACCAGTGCGTTTAGGGCATTCGATTGAATTATTTACTTCGATGTTTGCATTTGGAATTTTATCAATAATTATTTTTAAAAACAAGTTGGATATAAATGTGTAATTTAAAAATCGTAAGGTTAGTTTATCAAAATAATTAAGTGAGTTGGAAAGCAATCGTCTGCACCCTACCTTGTTAAGGTAGGGGATTCCTTCTGACTTTATCAGTCGCTGAACACCATTAGTGACCAACTTAAAGAAGATAGAATTTGATAAATCCTTATCCAATATTCGTCAGCTCCGTGTGTTGCGACACATTAACTTGAACATTATATCTACGTTGGTTTGATTTAGTTAGCAAAAAAAAACAAAGCAGCTCATGGCTCTATCTCGAAAGATAGGTTCATGAGCTGCTTTGTTGTTCTCTGAAAACTGGATAACGGGTCGCTCCTATATGCTTCTTGTTGGCTCCGTCCGCCTATGGCGCAAAGTCACTGCACAAGAACATATACTCGCTCTGACATTCGCTAAGAAAACGTGGATAAGTCCTCGACCGATTAGTATTCGTCAGCTCCATGCGTTGCCGCACTTCC
>NZ_JBNJQR010000018.1:0-2188 GCF_050113715.1 Brevibacillus ginsengisoli
ACTAGACCGTCCATGGTCGTCGCGGGATGGAGCAGCTCGGTAGCTCGTCGGGCTCATAACCCGAAGGTCGCAGGTTCAAATCCTGCTCCCGCAACCAAAATTACTTGCACTACGTCGAGCGTGCTTCATGCTCAGGTAAGATAAGTGGTACCCTTAGGGTGCAACCAAATAATGGAGCTGTGGTGAAGTTGGAGTTCACGCCGGTCTGTCACACCGGAGGTCGCGGGTTCGAGTCCCGTCAGCTCCGCCATTTAAATATTAAAGATCTAATGCCGGTGTAGCTCAATTGGTAGAGCACCTGACTTGTAATCAGGGGGTTGTGGGTTCAAGTCCTATCGCCGGCACCACTAATAATGGGGAGATAGCGAAGTGGCTAAACGCGGCAGACTGTAAATCTGCTCCCTATGGGTTCGGCGGTTCGAATCCGTCTCTCCCCACCATTGGTTATTGGGGTATAGCCAAGCGGTAAGGCAACGGACTTTGACTCCGTCATTCTCAGGTTCGAATCCTGATACCCCAGCCATTTTAAAGTATGAGCCATTAGCTCAGTTGGTAGAGCATCTGACTTTTAATCAGAGGGTCGAAGGTTCGAGTCCTTCATGGCTCACCATGTAATCGTTCAAAGATAGATATGCGGGTGTGGCGGAATTGGCAGACGCACCAGACTTAGGATCTGGCGGGCGACCGTGGGGGTTCAAGTCCCTCCACCCGCACCAACTAACTCAAAAATGCGGACGTAGCTCAATTGGTAGAGCGTCGCCTTGCCAAGGCGAAGGTCGCGGGTTCGAGACCCGTCGTCCGCTCCATAATCATGAAGCAAGGTCTCTCACCCGTGCCGGGTTCACCCTCGAAGTAATTCCATGTTGTATTGCTCGGGTACACGAATACTGGCTCGCACAGAAGAGTAACGACGTAGGGTCGCCAATAGAAGCGAGACCCGTCGTCCGCTCCATAATATGTGCCCTTAGCTCAGCTGGATAGAGCGTTTGACTACGAATCAAAAGGTCGGGAGTTCGAATCTCTCAGGGCACGCCATAAAATCACTATCACAAAGAAACAAAATCGGGAAGTAGCTCAGCTTGGTAGAGTACTTGGCTTGGGACCAAGGGGTCGCAGGTTCGAATCCTGTCTTCCCGACCATTTTTAACTTCATACAAGCCGGTATGGCGGAATTGGCAGACGCGCGCGACTCAAAATCGCGAGGGAAACCGTGGGGGTTCAAGTCCCTCTACCGGCACCATTTTTTGCGGGTGTAGTTCAATGGTAGAACTCCAGCCTTCCAAGCTGGTCGCGTGGGTTCGATTCCCATCACCCGCTCCATTTTTTGCCTAGATTTTAGATTCATTATTATGGCGGTGTAGCTTAGCTGGCTAGAGCGTTCGGTTCATACCCGAAAGGTCGGGGGTTCGACTCCCTCCACCGCTACCATACAGGGGCATAGTTTAAAGGTAGAACGAAGGTCTCCAAAACCTTTGGTGTGGGTTCGATTCCTACTGCCCCTGCCAGCAAAATACTAATATGGCGGTCGTGGCGAAGTGGTTAACGCATCGGATTGTGGCTCCGACACTCGTGGGTTCGATTCCCATCGATCGCCCCATTATGGGAGTATAGCCAAGTGGTAAGGCACGGGTCTGCAAAACCCTTATCCCCGGTTCAAATCCGGGTACTCCCTCCATTACCTTAAATTGAAGGTTATCTAGTTAGATATCCTGAACATGTTTGCGGTCGTGGTGGAATTGGCAGACACACCATCTTGAGGGGGTGGCGGGGCGACCCGTGCGAGTTCGAGTCTCGCCGACCGCACCAAATCCTTTAATTGAATTAATGATTGATCGGTAAACTACCAAAAATTGATTGTTGATTCTTTGAAAATGGTTTGATATGCTGTTATTCCATCCGGTGAGCGCATGCAATTTGAGGCGCTAACAATACGGAAGGCAACTTACCAAATATTGTGGGTTGAATAGATGGAATTAAATATGTTATAATATAAATCTACCGCTCATTACGAGGTGGTTGATTTATAAACTAAATGCTCTTTGAAAACTGAACAATAAACGTTTAGTGAATGAAACACTAGCCAAGCAATACTGTTTTGAAGTTTAGAATCAACTCAACTTTATTGGAGAGTTTGATCCTGGCTCAGGACGAACGCTGGCGGCGTGCCTAATACATGCAAGTCGAGCGA
>NZ_JBNJQR010000020.1:0-894 GCF_050113715.1 Brevibacillus ginsengisoli
ATTCCGAGGCTAGCCCTAAAGCTATTTCGGGGAGAACCAGCTATCTCCGAGTTCGATTGGAATTTCACCGCTAGCCACACCTCATCCCCGCACTTTTCAACGTGCGTGGGTTCGGGCCTCCAGTAGGTGTTACCCTACCTTCACCCTGGACATGGCTAGATCACACGGTTTCGGGTCTACGGCAACGTACTTGCGCCCTATTCAGACTCGCTTTCGCTGCGGCTCCGTCTCTTCGACTTAACCTCGCACGCTACCGTAACTCGCCGGTTCATTCTACAAAAGGCACGCCGTCACACATTAATCGTGCTCCGACTATTTGTAAGCACACGGTTTCAGGTACTATTTCACTCCCCTCCCGGGGTGCTTTTCACCTTTCCCTCACGGTACTGGTTCACTATCGGTCGCTAGGTAGTATTTAGCCTTAGCAGATGGTCCTGCCAGATTCACACGGGATTTCACGTGTCCCGTGCTACTCGGGGTTGGTCTCGGAGAGATTCGTGTTTAGATTACGCGACTGTCACGCACTATGGTCAGCCTTCCCAGACTGTTCATCTACACGAATCTTTTGTAACTCCATGTGAGACGCCCCACAACCCCGTAAGGTAAACCTTACGGTTTAGGCTCTTCCGCGTTCGCTCGCCACTACTTACGGAATCACTATTGTTTTCTCTTCCTCCGGCTACTTAGATGTTTCAGTTCACCGGGTCTGCCTTCTCGTTGGCTATGTATTCACCAACGGATACCATCCCATTACGGATGGTGGGTTGCCCCATTCGGAGATCCCCGGATCAAAGCGTGCTTACCGCTCCCCGAGGCTTATCGCAGTTCGCTGCGTCCTTCTTCGGCTCCTAGCGCCAAGGCATCCACCGTGTGCCCTTAGTAACTTAACCACGA
>NZ_JBNJQR010000023.1:0-558 GCF_050113715.1 Brevibacillus ginsengisoli
GTGCTTACCGCTCCCCGAGGCTTATCGCAGTTCGCTGCGTCCTTCTTCGGCTCCTAGCGCCAAGGCATCCACCGTGTGCCCTTAGTAACTTAACCACGAATTGTATGAACTACAAATGCTGTGTTGCGACGTACAGGACGTACTAGTGTCGACGTTACCAACAGGACGTTGGTGCTCTTAGTCGACCCACATGACGTGGCGCATTTAGCATGTAATCCTTGCATTTGATCAGTACTATTAGTACATCAGTTAAAAATAATCCTTAGCAATATCTTGCGTTATCCAGTTTTCAAAGAACAAATTTATTTGGTGGAGCTGAACGGGATCGAACCGATGACCTCCTGCTTGCAAGGCAGGCGCTCTCCCAACTGAGCTACAGCCCCATTTAGGGATAGTTCCCTAAAAACTAGATAGAATCAATCAAGCCGTTATTTGCTACTCCAATGAAGGAGTGCAAATTCTCCATAGAAAGGAGGTGATCCATCCGCACCTTCCGGTACGGATACCTTGTTACGACTTCACCCCAGTCATCTACCCCACCTTCGGCGGCTGGCTCCT
>NZ_JBNJQR010000024.1:0-544 GCF_050113715.1 Brevibacillus ginsengisoli
TCTCCATAGAAAGGAGGTGATCCATCCGCACCTTCCGGTACGGATACCTTGTTACGACTTCACCCCAGTCATCTACCCCACCTTCGGCGGCTGGCTCCTTGCGGTTACCTCACCGACTTCGGGTGTTGCAAACTCCCGTGGTGTGACGGGCGGTGTGTACAAGGCCCGGGAACGTATTCACCGCGGCATGCTGATCCGCGATTACTAGCGATTCCGACTTCATGTAGGCGAGTTGCAGCCTACAATCCGAACTGAGACTGGTTTTAAGAGATTGGCGTACTCTCGCGAGCTAGCATCCCGTTGTACCAGCCATTGTAGCACGTGTGTAGCCCAGGTCATAAGGGGCATGATGATTTGACGTCATCCCCGCCTTCCTCCGTCTTGTCGACGGCAGTCTCTCTAGAGTGCCCAACTGAATGCTGGCAACTAAAGATAAGGGTTGCGCTCGTTGCGGGACTTAACCCAACATCTCACGACACGAGCTGACGACAACCATGCACCACCTGTCACCGCTGCCCCGAAGGGAAGCCCTATCTCTAGGACG
>NZ_JBNJQR010000025.1:0-509 GCF_050113715.1 Brevibacillus ginsengisoli
TGGCTATACTCCCATAATGGGGCGATCGATGGGAATCGAACCCACGAGTGTCGGAGCCACAATCCGATGCGTTAACCACTTCGCCACGACCGCCATATTTTTAGTTTTGGCAGGGGCAGTAGGAATTGAACCCACACCAAAGGTTTTGGAGACCTTCGTTCTACCTTTAAACTATGCCCCTATGGTAGCGGTGGAGGGAGTCGAACCCCCGACCTTTCGGGTATGAACCGAACGCTCTAGCCAGCTAAGCTACACCGCCAAAATATAGATGATATTTCTTGAATTGAAATGGCGGAGAGTGAGGGATTCGAACCCTCGCTACGCTTGCGCATACTAACGGTTTAGCAAACCGTCCCCTTCGGCCTCTTGGGTAACTCTCCATTTGCTCTTTCAAAACTGGATAACGGGTCTGACATTCGCTAAGGAAACGTGGATAAGTCCTCGACCGATTAGTATTCGTCAGCTCCATGCGTTGCCGCACTTCCACACCGAACCTATCAACCTCATCG